>NZ_CP157278.1:3629819-4234789 GCF_040026395.1 Pedobacter lusitanus
ACTACTGTCTATTTCTGACTGAATTTTGGCCGCGGCAAAATAAAATACGTTTTCCAGATACCAGGATAAGCTCAATGCTTCATCAACTGGTGTTGGTGATTTTTTATTGAAAAAGGGTGTTTTCCCTAATTGCTGCAACAGCTGATTAATAGTGACAATGTCATTGATTTTTATGGCTGAGGTAAGGTCGTTGATAATAGAAAGCACACTGCCCGGATAGAACTGCGTAGGGTGAGCTGTAAGAACCAGACGCAGAGAGAAATCTTTGATCAGCTGCTCTATTTTTTCATGAAGTTCAGCATTGAATTCACTTTTTTTCAACATTGAAATCAGTGAACTATGATCTTCTGTTGTGTTTAGTTTAGTGAAAGATGCATCTTCAACAGCATCAAATAGTACAACCTGACGCTCAATATATTGAATAAACCGGAATAATAAATCGATAATATCCTTAGGATCTGTAGTTTGGGTATACCGGTCAAAAAAGGTTTTAATGATTTCTGCAGGAGTCTTGAGATTCTTTACCCCGTCTTCACAGTGCTTAATAAAAAGGGGCAGCAAGGTACCGGTATCCTTGATTTTGTAAAATGGGAGGGTTAGGAACAGGCTGTTGTAAAGTTCAAATCTGGAGACAACTTCGTTGTTAAAAATGGATTCTCTTTGTCCTGTAACTCTTAGTTTCTGCGTCATAACAAAAGGGTTCTTTTTGGGAGCTTAAGCTACATAATAATGACGGGAAGACCTATAGATAATGTTAATAAATTTATTTTGCTTTTTAATTACAAATACTATAAATTGCTTTCATTAAGGTTTTTTAACTCTTTTAAAAGTATAAGCATTCGTTGTGTGTAGCGACATTGTATTTTTTTGTGAAATGAAAACAGGCTGTCCCAAAAAGGCAGCCTGTTTTTTATTTTAGTGAACGTCAACCGGGATGTCCACGTTCTTTTTGAATTTCTGCAGATAAAGCAGTGGAATAGAACATAACAGAACCAGTCCAACCAGCCAGTATGCATCACTGTAAGTTAGCAGCAATGCCTGTTTGGTCACTGTGCCATCGATTGCTTTAATTGCCATCATTTTAGCATCAAGCATGCTGTATCCTTTAGACATAAAGTTTCGGATAAAGGCATTCAGTCTATCTGTAAATGCAGGGTTATATTCGTTTACATTTGCCAGAAGACTACTTCTGTGGAAGCCCTGACGGGTATGAATCAGTGTAGTTAAAGCTGCGATACCAAAAGATCCGCCTAACTGTCTCATCATGTTGTTTAGTCCTGAACCCTGACCAATTTCTGCACCTTTAAGATCCTGTATAGCCAGTGTTGTTAACGGAACAAACAATAAGGCCATACCAATACCTCTGATAACCAGTGGCAGGAAGAAATCACCTGTTCCTGAAGAAAGGGTTGATTTGCTCAGCATATTACAGAAAACAAAGAACAGGAACATACCCATCGTTGCCATAAATTGTGCCGGGATACCCTTTTTAAGGAATATACCAATAAATGGCATCATTGCTATGGTGCAAAGACCACCAGGGAATAATAATTCTCCTGTTTGTAAAGCAGAGAAACCTAGCAGGTTCTGACAGAAAACAGGGAAAACGAACACAGATCCATAAAGTCCGAAACCGAGAATAAACGAGGTGACCAGACCAATGGAGAAACTTCTGTGGCGCAGAATTTTAAAGTTTACAATCGGGTGGTCTGTTGACATTTCCCGCCATATGAACAATAATAAACCCAGTACTGAAGCTATTGACAAGGCAATAATATAGGGAGTTGCGAACCAATCTTCACTTTCTCCTTTTTCCAGTACGGTTTGTAAGCTACCCACTGCAATTGCCAGTAATGCGATACCCCACCAGTCGACAGGTAGACCCTGCCCATCCTTAGGGGTAGCCCTTATATAGGTTATGGTACAGTAGGCGGCGAGAATTCCGACGGGGATATTTACATAAAATATCCATGGCCATGAACTGATGTCCAGAATATATCCTCCGATAGTTGGTCCTACAGTTGGTCCTACAACAGCACCTAATCCAAATAATGCTGTGGCAATACCTATATCTTCACGTGGCCAGGTTTCTATCAGAATTGCCTGTGCAGTAGAGATTAATCCACCTCCGGCAATCCCCTGAAGAATACGGAATAAAACCAGTTCACCCAGTGAAGTCGCATTCCCGCACAGGAATGAGGCTATCGTAAAGACAATAATGGAGGTAAGGAAATAATTTTTACGCCCGAAACGACTGCCAAGCCATCCTGACATAGGCAGGACTATTACGTTCGCAACGGCATATCCTGTTGATAACCAGGCGACATCCTCGAGGGTTGCACCCAGGTTACCCTGAATTTGTGGTAAAGCCACGTTTACAATAGTGGTATCAATCAGCTCCAGTAAGGAAGCTGTGATCACTGTAAACGTGATTATCCATTTTTTTAAACCATGCTCGGCCATTTTTTTAGTCTTTTGTAGTTACAGAAACTTTAACACTCATACCCGGACGTAATTTGTCCAGAACTTCTTTTGAGGCCTTAAGTTTTATTTTTACAGGTATACGTTGTACAACTTTAACAAAGTTACCTGTAGCGTTATCAGGAGGAAGCAATGAACCTTTTGCTCCGGTAACAGGAGAGAAGTTATAAACTTCTGCTTCTATTTTCTGATCAGGGAACGCGTCAACTTCAACTTCAACTTTTAAACCTGCGCGGATGTCCTGCAACTGGGTTTCTTTAAAGTTTGCGGTTACATAAAGACTGTTTTCATTCACGATAGAAAATAAAGACTGACCTGCCTGGATTAACTGACCTTTCTGGATACTTTTCTTAGAAACGATTCCTGTTGCCGGTGCTTTAATCTCTGTATAAGATAATTGTAATTTAGCAAAATCAACATCAGACTGGTGCTGAGATACGCTATTGCTGCTTACCGCAAGTTGAGATTTTGTTGTGCCGATTTGTTTAAGGGCAACTGTATACTGATCCTGAGCAGCATTATAAGCAGCCTGAGCAACATCTCTTGTCGCTTTAGCCTGGTCAAATTGCTGTTGAGTGATTGATCCGTCTTTAATCAGGTTTGCATAGCGATCATAATCTTTTTGTGCCTGCCATAATTTTACTTTGGCAGATTCAATATTAGCTTTAGCTGTACCTGTATTGGCTGCAGTAGCAATAATCTGAGATTCTGAAACGCCAACACCGGCATCAGCACCTTTCTGACCGGCCATAGCTTGTTCTAATTTGACTTTATAGTCTCTGTCGTCTAAAGTAACCAGTATCTGGCCTTCATTAACTTTAGTGTTCTCTTCAAATTTAATGTCCTTTACATAGCCACCTACACGTGCTACTACCGGACTGATATCACCGTCTATCTGTGCATCGTCAGTATCTACGTGATTTCTGTAGTACATGTATTCTTTTATGCCGAAGATGGCACCTGCAATTAGCAGTACTGTTAATATTATAGGGACAATTTTACTTTTCTTTTTTGGTTCAATTGTCTGTTCCGTTGTCGATTCTGTTGTCATTTCTAGATGGATTATATTATTGAGAAATTTTTCCTGTTGATTTTAATAAAGTATAGTAGGCAAGTCCTGCATCGGCTTTTGCCAGTTCTAAATTGATCTTTGCCTGGTATAAAAGCGTTTCAGCATCAATTCTGTCAATAGCAGAAGCTACGTTGTTTTTGTATTTTGATTCGAGTAATCTGTCATTTTCCGTTGCCTGATCAATCGATGTTTCCAATACTTTAATTTTGTTTTTAGCTACCTGGTAACTCTGGTAGTTTCTGTTGATTTCAGTTTTTACATTATCAGATTGTATATCTTTCTGCAGAACGATACTTTTCTGCTGAACTCTTGCTTCTGTAACTTTGTGTTTATTGGTCCACAATGTGCCTATATTCCAGGAAAGTGTGGCACTAGCTGTCATCGGCATGATATAATCGTGAGATTTTGGAAGCAAGCTACCGTTAGGATTGATATAATAAACATCTGCTCCAATACCAAATGTTGGTGTAGCATTCGCTTTGACCGATTTAATATCTATTTCGGCAACTTTATTGCGAAGATCAAGTTCTCTCAATTCCTGACGATAGGCTAATGCCTGATCAATGTAAGAATTCAATGGAGCTACCTCTTTCTGACCAACCGACGGATCAGTAATATCAATTTCTGTATCTTCAGGTAAACCTAAAAGAATATCAAGATTATAATTGATAACCTTGCGGTTGCTTTCTATATCCAGATCTGTCAGTGTAATATTTGCCTGTTGCAATTGAAATCTCAGGACGTCATTTTTTGTAACGATACCTTGTTCAAAAAAGCGCTGAGATTGCTTTAGCTGACTGGCAATTGAGGCTAAATTCTGATTTACAACTTTTTTACTTTGTGCTACCTTGTATAGTGAATAATAGGTGTCGATAACTGCATAAGTTACTTCTTCCTGATTTTTATCCGCGTCAAGACGGGCAACATCTGCCAGTAATTTGGTGCTCTGTCTGGCATATTTCATCTTACCACCACCATAAACCAACTGTTGTACCGATGCCGTACCTACAAAGGCGTTAGCACGTTTAGGCAGGAATATAGGGCTGCCGCCATCTAAGACCAATTGATTAGCAGGGATTTCTGCGTGATTATACATTACACTGGCTTTTGCAGTTGGCAGTGAGTTGTCTTTGGTCACGTCCAGTTTTGCCATTGCTTCTTCAATTTTATTCTGAGATAGCTTTAGATTCTTGCTGTTTTCTATCCCTAACTGAATCGCTTCCTGAAGCGTCAGTTTCTTTACATTCTGTGCATAGAGCATGCCCGGCAGCAAGAGAGCGAAGCAACTCATTTTAATTGTTTTGTGTATCATTTTTGGGGTGTTAAATAGGTGGTGACCAGATCTTTCAGATGTGCGATTAAGCGGTCAGTTAAAATTTCTTTGTCTTTTGGAATGGTAATGTCTAAAATTGATCCCTGTGTAATTTTTGACGGCATGGTAGCGACACTGCTGATGGTACCCATAATCGTTGCAATCAGCATTCTGGTATCTATAGATTTAAATGTTCCGTCGGCAATTCCACTATTGATTATGGTTTCAATAACCTGCATATTTCCAGACATTGCATCTTTCAGTCTCAGGCACATTTCGGGGCGCTGAGCAAGAGAAATTTCTCTGTACATCATTTTATGAAACGGGATGTCTGAAAGAATACGTCTGGTATATCCTTCAATTACCTTTATCAATTTTTCTAACGGAAGACACTGGTCTTCACTGATACTGACTAATTGTGCTTTAAAACCCTGAACTCTTTCGTTGATTACTTCCAGAAAGACACCTTCCTTCGATCCAAAGTAATAATTGATCATGGACATGTTTGCCCCTGATTCTTTAGCTATCTGGCGGGTTGAAGTTCCTTCATATCCCAACTCAGAAAACAATTTTTGAGCAGCAATTAATATGCTCGTTCTTTTATCTGGCTTTTCCATTGTGATTTGATGGGACAAAATTAATCAATCGATCGATTGAATTGATAAAAGATTTATGATCTGGATCACAAATTACAATGAACTGACAATATTAGCAGGCCATTATTTTTGATAAAGCCCTGAATTCTTTCTTATTTGAAATAAATCAATACCTTTGGATCATCAATATTTTAAGGATGATTAAAGAAGAAAATAACAAAAGTTTTGATTGGGTTTATTCAGTTTTAGGCCTTGTATGTGGAATAGCTACTGCGGCAGTTATTTCTGGTAGTTTCCTGTGGTCACTTTTTGGTGGCGTTTTAGGATTGATTATGGGAGCAGTTTTCCTGAGTTCAATCGTAAAAGGGCGTAAATATTAATTTAACCCGTTTATAAAATATCTTTATAAGATGAAAAAGCTCAATCTGTTTCTTGTAATGGCATTATTTGCCTTTACTGTTAATGCGCAGGATGTTAAATTCCCAGGCCTGGACACAAGCCCCGCAGATATTGCTTATTTTCCTTTAAATGCTGCTAAAGTAAAAAAGGGAGATAATTCTGCGCCGCTAATCAAAGTAATTTATTCAAGACCTTCAGTGAAAGGCCGTGAAATATTCGGGAAACTGGAACCTTATGGACAGGTATGGAGAGCTGGTGCAAATGAAAGCACGGAAATCAGATTTTTTAAACCGGTAGTTATCGGTGGTAAAACTATTCCTGCAGGTGCTTATAGTTTATTTGCTATTCCTGAACAGGATAAATGGACTGTGATTATTAATAAACAGACTGATCGCTGGGGTGCATATACTTATGATGAAAGTAAAGATGTAGTCAGAGTATCAGTACCAGTTAAACCTTTAACAACAGTTGTTGAGGCGCTGGCAATTACTTTCACTCCAAATGCATCAGGAGCAAATCTTATTATCGGATGGGATAAAACTTCGGTTGAAGTGCCCGTAACGATTAAATAATTTAAATCTCAGTTGAGTATATAAAAAAAGAGGGAGACCATATGGTCTCCCTCTTTTTTTATATCGTTTTTATGCTGTCAGCAATTTAATGGGCACTACCGGCAAAGAATTTCAAACCCAGTATAGAAGCAATCAGTGTCGCGATAAAAAATATCCGCCAGAAATTTGCCGGCTCATCAAAATATAAAATACCGACGATAACAGTTCCAACAGCACCTATGCCGGTCCAGACCGCATATGCAGTACCCATTGGTAAAGTCTGAGTTGCTTTGTTTAAGAAGAAGAAGCTTAATGTAATACAGGCGAAGAATGCAATACTCCACTTCAGGTTAGAAAAGTTATTGGAAAGCTTAAGACTGGTCGTAAATCCAACCTCAAATAAGCCTGCAATAATCAAAATGATCCAGTTCATAATTTTATAATTTGACACAAAAATACGGCGTATTACCGCTGTGGTTTTTTACAAATGTTAAAAAATGAACTTATTTGATTTCAGCCCTTATTCTGCTCAGGGTAACCTGTGTGACGCCCAGGTAAGAGGCAATATATCCCAGAGGTATACGCTGAATCAGCAATGGGTCTGTTTGCAATAAGTCAATATATCGCTCTTTAGCAGGTTTAAATAGTCTTCCAATATAGCTTTCCTCTGTTTTAATCAGAATAAGCTCGGCAAGTTTTCTGCCCCAGTTGGCCAGTTCTGTATTTGAATTGTATAAGGTTTCAAGTACCTCAGTCTTTAATTCATAGAGTAGGCAATTCTCGAGCAATTCTATATTTTCATATCCGGGAGTATTGTTAATATAGCTATGATAGGATAGAATAATATCACCTTCCATACCGAACCAAAAGGTAATCCGGTTGTCCCGGCCATCTACGTAGGCGCGTGCCACTCCCTGTTCTATGAAATATAGGGAGCGTTCTACCTTTTCAGCCTTGATAATCAGATGATTTTTAGGTAGTTCCACAGCCTTTAATTCTTTCAGCAGCAGATTTAAGTGCAAATCCTTGAGAGGGTAAATGCTTTTGATCGTATTGAGGGTATTTTGCAAAATGCTATGTCAGTTATTTGATTTTAGGAATGACCGCAACAGTTAAGCGACTGATACAATTCATTTTTCCTCTGTCGTCGTAAATTTTTATTTCCCAGACATGCGTTTTAGCCCCTTTATGCAGAGATTTACAGATTCCGGTAACTTTTCCGCTTTTAACAGGGCGTAAGTGATTCGCATTGATTTCCAGGCCTACTGCCTGAAACAGTTCCGGATCTATGCACATGTATGAAGCTATACTGCCTAATGTTTCTGCGAGGACTACAGAGGCCCCGCCATGCAGGATGCCTGCCGGCTGATGAGTCCGTTCATCCACAGGCATTGTTGCTGTTACTGAGTCTTCACCGATTTCTGTAAACCGGATATCAAGAAGGCCACCCAGATGATTCTTGGGTCTGTCATTCAACTGTTCAGGGGTAAATTCGGAAAACCAGATCATAAATATCTTTCGTTAATAATTTGTGTATGGTGCATCAGGTGCCCGGCAATCACATACAGTAATGCCCGAACTGAAATTTGTCTTTCGGAGGCTGTTCCGCTGCGATTTAAGTCATGATCATTCAATGATTTGAAAAGGTAAAGATTGGCTTTTCTCAGCAGTCTGAATTCTTCTGCAAAGCTATCCAGTGCGCGGTCCGCAAAATGTGCATTGGCAACATAATCGTCCTCTTCGAAACCTGGCAGTGCGGTTTGTTCAAGGCGGGAAAAACTGGTTAGGCGATAAACTAAAATCCGCTCAGTATCAATAATATGCCCTGCCATCTCTTTTAGTGTCCATTTGCCGGGAGCATAGGCATAATCAGCCTTTGCTTTCAGTGTACGGATGAAATCGGGGAATTCATCTGCCTGACGTTCTAATAATTCAAGGATGTCTCCGTTAACTTTTTCAATGTAAGTCAATGCCCATACCGGGTATTCGTTTGGTTGAGGTCGGTTCATATTTTATACTGCTTTTTAGGATGATACGAAAGGTAGTGCCTTTGCCTAATTCGGAGTCTTTGACAAAGATTTGTCCACTATGATAATTTTCTACTATACGTTTGGTTAGGGACAGTCCCAGTCCCCAGCCTCTTTTCCTGGTCGTATAGCCCGGTTGGAAAACGGCGTCAAATTTGGATCTTGGAATGCCTTTCCCGGTATCAGAAATGTCAATAAATACTTCTTCTTTGGCCAGGTGCTCAATAATGTTAACAGTGATATGTCCTTCATTTTCAATAGCATTGGCTGCGTTTTTAAGCAGATTTTCTGTTACCCAGTCAAAAAGAGGGATATTAAGCATCGCTCGTACCTGGTCATCACCAGTAATAGTAAAAATTACTTTATCTGAAGTTCTTAGCTGGAAGTATTGAATAAAATTGCTGATTACAGAATAAACAACATGATCTTCGAGCACGGGTTTTGAACCGATTTTGGAAAAGCGATCTGTGATCACTTCCAGTCTTTTAAGGTCATTCTCCATTTCAGCAATCAGTGGATCATCTTCTGCATTAAAACGGGATTTCATGAGTTCTATCCATGCCATTAATGAAGAAATAGGGGTGCCTAGCTGGTGAGCTGTTTCTTTTGCCATCCCGACCCACACCTGGTCCTGTTCTGATCTTCTTGCTGAGCTGAAAGCAACATAGGCTGTTAGTAAAAATAACGCAATTACACCAAGCTGTATGAAAGGGAAATAACGTAACTGGGTTAAAATAAAAGAGTCTTTATGATAGATATGCCATATTTTTCCGTCCAGACCAATGATTGGTGTACCAGGATATTGCGCTTTCATCTGTCGGAGTTCTCTTTCAAAATAAGCCGGATCATAAGTTTTTTTTGACTGCTTCTCTACATCATAATTGGTCTTTCCGGTATCCAGACCAAGATAAGTCGAGATAATCCCGTCTCCGTCAGTCATTATTACCGGAAGTTTGTTGTTTTTGGTAATTGTTTCAATCAGGTCTGTATAACGATCATCATCGTACATAACCAGAGCCTGCTCAGTTACTTTTACAAACAGCTGGAACTGAACCTGTTCTTCGCGTTCCATCTTTTTCACGAAAAAGTCACTGTAGAACACCGATGCGGTTCCAATTACAATCGCAAAAATGAGGAGGAAAAACTTCCAGCGGCGCTTTTTTTCGTAAGGATTCATAGAATATGGAGGCAAAATACAAAATAGCATTCAAAAAGATATCAATAGAACGGTAAGCGCTTAAAAAATATATCTTTGTGAATCATAATATGGAAAAGAAAGTTAGAGTAAGATTTGCGCCCAGTCCGACAGGGGGCCTTCATTTAGGTGGTGTACGCACGGCCTTATTTAATTATTTATTTGCCAAAAAACACAATGGTACTTTTGTGTTACGTGTTGAAGATACAGATCAGACCCGTTTTGTAGCTGGTGCGGAGGAATATATTGTTTCCTGTCTGGCCTGGTGTGGTATTCATCCTGATGAAAGTCCGCAAACAGGAGGGAAATTTGCACCTTACCGCCAGAGTGAGCGCAAACCAACTTATAAGCAATATGCTGAACAGCTGATTGCAGATGGATTTGCCTATTATGCTTTTGATACTCCTGAAGAATTAGATGCCAAACGTAAAGAAATCCCTAATTTTCTGTATGGTCTGGCTTCGAGAATGAGCATGAGAAACTCATTAACGCTTTCTGCAGAAGAGGTTGATCTACTTTTGAAAAATAACACACCGCATGTTGTCCGCATAAAAATGCCGGCAGATGATCAGGTGTCTTTTGTAGATATGATTCGCGGACTGGTTAGTTTTGATACTAATCTTGTAGATGATAAAGTGCTTTTAAAGGCTGATGGGATGCCAACGTATCACCTGGCCGTAGTGGCAGATGACAGAGCGATGGAAATCAGTCATATTTTTAGAGGTGAAGAGTGGCTGCCATCGGCACCAGTTCATATTTTATTATGGAAATATCTGGGCTGGGAAGAGGAAATGCCAAATTGGGCACATTTGCCATTAATCTTAAAACCAGATGGAAACGGTAAATTAAGTAAACGTGACGGAGACCGTTTAGGTTTCCCTGTTTATGCGCAGAACTGGACAGACCCCAAAACAGGTGATCTGACCAAAGGTTTTCGCGAATTGGGTTTCATGCCTGAAGCTTTTGTGAATCTTCTTGCTATGCTTGGATGGAATGATGGTACCGATCAGGAGCTTTTCACGATGACTGAGCTGATTGAGAAGTTCTCTGTGGAAAGAATCAGTAAAGCCGGTGCAAAATTTGATTTTGAGAAAGCTAAGTGGTATAATCATGAATGGATTAAGCTTACAGAAGCTGTTGATTTACTGGATATAGTTAAACAGGAGTTTGCTGCTAAAGAAATTACGCTGGCAGATGATCAGTTTACCTTAAAGGTGATCAGCCTGATTAAAGACAGATGTAATTTACTGACTGATTTTGTGGCTCAGAGTGAATATTTCTTTAAAGCTCCTGCTGAATATGATCTTCCTGCAGTACAAAGTAAATGGAGTGCAGAAAAAGCTGCATTTTTTAATGCTTATGTACCAATGCCTGAAAACGGATTGTCGGCTCTGGAACTGGAAGATAAGTTTAAGGCCTTAGCAGCGGAACATAATTTGAAACCAGGAGAGTTAATGCTGCCATTCAGGATTATGCTGGTTGGTGGAAAGTTTGGTCCGGGTGTTTTTGATATTGCAGTAACTTTAGGTGCTGAGGAAACAAAAAAACGCATCCTGGCAGCCCTGGCTGCTTTTGGATAGGAGCACAGACTTAAATTTAAATAGATACGCTGAGAGAATTTATTTAAATTAAGCACAATAATTGAACTAAATATTTGTTATAACAGATTAACGAAAAAAATATGAAGTGGTTCGGTAAGGGTAGTGATAACGTAGAAGACGCAAGAGGTTCCTCTGGAGGAAAAACGATGTTAGGTGGCGGTATAGGCCTGATTGTAGTCATTGTGGGCTTGTTTTTTGGCACTGACCTTACCGGATTGGTTTCCCAGTTACCTTTGGGTGAAACCGGTCAGGTTGAGGTTAAAAAGGGATTAAATACTGACCCTGATCTGCAATTTGTAAGTGGTGTACTGAAGTCTACTGAGGAGGTCTGGGATGAAGAGTTTAGTAAAATGGGTAGAACCTATGAGCACCCTAAACTGCAGGTTTTTAGAGGTAGTACAGAGTCTGCCTGTGGTTTTGCGGAAGCTGCCGTTGGGCCTTTTTATTGTCCGGGAGATCACAAAGTTTATATAGATCTGAGTTTTTATACAGACTTGAAAGATCGGTTTGGAGCTGCAGGAGATTTTGCTCAGGCATATGTTGTTGCTCATGAGATAGGACACCATGTGCAAAATCTGCTGGGTATATCTGAAAAGTTAGAGCGTGCACGTGGATCTTTATCAAAAACTGAATACAATAAACTTTCTGTAAAGCTTGAATTACAGGCTGATTTTTTTGCCGGATTATGGGCTAATCATGCGCAAAAACTAAAAGATTTTGAATTGGATCCGGGGGATTTGGAAGAAGCACTGACAGCTGCAAATGCTATCGGTGATGATAAATTGCAAAAACAATCCGGCGGACAAATTGTTCCTGATGCTTTTACCCATGGGACTTCTGCCCAAAGAGTGTACTGGTTCAAAAAAGGGTTTGATACCGGAGATATTAACCAGGGCGATACTTTTAATAGCAACCAGCTCTAGGATTTCCGTGTAGTCGGCCACATTTTTATTACGGATATAATTTAAACAAAAAAAAATCTCTATTTTACGAAAATTAGCAGAAGCTGTCAGCTTTAACTGTTGATAGCGAAATAGTTGAAGTATTATTTATTCATCATAATGATCCTAATTGTAGACGATACGCCAGAGAACTTAACTTCTCTAAAAAAGGTTCTCGAAAGACACAACTTTGAAGTCGATACTGCTTCTTCGGGTGAAGAGGCTCTGAAAAAGGTACTTAAAACAGCTTATGTATTAATTATATTAGATGTTCAGATGCCTGGGATGGATGGTTTCGAGGTTGCGGAAGCTATTGCAGGATACAGTAAGGCCAGAGAAACGGCAATCATATTTTTATCAGCTGCAAATACTGAATTAAGTTTTATTACTAAAGGCTATTCTTCAGGAGGACTTGATTATATTACCAAGCCGGTAGATATCAATATTTTACTGCTTAAGGTGAAGACTTTTTATCGGATATACGAGCAAAGCAGAAAATTAATAGAAGTTCAGAAAACACTGCTCGAAGAAATCGAATTCCGCAAAAGAGCGGAAAGGAAAAAGGATGAATTTATCAGCATTGCCAGTCATGAGCTGAAAACCCCGCTAACCAGTGTTAAGGGATATGTGCAGCTATTGGAAAGAAGTGTAGATAAAGGCGATATTCCAACAGTAAAAAAACACTTGAAAAAAGCACAGCTGCAGCTAGATAAATTGAACAACCTGATTGCAGATCTGCTTGATATCTCTAAAATCGAGAGTGGTAAACTTAAATTTAACAAGAAATACTTCAATTTGAATACCCTTCTGGATGGTATTGTAGAAGTGATTCACCAATCCAATCCGGAATTCACAATAACAAAAACCGGTCATGTTCCTGTAGATATTTTTGCAGATGAAATGCGCATAGAACAGGTTATTGTTAACTTTCTGACCAACGCGATTAAATATGCGCCCGGAACAACAGAGGTTCATATTAAGGTAACAGTTGAGAATGAACGCGTGACCGTTGCTGTGAGGGATTTTGGTATTGGTATCCAGCCTGAACAGCAGAAAAACGTCTTTGATAAATTTTACCGGGTAGAAGAAACCTCTATACATTTCCAGGGATTGGGCATTGGCTTATATATCTCTGCTGAGATTATTGAAAGACATGGTGGTACTGTAGGAGTAAACAGTACTTTAGGAGAAGGGTCTGAGTTTTATTTCAATATCCCTTTAATTTCAACAACTGAAACAGCTTAAAAATATTTCCTTCTTATGATCAAGAAAACATTAAAAAATAACCTTCGTTTTGGACTGGGGTTGTCTTTATTATTGCTTTTTATCAGTTCGGTTGCTTCTTATGTCAGCATCAGCAACCTGATCAAGAACTCGAAACTGGTTTCTCAGAGTAATTCTATTATCTCCCATACAGAAGGTGTTTTATCTGCTTTAAAAGATGCGGAGACCGGACAGAGAGGCTTTCTTTTAACCGGAGACGAGGCTTTTCTCGAGCCTTATAATGGGGCTAAGGGTGAAGCAATTGTACTGCTGGATACTTTACAGCAGCAAACGGTAGACAATGCTTCACAACAGGTTAATATCAAAAAATTAAGAGAAATCATTGAGGGGCGTTTAGGCATTCTGGAGAAGTCCATAGCCATTAAAAGGAAAGGAGGGACGATCAGCATTGGTGATCTGCTGGCGGGTAAGGGCTATATGGACAACGCCAGAAGGGTAATTAAAACTATGCAGGTTGAGGAGCAAAGATTGTTACTTATGCGCACAGCAAATCAGAATAAGCTGGCGGGTTTTACTCCGGTTTTAATTCTGCTGGCCGCGCTGCTCGCTATTTTAATTACGATATTCTTTTACCGCAGGGTATCTTCTGATTTTGAAGCAAGAGTTAAGCTGCAGGATGCACTGGAAGTGACCAACAGGGAAGTTGACCGCCGGATCCGGGTTATTCAGGATGTGGCTGCCAGAATTTCTACAGGGGATTATGAAATCAGACTTGATGAAATATCAGAGGATGGTTTAGGACGTCTGGCCGTATCGCTGAACGCTATGGCCGAATCTTTAAAATATTCTTTCACCCTGCTTGCGGATAAGGAGTGGCTGCAATCTGGTATTGCCAGTCTGAATGATAAAATGGTTGGAGAGAAAAATATAGAGACTCTGGCCAATGATATTCTGGAAAATATAATTCAGCATACCAGTGCGCATGTTGCCGCGTTTTATCTTTTAGAAGAAGATCGCCTGCTTCATCTGACAGGTAGTTATGCATTACTGCAAGATCAGTGGAAAAAAACACTGAAACAGGGGGAAGGGCTGGTCGGACAGGCGCTGAAGTCGGGGAAACAGATTCTACTGAATGATATTCCGGATGGAGAGCTGACCATTAGTTATGCAGCTGGAAATACCAGGCCAAAAAATATTGTCGCCGTACCTATTCTCAGGAATAATGCTATAGTCGGTGTCATGGAATTTGGTTCATTGAACACCTTTAGCCAGCTGCAGTTAGACTTTTTCAATAATATATCGGAAAATATTGGAGTAGCTGTTCATGTGGCTCAAAACAGGAAAAGATTACAGGATTTTCTGGAAGAAACACAGGCGCAGGCAGAAGAACTACAGGCACAACATAGTGAACTTGAAGGTTTGAATGCTGAACTGGAAGCCCAGACTCAAAAAATACAGACATCAGAAGAGGAACTCAGGGTACAGCAGGAAGAGCTGTTGCAAAGTAACCAGGAACTGGAAGAAAGAACTACATTGCTTGAAGAGAAGAATCAGATGATCTATGAACACAATCTGGAGATTCAGCGAAAATCGGAACAATTGGAGCAAAGCACAAAATATAAATCGGAGTTTCTGGCAAATATGTCTCATGAGCTGAGGACGCCATTAAATTCTATTTTATTGTTGTCTAAATTAATGTCTGATAATGAAGAACTGGATCCGGAATATATAGAATATGCGGAGGTGATTCAAAGTTCAGGACAGGGATTGTTAGGACTGATAGATGAGATCCTGGATCTGTCAAAAATTGAAGCAGGTAAGATGAAGCTTGAGCTTGCAGATATCAGTTTGAGTGAAGTCTCGTCAGATATGCGTTCATTGTTTAATCCAATAGCAAAAAATAAACAGCTGGAGTTTAAAATTGTACTGGATGAGAATGCTTCATTGCTTCATACTGATAAGATGCGTCTGGAACAGATTCTGAAAAATTTACTGTCTAATGCAATTAAATTTACGGCTAAAGGAAGTGTTGTCTTAAATATCTCGGAAGATAAGGCAGGTAATACTATGATATTTAAAGTTACAGATACAGGAATTGGTATTCCTTTGTCTAAACAGGCCCTTGTCTTTGAAGCTTTTCAGCAGGCAGATGGTTCTACCAGAAGAAAATTTGGTGGAACAGGCTTAGGGCTTTCTATTAGTCGTGAACTGGCTAAGTTACTGGGTGGTGAAATAGAGCTGACCAGCGCAGAAAATATGGGCAGTACATTCATTCTTACTTTACCAATTGACGGTATTGCTGCCGAACTGGAAGAGGAAATTCATGCTATTCATGATTATACAGATAGCCCGGTTATACAACCAGAAGAGGTTGTCTCATTTGCATTGCCGGAACGTTTTACTGTAGACCATATCCCGCAGGAAATTGAAGATGACAGGGCAAATATTGTCAAAGGAGACAAAATTATTCTGATTATTGAGGATGATACTTCTTTCGCTAAGGCGCTGCTGAATTTTACCCGCAAGCGTAATTATAAAGGAATAGTGGCCGTAAGAGGAGATATTGGAATTGAGCTGGCTAATCACTATAAACCTTTAGCGATACTGCTGGATATTCAGCTGCCGGTAAAAGATGGATGGCAGGTTATGGAAGAATTGAAAGCAAATCCGGTAACCAGACCTATTCCAGTGCATATTATGTCTTCGCTTGAGGTTAAAAAAGAGAGTTTATTAAAGGGAGCTGTCGACTTTATCAATAAACCGGTTGCGCTGGAACATATGCAACAGATCTTTCAGAAACTGGAGCATGCTTTAAGTCGTCATCCCAAAAAAGTATTGATTGTCGAAGAAAATCAGCAACATGCAAAAGCACTGAGTTATTTCTTAAGTAACCATGAAATACAGACTGAGGTTGTCAATAATGTCTCTGAAAGTGTTGATGCTCTTCATCGTAAAGAAGTGGATTGTGTGATTCTGGATATGGGTATCCCGGATAAGAATGCATACCTGACTCTGGAAACGATTAAAAAGAGCCAGGGGCTTGAAAATCTTCCAATTATTATTTTTACAGGTAAAAACCTGTCACAGGGTGAAGAACGCAGGATTAAGCAATATGCAGATTCCATCGTTGTAAAAACAGCACATTCTTATCAGCGCATTCTGGATGAAGCAGGCCTGTTCCTTCATTTGGTGGAAGAAAAATCTGTTGAAAGTAAAAAGAAAACGACAACAGAAAGTCTGGGGGGGCTATATGAAGTGTTGCACAACAAAACGGTTTTGATTGCTGATGATGATGTTAGAAATATCTTTTCTTTAACTAAAGCTCTGGAGCAGCACAAGATGAAAGTCCTGGCCGCTACAGATGGCAGAGAAGCGTTGCAATTGCTTAAAGACAATCCATCGGTAGATATAGTCCTGATGGATATGATGATGCCGGAGATGGACGGATATGAAAGTACCATGGAAATTAGAAAAATAAATGCATTCAAACATTTGCCTGTTCTGGCTGTTACTGCGAAGGCAATGATGGGAGATAGGGAAAAATGCATCGCTGCGGGAGCATCGGATTATATCTCCAAACCAGTTGATGTGGATCAGCTGATTTCTTTATTGCGTGTATGGCTTTATGATAAAATTTAAAAAAACCACCATGTTTTAAGGTATGGAAAAGAAGAGAAAAATATTAATTATAGATGACGATAACAGGAATATTTTTGCCTTAAAAGCGGTCTTGAAATCCAAGGGATATCAGTGCCTTTCGGCAATTGGTGGAGAAGAGGGATTACAATTGCTGGAAGAGCAAAATGATATTGCTGTAGTACTAATGGATATGATGATGCCTGGAATGGATGGTTATGAAGCCATGTCTATTATGAGTAAGGATCCGGATTTAAAAGATATTCCGGTAATTGCAGTTACAGCACAGGCAATGCTTGGAGACAGAGAGCGTTGTTTGAATGCGGGCGCTGTCGGATATGTATCAAAACCAATTAATATAGATAGTTTAACGACTTTATTGGCTAAATATATTTAGATGAATCAGGAATTGTCTGTGATTACCGACGAGCAGGTTGAAATTTTACTGGGAGACCTGCTGGAGCAGTATGGGTATGATTTTACGGGTTATTCCAAAGCTTCTATCAAAAGAAGAATACTCAGATTATATTCGCTGGATAAACAGGTAAGTTTCGCTGAATTCCGGTACAGAATAAATAACGATACTGTTTACTTCAAAAGATTTGTAGAGCAGATTACAGTGAATGTAACAGAGATGTTCCGGGATCCCGGGTTTTTTAAGACATTGAGAGATGTCGTATTTCCAAACCTTGGGACTTATCCTTTTATCAGGATATGGCTGGCAGGCTGTTCAACTGGTGAAGAAGCTTATTCTATTTCTATAATTCTCAAAGAGCTGAATCTATTGCACAAATCCCTGATTTATGCTACGGATTTAAATCCGGTTGTGCTGGAGAAAGCAGCACAGAGTATGTTTGCGTTAAGTCAGATGAAACAGTACTCTGAAAATTATATATTGTCGGGAGGGACGAAAGATTTTTCAAGCTATTATACTGCAAACTACTCATTGGCTAAATTCAATGACGAACTAAAAAGTAAGATTATTTTTTCTACCCATAACCTGGTATCTGATCATTCTTTCAATGAATTTCAGTTGATTTTATGTCGTAATGTATTGATTTATTTTGACAGGGATTTACAGCATAAAGTTTTAAATCTGTTCGATGAAAGTCTGGAGGGGTTGGGGTACCTCGCTTTAGGAAGTAAAGAAACAATTGATTTCTCTCCGATCTCGAAAAATTTTAAGCGGATTCCCGCAGAAAAAATCTGGAGGAAAGTAAGCTGATGGAAAAATGTGAAGCATTAATCATTGGAGGCTCTGCCGGAAGTCTGGATGTACTGTTGAAAGTACTCCCTGCGCTCGATAGTACGCTTAGTTTTCCTATTATTATTGTAGTTCACAGAAAATATGGAGCTGATTCCCTGCTTCCTGAATTACTTTCAGGAAGAACCAGTCTGATCGTTAAAGAAATAGACGAAAAAGAACCTATACTGGCTGGAACAGTCTATGTTGCTCCATCAGATTATCATACACTGATTGAAAAAGACAAGAGTTTTTCTCTCGATTATTCGGAGAAGATAAATTATTCCAGGCCGGCAATTGATGTTACTTTTCAAACTGCAGCTGAGGTTTACAAAACTAAATTAGTTTGCCTTTTACTATCCGGATCCAATTCTGACGGTGTAAACGGGCTGATTAGTGCGAAAGCATGGGGAGGAATTACAGCCATCCAGGATCCTGCAACGGCACAAGTTTCCTATATGCCACAGCAAGCTTCCATACATGCTAAAATAGATTACATTTTACGCATTGAAGATATGGCAGAATTTATAAATTTGTTGTCTTAATCCAAAATTTTATAATGGCTGAACAAAAAAAAGTGTTCATTTTTGATGATAATACCGACATCCTTGAACTATGTACCTTTATTCTGGAAGATGCGGGCTACGAAATCAAGACCTCTTCTACTTCGAATAATATTATAGAGCAGGTTATGGCTTACATACCAGACATTATTTTTATGGATAACTGGTTACCTGATGTAGGTGGTATTGATGCCACCAGAGCGCTTAAAAACGATGAAAAACTTAAGAATATACCTGTAATCTATTTCTCTGCCAATAATGATGTAATGTCACTGGCAGATCAGGCTGGTGCAGATGGTTATTTGTCGAAGCCATTCGATATTCAGGAGCTGGAAAATATCATTTTGAAACATCTTCCTGCATAAAAAATCCCGTCAGGATTTTAAACCTGACAGGATCTTTTATAACATGTATACTTTATTTTACACCTAACACGTCTACTCCCTGTTCAAAAATAACATCTACAGGAATTCCTTTTTTGCTTAATCTATCTAAATCTGATTGTAATTCAGGACTGATTACGGCATAGGTATTTTGTACTTTCTCTACCGCAGCTCTGTCTCCATTGCCCTGAAGCGTAAGGATTACATTACTAAGGTCGTTCATCGCTGTCTGGAACTTAGCGAAATCTACTTTATATGTTCCATTTGTGGTTCTTACAAAAGCGCCTTTCTCTTTGAAAAAATTGAAACACTGCATATTTGCTTTACCATGAGCACTTGATGCACCAAATCTTACTGAACGAAGCAGACCAGCCATAAAGGTGGTATAGTATGTTTTAATATCACCGGTTAATTCCCCTTTTTTCAATAAGCCGGTTACCATATAAAGACCCAGGATATCTGCTTTTCCTTCTTCCAGCCAGCCAGATTGTTCTTTCAGGGCTTCTTTCACAAAACCTTTACCTGTAACCGTATTTTTGATACCCAATCCATGTGCAACTTCATGGAACATTACATTGGCAAAAAATGAATCAAAATTTATATACTGCTGCTGATCCTTATCAATCAGTTCTGCAGCAATAGGAACCAGAATCTTATCAAATTTGGCTTTCATTGCATTTTTTAACTGTGATCTGCGCGTGCCTTTTTTCTGTTGGATAACCTCATCATTTGGTAAATTAACAGCTATAGTTTTTGAACCTGAGTTACAATCACCCGCATAGTAAACGACATCATAAGCGTTTAACTCTGAATCTGTACCTGGTTTTTCTTTTTTATATTTCTCTGCTACCGGCAACCCTTTTTGTAATTCAGGAAGCATACTCACATATTTTGCCAGGCGTTTACTCCAGACTTTATCTTTAACCAGCACATAAGCCTCATATGAAGTACGTGCATTAAACATTTTGTCTTCATAATTTTCTATCGGGCCAATAATAATATCCAGGATATTGGTTTTCATATCAAGCCATGCATAGTCACTTGCATTAAAATTATCGTTCATCAGCGCATCAGCTCTAAGATTCAGATACTTTTTAAAGCCTGCATCTTCAGTCATTAATGCTGCTTGTTTTAATAAACTTGAAGCTCTTTGAAGTTCAGGTGCAAATAATACATGATAAGGAACGCTGATCAGTTTGCCTGTAGAATCCTTTTGAATAACAGAATAAGCATTGAATTTATCCTTTAAGCCGGATTTATCCAGATCAGCTTTGGTCATACCGGCAGGATAAAATGAAGCTCCTTCTGGTTTACTGCCTATACCCGCGATAAATGGTTTGTCGCCATTCAGCCTGTCCCACGGGCCATAATTTATTCTTACAAACTCTTTGGTTTTTTCGTCCTTCAATCCTGCCATCAGACTATCCCTTTGCGGATATGCCTGCTTCCAGAACAATTCATCCATAATCTGTGCAGCTTGTATCAGTAGAGGCAGTATTTTACGCTCATTTGCAGTTAATGCATTCAGATTGGTTGTTAACTTAACTGTTTCATAAATATCCAGTCTTTTGTGGACATATTCCTGCAGACTGTCTTTGACTGCGCTTGGCTTTTCTGTTGTTGTTGTAGCTGTCTTGCTCCCCGATGTACCAGTACAGGCTCCTAAACCTGCAATGATCGAGCATCCTGCTAAAAATAAGGCTGCTTTGGTAGTTTTGTTCATGGTAATTTTTTATAACGCAACTAAATTAGGAAAAATAATAACCCGGGCATAAAGATTAGCGTATTCTAATGCATTTATGTAAATATTAGTAATTTCACCGTTTATAATTACCTATGATGAGACAAATCCCTTTAAGTAAAAATATTTTACTGTTGAGTATCCCTCTGGTTTTCCTTGCTGCCTGTTCGGCTAATAAATATGCGGCAACAAATAAAATATATAAGAATCAGGCTAAGGAATTCGGTAATATCCTGACGGCGATGCCTCCGGTTAACCAGAATATTGAGACGATTCCTGCCGATCAGCAGTCTTTTGTTGGTTCTGTGAATTTTGGTATCCGTAAACCTAACTTTATTATTATCCATCATACTGCGATGACCTCAACAGAAGGGACGATCCGGGCTTTTATTAAGAAAGAAACGCAAACCAGTGCTCACTATATTGTTGGAAGAGATGGCAAAGTAGTTCAGATGGTTAATGACTATCTGCGGGCAAATCATGCTGGTGTGGCCAAATGGGGTAATGAATACGATCTGAACTCCTGTTCTCTGGGAATTGAGCTGGATAATAATGGTAATGAGCCTTATTCTGATGCGCAAATGAATAGTTTGTTATCCCTGCTGACCTCACTCAAGAAAAAATATAATATTCCAACCTCTAATATTATAGGGCATTCTGATATTGCGCCTAAACGTAAACAGGACCCGAATAAATTTCCATGGAAAGTTCTTGCCGATAAAGGTTTTGGATTATGGTATGATACTGTTTTGCAAATTCCTCCTGTAGAATTTGACCCGGCAATCGCCCTGCGTATTATTGGTTATGATATCAGCAATCTGCCAGCTGCTATAGTTGCCTTTAAGCGTCATTTTGTGCAGATAGATATCAGCCCCGTACTTACAGACGGAGATAAAATGATTTTATTCAATCTCTACAAGAAATACTAATAACCTATAAAAAACCCCTGAACCTGATTATGCTCAGGGGTTTTTATGAATTATTTTTTTGCTTTCGCCCAGGCATCTTTCAAACCTACAGTCTGATTGAAAACCAGGTGATCAGCGGTTGAATCTTTATCCAGACAGTAATATCCTTTGCGGATAAACTGATATCTTGATTCAAGATCAGCACCTGCCAGATAAGGCTCTATATATGCCTCTTTAATTATTTTTATACTGTCAGGGTGCAGATAATCCTTAAAGTCACCTTCTTCACTGTCAGGAGACTCCACAGAGAATAAACGATCATAAACTCTGATCTCGGCAGTTTTAGCATGTTTAGTGCTTACCCAGTGAATAGTTCCTTTAACGTGGATTTCACTAGTGTCTTCGCCGCTTTTAGACTCAGGAATATAGGTACAATGGATTTCAGTAACATTTCCATCGGAATCTTTCTTGAAATCTTCACATTTTACAATATAAGCGTTCTTTAATCTTACCATTGCGCCAGGTGCAAGTCTGAACCATTTTTTTGCAGGTTCTTCCATAAAATCTTCACGTTCAATCCAAAGTTTATTACTGAACGGAATTTCTCTTATGCCACCTTTATCCTCAGCCTCAGGGTTGTTTTCTCCTATCAGAATCTCTTCTTTTCCCTCAGGGTAATTCGTAATAACCAATTTAATAGGATCCAGCACCGCCATTACACGATTGGCGGTTTTATTTAAATGCTCACGAATACAGAATTCAAGCAGACTTAGTTCAATCAGGTTTTCTCTTTTTGCAATACCAATTCTTTCACAGAATTCACGGATACTTTCAGGAGTATAACCCCTTCTTCTCAATCCGCTGATTGTAGGCATACGCGGATCGTCCCATCCGGTTACTACACCTTCATTCACCAATTGTAAGAGTTTACGTTTACTCATTACCGTATAGGTAAGGTTTAAACGTGCAAATTCATACTGGTGTGAAGGGAAAATACCAAGCTGGGCAATAAACCAGTCATATAGTTCACGGTGAGAAACATATTCCAGTGTACAGATAGAATGCGTAATCTCCTCAATACTATCACTCTGACCATGTGCAAAATCATACATTGGATAGATACACCATTTGTTTCCTGTACGGTGATGTTCAGCATGTTTGATACGGTAGATAATCGGATCACGCATCAGCATATTAGGGCTTGACATATCAATTTTTGCACGCAGAATACAAGCTCCATCTTCAAATTCACCAGCTTTCATACTGCTGAACAGAGTTAAGTTTTCTTCAACACTGCGGCTGCGGTATGGACTGTCAGTTCCCGGTTCTGTTGGTGTTCCTTTCAGTGTAGCAATTTCATCGGCAGTACTATGATCTACATAAGCAAGGCCATTTTCTATTAGCTTAACAGCAAAATCATATAGGGTATCAAAATAATCTGAAGTATATAATTCATGTTTCCATTCAAAACCAAGCCATTTAATATCTTCCTGCTGACTGTCTACATATTCAGTTTTTTCCGTCACAGGATTTGTATCATCAAATCTCAGATTGGTATAACCACCATATTTCTGGGTTAAACCAAAGTTCAGACAAATTGCCTTAGCATGTCCGATATGTAAATATCCATTAGGTTCAGGTGGAAAACGTGTAACTAAAGTTGTATACTTTCCACTGTTTAAATCGTTTTCAATGATCTCTTCAATAAAGTTCAATGATCTTTCCTCACTCATAAAAACTGTAAATTTATATTCAAAGTTAATATAAAAGAGCTAATTTACTTACATTTACGATGTATTATCGGTATAATTTATGAGCAAAACATTAAATCGGCCTATTCGTATTTTAGTAGCCAAAGTAGGCCTGGACGGACACGATCGTGGAGCAAAAGTGATTGCAACATCCTTAAGGGATGCAGGTATGGAAGTGATTTATACGGGTTTACGACAAACTCCTGAGATGGTGGTTAATACTGCATTACAGGAAGATGTGGATGCGATAGGTGTTTCTATTTTATCAGGAGCGCACATGACTGTGTTTCCTAAAATTATTGAGTTCATGAAACAAAAACAGTTAAACAACGTATTATTAACTGGTGGGGGGATAATTCCTGAGGCTGATATGGACAAGCTAAAGGAAATCGGAGTGGGCGAATTGTTTGCACCGGGAACAACTATGGTTACTATAGTGGATTATATCCGCAATTGGGCTAATGAACACAGAAACTTTTAAATATGAGTTATCAGAATATACTATCAGAGGTTAAAGCGAATATACTTTATGTAACCATTAACCGGGAATCAAAATTAAATGCCCTTAATAAAGATACGCTGACCGAACTGGCAGATGTAATTGCTTATGCTGCAAGAACTGAAGAAGTGAGAGGTGTCCTTTTAACGGGAGCAGGTGAAAAGGCTTTTGTAGCCGGCGCTGATATTTCTGAGTTTTCTTCTTATAATACAGAACAGGGCGAAGCTCTTGCCAGAAATGGTCAGACCAATGTTTTTGATGCAATAGAGAATAGTAAAAAGCCATTTGTTGCTGCAATTAATGGATTCGCTTTAGGGGGAGGTTTAGAGCTTGCCATGGCATGTCATATACGTGTGGCTGCTGATACTGCAAAAATGGGACTGCCAGAAGTTACTTTGGGTCTGATCCCTGGTTATGGGGGGACACAAAGACTAACCCGGCTTGTTGGTAAAGGAAGAGCTACAGAAATGATAACTACTGCAGATATGATAACTGCAGACAGAGCAGAGAAGATCGGACTTGTAAATCATGTAGTGCCTCTGGCAGAATTGATAGGAAAGTCTGAAGAGATTCTGAACAAAATAAAACAGCGCGCGCCTCTTGCAATCGCTGCTGCAATAAAATCAGTGAATGCAGCTGTAAATGAGGATGTAAATGGTTTTGAAGTCGAAATAGAAGAGTTTGGTAAATGTTTTGGTACACAAGACTTCAAAGAGGGCGTTAGCGCCTTTCTTGAAAAACGCCTGGCAGATTTTAAAGGACGTTAACTGCTTAATCATAAATGGTTTAAATTTTGACGGGGAATGCTATGAGCGTCTCAGGGGATAAGTATGCTTTTAAGGGGAATATGAATATATAAGTGTAGAAAATATTTCCCATATAAAATATTTCTTTATATTTATCATCGAATAAGTTTAGAATTTGTTGCTAGATATGAAAAGAATACTAATAGTAGATGATGAAATCAATATAGGTTTATTACTGTCAAAATTCTTAACCAGAAATGGGTTTAGTGTAAATACTGCGACTAGTGGGGTTTCTGCACAGGACTATCTGAGTAAAGATCAGTATGACCTTGTTTTATGTGATTACAGACTGGAAGATACAGATGGAAAGGAAATGCTCATTAAGATTAAGGAGAATTATCCTCAGACTGGTGTCATTATAATTACTGGTTATTCGGATATCAAACTCGCTGTTGAACTGATTAAACTGGGTGCTTACGATTATATTACGAAGCCTCTGTATCCGGATGAAATTTTAAATACTATAAATAAGGCTATCGACACACAGATAGCATTGAATGATACAACGGCTGAAGGTGCAAGATCTGAAGTGCAGAAAACCAAAACTTCTAAACCAGTCTATAATCAGGTGGAGAATTTTGTTGCAGGACAAAGTCAGGCTTCCAAAGAGTTGTTAAAGCAGATTCAATTGGTTGCGCCAACCTCATACAGTGTAATTCTAACTGGCGAAAGTGGCACAGGAAAAGAATCTGTGGCAAAAGCCATTCATTTAAACAGTCCGAGGAGGGATAATCCATTTGTGGCGATGGATTGTGGTTCTTTAACTAAAGAACTGGCAGGAAGTGAGTTTTTCGGACACGAAAAAGGATCATTTACCGGAGCTTTGAATACAAAAATCGGTCATTTTGAAATGGCTAATGGTGGAACGCTTTTTCTGGACGAAGTAGGAAATTTATCTTATGATTTACAGGCCGCACTGTTAAGGACTGTTCAGGAGAGGAAGATCAAACGTATAGGCAGCACTAAAGAAATTGATCTCGATGTCAGAATTATTGTTGCAACCAATGAAAATCTGGCTACAGCTATACAGAGAGGTCGATTCAGAGAGGATTTATATCACCGTTTTAATGAGTTCTCCATTAATCTTCCTCCATTGAGCATGAGAGGAAAAGATATTATGATTTTCGCCAAAACCTTTCTTGACTTCGCTAACGAAGAACTGGGTAGAAATGTAATGGGTTTTTCTAAAGATGTAGAGGAGTGTTTTTTGAGCTATAACTGGCCTGGAAATGTCAGAGAGCTAAAGAATGTGGTACGCAGGGCAACATTATTGACTGAATCTGACGAAATACAATTAAAAGCCCTTCCGCTTGAAATTTCTACTGATGCAAAAGTTACTGCCATAGAGAATACTATTCACCGGAATCATGAGAAATCAAGGGACTTAAAAAATGCGGCTTCCGAAGCTGAGTATGAAGCTATACTTAAAGTCCTTCGTGAGGTAAACTTTAATAAAACAAAAGCTGCAAAAATCTTAAATATAGATAGAAAAACCCTTTACAATAAGATGAAGGCTATAAATCTGGATACCTAACCGGCACTTTTTTTATTTTAAATCAACAGAGGACGATGAAGCATATTGTTCCTTTGATTTATCTTTGGTATCCCACCTGAAGCATTTATTCTGCTAAATTCTCAGAAAGATTAAAACAATTGGTGGGACTAAAGAGTTATAACAAATAATATCACCTATTATCAATTACATCGCTACAAAATCAATTATTAAACATAAAAATTAAAGTCATGAACGATAACTCAAAAG
This sequence comes from Pedobacter lusitanus, assembly GCF_040026395.1. NCBI lineage: Bacteria > Pseudomonadati > Bacteroidota > Sphingobacteriia > Sphingobacteriales > Sphingobacteriaceae > Pedobacter > Pedobacter lusitanus. The sequence goes on from NZ_CP157278.1 coordinate 3,656,511, forward strand.
TATTAATTGGATTATTAACGGGTCTGGCTGCTGGTGCAGCATTGGGATTGTTGTTTGCACCCGAAAAAGGAAGTGAGACTCGTGACAGATTAAATCAGTCTTTAAAAGAACTGGGAGATGCGTTAAAAGAAAGAGCTGCTGATGAAATCGATCACTTAACCGGCTTGAAAGATAAAGTTGTAAATTCTGTAAAAAGTAAACTACACGAAGCCGAAGAAGAATTTGTAGACGACACTGAGCACGCTTAAAGCATATTCCTGATAATGAGTGATTATACGGGAAGTCCCCATCGGGAGACCGTAATAAGTTAAAGTTTAAATACCAATGGAGGAAAAGAAAGAAAAGAATATTGAGGAATTATTTTCAGAAGCGAAGACTTACGTAGATACACGTATTGAATATGCACGTCTGGTCTTAATAAAAAGATCAGCTAAAGTATTTGCTGATCTGGTTACTAATGCTATTGTGGCCATTTGTTTTGTATTGGCCTTCATTTTAGGAACAGTTACTCTTGCACTATTCTTATCTACCCTTTTTTCCAGCTATACTGCTGGATTTGGTTGTGTTGCACTACTGTATCTCTTCCTGGCTGTTGCTGTATATATGACTAAAGAGAAATTCATTGAAAAGGTTATTGTCAATTTCACGATCAGGAAATATTTTAAAAAACTACAGGAGGACGAGGAAGATGAGCAAAAAGTATGATATCAATAACCTGCAGGATCTTAATGTAAGACTGATTAGTCTTAAGGTTGATTATAAGATGCAGGAAGAGATGATAAAGGATGATGTAAAGGGTTATCTGAAACAGTTTACCTTTGGCAGCCTGATTAAAAAATATGCTACACCATCTGCATTTTTAAAAGTTGATGATAAGCTGAATATCAGTAGTAAACTGATGTCTATGGTATTGCCTATATTGATGAATGGCACACTGTTTAAAGGCTCTGGGTTTATTACTAAAGCGTTGGTTGGACTCGCTACAAGCAAAGTTGGAAAGACGCTGGATGCAGAACATCTTTCTGCGATATTTAATACCGTAAAAGGGTTGTTTACCGGTAAAAAGAAAAAAGAAAAACAACCTGGTTTTGTCGACTATGGAATTCCGCCGGATAGTGAAACTTTTTAGTGTTTTTATAAGTACAAAAGCCTTTCAGTGAACACTGAAAGGCTTTTGTACTTATAATTGACGAAGTTTAAATATTCTTCTATTTACTTCTTACAAGTAAGTCTTGATTTTTAGTTCTTTAAGCTGCTTCTCATCAATTGTTGCAGGACTGTCAATCATGACATCTCTTCCGGAGTTGTTTTTAGGAAAAGCAATAACATCACGAATGCTGTCCAGGCCGGCAAAAATTGAACAAAGTCTGTCAAATCCAAAAGCAATACCGCCATGAGGAGGAGCTCCAAATTCAAAAGCATCCATCAGGAAGCCAAATTGTTTTTGAGCCTCTTCAGGACTGAAACCTAAATGCTTGAACATTAATGCCTGCAGTGTACGATCATGAATACGAATAGATCCGCCACCAATTTCAGTTCCATTGACCACCATATCATAAGCATTGGCTCTGACTTCACCAGGATTGGTATCCAGCATAGGGATATCTTCCGGTTTAGGAGATGTGAAAGGGTGGTGCATCGCATGATAACGCTCAGATTCTTCATCCCATTCTAAAAGAGGGAAATCAAGTACCCATAAAGCACTGAATACATTTTTATCACGTAATCCTAATCTTGAACCCATTTCAAGACGTAATTCGCTTAATTGTTTACGTACTTTATCTTTAGTTCCTGCCATCAGTAACATTAAATCACCAGGCTGTGTCTGAAGAGCTTCAGCCCATTGTTTAAGATCTTCTTCAGCATAGAATTTATCTACAGATGATTTGATAGAACCATCTTCACCATGTCTTGCATAAATAAGGCCGGTAGCTCCGATCTGCGGACGTTTAATGAAGTCTGTTAACTCATCCAGTTGTTTACGTGTGTAATGCGCACACCCTTTTGCATTGATGCCGATAACTAATTCTGCACTATCAAATACAGGGAAGTTTTTGCCTTTTACAATTTCGTTCAGTTCAACAAAACGCATTTCGAAACGCGTATCGGGTTTATCAGAACCATACCAGCGCATAGCATCCGCATACTGCATTCTTGGAACCTCAGGCAAGTCGAAGTTTTTAACCTCTTTAAACAGCGTACGAATCAATCCTTCAAAAGTATTCAGGATATCTTCCTGTTCAATGAACGACATTTCACAGTCAATCTGAGTAAACTCAGGTTGTCTGTCAGCACGTAAATCTTCATCTCTGAAACATTTTACGATCTGGAAATATCTGTCAAAACCAGAAACCATCAGCAATTGCTTAAAGGTTTGAGGAGATTGAGGTAAAGCATAGAATTCTCCGGTATTCATCCGGCTTGGAACCACAAAGTCCCTTGCGCCTTCAGGAGTAGACTTAATCAGAACCGGAGTTTCCACTTCAATAAAATCTAAAGCATCCAGGTATCTTCTAACTGATTGTGCCATTCTGTGACGCAAAACCATATTATTCCTTACCGGGTTTCTTCTCAAATCCAGATAACGATATTTCATCCGTAAATCATCACCTCCGTCAGTCTCATCATCAATTAAGAAAGGAGGGATTTTTGATGCATTTAATATTTCAAGATCAGTGATTTTAATTTCCACTTCTCCTGTTGGGATTTTCAGGTTTTTATTGGAACGCTCAACAACCAGTCCTGTAGCTTTGATCACAAACTCGCGACCTAAACTACGGGCTTTTTCACAAAGCTGAGCATTATCATCCATATTAAAAACCAATTGGGTAATGCCGTAACGATCACGGATATCAATAAAAGTCATTCCTCCCAAATCTCTGGATTTCTGTACCCAACCGCACAGAACTACGCTCTCGCCCAGATTCTCAATCTTAAGCGCTCCGCAAGTTGTTGTTCTTAACATTTTTTCATCGGATTAAGCCGCAAAAATATTCATTTTGAGCCATATATTACAAATGGTTGTCGATTTAACGAAGTATATTCAAAAGTTTTTTTGTTAACGTGCAACGTTTGGAAAATCATCACGTCATTTATAGCGAATACGAAGACATTGGAAGCAGCTTACATCGACAAAAATATTGATCTGGTTAATGCTTGCCGTAAGGGAAGCCGGACAGCACAATTTGAATTATACAAATTGTATGAGAGAGCTATGTACAGTGCGGCCCTTCGGATTGTTAATCACGAGGCCGAAGCCGAAGATGTGGTGCAGGAAGCTTTTCTGGATGCATTTATGCGAATTGGCGATTTTAGAGGAGATACAACTTTTGGCCTGTGGTTAAAACAGATTATCGTTAACAAATCGATTAATTGTCTGCGGAAAAGAAAGATGGAATTTACAAGTCTGGACGGCGTAGAGGTTCCTGAAGAAGATGCTGTGGATCCGGAAGAGCTGGAATGGAGAGTGGAAGAAGTGAAGGCAGCAGTAAGAGGACTGGCAGATGGCTATAGAGTAGTACTTACTTTATACTTGTTTGAAGGCTATGATCACGAAGAGATTTCACATATTCTTAAAATCTCGGAAGTCACTTCCAGATCACAATTAATGAGAGCAAAAACGAAATTGAGAAATATATTAGAAAAGAAAGGAGCAAGAGATGAGTACTAAACTGGAAGATTTTATCAGGGAAAACAAGAGGGCGTTTGATACAGACCGGCCTTCTTCAGGGCTCTGGAAGAAAATCGAAGAAGAACTGGAAAAAAAAGAACAGCAGAAAAAAAAACATAAAAGGCTTTTTAATGTACAGTTATGGGCTGGAGTGGCAGCATCATTGATTGTTGTGCTCGGTGTTACTTTCCTTTATGTCATTCCCGGGAAAAAGAATAAGATAAGCGTAGCAGATGTAAGCCCGGTATACGCACAGAAGCAAACTAAATTTGTGAGCCTGATAGAGCAGAAACAAGACAGTTTACAGGCTTTCGCGAAAACAAATCCTGAACTCTATCATAAATTTAAGGCCGATTTTGAAGTTTTGAATAAAACCTATGAAGGATTGACCAAAGAAATGGCGGGAAGCCCAAATCAGCAAATGGTTGTAAAAGCAATGGTTAGAAACCTGGAAATCCAGATTCAATTGTTAAATCAGCAGTTGTCAATCATTAATGAAGTTAGTCAATATAAAAAAGAGAATAGTATATGAAAAAGTTGATCCTTGCAGGGGCCCTGTTATGTTCATTTAGCCTGGCCAATGCGCAAAATGAAACAGATCTTAGAATTAGCGAGGCTCCTGTTTATGCTGTGAATACATCTTTAAGCACATCTGACCAAAGTACTATTCAGCAGAATGGAGATGATCCGATGCGGTCTAAGAATTTCAGCAAAAGCTTTTCATTGAGTTCAGCAGATAAGATAAGTCTTCACAACCAGTATGGAGGAATGGTGATTAAAATCTGGGACAAGAAGGAAATAAAAATAGATGTTTCGATCAGAGCATTCAGTAATGATGACAGAGAAGCTGAAAAATTAATTGATCAGGTTAATATCGCTGCCGAGAAAAACGGAGATATGGTTACCTGTAAAACTATTATAGGGGAGAGAAACCGGTGGTCGGGGCGTAACAGGAGAAGAGAGGTAAAGGTAAATTATGTGGTTTATATGCCTGCAGTAAATTCTCTGACTTTAACGCAGGAATTTGGTAACGTAAGTATGGAGGATTTTGCCGGGCCACTTTATGCGAAAGTACAATATGGGGATTTTAATGCCGGAAAGCTGACCAATACAAATAATTACGTTTCTGTCCAGTACGGTAAAACTGTCATTACAGAGATTAATAAGGCTGTAGTTAGACAACAGTATGGATCTGGTCTGACCATTGCAACTGCCGGAACACTGGACTTAAATGCACAATATGCGACTGTTACTATTAATACGATCAGGGGTGATGCAGTTATCAGGCAGCAATATGGATCCGGAATCAGTATTACCAACGTGGGGAACCTTGATCTGGATGCGCAGTATGCCAATGTGAGAATCGATAACATTAAAGGAAATGCAGTAATTAAGCAGCAATACAATAGTGTAAAAATAGGCACTGTAGGAAAACTTGATCTCCGGGCACAATATGCCAACGTAAATATTGGCAATTTAAGAGGAGATGGTAATTTTAAGATGAGTTATAATAGTTTTGATGTGGTTGAAGTAGGGGCGGGTTGCAGGAATCTAACTATTGATGCTGATTATGTAGACTCCAAACTGAATTTTTCTGATGCCTTCCATGGTGATTTTACTGTACAGACCAGCTATAGCGGATTTAGATCAGGTGAGAGAGTAAGTGTACGTCAGGGAGCATCTCAGGATGATGACAATTCCAAAACCTATACAGGAAAGATTGGAAACGGTGGAAAGTCAAATGTTCGTATAAATGCGGACTACGGATCTGTCACTTTTAAATAAAACAAAAAAATTGGGCGTGTGAAGCTTGTTGGTTAATTCAACAAGCTTTTTTTTTAGCTTTACGGCAAAACGATTAGTATATGGAATTTTTTAGCACGCCCGAAGCCTGGATCTCATTATTTACCCTCACTGTTTTAGAAATTGTACTGGGCATTGATAATATTGTGTTTATATCCATTCTCTCAGGAAAGCTGCCTGCGCATCAGCAAAAAAAAGGCAGACAGCTGGGGTTGGGGCTTGCGATGATTACCAGGGTACTATTGCTTTTGTCTTTAAGCTGGGTAATGAGTCTTACTGCAACACTTTTCAATGTAGGTGAGTGGATTAGTCTGGACAATAAAGAATGGCTTGAAAAACTGGCTATCTCAGGGAGAGATCTGATCCTGATTCTGGGAGGGATGTTCCTGATCTATAAAAGTACGCACGAGATTCATTTGAAACTGGAAGGTGAAGAAGAAGAAGAAGGGAAGGTTAAAGTGCACTCTTTTGCTGGTGTGATTGTTCAGATACTTATTTTGGATATTGTTTTCTCTTTAGACTCTGTAATTACGGCAATTGGGATGGCAGAGCATGTAGAAATCATGATTGCTGCGGTAATTATTGCTGTAATTATCATGATGGTTTCTGCAAATGCAATCAGTGACTTTGTTAATAATCATCCTACCGTGAAAATGCTGGCCCTTTCGTTCCTGTTGCTAATTGGTGTTTCACTGCTGGCGGAAGGTCTTGATCAGCATATCCCTAAAGGATATATCTATTTTGCGATGGCATTCTCTGTGCTGGTAGAGTTGCTGAATCTGAAAATGAAAAAAAAATCGACCAAACCTGTTGAACTTAGAAATACCGCAAAAGAAGAAAAATAATTATTTTTGCGACCCCGTTAACAGCGCTAAAATTAAAATAATATGATTTATTTCCCTGAAGCGTCTCTGGCAGAGCTTTCTATACATAGAATTGGCAATAAGGTACAGGATGAATTTTATGTATTATCTGAAGCCTCAATGCAAATTCAGGATGAACAGTTAAAGAATCTCCTGATCCAGTATTTCCTGAGTCCTTATGAGAAAATAAATGAGATTTTCCGGTTTTTTCATCCTAACGATGATTTAAATCTGAATGAGGTTTATCACTTTATCGGACAGATATTTGAAAATGGGGAAACCTTTCATAAAAACAGCGAGCAGCTGGCTAAATATCTTTATGAGACTTCTAATCACCCTAAAATAAAAGCAGGAGAACTGTATGTTGCCTATTTTGAAAATGTTCAGATAGAAGGAGAGCTGCATGATGCAATTGGTATTTTTAAATCAGAAACCAAAGAAGCTTATATAAAAGTTTATCCTGAGCAGGCAGGTTTTGCCTTGAGTTATGAAGAAGAGGCTATCAATATCAATAAATTGGATAAAGGATGTCTGATTTTTAATACAGAAAAAGAAGAAGGTTATAAGGTAGCCGTAATAGATCAGACTAACAGGAGCAATGAGGCTGTTTACTGGAAAGACGAATTTCTAAAACTCAGAGTCAGAAATGATAATTATAACCAAACCAAAAATGTTTTGGGAGTATATAAGAGCTTTGTAACCGAGAAACTCGATCAGGAGTATGATATTACCAAGGCAGATAAAATAGATCTGCTGAACCGCTCTATGAAGTATTTCAAAGAAAAGGAAAGCTTTGATATGGATGAGTTCTCTAACGAGGTCATAGGCAATAAGGACGGTATAGAATCTTTCAAGAACTATAAAAAGAGTTATGAGGAAGAATTTGAAACGCCTATAGCTGATAGTTTTGATATCTCAGGTGCTGCAGTCAAAAAACAGGCTAAGGCATTTAAAAGTGTACTTAAGCTCGATAAGAACTTCCACATTTACATTCACGGAAATAAAGAGCTTATCGAAAAAGGTTTTGACGATGATAAATCTATGAACTACTACAAAGTATATTTTAAAGAAGAAGAATAATAAGATTAAAGTATATATTCATCATTTATGGGCTTTACCGGTGCAGGGATCTTCTCTGCACCTATCATTTCCAGTAAATTGATTTCTATCGTTCTTGTAATCTGGTTTAATGGAACTGAAGAAGAGTTGTTCTCGAATGGATCGATCAGGCTCATTCCGTTAATTTGTGTGGAAACAAAAACAAAGCCTACCAGCCAGCCAATAAAAATTGACCATAAACCGGCTTCATGACTTACAACCAGGGTTAAAGAGACTATAAATAACCAGATAAATACCTTGGTGAAATAATTATATGTAGTAGGAAAAACCGTATTCTTAATACGTTCTGCTTTACCCATTTCATCAGAAAATCTGATCAGCAGATGATTCAGTTCTATGAAACGGAACCCATCTATCATTCCATCTTTATTTAATTGCTGCAATTCCCGGGATTGCAGAGTAAGAATGGCATTATGTACATTACTATGCTGATTGATCTCCTTCAGGTCAGCTTCCTCCATGTATTGCTGGTAATTCTCGTCAACAGCACCTCTGAGTTTCGCTTTAAGGGCATATAAAAAACCGATGTGGCGACGAACCATTCTGTTTTTCAGTGTTTTGAATTCCTCGTCGCTGATCTCGTTCTGCGAGATATAGGTAATTACACTTCTGGCCCATGATCTGGAATCGTTGACCAGTGCGCCCCATATTTTGCGGGCTTCCCACCATCGGTCGTACGCCTGATTATTGTTAAATCCAATAAAAAAGGCAATTGCTGTACCTAAAACGGCAGGAATGATAGCAGGGATTTCAAAATGATGTTTAATCAGAAACGCCCGTGTTAAATAAGCTCCTGTGCAGGATACGATCATGATAAGGTCTACCTGCCATGTGTTTCTGAGAATACGGCTTAATCTGATATTATGTACTATAAGCATCTGTAATATTTACGTTATGTAATTACAAATAAAACGCAGATTTGTTTGCTACCCCTACTATCAATTTATAATATTATAATACTCTTAATAATAATCCCTTAAGATACTCTCCTTCAGGAAAGGAAATCCGTATCGGATGATCTTCAGGCTGATGAAACTGTTTAATAATTTGTACCTCTCTGCCTGCATCCAAAGCAGCCCAGGCAATAATCTGTTTAAAAGTTTCCAGATCAACCGCTCCTGAGCAGGAATAAGTAGCCAGTATACCACCGCTTTTAAGTAGCAGCATACCTAATCTGTTCAGATCTTTATAAGCACGGGCAGCCCTGTCCAGTGCTGATCTTGAAGGCGCATATTTTGGTGGATCAAGAATGATCACATCAAAAGTTTTTCCATCTTCTTTAAAACTGCGTAGCTGTTTGTTAACATCAGATTGTATACTGGTTTGCTGATGCTCCATGAAGCCGTTTAAGCCGAGATTATGTTTTAGTGTTTCTATTGCCAGTGCTGAACTATCTACGCTGGTTACATGTTTAGCTCCATGTTTTAAGCTATTCAATGTAAATCCACCACTATAGCAAAAACAATCCAGAACTTCTTTGTCTTTGGTATAAGCTGCGAGAATTTCGCGGTTATCACGCTGATCACAGTAAAAACCTGATTTCTGTCCATCTGCAATATTAATATGGTAACGGACACCATTTTCTTTTACTTCAATAAATTCCGGTGGTGTTGCTCCCCAAAGTAAACCTTGTGAAACCTCCAGGTTTTCATGAGTCCGTGCATTTGCATCACTTTTATCAAAGATTCCAACAGGGTTTAATTCTGCAATCAGGATCTCAATCAGTTCTGCTTTAACATTCTCCATTCCTGCGCTCAGGATTTGTAAAGAAAGATAATCGGCGTATTTATCTACAATTAGTCCCGGCAGATAATCGGCTTCACTAAATACCAGACGACAGGTATTTGTTTCCAGGTCGCTAAGCAAATGTGCCCTTGAGGCAATCGCATTTTTTAACCTTGAATGATACCATGCCTTATCAATGATGTTGTCTTCTTCCCATTCCAGCAGGCGCACAGCGACACGTGACTGTCCATTGTAATAACCGTAACCTAAAAAAGACTGGTCGGCTGCAAGAACCCTGATAACCTCTCCGTTTAATGGATTACCCTTAACTTTATCTATAGCACCTGAGAATATCCAGGGGTGTTTTTGGTGGACGGCCTTTTCCTTGCCTTTTTTCAGTACAACATCAATCATGTTACAAAGGTAGTAAAAAGCAATACGCAATATATGGCTTTATAAGCTGAAGATTCGTAATTTTATCCTTGTACAAAATTGGATATCAAATATGGAGCATATAGACTGGAATGATTTTGAGAAGGTCGAATTAAGAGCAGGCACAATTTTAGAAGTCCTGGAATTTCCTGAAGCCAGAAAACCAGCCTATAAAGTCAGGGTGGATTTTGGTGAGTACGGAGAAAAAATGAGCAGTGCACAAATTACAGCTCACTATACCAAAGAAGAACTGGTGGGAAGACAAATTGTTGGAGTTGTTAATTTTCCAAAAAAACAGATTGGCAAATTTATGTCAGAGTTTTTGGTAACCGGTTTTGCAGATGAGCACGGAAGTATTGTATTAACTACGCTTATGGGGAAAGTTCCCAACGGGAGTAAATTATGCTGATCCATGAGTTATTATAATTTTTCCGGAGAAAATGATTTGCCTAAAGAAGACGAGCACTATATGCGGCTTGCTTTACAGGAAGCACAAATAGCATTTGACCATGATGAAGTTCCTATCGGTGCTGTTATCGTTTGTAAAGGCAGAATTGTTGGACGCGGGCATAATCTTACAGAGCAATTAAATGACGTTACAGCGCATGCGGAGATGCAGGCATTTACTGCAGCCAGTTTAACGCTTGGTGGCAAGTATTTGAAAGACTGTACACTTTATGTGACAGTTGAACCTTGTGTAATGTGTGCCGGAGCAGCTTACTGGACTCAGATCAGCAGACTGGTTTATGGTGCATCAGAAGAGAAGCGCGGATTTACAAGCCGGAATGCTAATCTGCTTCATCCGAAAACAGTGACAGAAAAAGGAGTGCTGGCAGAAGAATGTGCGGCGCTTATGAAACGTTTTTTTAAGAACAAGCGTGGCTAAATGACAAAATACTGAACAATACTTAGTCTTGAATGTTATCTTTGTGAACCATTATTTTTAAACTTAAATATACAATAATATGGCTTTTGAATTACCTGCGTTACCTTACGCAACAGATGCACTAGAACCGCATATCGATAAAACAACCATGGAAATTCACCATGATAAACATCACCAGGCTTATGTTACAAACCTAAACAAAGCATTGGAAGGCAAAGCTGAAGCGTCGCAAAGTCTTGATGAGATCATTAAAAACATCTCTAAGTTTCCTGCTGCGGTAAGAAACAATGGTGGTGGCCACTTTAACCATTCTCTGTTCTGGGAAGTTATGGGGCACAATAAAGGTGGTGAACCTACAGGAGAACTGGCTGAAGCAATTAAAGCTGCTTTTGGTTCTTTTGCTGATTTCAAAACTAAATTTGCTGAAGCAGGCGCAACCCGTTTTGGTTCAGGATGGGCATGGTTAAGCGTAGGTGCTGACCGTAAATTAGTTGTTTCTTCGACGCCTAATCAGGATAATCCATTAATGGATATTGCTGAGGTTAAAGGTACTCCAATCTTAGGAATGGACGTTTGGGAGCATGCTTACTATTTAAAATATCAAAACAAACGTCCTGATTATATTGCAGCATTCTGGAATGTTGTAAACTGGGATGCTGTTGCTGAACGTTTCAAAAAAGCGTAAGCTTTAAGGATCTTCTAAAATAAAAGAGAAAGCCGCGATTTACTGTTATCATCCATTTGGATATTTCGATAACAGTAAATCACGGCTTTCCTTTTTATGATAATCTTTACTTAGATACCTACAACATCTTTTTTCTTCTTTTGCTTCATTGTTTTAGGAATGATAGCTAAAATTTCTTCCTTAAGGGCGTTGAGCATTCTTTTCTTAATGTAGTTCTTGTGGGTAACCAGACTGATCTCGCGTACAGGTTCTGGCGATTTGAATGTTCTGACCTTACTTAGTTGTTTGGCTGTAAGTTCGGCTAGCGCCAGCTCAGGAAGTAAAGTAGCCCCGTTGTTCATGTCTACCATGCGAATAAGTGTTTCTACACTTCCTGTATTATATGTTAAGCCCTGTAAACGATTGTCTTTTGTAGATCTGCAGATGTTTAACACCTGCGAACGCATACAGTGGCCTTCATTAAGCAGCCAGATGTTTTCGTCTTCCAGATCGTTTGCATCAATATTTTTCTTCTTAAAAAGTTTGCTGTTTTTACTGATATAAGTTACAAAATTCTCATAATACATAGGAATTTCCGTGATTGAATTATCACCAAGCGGTGTGGCCAGAATACCACAATCCAATACTCCTGTTTTAAGATGATGAATAATGTCTTCGGTTGTATATTCCCAGATCAATAGTTTTAAATCAGGATATTTCTCCATCATAGCGGCAATTACCTGTGGCAGCAGATAAGGTGCAACAGTTGGGATGATGCCAACTTTTAGTTCGCCAACAATATCCTGCTGCTGACTACTGATGATTTCTTTGATTTTCTGACTCTCCTGAAGGACCTGGCGAGCCTGTTCTATAATTTGAGAACCGATTTCAGTAGGAATTACTGGTTGCTTGCTCCTGTCAAATATTTTTACATTTAACATTTCTTCCAGCTTCTGTACCTGCATACTCAGCGTTGGCTGAGTCACAAAGCATTTTTCAGCGGCACCAACAAAGCTTCTGTAAGTATCTACTGCTACAATATATTCCAGTTGAACTAAGGTCATATAGCTAAAATTTATTTTCTAATGCAAATGTATAAATTTTAGCTATACGAAGAAAGGCTAAATATGTTTAGCTAAAAAGTCCTGATAAGCCAGATGAATACCATCTTCCAGTTCAACCTGATGTTTCCATCCAAGATTGTGCAGCTTAGACACATCCATTAATTTACGGGGAGTGCCATCAGGTTTTGTACTGTCAAAAGTCAGCGCTCCTTCAAAGCCAGTCACTTTTTTGACTAATAAAGCCAGGTCTTTTATGGTTAAATCTTCTCCTGTGCCAATATTGATCAGGTGAGGTTCATTGTAGTTTTGCATCAGGAAGTAACAGGCGTCCGCAAGATCGTCTGCAAACAGGAATTCACGCATGGGTGAGCCTGAGCCCCAGATGATCACTTCCGGTGTTCCGTTAACTTTTGCCTCGTGAAATTTGCGGATCAGGGCAGGTAATACATGAGAATTCTGAGGATGGTAATTATCATTATAGCCATATAAATTGGTTGGCATAACAGAAATGAAATTACAATTATATTGAGCGCGGTAAGCGTCACATAATTTGATCCCGGCAATTTTAGCAATCGCATAAGGCTCATTAGTCTCTTCCAGTAAACCTGTTAGCAGGTATTCTTCTTTTAAGGGTTGAGGCGCTAATTTCGGGTAGATACAGCTTGACCCCAGGAACATTAGTTTTTTTACACCAGTTTCATATGCCTGATGAATTACATTATTCTGTATGGCCAGATTTTCATAAAGGAAATCGGCCCGATATGTATTATTGGCGATAATGCCACCTACTTTTGCAGCAGCAAGAAATACATAATCTGGTTTTTCAAGAGCAAAAAAATCAGCTACAGCCTGTTGGTTCCTCAGGTCTAATTCTGATGAAGTCCGGGTAATCAGGTTGGTATAACCCTGACTGGTCAGTTTACGATGAATAGCCGATCCTACCATCCCACGGTGGCCTGCAATGTATATTTTTGCGCTCTTTTCCAATTTATTTTGATATAGTATTTATACAAAAATACGAATTAGAAATGAGCATAACCAAGGGCGCTGTTTAATAAATCATCAGCTCAATTTGTTTATAGGCTCTGAGAAGATTAAATTGTATTTTTGCAAAAAAAAATAATAGTGGGTAAAGATAAGTTAAGAAAATTTGCTGAAATTGATACCTTTCCGAATGTCTATCAGATGGAAGAGGGAATGGAACTTCAGGGCAAGTGGGCCGAGCAGCATTTTAAAAATAACAATCCGGTTGTTTTAGAACTGGCTTGTGGTAAAGGAGAATACTCAGTCAATATGGCTAAATTCTTTCCGGAGAAGAATTTTATTGGTATAGACTTGAAAGGTAACCGTATCTGGAGAGGAGCAAGAACAGGTGTAGATGAAAATATTGGTAACCTGGCTTTTTTAAGAATACAGATTGAAGATATTGCTGCCTATTTTGGGGAGAACGAAGTAGATGAGATCTGGATCACTTTTCCTGATCCGCAGCCTCAGGATAGCAGAGAAAAGAAAAGACTGACTTTTCCTGGTTTTCTGAATAAATACAAAGGTTTTTTAAAACCGGGAGGTAAAATCAACCTGAAAACTGATAATGATGGTTTGTATGCCTATACCGTTGAAAAAGTTGAAGAGCTGAATTTGCCCTGCTATAAAAAAACAGATCATTTATATACTTCTGAATTCTATGATGATGTATTAAAGATCAAGACACATTATGAAAGAATCTATTTAAAACAGGATAAAAATATAAATTACATACAATTCTCACTTGACTAATGGAACAATCATTTTATGAGCAGGTTTATGAAGTAGTACGGTTAATTCCTAAAGGAAGAGTGACTTCCTATGGAGCAATCGCTAAAGCACTCGGCGCGGGAAAATCTTCTCGTCTTGTAGGGTATGCTATGAATAATGCTCATGATGCTTTGCCTCCAATACCGGCTCACCGGGTAGTAAACCATAAGGGATTACTTACAGGTAAATTTCATTTTCCTACACCAGAACTGATGCAGGAATTACTGGAAAATGAAGGAGTGATTGTCGATCAGGATAAAGTAAAAGACTTCAAAACCCTTTTTTGGGATCCGGCAGAAGAACTATAATCAGCTTTTAATATTATGGGTAAATTAGTAGAAGAATTTAATGACTACCGTTCAAAAATGAACGATAGAATAATGGAAACTGCCAATACAAATATCAAGCGCTTCTTTGCGCTGGATACGACGACTTATGCAGCAGGAGCACTGGATGTGAAAAGTAAAGAGATGATGGGGCTGGTAGCTTCAATGGTCTTACGTTGTGATGATTGTATCAAATATCACCTGGAGAAATGTTTTGATGCAGGGGTGAATGATGCAGAAATTAATGAAGTATTCATGATTGCGAATCTGGTAGGCGGCTCTATCGTTATACCGCATTATCGTCGTGCAGTTGAATACTGGGATGAATTAAGCATGTAATTTAAGATGAGCGCAGAATTGAAAAGATGTGGCTGGTGTGGCACTGACCCTTTGTATATAAAATATCATGATGAAGAATGGGGGAAGCCTGTTCAGGACGACCGGGTTTTATTTGAGTTTATGATTCTTGAAGGCGCACAGGCAGGTCTGAGCTGGATAACCATTTTACGTAGACGCGAGGGATATCGTGCTGCATTTGCTGATTTTGATGTCAGCAAGGTTGCCGCCTTTACAGAAGCTGATGCGGAACGTCTGATGAACGACTCCGGGATTATCAGAAACAGACTTAAAGTCAATTCTGCTATAAAAAATGCACAGCTTTTTATTGCCATACAAAAGGAATTCGGGTCTTTTGCAAAATACATCTGGGGATTTATGCCAGATCAGAAACCTATTTTAAATAATTATAAATCTCTCGGTGAGGTACCCCCGCGAACAGCAATATCTGATGCGATCAGTAAGGATATGAAAAAAAGAGGGTTTAAGTTTTTTGGGACAACGATCTGTTATGCTCATATGCAGGCTACAGGAATGGTTAATGATCATATAGAGGGCTGTATCGCGCGTTAAATGGTGGATCTGCTTGATGATTTGATCAATTATCTGAAATATCCTTACCTGGCCAGAATTCCTAAAAAAGTGGACAGGCCTTTGATATTGCTGCTTAAACTCGCTTTAATATGTAGCATAGCCGGTATTAGCTGCGGGATACTGATGGGAGTATTAATTCATCTGAAACTGATTCCCGACCCCGGACCAACTGTGCTGGATAAAAAGACAATGGCAAAGAGCATACTTTTTATAATTGCTGTAATCTGGGCTCCTTTATCAGAAGAACTCCTTTTCAGGGCACAGCTAAGACGCTTTACGGGAAGTTTGCTGTTTATCTCATTTATAGGCGGAGTGTTTTTAAGTGCAGTGATTAAAACAGACTGGGCCTTTGTGGTCAGTCCGTTTATTTTTATCATTTTATATTTGATCTACCGGTATCATCTTGCCCGCAGTATTACGCTGAAATTCGAATTCTGGGAACGCATTTTTCCATGGCATTTTCACCTGACCGCTATCTGCTTTGCACTTGTCCATCTGAGCAATTTTGAAAACGGAATAAATCTGTTGCCATTCGGGATACTGTATACTTTACCACAGCTGGCAGTTGCTCTTGTTCTGGGCTATGCGCGAATGAATTACGGACTTAAATATTCATTTGCACTGCATGCTATGTATAATTTCCTTCCCATAATTTTGTTCATCTCTAAATTCTGAACGGGATCTTAAAATTGTCTGCTAATTAGGTTAGCTCATCTTCAGATGTTAACTTTGGACAGTAACCCGCGGACAGCCGCCGGAGTCTTAAGAAAAAAATAATATTTACACGATGAAAAAACTTTTCCTGCTTGACGGTATGGCGTTGATCTACAGAGCGCATTTTGCATTAAGTAAAAGCCCGAGATTTACCTCTACCGGTATCAATACCTCCGCAGTGATGGGCTTTGCCAATACTTTAATGGAAGTCCTTAAAAAGGAAAAACCAAGTCATATTGCGGTAGTTTTTGATACAGAAGCACCTACCGAAAGACATACAGATTTTGTAGCTTACAAAGCACACCGGGAAAGCATGCCCGAAGATTTATCGGCAGCTTTACCCTATATCTTTAAACTGATAGAAGGCTTTAATATCCCTGTGATTACCAAAGATGGTTTTGAAGCAGATGATATTATAGGAACATTAGCTAAAGAAGCTGAAAAAGAAGGTTTCACAGTTTACTGTATGACACCTGATAAAGATTTTGCCCAGCTGGTATCAGATAATATTTTTATCTATAAGCCGGCAAGAATGGGGAATGATATGGAAATAATGGGTGTTCCTGAAGTTCTGGCAAAATGGGAAATAGAAAACGTATTGCAGGTAATTGATATCCTTGGTTTATGGGGTGATGCAGTTGATAATATTCCGGGAATCCCCGGTATTGGAGAGAAGACAGCTAAGCTGCTGATCAAACAATATGGCTCGATGGAGAGTATTATTGCCAATGCGGATCAGCTGAAAGGTAAACAACGTGAAAATGTGATAGCATTTGCCGAACAAGGAATGATTTCTAAAAAACTGGCTACAATTATCCTGAATGTTCCTGTTGAATTTGACGAGAAGTCCCTTTTGCTCGAAGAACCAAGCAGAGAATTATTAGAGCCGCTTTTCGCAGAACTGGAGTTCCGTACTTTAGGTAAAAGAGTATTTGGAGACGGTTTTAATATCGGAGAGGCTAAAGCCAGCGGTTCACAGCAAACTGATTTATTCGGTAATGCCGTAGATGAGCCGGTTAGCAAATCCAAAACATTTGAACAACTGCCAAACTTATTTGAGCAGCCTCCGGTTGGAAAGACAATAGCAGATACCAAACCAGATTATCAACTGGTGGATACTGCAGAAAAAAGAAAAACATTAATAGATCTGCTTCTGCAGCAGGATAATATTTCATTTGATACAGAGACTACAGGAACAGATGCGAACAGAGCTGAACTGGTAGGCCTTTCTTTTTGTATACAGGCCGGACAGGCATGGTATGTACCTGTTTCAGCAGATCAGGGAGAAGCACAGGTCCTGGTAGATGAATTCAGACCTGTACTGGAAAATGAAAAAATAAGCAAGACAGGGCAGAATATTAAATATGATATCCTGGTATTGAAATGGTATGGTGTAGATATCAAAGGAAAGCTTTTTGATACGATGCTGGCACATTATCTGATAGATCCTGACACGCGTCATAATATGGATGTACTTTCAGAGAACTATCTGGGGTATACTCCGATTTCTATTACGACCTTGATTGGCCCGAAAGGAAAGAATCAGGGTACGATGAGAGATGTACCTGTAGAAACTGTCGTGGATTATGCAGCAGAAGATGCAGATGTTACCCTGCAGCTTGCAAATGTTTTCAAGCCTATTCTGAAAGATCTCAATGCAGAAGAACTGATCACCAATATTGAAAATCCGCTGATTTATGTACTGGCAGATATGGAGAAAGAAGGTGTTAAAATTGATATGGAAACACTGATCAGTTATTCTAAAGATCTGGAAGTAGAAATCCGGAAATTTGAGCAGAATGTATATGATAAAGCAGGTGTGGTTTTCAATCTTGCCTCTCCAAAACAACTCGGAGAAGTCCTTTTCGATAAGTTGCAGCTTGATCCTAAAGCAAAAAAGACTAAAACAGGTCAATATCAGACTGGAGAAGATGTCTTATCTGCTCTGGCCCATAAAAGCGATATTGTTAAAGATATTCTTGATTTCCGTCAGCTACAGAAATTGAAATCTACTTATGTTGATGCACTCCCGCTACTGGTTAATCCAAAAACGGGACGTGTACATACAAGTTATAATCAGGCAGTAGCGGCTACGGGAAGATTGAGTTCCAATAACCCTAATCTTCAGAACATTCCTATTCGTACAGAACGCGGTAGGGAGGTGCGTAAGGCATTTATTCCAAGAGATGAAGATCATGTGCTGCTTTCTGCGGATTATTCGCAGATAGAGCTCCGTATCATCGCTGATATCAGTAAGGAGGAAAATATGCTGGATGCTTTTAATAAAGGCATTGACATTCATACTGCCACTGCAGCTAAAGTTTATGGCGTTAGCATTGAAGAAGTTGATTCTACACAGCGCCGTAATGCAAAAGCAGTGAACTTTGGTATTATCTACGGGCAATCTGCTTTTGGTCTGTCTCAAAATCTGGGTATTCCAAGAAAAGAAGCTGCTGAAATGATTGAACAATATTTTGCGCAGTATCCGGGTATCAAGAGATATATGACTGATACGATGAATTTCGCCCGCGAAAATGGGTTTGTGGAAACCATGATGGGCAGAAGAAGATATTTAAGAGATATTAATTCTGCAAATCAGACTGTACGTGGTTTTGCGGAACGAAATGCAATCAATGCTCCTATACAAGGATCTGCAGCAGATATGATTAAAATCGCAATGATTAATATTCATCAGGATATTAAAGAGCAGAAATTACAGTCAAAAATGACCATGCAGGTGCATGATGAGTTGGTGTTCGATGTCTTGAAATCGGAAGTTGAGGCGATGAAAAAAATTATTACACACCGGATGAAAACAGCTATTCAGACTACTGTGCCTATAGAAATTGAAATTGGCGAAGGAAATACCTGGCTGGAAGCACATTAAGGAAGGCCATATTATTAAAATACCGGGGCCCTGTTCTTCTGATCGTAATATCAAAAAAGATGTAATCAGAAAAACAGGGCTCCGCTGTATTTATAGCGGAATGGTTTCTCCAATTTCCGGTAAAAGTAAGGTCTTGCCTTCCCGTTCAAATTTCGCTGCTGCTTCTTTGGTATCGATTGCAATAGCAGGGAAGGTGTTGTAATGAACACCAATTACACGGCTGCAGTTGATGTATTTTGTCGCAATTAAAGCATCATCCACATCCATAGTATAATTACCGCCTATAGGCATAATTGCATAATCCAGAGCGTATAAATCGGCAAGAATCTTCATATCCAGATTCAGTGAAGTATCTCCGGCAAAATAAACTGTTTTTCCTCCGGTTTCCAGGACAAAACCCGCGGGGTTTCCTCCGTAGCTTCCGTCAGGCATTGAGCTGGAGTGTGTAGCCCATACCATACGGAGTTTTCCGAAGTCAAATGTAGCAGAGCCATAATTCATTTGATGAATATTAGTTAATCCCTGTTTTTCGGCCCAGGCAGCAACCTCAGGCATCGCAATAACCAGTGCACCAGTCTGTTTGCCCAAAAGCACAAGATCAGCTACGTGATCACCATGTCCGTGACTTACAAGAATATAATCTGCTTCAATTTTAGTCGTGTCAATTGCAGCAGCAAGTGCATTTGGAGTAATAAACGGATCAAATAGAAACTTCTTTCCCTCAGCTTCCAGGAGAAAGCAGGACTGGCCGTAATAAGTGTATTTCATCTTTATTTATCTTTTATATATATATTGCTTATTGACCAAACATTCCACCCAAGCCACCTAGCATATCCTGAGTAGCAGCCTGCATTTCAGCAGCATTAACATTTTCTGCTTGTTGCAATACTTTATTGATTGCAGTTAAAAGCAGTTCTTCAATTTCTTCTTTATCAGCCTGCTTAAAGAAATCTTCATTGATGTCTATTGCAGTAATTGTTTTGTTTGCAGTTGAAGTTACCTTGATCGCACCGCTTTCAACCTCTGCATGAACATAAACACTGTCTAAACGTTTTTTTATTTCTTCAGCCTTTTGCTGAGCAGCCATTAATTTATCGAACATAATCTGTTTTTTTTATTGAACAACAAAATTAAAACAAATTGGTTTAGATGCAGCTTAAAAATAGGCCGCCCGGGTTTTATGAGGCATAAATATTGCTTAAGATTAAAGCAATAAAGATTTTATTGAATTGAAGATCCGGATAAAACGATCATATGGCACAACCCGCTGGTATCCTTGCTAAAATCAGAATTTCTGAAGAGAACTATAGAAAATATGTGAAGAAGAGGGTTGCAGGACCTTTGGCCGATATCATATTTGAAAATCTGACCGGTGGCAGCAGAAACTATTATGTGTTTAAGTATTTGAAAAAGGAGAACTGTATTTATGTTTTTTTTTATTTTCATTATGGCAATTCCGGTTATCTGAAAAACTGCAGAGAGTGGCAGCTGTTAAAAGAGATTGAACCTTTTCTTGAAGAAGAAAGCAGTGGTTATCTTATTGCCACCCTGGACAGTATGAATATTAACAGTGATTTTTTATATGCTTTTGATATAAAGGACAAAAAATTGGAACATCATAGTTTTTTACCAGCAGAACTGGAGACGATACAAAAGGATGTTAATAAATATTTCTTTAAATATGCTGATACAGAATTCAGAATGGCTTTTTATAATCAGCAGGTAGTGGATAAAAAAGTTGTTGACGGAGTGCTGAAGTTAACAGAGGCACATCGTATTAAGAACCTTAAAGAAAATCTGCATCTGGCTACAAAAGAGAATCCGCTTGAACTCTTTTTCGGTTATTTCTATGATGGAATAGAATTTTATTCAAAACTGTATAATGCGGAAAAAACTGTATTCCCCGATATTAATCTTCAGACACTGAAAGAAATGCCTTATGGCCTGAGTGATGGCAATTATGTAATTGTCCGGCATAATTTAGTCCATGATTATTATCTTCAGACTGCTGGAGAACCCTTTAAAAAAGTCAGTAAATCTGCGACGGTATATTATACTTCAGCCGATACTGTATATGATGAAAAATTGTGTCCGATAAAAGATTCTGATGGAAAAAGCTTCCGTTTACGGAGTGAGTATCTTGGAGAGGACAAAAATTACATTTATTTTCTCGGTGAGCTGATTCTTAAAAAAGATTTCGGGGCATATCAAATCAATACAACCGGTTATTTCAATCTGAACATTTTGTTGTACAGTAAAAAAGAGATCAGGGTAGGGCGGTCTGTGGTCAATCATATAGATGCCGGAACTTTTGAAGTTGTTGTGCCCGATGGTCAGCAGCTGGTCCGTGATCTTCCTAATCCTACCGGAGTGCATGCAGGAACATTTATCCTGCATTGCCGGGATCAGAACAGCGATCTGGTTATATACAATTTTGACCCTTTGGAACCAGCTAAAATAGAACGTATCAGCTCTATTGATGAATTTGTAAGACAGGCAGGTGTACAACTTACGGAAAGAGAACGAAAGATTTAACTCTTTTTTCTTGGCTGGGCACGGACATACTGATCCGGCCATTTGGCTTCATCACCCAGCTCAAACGCCGCGTGCAGTGGGAAATAAGGATCTCTTAAAAGCTCTCTTGCCAGCAGAATCAGGTCGGCTTTCCCTTCCTGTAAAATATCTTCTGCTTGTTTCGCTTCAGTAATCAGACCTACAGCACCAGTTAAAATACCAGTTTCTTTTCGGATATCAGCAGAAAACTGTACCTGATAACCAGGGAAGAGGGGGATTTCCTGATAATGGATATTTCCACCTGATGAACAGTCGATCAGATCTACATCTTTGGTTTTGAGTATGGCTGACAGTTTCACTGAATCTTCCGGAGACCAGCCTTTTTCGGCCCAGTCAGTAGCAGAAATACGGACAAATAAGGGTTTTTCAGTAGTCCATACCTCACGTACAACAGTGATGACTTCCAATAAAAGGCGTATCCTGTTTTCAAAGCTCCCGCCATAATTATCTGTCCGGTGATTACTCAGCGGAGAAAAAAACTGATGGAAAAGATAACCATGTGCCGCATGAATTTCTATCACCTGATACCCGGCTTCAATACTTCTTAACGTGGCTGCCCTGAAATCTGTCTTTATTTTTTCAATATCATTCAGACTTAAAGCAACAGGTGATTCATCGTTTTTGTTAAAAGGGATTGCACTTGGCGCTACAGCTCTCCAGCCCCCGTCTTTTTCGGTGATCTGTTTGCCTCCGTTCCAGGGCAGGTCAAAACTGGCTTTTCTACCCGCATGTGCCAGTTGAATACCAGCTACAGAACCATGTTGATGAATGAAGGAAGTAATCCGCTTCAGGACAGGCACGTGTCCGTCAGACCAGATTCCCAGGTCACCTGCAGAAATCCTTCCCACAGGAGAAACCGCAGTTGCTTCCTGAATAACCAGACCAGATCCTCCGATTGCACGGCTGCCTAAATGAACTAAATGCCAGTCATTGGCATAACCATCTTCAGCTGAATACTGGCACATTGGTGATACCACAATCCTGTTTTTCAGGGTGATGTTTTTTATAGTTAGGGGCGATAATAGAATTGACATTGGTCTGTAGATTGATATACAAATAAACGGCTCCTGAGCTGATTTGTTCGCTGTGAAAACGGCGGTTTTTCAATATATGACAGAAAATCGATAATTGTCTGTATTCCTGAGGATAACAGGCCATTCAGAAAGACTTCATCAGTGCCGCGTTGAAGTGAATAAATAACTTAAATAAATTAGCAAACCTGGTAAGTGGCAGAGTTGCATAGAGGTCGTTAACATCATGATAAGCTGTTATTCCTCCCTGAGTATAAATAAAAAATGCAGGAACGCCTTTTTCTGTAAAGAAATAGTGATCACTGTTGGCAGCTTTATTACGAGGGGTGATTTTACTTAAATATTTATGCTCATCGTTAATTTGATTCAACAGTGCAAATTCTTTCGGAAGGATGGTCGCATTAACTACTGTAATGCCCTTTTCTCCGGTTCCAACCATGTCCATATTAATCAGAAACCTTATTCTGGAAAGTTGAACAGGTGGAAATGTTGTAAAATAGGATGATCCCTTTAAGCCTGGTTCTTCACCGGCAAAACAGACAAAGGCAATAGTGTATGGAGCAGGGTGTCTGGCATAATATTTAGCCAGGTTGAGTAACATGGCAATTCCACTGGCATTATCATTAGCCCCCGGGAAAAAAGTATGATCGCCCATACCACCCAGATGATCATAATGAGCAGTAATCATTAAGATCGAATCAGGATGTTTGGTCCCTTTGACTATTCCGCAGATGTTACTGGTTATAAATTCCGGAATAAATTCCTGTTCAATATCCACATCAATCGACTCTGGTTTATCAGAAAGAGCATTTTTGCTGATTTCCAGTACGGTATAGTCATTTGCTTTTTGTGCAACACTCCAGGTTAATTTGTCTTTCAGTACAACAAACATCCGCTGCGCCGGGCTCATGAATATAGTATCTGCCCGCTGCAGTTTCATGCTGCCCCGCAGGCCTCTGCTGGATGGTTCAATAATAAAATCTTTGCCTGGAATCAGTTTTTTTCCATTAACAGCAACATCCATCTTTCCCGGAAAAGTGTTGACAGGATAAGAAAAATTCTGTCTGTAATCGTTCCCTTCCATAGGCTCGAGACCTGCTTTATTAAATTCGTTACAAAGATAAACAGCGGCTTTGGCCATCCCTTCTCTGGTATAGCCTCTTCCCCAAAAGTTGGCAGAAGTAAGTGTTTTTATCGTTTTTCTGGCAGCAGAAAGATTTTGTGCAGCTGTAATATTTGCAAATGCAGATAAAGTAATTGTGATGAACAAAAAGGAATGGAATTTCTTCATAAAAAGGAGTGCTGACTGACCCCGATAAACTTACAAATAAAATAACGGAAGAGGTTAATGGTATCTGAACCGAAAATTAAAACAGTGTATCTCTTATATTGTTGTATCTGATAAGAACAAGCTTATGAATATACGCTCCAATGAACCTTTTTGGCTGGTGAAAAATGGCCTTTTATATACTTATCCTTCCCTGAGAGAAAATATTAGCTGCGATATACTGATTGTTGGAAGCGGAATAACAGGAGCACTGATGGCCCATGCGCTGACGGAAAAAGGATATAAAACAGTATTAATTGATAAAAGAGAAATTGCTAACGGCAGCAGTTCTGCAACAACTTCTATGCTGCAATATGAAATTGACATTCCGCTGTACAAACTGATTGCACAAATTGGAGAACAGGGCGCTGTTGGAAGTTACAGAGCCTGCAGAGACTCTATTTATAAATTAGAGAAGCTGATTAATGAAATCAAGTCTGATTGTGGTTTTGAAAAAAAGGATTCTGTTTATTTTGCAAAGCTGAAAAAAGATGTAGGCTGGCTGAAAAAGGAGTTTGAAGCCAGAAAAGCTGCTGATTTTGAGGTAGTCTGGTTAACTCCTGAGGAAATCAAATCAAGATATGGTTTGATTGCAGAAGGAGCTATATTGTCGAAAGACGGTGCTAGTGTTGATGCTTTTCGTCTTGCACATGATCTGCTTCACTATAACGCCGAAAGAGGGTTGACGGTTTATGATAAGACGAAACTGGAAAAGGTAAAGTATAAAGGAGGACAGGTATTGGCGCAAACAGAAGGTGGTGCGATAATTACCGCCGGTAAAATTGTGTACTGCACCGGATATGAAACGCAGGAAATGTTACCAGAGCAGATTGTGAAGCTCAAAAGCACCTACGCTATGGTCAGCGAGAAAAATAAACAACTTAAAGATGATATTTGCAATACGTTGTTCTGGAACACAGATGCTCCCTATTTATATATGCGTACCACCAGTGATGGCCGGCTTCTGGCAGGTGGCGAGGATGAGGATTTTAAGAATCCTGTAAAGCGGGACGCCTTGCTGGAACGCAAAAAGAATAAACTGGTAAAGACAGTTTCAAAATTTTTACCTGAGGTGGAGTTTATTGAGGATTTCTGCTGGTGCGGGACTTTTGGAGAGACCAAAGACGGCTTGCCTTATATCGGGGAGCACCCTAAATTCCCTGATACTTATTTCGTTTTAGGTTTTGGTGGAAATGGAATTACCTTTTCAGTAATGGGGATGGAAATTATCAGCGCGATGCTCGAAGGGGAACTGGACTTATTATCCTATTATTTCCGTTTTCGGCGTTAGTCCTGTTTTAACCGAAATATGTTCTGATAAAATACTGATAAGCAGATGAATAAGTTTTTTATTCTGCCTGCTTCAGTTTTCTTTACTAAAATTAACAAATATTTAATCTTTAACCTGTTTTATCCTGCAGGGATAACATGTAATTTTGAGGGGTGACCTCATGAGAGCCAAGGAGTTGATTAAATGTAAAAAAATAAAAAACCTGTTGCACAACTCAATATTTATTCAAACCTTTACGGCATTAATATTTTAAAGCGGGAATTATACAGAAAATGATCAAACAGACTATACATAAACTTTCAATCGTAACAGCAAAGAACATTGCTGCGAGAAGTTTATATATTGAACGTCTGGAACCGGTTATCTATGTAACTACCAGCCGGCAAAATTATACACCCCGTATTTGAGTTAATTCTAACTCAGTCTTTTAGAGGCATACGCCTTTTCAAAATCAATTAATAAGAATATTTTATCTTTTTTTCGTTAACTATTAATGAATATAAACGATTTTATAGTGCAGGTTGCACTTCCTGAACATCGTGTTTTTGCAGAAGAAATCTGTGAAGAAATGGCCGAATCTGCCAAAGCACGGGGTACAGGTATCGCGAAACGCTCGCCTGAATATGTCGCAGGGAAGATGACTGAGGGG
The DNA here is from genome assembly GCF_040026395.1 of Pedobacter lusitanus. Lineage (NCBI taxonomy): Bacteria > Pseudomonadati > Bacteroidota > Sphingobacteriia > Sphingobacteriales > Sphingobacteriaceae > Pedobacter > Pedobacter lusitanus. The sequence goes on from NZ_CP157278.1 coordinate 3,682,260, forward strand.
AAATCAGTTATTGCTTTCCACAAAGACGGATCCTGGGCTGGATTCTGTTATATCGAGACATGGAGCCATGGACAGTTTGTGGCCAATTCAGGGTTGGTAGTCAGTCCAAAGTACAGAAAGGTTGGACTGGCTCATACGATCAAACACAAAATTTTTGAATTATCACGTCATAAATATCCTAAGGCTAAGATATTTGGACTGACTACTGGGCTGGCAGTGATGAAAATCAACTCTGATCTGGGTTATGAGCCGGTAACTTATTCTGAGCTTTCGCAGGATGAAGAGTTCTGGAAAGGATGTCAGAGCTGTGTGAATTTCGAAATTCTGAAAAGTAAAGACCGTAAAAACTGTATGTGTACAGCTATGCTTTATGATCCTGCAACGCAAAAGCATGATGTAGCAAAGAAATTTGCTGAAGAATTACAGCGTAAGCCTAAGCTCTATGAACGCTTTATGCGTATTAAGCAGAGATTAGTGCTTAAACCAAAATCTCCTGATGATAAAGGAGGCCTGAAATCAATATTACATTTACCAACTCTATTTTTTAAATAATAACACACACACATTGCTCATGAAAAAGAAAGTAGTTTTAGCTTTTAGCGGAGGTTTAGATACTTCATTTTGCTGTATTCACCTGGCACAGGACCGTGGACTGGAAGTCCATTCAGTAATTGTCAATACAGGTGGTTTTTCTGATGAAGAATTACAGGAAATTGAAAAAAGAGCTTACGCTTTAGGGGTGGCTTCTCATGCAGTAGTTGATGAAACTGCAAATTATTACGATGGCTGTATTAAATACCTCGTATTTGGTAACGTATTGAAAAATGCAACTTATCCTCTTTCTGTAAGTGCTGAGCGTGTAAGTCAGGCTACAGCAATTGCAAACTATGTGAAAAAAATAGGCGCTGATTATGTTGCTCACGGAAGTACAGGAGCAGGTAATGATCAGGTTCGTTTTGATATGATCTTTAATATTATCATTCCTAACGTTGAAATTATTACGCCGATCAGAGATTTGAAATTATCCCGCGAGGCGGAAATAGAATATTTAAGCAAACACGGAGTTGAGTATAGTGCAGAAAAAGCAAGATATTCAATCAATAAAGGGTTATGGGGCACATCTGTAGGTGGAAAAGAAACCCTGACTTCTAATGAAACTTTACCTGAAGAGGCATGGCCAACACAGGTTTCTGAGACTAAGAGCCGTAAAATTGAGCTTACCTTTGAAAAAGGTGAACTGGTTGCACTCGATGGAGAGCAGCTGGAACCGGTGAAAGCTATACAAAAACTGCAGGCTATTGCACAACCTTATGGTATCGGACGTGATATCCACGTTGGAGATACAATTATCGGTATTAAAGGACGTGTAGGTTTTGAAGCTGCAGCACCAATTGTAATTATCAAAGCACACCATACTTTAGAAAAGCACACATTGACCAAATGGCAGTTATCATGGAAAGAGCAATTGTCTTCTTTTTATGGAAACTGGCTGCATGAAGGTCAGTTCCATGATCCGATCATGCGTAATATTGAAGCTTTCCTTGCTGATACACAGCAAACAGTAAGCGGAAAAGTGTTTGTAGAATTACTGCCATACAGATTCCAGATTATAGGTATCGAATCAGAACATGATCTGATGAGTAATAAATTTGGCAGCTACGGAGAAATGAACAATGCCTGGAGCGGTGAGGATGTTAAAGGGTTCTCTAAGATCTTTGGTAATCAGGTAATGATCTGGCATAAAGTGAACGGTAATGAAGATTAAAGCAGGTATAATTGGCGGTGCCGGATATACCGGTGGTGAAATGCTGCGTCTGTTGATCAATCATGCAGACGTAGAAATCGTATTCGTACATAGTAACAGTAATGGTGGTAACCTGATTTCAGCAGTTCATACCGATCTTTTAGGAGATACTGATCTGCGTTTTACTGAAGAAATTTCTTCTGCCATTGACGTGCTTTTTTTATGCGTAGGCCATGGCGACGCAAAAAAATTCCTTGATGCAAATTCTGTTGCAGCAGGTATAAAAATTATAGATCTGAGCCAGGACTTCAGGTTATCCGCAGCAGCGGGGAATGACTGGGTTTATGGTTTGCCTGAGTTAAACAGAGAACGTATAAGAACAGCCGGTTTTGTAGCTAATCCAGGTTGCTTTGCTACCTGTATCCAGCTGGCATTATTACCTCTGGCTGCAAAAGGACTGCTGAAAAATGAAGTGCATATCAATGCAACTACAGGTTCAACAGGAGCAGGACAAAGTCTGGCAGTTACGTCTCATTTTAGCTGGCGTAATAATAATCTTTCAGTTTATAAGGCATTTGAACATCAGCATCTGAATGAAATCGGACAGAGTCTGATACAACTTGATCCTGATTTTAATCAGGATCTGAATTTTATCCCGCAGCGCGGAGATTTTACAAGAGGGATTCTTGCTGCGGTTTATATGGAAAGTGATTTAACTGCAGAGCAGGCAAAGGCGATTTACCAGGACTATTACAGCGAACATCCTTTTACGCATATGAGTGAAAAGAATATTGATCTTAAACAGGTGGTAAATACAAATAAAGGACTGGTACATGTAGAAAAACATGGTAACAAATTATTAATAATCAGTATTATAGATAATTTATTGAAAGGAGCAAGCGGACAGGCGGTACAGAATATGAATCTGATGTTTGGACTGGATGAACGGCAGGGCCTAAAACTTAAAGCAACTGCATTTTAGACAACACAAATTATTTGATGAACCCCCTGAGGTTATAGCCTGAGGTAAAAATTTAAAAAGATGAACTTATTCGATGTATACCCTTTAAATGATATAGAAATTGTAAAAGCCTCTGGTAGTACCGTATGGGATGCTAAAGGACAGGAATATCTTGACCTTTATGGCGGTCATGCCGTAATTTCTATCGGGCATACCCACCCTCATTATGTAAAACGTCTGACCGATCAGCTGAACAAGGTTGGTTTCTATTCTAATTCAGTCAAAATACCTTTGCAGGTAGAACTGGCTGAGAAATTAGGTAAAGTATCAGGAAAGACTGATTTCCAGTTATTTCTATGTAATTCTGGTGCCGAGGCAAATGAAAATGCTTTAAAACTGGCATCTTTCTATAACGGAAGAAAGAAAGTTATAGCTTTCACGGGCGCTTTCCATGGCAGAACGTCTCTTGCTGTTTCTGCTACGGACAATCCGAAAATTATTGCACCTGTAAATAGTACAGAAAATGTAGTTTTTCTTCCTTTCAATGATGAGGAAGCACTTAAACAGGCTTTCGCTGCTTATGGCGAAGAAATCAGTGCTGTAATTATCGAAGGTATACAAGGCGTTGGTGGCATCAGAGAAGCTTCTGTAAGCTTCCTGAAGCTTATCCGTGTTTTATGTGATCAGTATAATGCAGTTTATATTGCAGACAGTGTACAGTGTGGTTATGGCAGAACAGGATTGTTCTATTCTCATGATTATGCAGGCGTAAATGCCGATGTATATACTATGGCTAAGGGGATGGGAAATGGCTTTCCGGTAGCCGGAATTGCTATAGCACCTAAGTTTACAGCATGGCATTCTATGCTTGGAACTACTTTTGGTGGTAATCACCTGGCTTGTGCAGCAGCTCTGGCTGTGCTGGAAATTATGGAGCAGGATCAGCTGATGGAAAATGCAGCTAAAACCGGAGACTATCTGATCACAGAACTCAGAAAGATTGAAGAAATCCGTGAAGTAAGAGGACGTGGATTAATGATTGGAATTGAACTTCCTGAAGAACTTGCACAGGTAAAAAAGAATCTGCTATTTAAGCACTTTATCTTTACAGGAGAGGCCAAACCTAATGTGATCAGATTGCTGCCTGCACTGAATCTGACTAAAGCACAGGCAGATCAATTTTTAGAAAAATTTAAAATTGCTATAAAAGGATGAACCAGTTCACTTCAGTAAATGATGTTGAAGACATCAGCCAGTTGGTAAAGGATGCCCTCGCATTAAAAAGTAATCCCTATGCAGATCAGCAGCTGGGAAAAAATAAAACTCTTGGACTTGTGTTTCTGAATCCAAGTTTGCGTACCCGTTTAAGTACCCAGAAAGCTGCTATTAACTTAGGTATGAGTGTAATGGTGATGAATATGGATAAAGAGGGGTGGGCACTGGAAACTGAAGACGGCGTAGTGATGAATGGCAGTACTGTTGAGCACATTCGTGAAGCAGCAGCAGTAATGGGCCAGTATTGTGATATTCTGGGATTGCGCTCTTTCCCAAAACTGGTTAGCAGAGAAGAAGATTATAATGAAGATTTCTTTAATAAGTTTATTCAGTACTGCGGTGTTCCCGTAGTGAGTCTGGAAAGTGCTACCCGTCACCCATTACAAAGTCTGGCAGATCTGGTAACAATCAGAGAAACCTGGAAAGGTGAGGCTAAACCCAAAGTAGTTTTAGCCTGGGCACCGCATATCAAGGCTTTGCCACAGGCGGTACCTAATTCTTTTGCAGAATGGATGTGTAAGGCGCAGCAGGAAGATATGCTGGATTTTACTATTGTTCAGCCTGCAGGTTATGAGCTTGCAGAAGATTTTACTTCTGGTGCTCATATTACCCATAACCTGCAGGAAGCATTGGAAGGTGCAGATTATATCTATGTGAAAAACTGGTCAAGTTATAAAGAGTACGGTAAAATCCTCCCTTATCCGGAAGGATGGATGCTGAATAATGAACTTTTAAAAGGCACCAATCAGGCTAGAGTGATGCATTGTCTGCCGGTGAGAAGAGATCTGGAGCTTTCATCTGAAGTCCTGGACGGACCAAATTCTTTGGTGATTCAGGAGGCTGGAAATCGTTTATGGGCTGCACAGGCAGTTTTGAAAGGTCTGCTACAAAAGCTATCTTAGGACGGCCTGGAAAATTACTCAAGTAGTGCTTTGAAGGCTTCAAAACTGTTATTAACCTATATCATCTCATGAAACGAATAAGCCTTTTATTTTGTGCGTTATGCTTTACCGCACTGACATTTGCTCAGCAAAAAACTATAGACAGCCAGACCGATGGTAAATATATTACTGTCAACGGGGCTAAATTATGGGTAGTAACTGTAGGGCAGGGTGATCCGCTGATATTTATTGCTGGCGGGCCAGGCGGAGCACATCCGGGACTGAGAAGTTTTGATCCACTGGCCGATGCCGGTCATCAGTTGATTTATTTTGACGGATTTGGGAGGGGAAAATCAGATACTGCAAAAGTCGTGTCAGATTATAGTTTACAAAGAGATATTGAAGATATAGAAGGATTAAGAAAAGCTTTGAAATTAACTAAGATTTCACTTTTAGGACATTCTTATGGTGGATTAGTAGCACAGGGTTACGCGATTAAATATCCGGGCAATGTAAGTCACCTGATCCTGGCTAATACCTTTCACAGTTATGTGATGTGGCAGGAAAATGATGATAATTCTAATCATGAGATCAAAACCAATTATCCTGAGGTCTGGGCTGATCTGATGAAAATCAGAGAGCAGGGAGCAGTTTCCAGCGATGCCGCGCATCAGGAAATTTATGGCAGGGTTCCTTATGGATTTTTGTATGCCTATAACCCTGCAAAGTTTGCCGGCCGTGGAGGAAAACCCTATCCGAACAGTATGAATACCAAACTTTATTACCAGATGGTAGGTAAAGATGGTGATTTTTATGTGGGAAGCGATATCGGAACTTTTGATTTCAGAAAACAGTTAAAGGATTTAAAGATGCCGGTTTTAGTAATTGGTGGTCGTTTTGACAGAGTTGCGACTCCCTGGATGATGGTTAAGTATAAAGAATACTGCCCGCAGGCGCAATTTGTTATGTTTGAAAAATCCGGCCATAATCCACAGGTTGAAGAGCCTGAAAAAGAATTCCCATTAATCAACGAGTTCCTTAAAAAATAAAGAATGAAGCAGCTGACAGTTATAAAAATAGGTGGAAATGTAATCGACAACGCAGAGAAGCTGAACCAGTTTCTGGTAGATTTTACAGCTTTACCCGGAGATAAGATACTGGTTCACGGAGGCGGTAAGATTGCTACCGAATTAGGAACCTCTCTGGGGATTGAGCCTAAACTGGTAGATGGCAGAAGGATTACCGACATTGAGACACTTCGTGTGGTCACCATGGTTTATGCCGGACTGATCAATAAAAATATGGTTGCACAGTTACAGGCCAAAGGCTGTAATGCAATCGGATTAAGTGGTGCAGACGGGAATGTAATCAGGGCCGTAAAACGTCCGGTGAAGGAAACAGATTTTGGTTATGTTGGTGACCTGGATGAAAATTCTGTAGCTGTGGATACCCTGGATAATCTGCTTAAAAGTAAACTTATTCCTGTTTTATGTGCCATAACACATAATGGAGAAAGCCAGTTACTAAATACAAATGCAGATACCATTGCCTCTGCTGTAGCTGTGGCAATGGCTTCTGTTTATGATACACGTCTGGTTTACTGTTTTGAGAAAAAGGGTGTTTTAAGAGATGTGGAAGATGAAAAGTCACTCGTTACAGAAATCAGAAAAGATGATTTTGAAAGATTGCAGACAGAGGGCGTAATTTCTGGTGGAATGATCCCTAAACTGCACAATGCATTTGAAGCCATCAGACAAGGAGTTAAGGCTGTCTATATTGGTAAAGCAGATGAACTGCCACAGATTGATACACTGGGTTTCGGAACCCGATTAATAGATTGATATGGGAAAATTTACCAGAAGGATAGCCATACTTGGCAGCGGAAACATTGGACTTTCGTTGGCTAAGGGATTAGTTAAAGCGGATTACGTAGAAGCTAACCAGATTACACTGACCAGGAGGACGCTGAGCCGTTTGAAAGAATTTGCTGACCTGGGTTATCAGATCAGTGCTGATAATGCAGCAGCTGTAGCAGCTGCCGATGTGATTGTTCTGGCAGTTTTGCCTCAGCAGCTGAATCAGCTGATGGAGCAGATATCCGGCACAATAGACACCAAAAGACATGTTGTTATTTCGGTAGCTTCAGGCGTAAGCTGTGCTGCTATCCGTGAAAAATTGGGGGAACATTTAGAAGTGATCCGCGCAATGCCGAATACAGCTATTGCCATTGGTCAGTCTATGACTTGTGTGGCTACAGATAATGCTTCAGAAGAACATGTAACCGAAGTAACAACAATGTTTGAAACTGTTGGCGCTGTGGTGAAGATCAATGAAGACCTGATGACTGCGGCAACGGCCCTGTGTGCCTGTGGTATTGCCTTTTTCTTAAGAGGAATCCGTGCAGCTTCACAAGGTGGGGTTGAGATTGGTTTTCATGCAGATGAGGCACTGAAAATGGCTGTTCAGACGGCCAAAGGAGCTGCAGATCTGCTGTTGCAAATGAAATCGCATCCTGAACAGGAAATTGATAAAGTAACATCGCCAAAGGGATGTACTATTGCTGGTCTGAATGAAATGGAACACAATGGGTATAGCTCATCCCTGATTAAAGGCATTAAGCTTTCGGCTGTAAAAGCGGGAGCATTATATACAAAAGAATAAATTATGATAGAGACGCTGCAAAAAGATAGTTTGGAATTGTTAAAGAATCTGATCAGTATTCAATCCTTCAGTAAAGAAGAAGAGAAAACGGCTGATCTGATCGGGCAATTTTTGCAGGAACGACAAATTAAAATACACCGTAAGCTGAATAATATCTGGGCTTACAACAAACATTTCGATGCCGGTAAACCTACAGTGCTTTTAAATTCACATCATGATACGGTAAAGCCAAATTCAGGTTATACAAGAGATCCTTATGAACCGAAAATAGAAGATGGGAAACTATACGGACTGGGGAGTAATGATGCAGGAGGTTGTCTGGTTTCGCTGATTGCAACTTTCCTTTACTTCTATGAACAGGAGGGATTGACCTATAATATCTGTCTGGCTGCTACTGCTGAAGAAGAGATATCAGGAAATAATGGTCTGGAATGTATTATCCCTGATTTGGGTGAGTTGGAGTTTGCTATTGTTGGTGAGCCTACAGAAATGAATCTTGCCATCGCAGAAAGAGGGTTACTGGTCCTGGATTGTACAGTTACAGGAAAAGCAGGCCATGCCGCGAGAGAAGAAGGGGATAATGCTATTTATAAGGCATTAAAAGATATTGAATGGTTCAGAAACTATCGTTTTGCAAAAGTCTCTGAAGTTTTCGGCCCTTTAAAGATGTCGGTTACCATTATCAACGCCGGCTCTCAGCATAACGTAGTACCGGCAACCTGTACATTTACAGTGGATGTGCGGGTAACCGATGCCTACAGTAATGAAGAAGTATTGAGAATTATCCGTACAAATGTTGACTGTGAAGTAAAAGCGCGGTCTGTCCGGTTAAAACCTTCATCAATTGATAAAGACCATCCGCTTGTTCAGTCGGGCGTTGCAATGGGCAGAACCACTTATGGTTCACCTACGACCTCAGATCAGGCTTTACTGAGTATTCCGTCTGTAAAGGTCGGTCCCGGTGATTCTGCACGTTCGCATATGGCTGATGAATATGTTTTTGTTAACGAGGTTGCTGAAGGTATAAAACTATACATTGATATGCTTAAACCGGTTATCAGCGGTAAATAGCTGATAAAGGCAGAATTGTATTTTGCCAACTGAATATTTGCTCCTGAGCGGGCGTTTTATAATTTGAAAATATAATGAAGATCTGGCAAAAAAATATTGAAGTAAATAAAGATATTGAGAGTTTTACTGTTGGTAAAGACAGAGAACTGGATTTACAAATGGCAGCTTTTGATGTGCTGGGTTCTCTTGCACATGTAGAGATGCTGGAAAGTATCGGTTTACTTACAGCTGCAGAACTGGCAGAGATACAAAGAGAGCTTAAAAATATTTACGCTGAAATCGAAGCCGGAGAGTTTAAGATTGAAGATACTGTGGAGGATGTGCATTCGCAGGTGGAGTGGTTACTGACCCAGCGTATTGGTGAAGCAGGTAAAAAAATTCATAGCGGAAGATCCCGTAATGACCAGGTACTGGTTGACCTGAAATTATTTTTCAGAGACAGAATTGAAGAAATGGTGAGTAATTCCGCCGTGTTATTTCAGCAGCTTATTACACTGAGTAATACCCATAAAGATAAACTGCTGCCTGGTTATACGCATTTGCAGATTGCTATGCCCTCGTCTTTTGGACTTTGGTTTGGTGCTTATGCCGAAAGTCTGGTAGATGATATGGAAATGATGCTGGCTGCCTGGAAAATCTGTAATAAAAACCCTTTGGGTTCTGCTGCAGGTTATGGTTCTTCTTTTCCGTTGAACAGGACTATGACTACAAATCTTCTGGGTTTTGAAAACCTGAATTATAATGTGGTTTATGCGCAGATGGGCAGAGGGAAAACAGAGAGAGTTCTGGCTCAGGCGATGTCGTCCGTAGCTGCAACCCTGGCAAAAATGGCTATGGATGTCTGTTTGTTTATCAATCAGAACTTTGGTTTTATTAAGTTTCCGGATGAGCTGACTACCGGTTCAAGCATTATGCCGCATAAAAAGAATCCTGATGTATTTGAACTGATCCGTTCAAGATGTAATAAGATCCAGGCTTTGCCAAATGAAATTGCCATGATGACCACTAATCTGCCATCAGGTTATCATCGCGACCTGCAATTATTGAAAGAAAATCTTTTTCCATCTATTGTGTCGTTAAACGAATGTCTGGAAATGACAACATATATGTTACAGCATATCTCTCTTAAAGACGATATTCTGGCAGATAAAAAATATGCTTACCTGTTTAGTGTAGAGGTTGTTAATGATTTGGCTTTAAAAGGAATTCCTTTCAGAGAAGCTTACCAGATAGTAGGAGAGACGATTGAAAATGGTACCTTTGTACCGGGAGTTAAAGTAAATCATACGCATGAGGGCAGTATAGGAAATCTATGCAATCCGGAGATTGAAGCCATGATGGAGACTATTCTCGACCAGTTTAATTTTGAAAAAACCAAGTCAGCTATTCAAAGTTTGCTGGCTTAATTCTAACCATTAATAAATTAAAAACATGAATGTATCGGTATTAGCAAATACACTTATTGGATCAGAAATCATTAAAATTGGTAATGAGGTTAATGAGCTGAAAAGCAAAGGTGCTAAGATTGCCAATTTGACTATAGGTGATTTTGACCCTTCTATTTTCCCTATACCTGCGGAGCTGAAAGCTGAAATTGTTGATGCTTATATCCATAATCATACAAACTATCCTGCTGCTGATGGTATTCTGGCTTTACGTGAAACAATTGTAGACGTTTTAAAAGACAGATATGATCTGGATTTTAAAACTAATGAAATATTGGTTTCAGGCGGTTCACGTCCTTTGATCTATGCTACTTATCTGGCATTGATTGATCCGGGTGATAAAGTAGTTTATCCTGCTCCTTCCTGGAATAATAATCACTATTGTCATCTTTCTTCAGCAGAAGGTATTGCTGTGGAAACGACTGCTGAAAATAATTTCATGCCTACAGCTGAATTATTAAAGCCATATCTTAAAGGAGCGACTCTGCTGGCTTTATGTTCTCCGTTGAACCCAACGGGTACCATGTTCACTAAAGAGCAGCTGGAAGAGATCTGTGACCTTGTAATTGAAGAAAATAAATCAAGAGCAGAAGGGGAGAAACCATTATACATTATGTATGATCAGATTTACTCTTTACTGACTTTTGGAAAAGAACATATCAATCCGGTTAGCCTGCGTCCGGAATTGAAAGATTACACGATTTATATCGATGGAATTTCTAAATGTCTTGCAAGTACAGGTGTGCGTGTCGGATGGGCTTTCGGACCAGAAAAAGTGATCGGTAAAATGAAAGCTTTATTAACACATATTGGTGCCTGGGCACCAAAAGCAGAACAGGTTGCTGTTGGTAAATATTTTGCTGATAAAGCTCAGGTTGACCGTTTCCTTGGTTCATTTAAGTTACAGATTCAGGATAGTCTGAATGCTTTGTATACAGGTTTCCAGAGTCTGAAAAATGATGGCCTTGCAGTAGATGCAATTACACCTATGGGAGCTATTTATCTGACGCTTAAGATCGATTATATTGGTAAGACCACACCAGAGGGAGATCTGCTGAAGGATAGTACTGATGTGAACTCTTATCTGATCAGAGAAGCTCAGGTAGCACTGGTTCCTTTCTCTTGTTTTGGTAACGATGAAACCAAAGCCTGGTTCCGTGCATCAGTTGGTGCTTGTTCACTGACTGATATCAAGGAGATGATACCACGTATTAAAGCTGCTTTAAGCAAGCTGAAATAAAAATATAAACACATTTACAGAAGGGGTATTCCGGGTTGCAGATTCATTGCAGCCGCAGAATACCCCTTTTTGTTTTATTTGATGCTCTTGCGGGCCACAATTAAATAACCGGCTGTAAAGAATATGACTGCATAAGCCAGACTGAAAAAGAGTTCTGCGGTAAAGAACCGGGTGCTGGTTTTAGCCATCGACAGTGTCATGACGGGATGACTATAGGGGAAGAGATAAGCAAATTTCCAACCTGCTGAGGCAATAATTATCCCAATGATAATACCGATAAAACCTATGCCCATTGGTTTTAAAAAGTCACTATTTCTAATAACTCCAGCGCCTTTAGTTCTGGGGATATTCAGTAAAATGCAGCGGTTGAAAAGATTTTACTTGCCAGACAAATGTGCATACAAAGCGGGTTGCTCTACTAATGAGCCTATATTTTTTAAGATTTCTATTCTGTGGCTGTTAATCTCTTTTCCAAAAATAAAAACGGTATCTCCGGGAGATTTCAACAGGTTAAGCAAAATCTTGATCGTTGTGGTTTTGCCCGCGCCATTATGGCCAAGAAAACCATAAATACTACCTTTTTCTATTTCCAGCGAAAGATTATCTACTACTTTTTTTTACCAAAATAGTAAGTGAGCCCACGTGTCTGTATAGCAGGATTATTCATTATTTGGCAATTAATATATTGTTGTTTGTGAGTGTACAGGATTGATTTGCCGTAGTTTTTGCTGCCATTTCTGTTCCCTGGGCAGGGCGGGCAGAACTGATGGAAATCACAAGGATTGTCATTACAAAGAATGGCACTAACAACAGTATAAATGGCGAAACGTTAAATAAATTTTTCATAATAATTCGTTTTGTTGAAACAAATAGAATGAATTAAAAAACGCAGCTAAAATGTTTTATACAAAGTGCTTTATATCCTAGATGAACTATTTAAACAGTGCATAAAGTCTTTTTTTTGTGATTTGGTACTTTCATCGGGAAGAAATGCCAGTTGGTCGAAATACTGACTGCTTATCCTGTTTTTGAGGACGTTATAAGAGCGGAGGGTTAAACAATATTGTAATTGAATAAGAAAAGAACAACACTAGTAAGAGATTAGACTTACGTTATACACTGTTTAGTGTTAAAACGGGATTGATACGGGGTTGAAGCGGGGTTGAAACGCCTCGACCCGTTTCAACCCCGCTTCAACCCCGTATCAATGGCGTATCAATATTAACCACAACTTAACGTATGACTTCTTTCAATATATCTCTTAAGGTCACTATTACTGAAGCTGTCTTGTACCGAAAAAGGGGAGTGATGTGATGAGTGCCAACTCTAAAATGGACTGCCTGTTGAATGAAATCCTGCCACGCGACAAATTTCAACAATGCAAAAAGGCTGTAACGGTTTTCCCGGTACAGCCTTTAAATGTTGATTGTATTTTTTGATTATTTGAATTCAGAAGTTTTATGAAATTCGATATCCGGATAATCTCTTTTGGTCATATTGATCATAAAATCATTGTCAGCAAGGAATACAGGATTTCCATCCTTATCTTCTCCGATATGCTGCTGTTTACGTTTCACAAATTCTTCCAGTTTCTTTTTATCTGTAGAAGTTACCCAGTTTGATCTGCTGTAGCTCAACATACGGAAATGTGCTTTTGCACCATATTCGTGTTCCAGTCTGAATGCGATTACTTCAAATTGCAGTTCACCTACAGCACCGATAATTTTTCTGTTTCCTGGTTGTTGAGTAAATAATTGGGCAACACCTTCCTCTGTTAGCTGTTGTATGCCTTTTTCAAGCTGTTTAGTACGAAGCGGATCTTTGTTCTCTACTTCTTTAAATATCTCAGGAGAGAAGCTCGGAATGCCTTTAAATTGCAGTTGCTCTCCCTCAGTCAAGGTGTCTCCGATTTTAAAGTTCCCACTGTCATATAAGCCTACAACATCACCCGGCCATGCTTCTTCCACAATACTTTTTTCATTAGCCATAAAGTCCATTGGATTTGAAAACTTCAGTTTTTTACCCTGACGTGTATGGAAGTAGAATTTATTCCGCTCAAACTTACCTGAACATATTCTCAGGAAAGCGATACGATCACGGTGTTTGGGATCTAAATTAGCGTGAATTTTAAAGACAAAGCCAGAGAAGTTTTTTTCTTCAACCAGTACTTCTCTCTGTTCAGCTTCTCTGCTTCTCGGACTTGGGGCAATATTGATAAATGTATCCAGCAGTTCTTTTATTCCGAAATTATTAATGGCACTGCCAAAAAATACCGGAGCCAGTAATCCTTCTGTATACATGCTCTGATCCAATTTGCCATATACACCATCTACTAATTCCAGATCACTTTTCAGGTCCTCCAGTTCGTTGGTTTTCAGGAAATTGTTCAGATTTGGGTCATTCAGGTCACTTACCTCTATTACCGGATCAGCAATCTTTGTTTTATCCGGCTCAAATAAGTTAAGGTGTTTATTGTAGATACTGTATACACCTTTGAAAGTATGTCCCTGTCCGATAGGCCAGGATAAAGGGCATAAACTAATATTCAGTTTGCTCTCAATTTCGTCCAGCAGATCAAAGGCATCTTTACCTTCCCGGTCCATCTTATTGATAAAGATAATTACAGGTGTATTACGCATCCGGCATACAGCCATCAGTTTTTCTGTTTGTTCCTCAACACCTTTTACGCAGTCTACAACCAGAATTACACTGTCTACTGCAGAAAGGGTTCTGTAAGTGTCTTCAGCGAAATCTTTGTGACCAGGTGTATCCAGGATATTGATGCGCTTATCTTTGTATTCAAAACCCATTACTGAGGTTGCAACGGAAATTCCACGTTGTTTCTCAATCTCCATAAAATCTGAAGTACTGCTTTGATTGGCTTTGTTACGTTTTACAGCACCAGCGGTATTGATCGCTCCTCCAAACAGCAGAAACTTTTCAGTTAACGTTGTTTTTCCGGCATCGGGGTGACTGATAATTGCGAATGTTTTTCTTTTTTCTATTTCGGGGTGAATCATAAAGGGTTAAGCATCTTGCTTGATGAGGCTGCAAAGATAAATATAATATATAAAATAAAAACCGGCCATTACAGCCGGTTCTCTTTGATGTGTTTTAGTTACCTCTTCCGCTCCTTGAAGACTCAGTTCTCTGAGGGGTATCACCTCCACCTCTTGAACTTCTGGACTCCTGCTGGCGTTGTTGTTGCTGTTGAGCATCACGCTGCTGACGTTGCATTTCCTGTTGCTGGCGTTGTTGCTGCTGCTGAGCATCACGCTGCTGACGTTGCATGTCCTGCTGCTGGCGTTGTTGCTGCTGCTGAGCATCACGCTGCTGGCGCTGCATATCCTGTTGCTGGCGTTGTTGCTGTTGCTGCTGAGCATCACGCTGCTGACGCTGCATATCCTGTTGCTGGCGTTGTTGCTGTTGCTGTTGCTGTTGTTGAGCATCACGCTGCTGACGCTGCATATCCTGTTGCTGACGTTGTTGCTGCTGCTGATCAACATAATCACCTCTTCCACCACGGGTTCTGTCAGCCTGACCAGTATTTCTGGGTACATCGTTTCCGGTTCTTGAAGAATTATTAATATCTCCTCTTCCTAAACGATCACCATTTCCAACTCTTGCAGGATTGACATCGCCTCTTCCGGTAGTATTAATATCACCTCTGGCAGTACGTCCGCTGTTTCCGCTTCTGGAAGTGTTTATATCGCCTCTGCCCGAGGTATTGATATCACCTCTGCCTGAACGTTCAGTATTTCCGGTTCTTGAGCTGTTACTGTCTCCTCTGCCGGATCTTGGATTGTAAATACTGATATTATTATTTGTAATACTTGTTCTTCCGGGTCTGTCGGTGCGGGAAATGTTATAAACCCTTACATCTCTGTTGGTTGCTCTTCTAACTTCCTCAGATCTTGGACCTGTATAATATGTATTTCTGCCACCACGGCCGTAAGTATTATTAATAATAGTTGTACGGTTAATGATGGTTACATTATTGCTGGAATAACGAGGATAATAATTGCTGTAGATACTGCGCTGCGGAATAAAATTCCACCAGTTACTTGGCGGGTTGTATCCACCACCGCCAATATTGATGTTAATATTGATGCCTGGGCCTAACGGCGCCCAACCATAATATCCGCCACCACTTCTCCAGCTAACCCATGCAGGTCCCCATACCGTATCAGGAATCCAGACCCATTGATTAAATCTGTTGTTTACCCAACGGCCATAGTGAAACGGAGCCCAGCCCCAGTCATAGTCTGATACCCAGGTATTCCCGTATTCAGTCATGGCCCAGCGCCCATCCGTATAATAAGGTCTGAAATCGCCCTGATCCACGTCGGGACGCCAGACATTCCCATATTGGGGATCCTGAATCCAGGTTCCATATGGAGATAATTCGTCATAAAATGACTGAAGCGAAATATTATCATATTCCCCTTGTGCCAGCGATTGCTGGGTTGTGCAACCGAACAAGAGCATGAGCCCCAGTAGTGCAGCTGGTAATTTGATCATGTTTTTCATTTGTGTGTATTTATAATATAACCTAACTTATATCTATGAGTAAAAAAATGTACAATGGTTTAACGTTTTATGCAATCAGGTAAAGAGCGGGTATGGCAATTTAAGAATTGCATAGAGCGGGATACGGGATTTATCAGCTGTAAACGGTTAAACTTAATATTTAGATCCTTATTTTCTCTTTCCAAATATTTATTCTTTTCCTTTGTAATTCCAGACTATTGCAATCTGCAGGAGTAAATGCTGAAATTTAAATAAATTAATAAGTAAATAAGAGCTCTTAAACCCACTAAACGGTGTAGACGGAAATCATATCACTACTACATAAATTATACCAAAAAACAATAAGATTTAAAATGAAACCATCACGGTCTTACAGCTCATCTAAGGTTGCAACAAGAACGTGATCACTTCATTACCATTAAATAACAAATAAATTCAAAAATGAAAAAAGGTGTATTATTCCTGATTCCAGTTCCATTGGCAGAAAATGCCTCTGCGAAGTCATTCACACCCTATCTGATAGATACAATTAATGCGATTGACACTTATATAGTAGAGAATGAAAAAACTGCAAGAAAATCTTTAAAAGAGGCAGGCTTAAAAATTCCGCAAAGCGATTTAACCATTCATGATTATGGTAAACATAAACGTAATGACTCTATGGTCCCTTATTTTAAGGAACTGATGACAGGAAAAGATGTAGGTCTGATGAGTGAAGCTGGTTGTCCGGGTGTAGCTGATCCGGGAGCGGAGATTGTTTCTGAAGCCCATAAACGTGGAATCAAAGTGGTACCGCTAGTAGGTCCTAATTCACTTTTACTGGCACTGATGTCTTCAGGATTTAATGGACAAAGTTTTACTTTCCATGGTTATCTGCCTATTGATAAGGTAGAAAGAGTGAAAAAAATTAAGGAACTGGAGCAGCTTGCTGAAAAAAAGAAACAGACACAGCTATTCATTGAAACCCCTTTCAGAAACAATCACCTGTATGAAGATATTATCAAAAATACAGCAGCACAAACTTTACTTTGTATAGCCTGCAACATTACCGGAGAGGATGAGTTTATCAGAACACAAACTGTAGGACAATGGCGTCAGGAGAAGATCGATCTGCATAAAAAACCAACTATATTCCTGATTTACCGTTAATCCGGGTTAACGATACATATTTTTACTGTCCATAAATGCGATTACATTTTCAGGAACAAGGAATTGTATATTTTTATTGTCTTTTAAAGCCTGTCTGATAAAAGTCGATGAAATTTCCATCTGAGGTGTTTCTGTCAATGTAATCGAAGGATGGTCTGTCCATTCAGTCACGTCAGATCCCGGTCTGGGATAAACATAGATATGATAGTTCTGTAAAAGAACCTCATAGTTTTTCCATTTTTTCAAAGAAGCCAGATTATCGGCTCCCATGATCAGTACAAATTCTTTTGCCGGATGTTTTTCGTGAAGATAGGCTAAGGTATCAACTGTATAAGAAGGCTGGGGCAGGTTAAATTCTATATCGCTTACCTTGATTTTTTCCGCCGTGTCAGTTGCTAACCTGGCCATTTCAAGTCTGTCGTACATATTACCAAGCCCCTTTTTATTTTTCAGCGGATTCTGTGGCGAAACGACCAGCCACACCTCATCCAGGTCTGTGAAATTAGCCATATAGCTGGCTATAATCAGATGACCTGTATGAATTGGATTGAAAGAGCCAAAAAATAAACCTGTTTTCGCCATTCTTTCTCTGGGATTTTTTATTTGCTGAGAAAATCAGCAACTAATTTTTCAGCTTCTGCGCAGGCTGTTTCAAGATCAAAATTCTTCAGGATGACATCAAATTTGTCAGCGTATTTAAGCTCTTTCTCCGCTTTAATAAATCTTTCCTGAAGTTTGGCTTCACTGTCAGTGCCACGACCGCTCAGACGCTCTTTTAAGACTTCAAGAGAAGGTGGCTGAACAAAGATAGCCAGTGCATCTTCTTCGTATTTACGTTTTAAACGTAAACCACCTTCAACATCAATATCAAAGATTACATGTTTGCCTTCATTCCAGATTCTTTCGATTTCTGAACGCAGCGTGCCATAGAAAGTTCCGTTATACACTTCTTCAAATTCTACGAACTCCTGGTGTGCAACTTTATGTAAAAAAGATTCTTTCGAGATGAAATAATAATCATTCTCATGTTTTTCGTCACCACGTAATTCTCTTGTTGTAGCTGAAATGGAAAAGCTTAGTGATGGAAACTTTTCCAGTAAATGTTTAACGATTGTTGTTTTTCCAGCGCCTGAAGGAGCTGAAAATATAATAAGTTTACCTTGTGTCATTGGTGTGTGATCTATCCTTGTGTCCGGAACTAATTCGCTGCGTAACGGGCCTGCTCCTTATTTCCGGGTATATTTTTGCTGATGTATTAAATAACGTTTAACAACTGTTCTTTAATTTTTTCTAATTCTTCTTTCATGCCTACAACTAATTGCTGTATCTGAGCATCATTTGCTTTTGCACCCATAGTATTGATTTCCCTGCCTATTTCCTGAGAAATAAAACCAAGTTTTTTACCATTGGCATCTTTGCTTTTCAGTGTTTCAGTAAAATAATCACAGTGACTTTTCAGACGGATTTTTTCTTCCGTGATGTCAAGTTTATCTATGTAATAGATTAATTCCTGTTCCAGACGGTTTTGATCAACATTAACTTTTCCGGATACTTCTTCCAGTAACAGGTTCAGTTTTGCTCTGATATGAGGAATTCTCAATGGTGCCAGAACTTCAATCTGTGAGAAAAAACCAAGAATGTTTGTAATTCTAAGTTCAAGATCCTGTTTCAAAGCAGCACCTTCAGTCTCTCTGAACTGATTGAAATTAGCTAAAGCAGTATTAAATGTTTGTTGTACAATATTCCATTCACCTTCATTAACCACTTCTTCTGTGTAGCTGATTACGTCAGGAAAATTTAATACAGCCTGCAGCAGATTGCTTGAGTTGGCACCCAAATCAATGTTTATTGCCTCCAGTTGTTTGTAATATTTGCTCAGTAAAGCGGCGTTGATCGTAGCACCTTTAAGATTTTCTTCGCTACGTTCGATATTGATAGAAACATTTACTTTGCCCCGTTCAATATCCTTGCTGCAGATATTACGCAGTAAAAGTTCTTTATCTGCATATGCCCTCGGCAGTTTTAGATTAAGTTCTAAAAACTTACTGTTCAGGGATTTTATCTCTACGGAAAACTTTGTATTTTCCTGATCTGTAGAGGCCAGGCCATAACCTGTCATTGATTTTATCATGTGCAAAGATATAATTTATTGTTAAAATGATAGCCTATAAACGATTAGAACTCATGAATTTTGAGTCTGTTATGATTTAATGGCGGATTTTTTGTACTATGAAATAGCCTTTATAAAGTCATTTGGCAATTTTTGGCATGGCCGATTGCTAAACAATAGTTAAATTTACGACATGCATCACAGAAAAATGATCCGTACAGTTTTAAAGAGTTTATTCGTTTTTACGTTTTTATTTGCCCCTGTTTCTGTTGTTTTTGCCCAGCAGGATTTTCAGCTAAGCGGGGTTGTGATGACCAAAGGTTCAACAAGCCGTATTGCAATGGCACAGGTAACCAATTTGCGGACTAAATTTACGGTAAGCAGTAATGATCTTGGGCTTTTCCAGGTTAAAGCTAATCTGGGAGATACACTGGTGATCTTTAAACAGAATTATTCGGACAGGGAATTGGTTGTCACATCAAACAAAGATCTGATTGTTTATCTGGATAACGGAACCGGAACAACGCTGCAGGAGGTGAATATCAGAGGAAAGTCTAAAAAGGCAGAATTGGATGAACTGAAACAGGATTACCGGGATAAAGGGTCTTTCTATGCCGGAAAGCCTCCATTGCTTTCTTATATTTTTGCTCCGATAACGGCTTTATATGAGTTATTCGGCCGTACGCCTAAAAATGCCAAACGTTTTGGGAATTATTACAACAGAGAATTACAGCAGAGTCAGATAGATGGTTATTTCAACGAATCTTTAATTAAAAAGAATACGGAACTGGAAGGGAAGGAGCTGGAAAACTTTATGTTAAACTATCGTCCGGATTATCAGAAGGCCAAAAACTGGACTGAATATGATGCGGTAAAATATATCAGAGATACTTATAAAAAGTACACAGACACTTTAAAAAAGAAGTGATGATTTATAAGGATAATGCTTCACAAGCCTTTTCGGCAGCTTGTTTTTCTGCATTTTTCTTGTTGTAATCTCTTCCTATGCCATAGCTTTCACCATCAATGATGGCTTGTATCGTGAAAAGTTTGGCGCTGTCACCTTCACTGTTTTCAATCTGCTCAAAAGAGATATCTTTAGCATGACGCTGACACCATTCAATCAGTTTACTTTTGAAATTGGTTTCAGTTTGTTCCAGGGTATGGATATCAATATAAGGTTTGACAATACGTTTAAGCAGTAATTCCTTAGTAAAATTATATCCTTTGTCTAAGTAAACAGCACCTATTAATGCTTCAAAAGCATCTCCAAGCATAGAATGGTGTTTGGTCTGCATGTTTACCATTTTCTGATCAAACACAATAAGCTGATCAAAGCCCATTTTTCTGGCAAGCTGATTTAAATTGACTCTGTTAACGATTTTGGAACGCATTTCAGTAAGAAAGCCTTCTTCTTTGTAAGGATAGCTTTTAAAGAGTAGTTCTGCGATAACGGCGCCCAGGATGGCATCGCCCAGAAATTCGAGGCGTTCATTACTGCTCCGACTTCCATTTTTTAATATTTTCGCCACAGACCTGTGCCTGAATGCCATTTTATACAAAACGGTATTTCCAGGCACAAAGCCTAACATATTTTTCAGCTTTTTTATAAACTCTTTATCGGGTGATAAGTGGAGTTTATATAGGTCAAATAGGGGCATTAAATTTATTAAAATCGATATTCAGTGACGTTTTACTCTTCGTATTTTTTGAAAATTACTGATGCATTGTGACCACCAAAACCAAATGTGTTGCTTAATGCAGCACGAACTAGTCTTTTTTGTGGTTTATGAAACGTAAAATTCAATTTAGGGTCAAAAGCAGGATCGTCAGTGAAGTGGTTAATTGTTGGAGGTACAATGTCGTTTTGCACAGCAAGAATAGCAGCAATAGCCTCAACTGCACCAGCAGCACCTAAAAGGTGACCGGTCATTGATTTTGTAGAGCTGATGTTCAATTTGTAGGCATCTTCACCAAATAAATTAACAATTGCACTTGTTTCACTGATATCTCCCAATGAGGTTGATGTTCCATGAACATTGATATAGTCAATGTCTCCGGTATTCATTCCTGCATCTCTCAATGCATTCGTCATTACCATTTTAGCACCTAATCCCTGAGGATGCGGAGCCGTGATATGATTTGCATCTGCACTCATTCCTCCACCGACAAGCTCGGCGTAGATTTTTGCACCACGTGCTTTTGCATGTTCCAGTTCTTCAAGAATAATTGTACCGGCACCTTCTCCCGCTACAAATCCATCTCTGTCTTTATCAAACGGTCTGGAAGCAGTTGAAGGATCGTCATTTCTTGTAGAAAGAGCGTGCATTGCGTTAAAACCACCAATACCAGCTTCGTTGATAATAGCTTCTGAACCTCCGCTGATAATTACATCTGCCATATTAAGACGAATGTAGTTGAAAGCATCGATCATTGCATTAGTTGAAGAAGCACAGGCAGATACGGTAGCAAAGTTAGGGCCACGCAGGCCGTATTTTATAGAGATGTGCCCTGGAACGATGTCAATAATCATCTTTGGAATGAAAAACGGATTAATACGGGGAGTTCCATCACCCGAAAAATAGTTTCTCATTTCTTCCAGAAATGTCTTAATACCACCAATACCAGTACCCCAGATAACGCCAACACGATTAGTGTCCATTTGCGAGAAGTCAAATCCCGCATCTTTCACCGCTTCGTCTGTTGATGCTATAGCGTATTGCACAAAAGGATCTAATTTTCGAGCTTCTTTTTTTTCTAAAAAGTCTTCAGGATTGAAGTTTTTCAGCTCGCAGGCAAATTTTGTTTTGAATTTTTCTGTATCAAAACTTGTAATCGGCGCAGCGCCACTCACCCCTTTTAACAAATTATCCCAGAATTCTGGGATAGTATTGCCAATTGGAGTGAGTGCACCTAGACCTGTAACTACTACTCTTTTTAATTCCATTTATACGGATTATACGGAGGCCGTATGTTCTACTTTACGTTTTTCTCTAGATAAGCAATTGCTTGACCAACTGTACCGATAGTCTCAGCTTGATCATCAGGAATCGCTACATTGAATTCTTTTTCGAATTCCATGATAAGTTCTACAGTATCCAAAGAATCCGCACCTAGGTCATTAGTGAAAGAAGCTTCTGGGGTAACCTCGCTCTCATCCACACCTAATTTTTCAACGATAATAGCCTTAACTCTTGAAGCAATATCAGACATAATGTTATAATTTAATGGGTTAAATAATTCAGTGCAAAGAAAAATAAATTCTGACACATTTCAAATGTTTTTATTTCTCTGTCAATTTTAATGTTTTTATTTCAAATGATAAAGCAAAATTAGTTTTATAATTTCGTATCCTAAAATATATCTTACTTACCTGCTTTGAACAAAACCTATTTAAAACTTTCATTGGATCTTGATTTTGTCTTAATCGCAATCACAGCCTCTTTAAAGGATTATGTACTGTGTCATCAGATCAATACCAGGCTCAATTTAAATTTCGAAAAAGCTGAAGATCATGAGGTCTTTTTTAATGTAGATGAGGCTCCGCTGGCCTTTTCAAAATATTATTTTTATGTGGAACAGGGTGATAATGATTTTTTTATACTCGGTAACCGCAGCAGTGAAGGGTTCCTGATTCCTGAAATGAATAAAGTCGATTATTTCATGATTATTCAGGGCTATATTGACAAAGAAGACTTGAATTATATCATTTCTGGCTTAAACAAACTGCCTGATATTCAGGTTGCTGCGCAGATAGATCCCTTCAAGTTGAAGTCTAATGAGAATTTGGTAATATAAATTTTATATGTAAGGTGTATGAAATACACTATATTTGAATCTGACATTATTTAGTTAAATAACAGAATTAACCAGACTAACAGTGGTTTTTAGTGCTAAAACCTTCTTTTGTTAGTCTTAACAAATAAAATAACTCAAATGAAACCCTTTCATTCCAGAACAAAAATTGTAGCCACGCTAGGTCCGGCCTCAGCAAAACCAGATGTTTTATTAAGCATGTTTAATGCTGGATTAGATGTTTGCAGACTTAACTTTTCACATGGTTCACAGGCTGATCACCAGGAAGTCCTGGATACGATCCGTACAATCAATAAAAAACACAATTATAACGTTGGTATTTTAGCTGATTTACAAGGACCTAAAATCAGAATCGGAATTGTTAAAGATGGTGGTATACACTTAGTTAATGGAAGCCGTACAATCATTACAACCAAAGAATGTATCGGAAATGAAGAGCGTATTTATATCACTTATACCAGCTTTCCAAAGGATGTAAAACCAGGAGAAATTATCCTTCTGGATGATGGAAAATTGCAAATGAGAGTGGTGGAAACCAATTATGAAGATGAGGTTGTGTGTGAGGTTGTTCATGGTGGTATTTTAACTTCCAGAAAAGGTGTAAACTTACCAAACACTAAAGTTTCAATTCCATCTTTAACTATCGAAGACCGTAAAAATCTTGATTTTGTACTGGAGAACGATGTAGACTGGATTGGTCTTTCGTTTGTTCGTAACGCTGCTGATATTGTAGAGTTAAAAGATATTATCAAACAAAGGAATAAAGGTGCAAGAGTAATTGCAAAAATTGAAAAACCTGAGGCAATTGATAACATTGATGAAATTATTGCGGTTTCTGATGGTATCATGGTTGCCCGTGGTGACCTTGGTGTTGAAATGCCAATGGAAGAAGTTCCATTATTGCAGAAAATGATTGTTCAGAAGTGTATAGCTGCTTCGAAGCCGGTAATTATTGCTACCCAGATGCTGGAAAGTATGATTACTACTCCAAGACCAACACGTGCAGAGGTGAATGACGTAGCCAACTCAGTATTGGATGGAGCTGATGCAGTGATGCTAAGTGGTGAAACTTCTGTTGGAGAGTTTCCGCTGATCGTTATTGAAACGATGCAGAAAATTATTCAGAACATTGAGACAAACAATTATCCGTTTAACCCGGAAAAATCTCTGAAAGCTGATTCTGAAACTTTCTTAAGTGATGCAATCTGTGATTCTGCCTGTATTTTAGCTAAACAAACAAACGCTAAAGGTATTGTTTCCATGACTGTGAGCGGTTATACTGCTTTCGAGATTTCAAGTCACAGGCCAAAAGCTTTGACTTATATTTTCACAAATAACAGACAATTATTGAATACTTTAAGTCTGGTATGGGGTGTTCAGGCATTCTTTTATGATAAGTTTGAAAGTACTGATGAAACTATTTTAGATGTAAATAGTTTGCTGGTTAAAATGAAACTGATTAAAAAAGGCGATACTTTGATCAATACTGCTGCAATTCCTATGGAAAGCAAAGGTAAAACGAACATGTTAAAAGTTACTGTTATTGATTAATTTATAAAAATAAGGCGGGCTCAGGTTTAACAATCAAAAAAAATACTACTTTTGCAACCCGGAATTGGAGAGGTGTCCGAGTGGTTGAAGGAGCACGCCTGGAAAGTGTGTATACCTCAAAAGGGTATCGAGGGTTCGAATCCCTCTCTCTCCGCCAGCATAAATGCTGCTTGTCTGAAAGACAAGTAGCATTTATAGTTTAGCGCAGGCCCGAACTCTTCAGTTCAGGAGCCTGTACTAAACTATAAATGCGTACGAGCGCAGCTAATCCCTTGAAGGGGACGCTCTGGAGGGTAATCACTTAACCAAGCCGTATAAGGAATCGTAACAGACAGTATCCGGGCGATCAGAACGAGGCCTTATCCCCTTAAATAAGCACTAGTCTCCTCAATCAAAGATTCCATCAGCTCACGGGCTTTGGTATGTTTTAGTAACGGAGCAATTTGTCCTCCCCAAAAAAAAATCATATCCCATTTTTCCTGTGCTATTGCTGCTTTTCGCAAAGGCGACATAAAAGTGCTTTGCAAAGGAAATGGCAGTATATCCGCTTCTCTATGGACCGTATCTCTGGCTATTCGACTGGTAATTCCCCGGCCTAATCTGCCGGTATAGGCTCGTGAAAGGGTAGTGTATCTGGCTGCATCTGAGAATAACATTTGTCTGTGAACAGGCAGCGCATTTGATTCGTCTGTAGCCAGAAATGCAGTGCCAATCTGAGCTGCATCAGCACCTAATGTCATTGCAGCCGCAATACCCTTACCATTCGCGATACCACCCGCAGCAATGACAGGAATCTTAACTTTTTCTTTAATAAGCTGCAGCAAGACAAATGTACCAGTAAGAGAGGATTCTGCAGGAGCAAGGAATGAAGTCCGGTGACCACCAGCTTCAAAACCTGAAGCGATAACCATATCCACACCTTCATTTTCCAGAAAAATTGCTTCATCCAGTGTCGTTGCTGTTCCAATAGTCACAATTTTTAACCTGCGGCATTGTTCTAACACATCTGCCGATGGCACACCAAACATAAAGCTGAAAACCTGAGGACGAATATCCAGTATCACTTCCATCTGGTTTTCAAAACGTGTTTGAAAGGGGCCGGGTTTTTCCGGTAATGCTATTCCAAGCTCATCAAAGTAAGGTTGGAATAGCGTTCTCGTGCTTTCATATTGTTCATCAGCTATTATATCTGTATCACTATCGGAGACCCATAAATTGATATTGTAAGGTTTGTTGGTTGCGTCCCTGATCTGCCGGTCTGCATCAATGATTTCCTGCGGACTTAACGTGTAAGCGCCATAGCCACCTAAGCCGCCCAGGTTCGATACTGTTGCTACCAGTTCAACAGAGGAGAGGTTTCCTCCAAATGGGCCTTGCAGGATCGGATATTGAATTCCCAATATTTCAGACGCTTTTGTTTTATACCACATGAGTTTTATTTGTTAACGTCACTGATCATTTTATTTACAATGAGCCATTTACTATCAATTTTATGAAAAGATAAGAACTCATGATAGTTAAAATCATACATTTTTACTTTTACTTCTGCTATGGCAATGGATTGAATAACATTGATAGCCACTATATCGCCCTTAAATGGGCTGGCCAGGTCTTTCGGACTCTGGCGGTTTGCAACGGCATCGAGATAATCAATCAGTGTTTTAGCATAAGGCAGCCCCTTAACATCGCCAAACAATAGCGCGCCGGGATTAAACACCTGGCTCAGCATATCCACATTACCTTCATATATCCCTTTAAAATAATAGTCCTGAAGTGCTTGTGAAATAGCTGTCTGGTCACTTTTTTTAGTTTCCATTTTTAGATCAATTTAAGTTGTGTCCTGCCCCCATACCTCCATCTACATTGATGATCGCGCCACTGATAAAATTACTTTTGGCTATGGTATAAACCATTTCCGCGATGTCTTCTACCTCACCAATGCGGTTCAATAAATGTATACCTGCACTTTGATCTGCATCTTCGCCATGCATTGGTGTCCGGATAACACCAGGAGCAACAGTATTGACACGAATATTGTTTTTACTGAATTCGGCAGCTAATTGCAGTGTAAGCGCATGAATAGCTCCCTTGCTTGAGATTGGTGCAGTTGCGGGTGCTCCGCCCAGTGCGTGATCAACAAGAGGTGTACCAATGTTGATGACCACACCTCCATGTTGTTTAACCATTTGCGGAATTACGGCCTGTGTTGTGAAAAATGTACCTTTCAGGTTAGTATCCAGAAAGCGGTCAAGATAAGCTTCATCAACTTCCAGAAATGCTTTGGTTTCGAAAATACCTGCATTGTTGATCAATACGTCTGCCGAGCCGAATTTTTCAATTGCAGCTGAAACTAATCTTTTGCCGGTTGTCTTATCACTTACATTGCCGGCTATCATAACCAGGTTCTCACCTCCGCCAAGTTCCCGATATGCTTTTTCCAGTTTATCCTGTGAGCTGGAATTAATCACTACGTTATCTCCCTTTTTTAAAAAGTAGTCTGCTATCTCTTTTCCAATGCCGGAAGATGCTCCGGTAACGATAATCGTTTGTTTTTTCATGACCTTATTTTTTATCAGCTGTTACACTTTTTTCTCTTAATACTGACACCTGATCACCTGCATAACCCCAGTTATCCAGATCAATTTCTTTAATGACCACATGTGTCAGGTGCGGATCTTTATTAAGTGTATTGCTAACCAGGTCAGTTACCCCTTTGATGAGTATTTGTTTTTGTTCTCTTGTAACGCCTTCGCGGGTTACTTCTATTTTAATGTATGGCATGGTCTTAATTTTTAAGCTAAAATATTCTCTTTTACGGCTCTTGCAGTAACTTTTACATCAAGGTCAAAATCATTATAGATCAGCGTATCGCCAAGGTCTTTAAAGAAATTTCCTGAACGGAATTTCATATCGTATCTGGTACGGTCTATAACCAGTTTTCCGGATGCAAAAAGCATATCCCCGTCAACATTTACAATAGCGGTGAAACTGATCGGGTGAGTAATGCCCTTGATGGTCAGATGAGCTTCAATCTGGTTTTCTGATACAGAAATGATGCAGAGTAATGCTTCGGGGTATTTTTCACTGGAGAAGAAGTCTTCTGAAGCCAGATGGCCTGCAAACTGTGCATTCGTGGCAGGATCGGTTACGTCCAGAATTTTGATAGAAGCGGTGTCAATAATAAATTCACCGCCGGTAAGTTTGCCACCTGTTAAAATTAGTGAACCCGCTTTAACATCGATGGTTCCATGATGCGCGCCGGTAACTTTTCTGCCTACCCAGTCCAGGTGACTTTGGGTACCTGAGATTTCAAATTTTTGAGTTTCCATTTTTCTTTATGTATTAATTACAACACAAAGTTGGGGAGGAAATGCAAGCAAAGCGTGTGACCAGGATCACATTCAAAGAAGAAAGGATTTATGTGATCTGCATCACTTCCCGTGCTGATAGAGGCGGCTTAGTGTTTCTCTTGAAACACCAAGATATGCAGCAATCAGGTTTTTAGGTACCATATTATAAAGTTCGGGGTAAAGTTTCATGAGGTCCTCATAACGACTTCTGACGTTATCATTCATCAGTGAAAGCAGCCTTTTCTGGCTGGCGACATAACCTTTGTTGGTACGCCAGCGGAAAAAATATTCCATAGGATGCAATTCTTTACAAAGCTTTTCCCGGTCCTCATTTGATAAGCAGAATACTTCAGCATCAGTAATGCAATCTAAATTGATAGTTGCTCTGGAATTACTGTAAAGTGCATTGAAATCCGAAGCCCACCAGGTAGGCATTGCAAACTGAAGGATAAACATTTTAAGATCATCATTAAGATAAAAAGACTTCAGGCATCCTGAAAGCACAAAATACTCACTGTCCACTTTGTCACCGGCAGCTATAATGGTTTGTCCTTTTTTAAACGATTTTAGTTTAAAATGTGAAAAAACATAACTGTACTGATCGTCAGTTAAGGATACTGTTTTTGCGATATGATCTTTTAAGATTTCTTCAGGTAACATCGGGATAAAAGTAGTTACAAAAGTTTCAATAAAAAACTAATGATTTTCCCGGTTATTGCGTGGTACATTTAAAAGAATAACAATGGTGTATTTTATACTGAATACTTTAATTTAGCTAAGGTAACTCATCATGCATTTTGTGAAAATAGTGAAATATGAAAGAGATTTACGATGATATAGTTACTCCCCGGTTATTATTGCGTCTGATCAGTGCAGAAGCGGTCAGAGCCTGTTTGAATAATGACATTGGCTCTGCTGAACGAATTCTTGGCGTGTCAATCACTGAGGATATTTCAGCTCATCTCAGCGGCTTTAGATACGGTCAGAAACAATTGAAAACAGATCCGCTGTATCAGCGCTGGTCAGCAAGGGCAATTGTATTGTCAGATCAAATGACCATGATTGGTCTTATCCGTTTTCACAGCAGACCTGATCCGGAATACATTTATGAATATGGGAGAGATGCTGCTGAACTGGGATATCGTATATTTGCTGCTTACCGTCAGCGTGGCTATGCAACAGAAGCAGTAAAGGCTATAATGGACTGGGCACAGCAGGAATTTGGGACCTCACGTTTCCTCGCTTCTGTATCTCCTGATAATATACCCTCTCTGCGGCTTGTTTCTCATTTTGGTTTTAAGAAAGTAGACGAGATAATGGACGATATTGATGGTATAGAACAGGTGTTTTTGCGCATTGCCGATAAAAAATAATAGAATGGAACATCCTTTAAGACAGCATTTAGAAAAAATTATCCCGCTTACTGACACGGAATTTACTTATGTGCTGTCACACTTTACTACTAAAAAACTACGTAAACACCAGTTTCTGGTGCAGGAAGGTGATACCGTATTCAATGAATACCTGGTTATCAAAGGCTGTTTGAAAGCATATCATACAGATTCAGATGATAAAGAACATATTCTGCAGTTTGCTTTGGAAGACTGGTGGATAACTGATTTTCAGGCATATTTCAACCAGACCAAAGCGACGATTAATATCGACTGTATTGAAGACTGTGAGTTACTGATTCTTTCTATGGAAAACAAAGAAAAGCTTTGTAATGAGATTCATGGTATAGCCAATTTCTTCCGTAAGAAATCCAATGGGGGCTATGTTGCTTTGCAGCAGCGCATTTTATTATTACTTAACAAGAATCCTCAGGACCGGTATAACGGCTTTATTCGTCTGAACCGCCTGTTGGTCCAGCGTGTCCCTAAAACTTTAATAGCCGCTTATTTAGGTGTATCCAGAGAAACGCTGAGCCGGTTAAGCCATCCATAGTGATCCTGATCACACTTATTTTGTGATTAGCTTCCTTTTGGCCGGGATTATTTTATCTCACCTTTGTCTTATTAAATTTTAAAGACATGAAAAATAAGATCTTAATCGTAGCAATACTAATGATAACTGGTCATAGTATGTTTAACCACATACAGGCACAGACAGCCAAACCTGAAACAAAGCATCAGAAAATTCTGTTTGTAGTTTCAAGTCATGACAAAAAAGGGAGTACCGGAGAACCAACCGGATATTACCTGTCAGAAGTTTCACATCCATGGGAAATATTGAAAAATGCAGGTTATGAAATTGATTTTGTAAGTCCTAAGGGTGGAAAAGCACCAGTTGATGGCTTTGATCTGACAGATAGAGTAAATGCTGAATTCTGGAACGACAAAGTATATCATGAAAAGGTGGAGCATACCATGAAACCTTCTGAAATCAATCCGAACGATTATGTGGCTATACATTTTGCCGGTGGGCATGGTGCAATGTGGGACTTTGCAGATAACACTGCTCTTGCGTCAATTGCAGGTAAAATTTATGAAAATGGAGGTATAGTAAGTGCAGTTTGTCACGGCCCTGCCGGACTGGTAAATATTAAACTGAGCAATGGTAAATACCTGGTAGACGGAAAAAAAATAAACGGTTTTACCAACGAAGAAGAAAAAGCAGTGAAGCTAGAAAATGTAGTTCCTTTTTCACTGGAAGATAAGTTGATTGAAAGAGGAGCAAAGTTTGAAAAATCAGGACTATGGCAAAGCCATGTGGTTACTGATCAGCGTTTAATAACAGGACAAAATCCACAATCCGCAAAAGCAGTAGGAGAGGCAGTTTTAGCCGGACTTCAGTAAATTCACTTCTTCCTGCGCATACTCATTAGTCCATAACTCCAGCGCACTCAGCGCCGGGGCGAGGGCTTTTCCTTTTTTCAGATAATTTGTAGTAAACCATAATACGCAAAGCAGAGCTGATATCAGAGCGGCAGTGGTACAGCATGAGCTGACCTCAGGTGTATTATACCTGAAGACGGAGCATATCTGTTTGAGTAATTAATTCTTCAAAACCTATAACTGCTTAGCGGATTTAATTCTCCCTGAGATTAAAGTGTTTTGTTTTACATAATCAAAGAATGATTTGCGGTATGTGTTTCCTATGGGGATCTGAACGCCTTTATCCATAATAATAACATTCCCTTCCACAATGCCTATTCTGTTTCGGGCAATAACAAATGATTTTTGTACCTGTATCAGGTTCTCCAGTTGATTTAATGTCTGGAGAGCCTCTTTTAATGTCAGATAGGTAATAATACTATCCTTATCTGTATGAACAATGATATAATTGTCCTTTGCTTCCAGATAGACTACATCTGCCGGATTTACCTTGGTCACTTTATTCATTACTCCTGTTTTAATGAATATCTCTGATTTAGGGATTACCGGAGCAAGAGATTCTTTACCGATTTTCCGGATAATCTTCTCAATAGCCATGGTAAACTTTGGGAAAGTAATTGGCTTAATGATGTACTGGTCTGCTTCAAGCTCAAATGCTTCTACAGCATATTCATGATAAGCAGTGGTGAATATCAGAAAGCGGGTTTTTGATCTCAGGATTTTTGCCAGATCCATTCCTGATATACCGGGCATATTAATGTCGAGAAAAAGAATATCGATATTGTCTTCTTCCTTTATTTCAGTCATGGCTATTATCGGCTGAAGATAAACTTTCAGCAGATTTAGGTTAGGCATGTTCTGGATGTGGTCTGTCAGCAATTCAACAGCATGGTCCTCATCTTCTATGATAACGCAGTTTAACATCATGAAACAGGTAATTAGGTAGTAATTTTTTAATTTCTTCAGCTGCTGTCAAAAAATGATTGTGTCAGATCAGTTTTTCGCCCACTATTAAAAAAGCTAAATTACAATAGATTATTGTTAATTGAACATTAAAAGTTACAATGTGTCTTTTTATTTCAGGATTGGAATTTAATCTGCAATATCTGGATGAACTGTCATGATACTCAGGAAGATGATATTATTATATTCATTGTTATAAATTAGTATTTATTTAACAAAAAAAACATGAAGGCATTAACGTTTTCCAGCTTTGGCGGTTCAGAGGTTTTAAAGTATTCAGAAGTACCAGTGCCAATTCTGAAGGAAGGAGAGATTTTATTGGAAATGAAGGCTATAGGGCTGAATTTTGCTGATATTTATCGTAGAAAAGGGAATTATCATCTAACCGGAGAACCACCTTATATTGCTGGTTATGAAGGAGCAGGAATCGTTGCAGATGCAAATCATCATCCAGACTTTAAAATTGGTGACCGCGTAGCTTTTGCTGATGTACCTTTTGCCAATGCAGAGTATGTTGCGGTACCTGTGAGCCATGCTTTACCTCTGCCAGAGGATATAAGTTTTGAAACAGCTGCTGGTGTTTTGCTGCAGGGATTAACTGCACAATATCTGGCTACTGACAGTCATCAGGTTAAAGCCGGTGAGATTGTATTGGTTCATGCCGCTGCAGGTGGGGTAGGTCAGTTGCTAACGCAAATCATTAAGGCCATGGGTGGGACTGTTATCGGTCTGACATCTTCTGAAGAAAAAGCAGCTGTTGCAATGGAAAATGGAGCTGACCAGGTTTATCTGTATCGTGATAACTGGAAGAAGCAGGTTATTTTATTTGCCGCCGGAGGTGTGGATGTAGTTTATGATAGCATAGGCAATACTTTACAGGATAGCTTTAATGTGACCAGAGACTGCGGTCAGGTCGTGTTTTTTGGGATGAGCGGAGGCGATCCGGCATTTGTAGATCCCAGAATGCTGATGGATGGATCCAAAACATTAACCGGAGGCGATTTGTGGAGTTATCTGACTTCAAGGGAAGAAAGAATAAAAAGATCCGGCCAGCTATTTGAATGGATCAGAACTAAAAAGATCAACTGGGCTGAACCCACAATTTTTAAGCTGGAAGAAGGAAAATCTGCCCATGACTTTTTAGAAAGCAGAAAGAGTACAGGAAAGATAATTTTGATTCCTTAACTTAAACCTGAATAGTACTGAGCTTTCTGTTCTCTATAGAAAGAAACGAAAAATATAATCTAAACAACGAAGAAATAATGATGCATAAAGGACGATTGGAAGCTTTTAGTGATGGCGTTTTTGCCATCATTATTACAATTATGGTACTGGAACTGAAAGTGCCGCATGGAGGCAATGATCTCAGAGCCCTGATCCCGATGATCCCTGTATTTATCAGTTATGTGCTGAGTTTCGTTTATGTTGGGATCTACTGGAATAATCATCACCATATGATGCAGGCAGCAAAGTCTGTGAACGGCCGTATTTTATGGTCTAATTTATACTTGTTGTTCTGGCTGTCGCTTATCCCTTTTGCTACCGCATGGATGGGTGAAAACCATTTTAGTCAATGGCCGATGGCTCTTTATGGCTTTGTAATGGTGATGAATGCATTTGCCTATTCTATTTTATCAAATTCTCTGATTAAACATGAAGGGAAAAACTCAAATCTGAGTAAAGCGATAGGAAAGGGGACGAAAGGAATGATTTCAGTTGCGTGTTATCTCACGGCGATTGTTTTGTCTATGGTTAATCCATGGATCAGTTTCGGTTTATATGTACTGGTTGCTGTCATCTGGTTTATACCGGATTCCAGAATTGAAAAAAGTATGGCGCAAGACTAGAAAATACAGGCCGAGACAGTACGGTACAGTTAGCCCGATTAGAAGTTTTATAATTGTTTATTATTCTAACCAGATATTATACAGTTTATGCAGGTCATTCTAGGGGTAATATTCCATTTTATCGGAGGTTTTGCCTCTGGCAGTTTTTATATACCCTTTAAGAAAGTTAAAGGCTGGGCCTGGGAAAGTTACTGGATAACGGGAGGAATTTTCTCCTGGTTAATTGTTCCGCCACTTGCCGCTTATTTCACAATTCCCGGATTTGGGGAAATCATCAGACATACACAGGGAACAATTATCTGGCCTACTTATTTATTTGGCGTACTTTGGGGAATTGGCGGTCTGACCTATGGTTTAGGTGTCAGATTTCTTGGCGTATCACTGGGCAGCTCTGTGATTCTGGGGCTTTGTTCAATTTTCGGAGCATTGCTTCCTTCTGTATATTATGATTTTTATCCAAAATCGGGGAAAGATACTTTCTCGCAATTAATCAGTACAGCATGGGGACAATGGGTTATTGCAGGATTACTGGTTTGTATTCTGGGTATTGTATTGTGCGGAAAAGCCGGATGGAGAAGAGAGAAAGAGCTTGTTAAAGAACAAGATGATTCAGCTCCTGGAAATGAGTTCAGCATAGGAAAAGGATTACTGGTTGCTATTATTTCCGGAATTCTCAGTGCCTGCTTCGCTTTTGGAATAGATGCCGGAAAAGATATGGCACATGAAGCTGATTCTCTCTGGAAAACCATGCATCCCGGGCAGGGCGGATTTCTGTTTCAGAATAATGTTACCTATGTGGTTTTATTATGGGGAGGATTAACAACTAATCTGATCTGGTGTCTGATCCTGAATGCCCGGAACAAAACTTTTAGTGATTATCGCAATAAAAGCACACCTCTTTTATCCAATTATATTTTTTGCGCACTGGCAGGTACTTCCTGGTTTCTTCAGTTCTTTTTTTACGGTATGGGAGAAAGTAAGCTGGGCAATGGAGCAAGTTCATGGATTCTGCATATGGCCTTTATTATTCTGGTAGCTAATATATGGGGACTGGTATTAAAAGAATGGAAAGCAGTAAGTAGGCCAACCCTTTTTATGATTCTGTCTGGAATTGTATTGATTATCACCTCGATAGTTGTTGTGGGCTATGGGAATTCTATTAAATAACCTTATAAATAATCAATCAGATGTCTGTAGAAAAAGTCCGCTTTAAACATGTAAATTTCACATGGAATGAAACTGAAGCTGCCAGTCTGGAGGGAGATGAAGTCGCATTATTGCTTTATCGTTCAAATTTAATGGGCGCAGATCTCAGGCTTACTAATTACGGCGGTGGAAATACATCCTGTAAAGCAGAGGCTGTTGACCCGCTTACCGGTAAAATGGTTGAAGTGATGTGGATCAAAGGCTCAGGTGGTGATATTGGTACCCTGACACGCGATGGTCTGGCCGCATTATATGTAGATCGCCTCAGAAGTCTGGAGCAGGTATACAAAGGCCCGGAACATGAAGATGAAATGGTTGAACTTTTCAATCACTGTATTTATGACCTCTGGTCAAAGGCGCCGTCAATTGATACACCATTACATGCTTTTTTGCCATTTAAGCATATCGATCATTTGCATCCGGATGCAGTAATTGCGATTGCAGCAGCTAAGGATGGGCAGCAGATTACCAGGGAGCTGTTTAACGGAACGGTAGCCTGGCTGGACTGGCAGAGGCCGGGTTTTGATCTTGGACTTAAGCTAAAGCAGTGTCTGGATGAGAATCCAGGTATAAGGGGTATTATTTTAGGCTCTCACGGTTTGTTTACCTGGGGCAATACAGCATATGAAAGTTATGTAAATAGCCTGGAAGTTATAGAAATATGCACTGCTTATCTCGAAGAAAATTATGGCAGGCACCGGGCGGTTTTTGGTGGACAGAAAATAACGGCCCCGGAAAAGATATTCCGGGAAAAACAAGCCGCATTGCTGGCTCCGGTATTACGTGGTTTTTGTTCCGGTGAGCATCATATAGTGGGACATTTTACTGACGATCCGCATGTACTGGAATTTATTAATTCCAACGATTTAGACCGGCTGGCACCAATGGGGACCAGTTGTCCGGATCATTTTTTAAGAACAAAGATCAGCCCGATGGTTTTATCCTTAGCCCCTCTGGAAGATCTTTCTGATCCAGTAAAATTAAAAGAACAATTGGCCCCCGGATTTGTTGCGTATCGTAAAATGTATAACGATTACTATCAGTCAGGTAAAAAGGAAAGCAGTCCCCCTGTTCGTGATGCCAATCCTGTAATCATCCTTTATCCTGGAATCGGTCTTTTTTCTTTTGCCAGGGATAAACAGACCGCGCGTGTTGCAGCAGAGTTTTATCTCAATGCAATTCATGTAATGAAGGGAGCTGAAGCAGTTTCTACCTATACTGCTTTACCGCGTCAGGAAGCTTTTGACATAGAATACTGGCTGCTGGAAGAAGCTAAACTACAAAGAATGCCAAAACCTAAAGCCCTTTCAGGGAGAATTGCCTTAATTACAGGAAGCGCAGGCGGTATTGGTAAAGCAATAGCCAGAAAATTTGCGGACGAAGGGGCAGTTGTGCTGATCAATGATAATGATGCAGGGCGATTAATTGCAGCAGATCAGGAGTTCCATAAAAAATATGGTAAAGATGCTTATACGACAGTTATACTTGATGTAACTAATGGAGAAGATATTAAAAGAGCATTTCATAAAGTTGCGCTGGCTTTTGGCGGGGTAGATCTCATTGTAAACTGCGCTGGTTTATCTATATCCAAACCTATTGAAGAGCATACCGAAAAAGATCTGGATATATTATACGATGTATTGGTAAAAGGTCAGTTTAGAATAACACAGGCGGCAGTCGGGATTATGCGCAAACAGGATATGGGAGGTGATATTCTGAATATTGTCAGTAAAAATTCACTGGTCTCAGGGCCTAATAATGCTGGTTATGGGTCTGCAAAAGCGGCTCAGCTTCATTTGAGCAGATTAAATGCTGCGGAACTGGGGAATGATCAGATCAGAGTTAATGTAGTGAATCCGGATGCAGTGATTTCGGATAGTAAAATATGGGAGGGGGAATGGGCTGCCGGACGTGCAAAAGCTTATGGAATAAAGGTAGAGGATTTACCGGCATTTTATGCAAAGCGGACTTTACTGAATAAAATTATCCTGCCTGAAGATATTGCAAATGCCTGTTTTGCCCTTGTGGGAGGGCTGCTGGCAAAATCGACAGGAAATGTTTTAAATGTTGATGGTGGAATAGCAATGGCATTTGTGAGATAAATTGCAGGGTTTATTTTAAAAAACACGGAAAATGGAAAAACATCATATAGAATTACACAATGAGAAGCTGCAGGCCGATCATCAGCGAAGATTTGATTTTATCGTATCAGAATACGCACATGTGGAAGAGGTGATCAGCAAACTGATTAAATTTCAGCTGGCTATCCCCAGTTGGGCAATTGGTACCGGAGGTACAAGGTTTGGCAGATTTTCTATTGGTGGTGAACCCCGTAATCTGGAAGAAAAAATATATGATATTGGCCTGCTGCATCAGTTAAACAGAGCCAGCGGTGCTATTTCTTTACATATTCCCTGGGATGAAATCAACAATAGCCATGCGATTAAAGCTTTGGCAGCACATTATGATTTGCATTTTGATGCAATGAATTCAAATACTTTCCAGGATCAGCAGGGACAGGTTTATAGTTATAAATTCGGCTCTTTACAACATGTAAATAAGGCAGTTCGCCAGCAGGCAATTGAACATAATATTGAAGTTATCCATCAGGGTAAAGCTTTGGGGTCTGAATCATTGACTATTTGGCTGGCAGATGGATCCTGTTTTCCGGGACAACTTAATTTCAGAAGAGCTTTTCAGAATACTTTAGAGAGTTTGCAGGAAATTTATGCCGCATTGCCGGATAACTGGAAGATGTTCATAGAATATAAGGCCTTTGAGCCTAATTTTTATTCTGCTACAGTCGGGGATTGGGGGCAATCTCTTTTATATGCAAATAAACTCGGTGCCAAAGCTTATACTTTAGTTGATCTGGGGCATCATCTGCCAAATGCAAATATTGAGCAGATTGTCTCACTGTTATTAATGGAAGATAAGCTGGGCGGTTTTCACTTTAATGATTCCAGATATGGGGATGATGACTTAACAGCCGGATGCATGAAGCCCTACCAGCTATTTCTGATTTTTAATGAGCTGGTGGAAGGAATGGATGCAAAAGGAACGGATCACGCAACAGGACTGGGCTGGATGATTGATGCCTCACATAATGTAAAAGATCCGCTGGAAGACCTGTTACAGTCTGTAGAAGCTATTATGTTAGCCTACACACAGGCATTAATGGTTGACCGGCATGCACTGACTATAGCGCAGCAGGAAAATGATGTGGTACGTTGCCAGGAGATCCTTCAGCATGCTTTTCGCACCGATGTAAGAGCAATTGTTCAGGAGGCCCGGCTGAGAAAAGGAGGTGCAGCACAGCCACTGGCTTTATATCGTGAACAGCAGATCCGGAAAAAACTGATTAATCAGAGAGGAAGTAAAACTGTAGCCATAGGACTATAATGAGCAGAATACCCGTTTGTGTGGTTTTTGATGCCGGCAAAACGAACAAAAAGGTTTTTGTATTTGATGAAAATTACAATGTTGTTTTTGAGCGGTCTGCACGTTTTCTGGAAATAGAAGATGAAGACGGAGATCCTTGCGAAAACCTGGAGAGTTTAACGTTGTCCGTACTGGATACTCTTTCTGAGTTAATGAAGAAAGAAGAATTTGAAATCAAAGCCGTAAATTTTTCTACTTATGGGGCAAGTCTGGTGTACATCGATGAAAACGGGAAACCGCTTACTCCGCTTTATAACTATCTTAAAACATATCCTGAAGAACTCAAAAGGGAGTTTCATGCCAAACACGGAAGTCCGGAATTAATTGCCCGGGCGACGTCGTCTCCGATTTTAGGAAGCCTGAATGCAGGAATGCAGTTATACCGTATAAAAAAAGAAAAACCTGAAATTTATCAAAAGATCAGCTATGCACTGCATCTGCCACAGTATCTGAGTTCTCTGGTATCAGGTATCTTTTGTTCAGAAATGACCAGTATCGGGTGTCATACCTTACTCTGGGATTTTAAAAAAAATCAATACCATGACTGGGTTAAAAATGAAGGCCTGGATCTTAAACTGGCACCTGTTGTAAATGTTAAACAGGTTTTCCCGGCTTTGGCTTTTAACTCTGCCTATCTCACAGGTATAGGACTACATGACAGTTCCGCTGCGCTCATTCCTTATCTGATTAATTTTCATAAACCTTTTGTATTAATTTCTACAGGGACCTGGTGTATAACCCTGAATCCGTTTAATTCTTCTCCTCTCACCAGTGCAGAACTGGAAAATGATTGTCTCTCTTATCTGCAGTATCAGGGTAAGGCAGTAAAAGCCTCCCGTATTTTTGCTGGTTATGAACATGATCAGCAGGTCAAACGTATTGCCGGACATTTTAAGCAAAGTGTTAACCGCTATAAAAAGATGAAGTTTGATCCTGATGTGATCAGAAGTTTAATCAGGAATAAGGAACAGGGGGCGATACATAGCGATATTGATTTTAAACAACGTAACCTTTTTGTTTTTTCTACAGATACGTTAGCATATCACCAGTTAATTTTTGATATTGCAGTACAACAGTACAATTCTTCGAAATTAGTAATGGGAGATTATAGTGTGAAGCGGATTTTCGTAGATGGTGGCTTTAGTAAGAATGAGATTTATATGAACCTTTTGGCCAGATTATTCCCTGATATGGCCGTATTTGCAGCATCAATGGCACAGGCTACCGCTATCGGAACAGCTCTGGCCATACATAAAACATGGAATACGAAACTTATGCCAGATAATTTAATTGAATTAAAGTACTATGCTGCTTCTAATGATTTTTCCTTATGAAGAGAGTAGGCCTGTTTATCCCCTGTTATGTTGATCAGTTTTATCCTAATGCAGGTATTGCAACTTATCAATTATTAAAAAAACTGGGTCTGGATGTGACTTATCCGACCGGACAAACCTGCTGCGGACAGCCGATGGCCAATTCAGGATTTGAGCATCTCACTCAGGGATGTAATCAGCTGTTTGTAGATAATTTTTCTGAATTCGATTATATAGTCTCTCCTTCCGGTAGCTGTGTCTTACATATTAAAGAACATCTGCATACTGAAAAATCAGAAGAACAGGCCTCAGGAATAAGAAAAAAGGTATATGAGCTGGTGGAATTCCTGGTTGATGTATTGAAGGTGAAAAACCTCAAGGCGAAATTTCCTCATAAAGTTGGTCTCCATCAGAGTTGCCATGGGCAAAGGGGATTGTTACTCTCACAAATGAGTGAATTGGTTGCCCCTTATTATTCTAAACCTCAGGAGCTTTTATCTCAGGTCGAAGGACTGGAACTGATAAATCTGAAAAGAGAAGATGAATGCTGCGGGTTTGGCGGGACCTTTTGTGTGGTTGAAGAAGCGGTTTCGGTGAAAATGGGGAAAGACAGGGTCAACGATCACCTGTTAAATGGTGCAGAATATATTACCGGAGCAGATATGTCCTGCCTGATGCATATGGAAGGGATTCTAAAAAGAGGAAACAGTAAAGTAAGGGTACTGCATATTGCAGAAATACTAAATGCAGGATAAGATTGCTTTATGAATACAAAAACAAAAGACCATCCTGAGCTTTCTGAACTATTTAATCAGGATGAACAACGGGTAAACTGGCATGATGAAACCTTATGGTGGATCAGACAGAAAAGAGATAAATCCGCTCATGGTATTCCGGAATGGGAAACACTGAGAGAAAAAGCTTCACAGATTAAAAATAATGCTTTATCTAATCTTGCTGATTACCTGGTTAGCTTTGAAGAACGGGCTTTGGCCAATGGAATCATTGTACACTGGGCAGCAGATGCCGCAGAGCATAATCAGATTGTACATGGTATTCTGCAAAAGCACGGGATTAGCAAAATGGTGAAAAGCAAGTCTATGCTGACAGAAGAATGCCATTTGAATGAATATCTGGAAAAACAGGGTTTAGAAGTAATTGATTCTGATTTAGGAGAGAGAATAGTTCAGCTGGCCAAAGAACCACCAAGTCACATTGTGTTGCCCTGCATTCACAAGAAAAAAGAAGAAATCGGAGATCTTTTCCATCAGCACCTTGGTGTGGAAGCCGGGACTTCAGATCCACAGATCCTTACAGAAGCAGCCAGACAGCATTTAAGAGAAACATTCCTGACCAGAAAAGCAGCCCTGACCGGTGTTAATTTTGCTATTGCAGAAACCGGAGAATTTGTGGTTTGCACGAATGAAGGAAATGCAGATATGGGCGCTCATCTTGCTGATGTCCATATCGCCTGTATGGGAATTGAAAAAATTATTCCTAAACGTAAACATCTGGGTGTCTTTCTTCGCTTATTAGCCAGAAGTGCAACCGGACAGCCGGTCACTACCTATTCCAGTCATTTTAAAAGACCGAGAGAAGGGCAGGAGATGCATATTGTGCTGGTTGATAACGGACGTACCGTTCAAATGGGACGTGAAGATTTCCGGGCATCCTTAAAATGTATACGTTGTGGTGCCTGTATGAATACCTGTCCTGTTTACAGAAGAAGTGGCGGGCACAGTTACAGTTATGCAATTTCAGGACCGATAGGTGCAATTCTGGCTCCTAATCTGGATAGAGAAAAATATGCAGATCTGCCTTTTGCATCTACGCTGTGTGGTTCCTGTTCCAATGTATGTCCCGTCAAAATTGATATTCATCAGCAATTATATAAATGGAGACAGGTTATTGTTCAGGAAGGATATGCCGCTTCATCTAAGAAAATGAGCATGAAGCTGATGAACTATACACTTTCTTCTCCGGGAATTTACCGTACAGCAGGTAAAGCGGGAAGATTGATCATGAAATATGCACCTTTTGCTGTGAATAATCAGTTTAATCCATGGTACAAACAAAGAGATATGCCCGAAGTTCCAAAACAATCATTTGGAGAGTGGTACAAAAAGAATGTTAAATCAGAATGAGCAGAGATAAAATATTAGCCGCTTTAAGACAGAATCAACCAGAACTGGCACCTCTGCCAGCTTCAATGCCACTGCAGCAGATAGAAATTCTTGAGCTGCAGGCTAAATTTAAGGCCGTTGCTGAAGGAATTGGGAGTACAGTACATCTGGTTGATGAATTTGGAGCTATACAGCCCATGATTGCTGCCCGGTTTTCGGCAGAGAAACGTATCCTGTCTACCGTAAAAGAATTAGTTTCAGCAGCAGTTCCGGAATTTCAGTTTGATGCAGATCCGCATAGTTATGCTGATGTGGACGTAGCTATATTTAAACCGGAACTGGGAGTTGCTGAAAATTCTGCCTTGTGGCTTACCGAGGCGCAGATGAGAATAAGAGTTTTACCTTTTATTACACAGCATATTGTGATGGTGATTCCACTTTCTTCGCTGGTTCCTGATATGCATACAGCCTACCAGAAAATCGCAGAAGCTGATTATGGTTTTGGAACCTTCATTGCAGGCCCGTCGAAGACTGCTGATATTGAGCAGTCGCTGGTATTGGGTGCGCACGGACCAAGAAGTATGACCATATTTATCTACGCTTAAAACGAATTTTAAAGACAAAAAAGGCCTGCTTAAAAAAGAATTTCTTTAATCTGGTTTTAATCTCAGTAATATTGTATTCTAATATCTTTGCGCTCATCCTATGAAGAAGATAATATTATTGGGAATAGCCATTTTTATTGCCCTGCCAATTTACGCACAGACAGATAGCCTGTTTAAAAAAAGATTCAACTTTCATTTTCAGCAAACAGTAATTACCCAGACCAAACCCGGGTTTCATGCCTTGTATTCCGGAGATAACAGTCTTTCTGCTGCACATGAAACAGCTACATCTTTTACGACGACCTTATTTGGTGGAGCGCGTTTATGGAAAGGCGCTGAAGCTTATTTCAATCCTGAAATGTCCGGAGGTAAAGGATTCAGTCAGGCTTTGGGTGTGGCCGGATTTACCAATGGCGAAACGTTCCGTATCGGATCTCCTGAACCTGCAATTTATATTGCCAGAGCTTATCTGGTACAGACTTTTGGCTGGGGAAAAGAGACAGATACTATAGCGGATGATGCAAATCAGCTTGCCGGTTACAGAAAAAAAAGATATTTCTCTATTACTGCGGGTAAATTTGGCCTCAGTGATTTCTTTGACAATAATGCTTTTAGTCATGATGCGAGATCTCAGTTTATGAACTGGTCTTTAATGGCTAATGGAGCATGGGATTATCCTGCAAATACAAGAGGATATGTATTCGGAGCTATACTTGAATTAGGACAACCCACCTGGACTTTACGTCTGGCAACGACTATGGTAACCAATACTGCAAACGGAGCTGTCTGGGACGGTAAAATAAGTAAGGCCCACGCCTTTACTTTAGAATATGAAAAAAGATACAGAATTGGCGGACAAAAAGGGACATTGCGTGTGCTGGGTTATGATAATGCGGCAAAAATGGGCGATTACCGCCTGGCAGTTGCTCAAAATCCGGCTGCTCCCGATATTACCTCGACCCGTGATTATGGCAGAAATAAATATGGTTTCGGGATTAATATAGAACAAAATGTGAATGCTGATCTGGGTGTATTCGCTAAAACCAGTTATAATGACGGGAAGACCGAAACATGGGCTTTTACAGAAATTGACAGGTCGGTAAGTTTTGGTGCTATCCTGAAAGGAGAAAGCTGGCATCAGAAAGATGCAGAGATTGGTCTTGCCTTTGTTGGGAACGGGATCTCTGCAGCACACCGGGATTACCTTGCACACGGAGGATATGGATTCATCATAGGTGATGGGAAATTGAATTATGCACCTGAAATGATTGCCGAAGCCTATTATAAGGTGAATGTTTACCAGAAAAAGTTCTTCCTGTCTCCGGATTATCAGTTTGTCTTACATCCTGCTTATAATAAGGACCGCGGACCAGTCAATGTTTTCTCTTTGAGAGCCCACGTCGAATTTTAAATAAAAAAGCCCTGTTTCTAATTAAAGAAACCAGGGCTGATTTTCCATAGGTATTGGAATCTGGTTAAAACTTAACGCCTACTCCTAAAGAGAATACCTGATTTCTGAATTCAGGAGTATTGGATGTTCCGTTTTCATTATTTTTCTGGAAATCTAATGCGTAGCGTCCATGAATGTCAAATTTGTCATTGACATCATATCTGAAACCGATTACACCTCCAACCAGACTTTTCTTAAATCTGTCTGAATCATTTTCTACATTAGTTTGCTCAACACTTCCGTATCCGTTAATGAACTTGTTTTTAGTCGATAATAAAAAGGATACCTGGGGACCTGCAACTATGTTAAAGCTGCTGCCCAATCTGAAACTTGCTAAAATAGGTACGTCAATGAAGTTTGTTGTTTGTCTGAATTCGCCAAGCGGAGAAGTCAGTTTATACCCTTTTTGTGAATATAAAACTTCTGGTGTGAAAGCAAGACCTGCGATCAAAGGAATTTCCAGGGTAACACCTGCATTAAATCCTGTTTTTACTTTGGTGTCGAAATTGTTGTTGCCATCGCCTTTGATAATGTCCGAAAGATTTACACCGGCTTTTACACCAAATTTAATTCTATCCTGTGCATTTGCTGCAGTAGCTACAAAAAGGCCAATAGCCAAAATTAAGATCTTTTTCATCATCATGTTTTTTAAATGGATCTATTGAGCTGGTATAAATTTATACCAGCTTTATCTGGTTAATTTGCATTAACGGGGTGGGCATAGAAATAAATGTGCCAGTTCTGGAGACGGGAGCCTGAAAGATCCTGATCAGAGCTTTACGTCTTGATAAACAAAACTTTGAAGACTGATTTATAATTTTGATCTCTTTAGAGGTTATCGCTTTATCTGTATCAAATTTGATACATGATGATGGTCCCGGGCTGATATCAGGTTTGCTGTGAGCTTTTAGTCATTGCTTTCCCGCTGGTTTGCAGCTTTTGATTAACTTTGGATCACTAACCATATCTTTTTCATGATTCAAAAACGGTTCTTCCTGATTTTAGCTCTGCTGTTCATTGTCGCTTTTTCTGTTCAGGCACAAAAAAAATCTTATATCCAAAGTCTGGATGATTCTAATCATTGGGTTGATTCAGTTCTTCATAAATTAAAGAAGCGGCATAAAATTGCCCAGTTGTTTTTTGTCAGAGCTCATACCAATAAAGGACAGGCATTTGAAGATTCT
This sequence comes from Pedobacter lusitanus, assembly GCF_040026395.1. Lineage (NCBI taxonomy): Bacteria > Pseudomonadati > Bacteroidota > Sphingobacteriia > Sphingobacteriales > Sphingobacteriaceae > Pedobacter > Pedobacter lusitanus. Next base: position 3,727,010 of record NZ_CP157278.1, read on the forward strand.
GTCGGACATGTAATCAGAAAAGAGCGTATAGGGGGGCTGGTTTTTTTTCAGGGTGGCCCTGGTAGACAGGCGATTCTGACCAATAAGTATCAGGCACTGGCACGTACCCCGCTATTAATAGCCTCAGATGGAGAATGGGGGCTGGGAATGCGTCTGGATAGTACAATTTCATATCCTTATCAAATGGCTCTCGGTGCTATACAGGATAAGGAGCTGATTTATAAAATGGGGCTGGAAGTAGCCCGTGACTATAAGAGAATTGGGATGCAGATGAATCTGGCTCCCGATGTTGATATTAATAACAATGCTAAAAATCCGATTATCAATTACAGATCTTTTGGCGAAAACAAATATAATGTAGCCCTAAAGGCTGCGGCCTACATGAAAGGAATGCAGGATGGAGGATTGCTGGTTACTTTAAAACACTTTCCTGGCCATGGTGATACAGATGTTGATTCTCATTATGATCTTCCGCAGCTTAATTTTACCAAAGCAAGATTAGATAGTCTGGAAATTTATCCTTTCAGAGAATTGATCAGGGAAGGTGCTGCCGGAGTGATGATCGCGCACATGAATATTCCTTCGCTTGATAATACCCCCAAACTACCTTCTACCTTATCTAAGCCGATCGTAACTGGTCTTCTTAAAGGAGAACTGGGTTTTAGAGGACTGGTTGTCACTGATGCGATGGAGATGAAAGGAGTAGTCAAGAATTTTAAGGATGGCGAAGCAGATTTGATGGCTGTTATTGCCGGTAATGATATTCTGGAGATTTCTGAAAACAGCAAAAGAGCAATTAAGCTGGTACGCGACGCGGTCAGAGATGGTAGAATCAGTATGGACAGAATTGATGAAAGTGTCCGTAAAATATTGATTGCCAAATATTGGGCAGGTGTAAATAAAAGAGATACGGTAAATACAGCACATGTAGCGGCTGATGTGAACAGACCTGAAAGCCTGGCTTTGTTACAGCAGCTGGCTGATGCGTCAATGACTGTACTCAATGGTGCCGGTGGTATTAAAGCGCTGGCCGGCGGGAAAAAAACAGCTATAATCAGTATTGGTACGCCAGGGGTAACGACATTTCAACGTGAACTGGGTGGCTTTTATAAGAATTCTGTGTTTTTTAGCCTCGAAAAAAATGCAAATGCTAACTCTGTTGCAAAAGTAGTCAGGGAACTGGGGATGTTTGATCAGGTAATTATAGGAATCCATGATACACGAACACGTCCGGGTAATGGAATGGAACTGAGTGGCGATTTGAAGATGCTGATCAGCAATATGGCTGCCAAAAATGCGGTTTTTGCTTTGTTTGCTAATCCTTATAATCTGGCTGCTCTCCCGGGAATAGAAAAAGCGAAGTCTTTGGTTGTAGCTTATCAGAAAGAGGACTATATGCAGAAGGCAGCTGCCGAGGTTATCGAAAATGTGAAAACCGGAACAGGTAGATTACCCGTTACTGTAAATAATAGCTTCAGGTTTAATTCCGGATTGTAAGTTCAAAAAAAGAGCTGCTTTGTTCAGACAGGAGTTCTGTTGCAGAAGGAACCTTTGTATAAGCGCAGCTCTTTTTTATGCCCATTAGTTCAATTGGAGTAATTGAGGACCAAACTCTTCAAAAAAGATCGCGTTTTTGTTTATTCCCTGTGCCTGGAGATCCTGAAATTGTTTCTGGATGAAAGCCGATGGACCGCAGATGAAATAATTAGTGTCAGGATGCTGATGTAATTCCAGGATACTGCTGATGTCCAGATGACCTTCCATAACACCATTTGCTATATCTTCCGGAGTAACCACGTTGTAGAAGGTATGCTGTTTTACATTGCTATTGGTACTGGTAATCTGATCTAACTGATCTTTGAAGGCATGGACTGATTTATTTCTGCAGCCATGGAGCCAGGTAATAGGCTGGGTATGGTTTTTCCCGGTAAGACTTTGAAGCATGCTCATTAAAGGAGTAAGGCCTACGCCACCACTGATCAGTACAATTGGAGCTGCTATATTTTCAGCAAGGATGAAGTTTCCGGCAGGAGAGGTGAGATCTATCACATCGCCTTCGTTTACAAAATCATGCAGATAATTACTGATCAGCCCATTCGCATCCAGGTTCTGTCCTTTTTCTCTTTTAACAGAGATGCGGTAATATTCTTCATTAGGGGCACTGGAAATACTGTATTGACGTGCCTGATTTAAGTTCAGGTCTGGCAGGAAGGTACGGACACTGAGATACTGACCAGGAATATGCATTGGAACATGGCCACCGTCAGTCGGATAAAGATAAAAAGAGGTGATTTCTGCTGACTCTATATTTTTCTTTCCCACTTTAAATGGTCTCCATCCCGTCCAGCCATTTGTTTTTATAGTCTGCTTTTCATAAAGTTTAGCTTCATGACCGGACATCAGGCTGGCCAGTTGCTGATAAGCAGCCCCCCAGGCATCAATAATTGCCGGAGTCGCAGCTTCGCCTAAAACCTCTTTAATAGATTCCAGTAAATGATTGCCTACAATCATATAATGCTCTGGACGGATATCTAAACTGGTATGTTTATGTCCGATGCGATCTACTACAGGTAACAGAACCATCGGATTGGCTATATTCTCTGCATAGGCAAGTACAGCCATTGCCAGGGCAGTCTGTTGTTTACCACTTTGCTGATTTCCCATGTTAAACATATTTTTTAGCTCTGGATTATGCGTAAACATCCTTTTGTAAAAATGTGTAGTCAATAAAACGCCATTTTCTTTTAATACTGGTACTGTAACTGTAATCAGTCGTTTTTGTTCGTCAGTCATAATAAAATATATTAATACCTTTTTGTCTTTTATAGGAATGCAGTTGTGCATTTTTTTGATGTGCTCAGGTATGATTTAATAGGTCAAAGGTAATAAAAAATAATAAAGGATAAAATAGTCTTTTATTATTTCGGACTCAGAATGAGATTAATGATGAAAAACAGCAACGTTTCTATCTTTAATTTATTACTATCTTTGTAGTATAATCAGAGATGGGAATATTTTCAAAAACTTGTGAGTATGCAATCAGATCAGTTTTCTTTATTGCACACAGAACAGCCGGACAGAGCGGCAGAGTAGGCATTAAAGAAATTGCAGTAGGAATAGATTCACCAGAACCTTTCCTGGCAAAAATCTTACAGGATTTAAGTCGTAAGGGGATAGTTCAATCCACTAAAGGACCTAATGGCGGATTTTATTTAGACGACGCTTCTCTGGAGAGGCCTCTAAGTGATATAGTTGCCGCTGTAGATGGAAATGATATCTTTTTTGGGTGTGGTTTAGGACTTAAACAATGTTCCGAGATAAACCCATGTCCGCTTCACAACGAATTTAAGGATATCCGGAACAAAATACATCTCATGCTTCATGAGACCAAAATCGGAGAGTTCAATAGTGAACTGATGAATGGAATGCTTTCTTTAAAGAAATAATTATTTCGAATTGTCCTTGGCGTAGGTTGCAGGATCTAATGCTTCGTAAGTCCAGCCCTGAAGGAATTCTGTAACTTTTTTTGCACTATGTCCTTTCCCTTCTTCCAGGTAACCGGAATTCTGTATGTGTAATATTTCTCCGTCTCCGTCAAGTATAACAAAAACCGGATAACCGAAACGGCCTGGATAGCCAAGACTTGCCATTACAGCCTCATTTTTATTCTCTTTGCTATAATTAACCAGTACGGTTTCATAATGGTCGTTCAGATACGTTTTCAGTGCCGGAGTATTATCCACTAAATGATGAAAAGCAATACACCATGAACACCAGTTTCCGCCTACCTGGATAAACACATGTTTTTTCTCTTTTTTAGCCTTTGCGACTGCGGCAGTGATATCGGCCTTTGCATCGGCGTCCGGATTATATATTTTTACCTCTTCTTTAACGACGCTGGTTTTAGCGGCGGCTGTTTTTTGTTTCTGTGCAAAACCCGCAGTTGATATCGCCAGTGTGGCTAATAGTACTAATGATAGTTTTTTCATGTCCAATCTTTTTAATAGCTTAAACTTTTCTAAATGTATACAATTCCTGAAAGGTAATTGTAATGAGATTATAAGAAGAAATAAATATGATTCGTTTCGCTCTAAAATGTTCTAACTTCACCACATGCCCCAACCTTTAAAAATATTACAAGCTTCTGCAGGGTCAGGTAAGACATTCAGCCTCACGGCACACTACTTAACACTCTTACTGTCTGGTGAAACCAGGTACAGGGAGATTCTTGCGGTTACCTTTACCAACAAGGCAACCGAAGAAATGAAAACCCGTATTATGGAAGTGTTAAAAGGCTTTGCTACGGGCGATCAGGAGGTGGAAGACTATAGAATACTTGTTTTAAAGGCGCATCCAGACTTAAATACATCCACATTACAGGAGAAATCTGCCAGAATTTATAAAAGAATACTACATGATTACAGCCGTTTTTCGGTGAGTACAATAGATGGTTTTGTCCAAAAAGTAATCCGGGGATTTGCGTTTGAACTGGGGCTGGACTCCGGCTATAAACTGGAGATGAATTTTGATAAAGTCAAAAACGAACTGGCAGATAAACTCGATGAGCAGTTAGATGTTAATCCGCAGTTACTGCAATGGATCATCGACCTGGCATTAGACAGAATCAGTAATAATATCAGCTGGAACTACAGATCTGAATTAACCGATCTGGCAGGGGAGATATTTAAAGAAAGGTATCAGCCATTTGATAATGCCATTCAGGAGCTGATGCAGCATACAGATATGAATGCGCTGTTTGGTAATTATCAAAAAGATACCAGGAAACAGATTACACATTTTCAGGATATGATCAGGCAGCTTTCTGTAAAAGCATTTCAGCTATTTGAATCCTCTGGAATAAATCCGGATAATCTGAAAGGAAAATCCAGATCTCCGCTGAATAACCTGAAGAAAATTGCAGATGAAGATTTTGATCTGGAAAAAAAAGAGGACTTCGCCAAACTTGAAAGTCTGGCTAAATTAATAGATGAACCTGAAGAATGGTTCAAACCCGGGTCTGATACCTCTTTGTATGATGCATTAAATCCGGTTATCCGTAATTTATATCATACTTATACAGATGGCCTGCCAGCTTATATTCTGGCCCAGGCCTTTAATAAAAACCTGTATTACCTGCGCCTGATGCAGGAGATGGCCGTCTTATTAAAAACATACCGCGAAGAAAGCGGAAGTTTACTGATCAGTGACGCACAAAATCTTTTAAAAGGAATTACAGGTGATGATGACGATAACCCGGCGTTTATCTGGGAAAAAACCGGCAGCCGTTACCGTCACTTTCTGTTTGATGAGTTTCAGGATACCTCTGCCAATCAATGGGGTAATTTCAGGCCCCTGCTGAAAAATGCACTGGCAGAAGCGAACGGTCAGCTCATTGATCATTTAATTGTAGGAGATGTCAAACAATCTATTTACAGATGGCGTAACGGAGATTGGAATATTCTTCATCAGGAAGCTAAAAAAGACATAGGAAGTGCCTATGTAACAGATTCCAGCCTGGAAGAGAACTACAGAAGCACTAAAAATATTATCAACTTTAATAATATTCTGTTCAGGGCATTGCCCATATTAATGCAGAAAAATATTAATACTACAGTAGAAGAGCAGCATACTAATCTGGCTTTAAGCAGCTGGTGGGAAGAGAAAGGCTTTGGTCATATTATTACAGATGTTTATGCAGAGGCTGAACAAAAACTTACACCCCGTACAGCAGATGGAGGGACAATCGATTTTAATGTTTTAAAAACAGATGAAAATGATACCCCGCTAAATAAAACCAGCTTCAGGGCAGAGGCGCTGCGAAAAATGGTTGAAACCCTTAAGCGGCTTTTGATAGAAGAAAAACGCTACCAGGCTGGCGATGCCTGTGTACTGGTACGCTCTAACTCAGAAGCGATTGCAGTGGTTGATATACTCATGGAGAACAACATCAGTGTCATTTCCGGAGAAGCACTGCTGCTGGCCAATAATACGGCTGTAAAAATATTGATTGATACCTTAATGGTGATGGCCGGAATGCCGGCTAATACAGCACTGTATAAAGCAAATTGTATAAGTTTATATGCGCAATTACAGCAGCGCACGTTAGACCCTGCGTCCCTGTTTAACCTTAAAAGCAAACAGCTCGAAGAGTTAACGGATGTATTGCCTGCCGGTTTGTGCAAACATTGGCGAAGCTGGATGCAGCAGCCCTTACCAGAACTGCTGGAGAAACTAATTTCAGCTTACGGCCTTAATGAAAAGCCTCATTCCAATCATCTGCCATATTTATTTGCTTTAAGAGATCTGGCTGGTAATATCGGGCGTCAGGGAGAAAAAGGAATTACCTCATTTTTGAAATACTGGAAAGAAGAAGGCAGCAGAAAGACTTTGCCTTCTTCAGAAAATACTGATGCTGTACAGGTTATTACGATTCATAAATCCAAAGGACTGGCTTTTAAAGTAGTCATGATTCCATTTTGTAACTGGGATATCAACGGTAAAATCAATACTGTATTCTGGGTTCCCGCTGCAAATACGCCATATCACCAGCTGCAGAGTATACCGCTGAAATATACATCTTCTCTTGGCGCATCGGCAGTTGCCATACCTTATTATGAAGAATTGCTTTATAATAATATGGATGCTTTAAATATGCTTTATGTAGCAACTACGCGGACAAAGGAGTATTTATATATCAGCTGTCTGGGCAAAAAAGCTGAAACAGTCAGTACGATTGGTGATTTGTTAATCAGGATATTTGAAGATCAGCTTACTTCAGAAGGAAGATTCCTGCTGGAAGAAGAAGTGATAAAAAAGGGTGGCGGAGGTTTATCAAAACATACCGGTCCTGAAATTATCAATCTGAACACCTATCCTTTATCAGAAAGGCTCAGTGAGGTCTTTAACAGTGATGTCAGAAAGAAAGAACTGGACATGCTGTTGAATGATAATGCAGGCCGTGAGGGTAGTATTTTGCATGAAGTACTGGCCCGTGCAGCTGATACAGATGAAGTGGATGAAGTTTTGGGTCAGATGCTGACGGAAGGTTTTTTCAAAGAAAAGGAGATTGCAGACTTTAAAAAGCAGGCGGTTAATGTTTTGCAGCATCAGGATCTCCAGAATCTGTTATTAAACAGTACTCAAAGTGTAAATGAAAAGAGTATTATTGACATTACAGGTAAAAGTTACCGTCCTGATAAGGTCTTATTTACTGCAGATAACGATGTCATTGTAATTGATTATAAGTTTACCAAAAAACAAAGCCGCAGTCATGTGAAGCAAGTACATGGTTACCGCGATCTTTTACAGGAGATGGGTTATCCAAAAGTAAGCACTTATTTATTTTATGCCACCATAGGCGAATTGATTCTGGTATAATACATGAAAGCATTTTTAAAAGAAGTAGCAGAAGATTTAGCAGACAGATTTGGTAACAAACTGCATAATGCTGCCGTGATCTTTAACAATAAGCGACCAGTATCTTATTTGCAGCATCATCTGGCAGATACAATCGGCAAACCTTTCTGGAGTCCTTCGTTTTTTACGATACAGGAGTTTTTTGCTTTGTCTACCGATTTGCTGGTTGCCGATGGCTTTACTCAGTTTTTTACACTGCATCAGCAATATAATGAACTGCTTAAAGCAGAAGGAGCTAAAGAGATTAATCCTGATGTCTTTTATCCCATTGCAAGAATTATACTGAGTGATTTTGCACAAATAGATAATGATCTGGTCAATGCTAACCAGTTATTTGAAGAACTCGAAGACATCGCGGTCATTGAGAAAGAATTTCAGCACCTGACCACAGAACAGCAAACTTTTCTGGAACAGTTCTGGACTTCTTTTTCTACAGGAAAACAGAAAAATCACCAGGAGCAGTTTATCCGGATGTGGCGCAGGATGCCTAAGTTATATCGTGGGTTTCATGATGCCCTGGCAGAAAAAGGATTGACTTCTATGGCTCATGTTTACCGGAAACTGGCTAACGGAACTGCCGGAAAGCCGGGGTTTATTGATGATTTTGCGGAAGGTAAACTGGTTTTTGCCGGTTTTAATGCTTTAAGCAATGCCGAAGCAGTAATTTTCAAGCGATGGAATGAAGCTGAAAAAGCACTTTTCTATTTTGATACCGATACCTACTATATGGAAGATGATACCCAGGAAGCGGGATTATTTCTCCGGAAAAATATACAGAAACTCGGTTTACCCAATGCACTCGGACAGAGCAAAGCCCTGATTAAAGCAGAGAAAAAAGAAATCAAAGTTTATAAAACACAGGGACAGACAGCGCAGGCAAAGATTCTGCAAAAGGAACTGGAAGAAGATTATCCAATACTGGATGCTGCTGACAATGCCGGTAAGATTGCGCTGATCCTTGCAGATGAAAGTTTGCTGCTGCCGGTTTTACAGACTATTCCTACCCATTATGATGCTGCAGGTAAAAAAAATGAGGTAGAGCTTAACGTCACAATGGGGTATCCACTATTGGCTACCTCTATTTTCGGTCTGGCTGATATCTGGCTATCGGTACAGTCACAGCTTGCCGGCGGGAAAAAGGACACCGTAAATCACAGGGAAGTAGAAGCCTTTTTATCACATCCGCTGGTTGGGATTTCACAGGAAATCCGAAATAAGCTGCAACTGGAAATCCTGGCGAAACAGCTGATAGAGGTAGATATACCCTTATTACAACGTTCAGGTGAACTAGCCTCGCTGTTTTTTACCAAAAGAAATACAGGTTCTTCGGCAATCGTAAATCTTCAGGAGGTTTTTAAATTGGTTCTGACACAGCAGGTAGAAGAAAAAACACTGAAACAGACCGAGGTCGATTTATTTATTGCTACGATCAAAGAATTAAACAGGCTGCATGATACGCTGACAGAATTCGCGGCGCGTTTACCTTTACCTTTTGTTTTATCACTGATTCAAAAAGCTGTACAGGGTATTGCAGTCCCTTTAAGTGGAGAACCTCTTCAGGGAGTGCAGGTAATGGGTTTACTCGAAAGCAGGAGTCTGGACTTTGACCATGTTTATATACTGGGTGTAAATGAAGGCATACTGCCGCAGGTCAGTGCTTCCCCAAGTTTTATTCCTGATAGTATCAGAAGGGCTTATGGGTTGCCGGTAATTGAAAATCAGGATGCGATATCTGCCTATATGTTTTACCGGCTGCTGCAGCGTTCGAGAAAAATAAGCCTGGTTTATAATGGGCAGACAGATGAGGATACTACAGGTGAACCCAGTAGGTTTTTAAGGCAGCTGGAGTTTGAAAGCGGTCATCACTTTACTTATTTTGATCAGTCGCAGGCCGTTGCCACAGAACATCTGGTTACGAGGGATATTAAAAAAGAGGGGGAGGTTTTAAAACGCCTGGAAGCCTATCTGGATCTGAAAGATCCTTCGGTCAGACTTTCTGCAACTGCACTGACTACCTATCTGAATTGTCCTGTTCAGTTTTTCTATAAATACATAGCGAAAATAGAAGAGCCTAAAGAGCTCTCAGAGAATCTGGAGGCAAATTATATCGGATCAATGCTCCATTTTGTGCTGGAGAAATTCTACGAGGAACTGAAGGAGGAAAGTCCTTATATCACCAGGGAACGGATTATAGAACAGCGTAAAAACATGGACCGGTTAACCCGAACTGCTTTTGTGAAAGTTATGTTTGATGATGAAGAACATGTTTTGCAGGCAAACGGAATGCAGCAGGTTGTACTGGCTATTGTTGAAGAATATGCAAATGTGATTCTGGATCATGATGAAAAAGAAGCCCCTTTCTCTATTATCGGGCTGGAAAGCAAGGATGAGATTTATTTTAAGCTGCATGTAGCTGGCGTAGAAAGGCAGATTACTTTACATGGAATTATTGACAGGGTAGATCAGAGGAATGGAGTGACACGGGTTGTCGATTACAAAACAGGAAGGGATGAACTTCAGTATTCTTCACTCGAAGAGATTTTTGATCGGGAAACAGATAAACAGAATAAAGCGCTGATACAAACTCTTTTTTATACCTATGTCTATGAGCAGTCCAGGGGAATAAGCGGGATGGAGCCTAATTTATATCTGATCCGCAAGATGAGGAAAGAAGGTACATTATTTAGCTTTTACGGGGAAAAAAGAAAGAAGATTCAGTTGCAGGCTGAACATCTGGAAAGTCTGAAGCTGGATTTCAGCCGTTTATTAAGAGAAAAACTGGAAGAATTGTTTAATCCGGAAACCCCTTTTATACACACAACATTAGCCGATAATTGCACATATTGTCCTTATTTGTCCCTTTGCGGGAAGTAGGGCTATGGTGACGATAATAATAATCGCTTTGTAATGTAATTAAAACAAACTTTATTATTACGTTACAATAGTTATATTTGCCGGCAGTTAACATTTGAATATACAATGAGAGAGATTCAATTTAGAGAAGCTTTGCGTGAAGCTTTGAGCGAAGAAATGCGTAAGAATGAAAACGTATTCTTAATGGGCGAAGAAGTTGCGCAATACAATGGTGCATACAAAGTAAGTCAGGGAATGCTTGATGAGTTTGGTGACAAACGTATCATCGATACCCCAATTGCTGAGCTTGGTTTTACCGGTATCGGTATTGGTGCTGCAATGAATGGGTTAATTCCGGTCATAGAATTTATGACATTCAACTTCTCCCTGGTTGCAATCGATCAGATTATAAACGGAGCCGCAAAAATGTTATCCATGAGCGGTGGTCAGTTTTCTATTCCAATTGTATTCCGTGGTCCAACAGGTAATGCAGGTCAGTTAGGCGCTCAGCACTCTCAGAATTTTGAGAACTGGTATGCAAACTGTCCGGGTTTAAAGGTTGTTGTTCCTTCAACTCCTTACGAAGCTAAAGGATTATTAAAACAAGCTATTATTGATCCGGATCCTGTTATTTTCATGGAGTCGGAAGTAATGTATGGTGATAAAGGTGAAGTTCCTGAAGAAGAATATTATCTTCCTATCGGAAAAGCAAGAATTGCTAAAGAAGGGACTGATGTAACTATCGTGACTTTTGGTAAAATGCTGACACGTGTTGTTAATCCTGCTGTTGAAGAACTGACTAAAGAAGGAATCAATGTTGAAGTAATCGATTTACGTACTGTACGTCCTATTGATTATGACACAATTATTGAGTCTGTTAAGAAAACAAACCGTCTGGTAATCGTTGAAGAGGCATGGCCATTGGCTTCTATTTCTTCTGAAATTGCTTTCAACGTACAGAAAAATGCTTTCGATCATTTAGATGCACCAGTTTTACGTATTACTTGTGCTGATGTACCATTACCATATGCACCAACTTTAATTGCTGCCAGCTTACCAAATGCTGAGCGTGTAGTTAAAGCGGTGAAAGAAGTAATGTACGTAACAAAATAAGTTATTTAGAAGAACTATATACTATCCCGCCGGCTAACCCCCTGCGGGATTTTTTGTTTTTAGCCCAATCCATAAAATCATTTAAATTTTACCCAATATTTTAACATGAATAATCACTCAAAGATTATTGCTGCAGAATTGGCAGTCTCAGAAAAACAGGTTATTGCAACTATTGAATTATTAGATGAAGGAGCAACTGTGCCTTTTATTTCCCGTTACCGTAAAGAAGTTACCGGAAGTTTAGATGAAGTACAGGTTGCTGCGGTTCGGGACCGTTTTCAGCAGTTGCGTGAACTGGACAAAAGACGTGAAGCTATTTTAAAAGCGCTGACCACGCTGGGTAAACTGACACCAGAACTCGAAGCGCAGATTAATGCGGCAGAAAACATTACGACTATTGAAGATATCTACCTGCCTTATAAACCGAAAAGGAAAACAAGAGCTTCAGAAGCAAGACGTAAAGGGCTGGAGCCTTTGGCGCTGTTGATTTTTGAACAGGGGAAATTAAATCCTGATGAAGAAGCAGCAAAGTATCTGAATACGGAGCTTGGTGTGGACAGTACTGAAGATGCTTTGGCAGGTGCCAGGGATATTATTGCAGAAATGATTAATGAAAATGCGGAGGTTCGTACCAGTATGCGTCAGTATTTTCAACAAAAAGCTGTGCTTAAATCTACAGTAATCAAAGGTAAAGAAGAAGAAGGGATAAAATACAAAGACTATTTTGAATGGGAAGAGGCTGTGAAGTCTGCACCTTCTCACCGTGTTTTGGCTATGAGACGCGGAGAGAATGAGTCTATATTGAAATTAGAAGCCATGCCCGAAGAAGAAGGGGCAATTGAAATTTTAGAAAAACAGGTTATTCAGGGAACTCATGTTGCAGCCAAACAAGTAGAACTGGCACTGCATGATTGTTACAAACGTCTGCTTGGTCCTGCAATGGAGACAGAACTTCGCCTGCTGGCTAAACAGAAAGCTGATGAAGAAGCTATCCGTGTATTTGCGGAGAATGCCCGTCAACTCTTATTGGCAGCACCGATGGGACAGAAAAATGTACTGGCTGTAGATCCTGGTTTCAGAACAGGATGTAAAGTAGTATGCCTGGACAGACAGGGTAAATTATTAGAAAACACAACCATCTATCCGCATACCGGACAGGGAAATATTAAAAATGCAGCAGATGCGATTCAAAAACTATGTGCTAAACATGAAGTTGAAGCCATTGCTATCGGAAATGGCACTGCAGGCAGAGAAACAGAAGCATTTATCAGAGGATTGAATCTGGCAGGTGTAATAATCGTGATGGTTAATGAAAATGGTGCATCTATCTATTCAGCTTCAGAAGTAGCCCGTGAAGAATTCCCTACACAGGATATCACTGTCCGCGGAGCTGTTTCTATAGGCCGCCGGTTAATGGACCCTCTGGCAGAACTGGTTAAAATTGATCCTAAATCAATCGGGGTTGGTCAGTATCAGCATGATGTAGATCAGACTAAATTACAGCAGTCACTGGATGATACCGTAATCAGCTGTGTAAATGCTGTCGGTGTGGAATTAAACACGGCCTCTAAACAGGTGCTGGCGTACGTTTCAGGACTGGGGCCGCAGTTAGCTCAAAATATAGTGACCTACAGAAATGAGCATGGTGCATTTAAAAACAGAGAAAGTTTAAAGAAAGTTCCCCGTTTAGGAGATAAGGCCTATGAACAGGCTGCCGGTTTCTTAAGAATCAGAGATGCAGCACATGTGCTGGATGCCAGTGGTGTTCACCCGGAGCGTTATGCTTTGGTAAGTCAGATGGCAAAAGACCTTGGGCATTCCGTTGATGAACTTTTAAAAGACGTAAAACTTCAAAAACAGATTAAATTACAGCAATACATTAGTGAAAATGTAGGTTTACCTACATTAAATGATATCATGAGTGAGCTGGCTAAACCAGGGAGAGATCCAAGGGAAGCGTTTGAAGCCTTTAGTTTTACTGATGGTGTGAATGAAATCAACGATTTAAAAGTAGGAATGAAGTTGTCTGGTATAGTAACCAATATTACCAATTTCGGTGCCTTTGTAGATATAGGTGTACATCAGGATGGTCTGGTACATACCAGTCAGCTGGCAGATAAATTTGTGGCTAACCCTAACGATATTGTAAAAGTTAGTCAGAAAGTTGAAGTCACTGTAAAAGAAGTTGACGTTGTTCGCAAACGTATTTCTTTATCTATGAAGAGTGAAAATGCACCTAAACCAGCTGCAAGAGCTAAATCAGAAAGGCCTGCTGCCAACAGAAAACCTGAAAATAACAGGAATGATGCCAGCCGCAAACCTCAATATAACAAACCAAAGCCTCAGCAGGCAAAAGCACAACCAGATGGTGATTTGCAGACTAAACTGGAGGCTTTGAAAAATAAATTTAAATAATCCAGGTTTCCTGTAAGTGACGCCAGGTTATTTTTCCTTCCCCATCAGCAATAAATAAAGCACTTGATCTGCGGTTATTTGTTCCTGATGGGGTTTTTTGTGTTTCATGATAGACGATTATAGCCATATTATCTGCCGAATAACTTAAACTAAACTGCCCGGCTATTGCAGTGAATCCCGGTTTTTTCCCATGAACGGTAATTAACCAGGCTGTCAGATCCTCATGATTTTTAACCGAACCATCCGGTGCAACCATCATGAAGTCTTTATGGAGTCTTCCTGATACGTTATCTATATTTTCTATGGCCGTTTCTCCTGTAAACCATAAGGTGATTGCTGTATTGAAATCGTGAACCTGTTGTTGTACTGTTGGTGTAATATCCATATTTATTTTTTTAAGGGTAATCTGTTTAAGCGGATAGTGAGGAAAAATGCCAGGATAAAAATGCAGAGCAGACAGCCTATGGAAATTGCAAATGCTGTTTTGAAAGTATGATCAGCAGGATCAATGTGCAGTAAGGAAAAAAATATGGTTCCTATCAGTGCAACACCGATAGCACTGCCCATCTGTATAGCTGTACTGATTATACCAGCCGCCATACCTGCTTTTTCTGAAGTAACCGGAGCCAGCGTGATGCGTACCAGTGCCGGCAGTACAATCCCGTGTCCCATACCGGCAATCATTAATCCTGTATATAAGAGCAATCCGGGTTTAGTGTAGATCAGCACAGAGAAAATCACTACTCCATAGCCAGTCACCAGTAGTCCTAAAGCCAGTAAAACAACTGCAGATCCCAGTTTTCTGGTCAGCAGGGCACTGGTTAAAGGGCCAATGAAAAATCCTGCTGCATAAGGCAGCACCGCTAATCCGGCCGAAAGTACATCCCAGTGAAGGCCATTTTGCAAATAGTACGGATAAACCATAAAAAAGGCTGCAGTGCTGTTAAAAAAGAAAATAATGACAGCGCCGGTTATAAAATGCCGGTCCCTGAACATATTCAGGTCTGTTAACGGATCTCTGCCTTTGGTAACTGCATCCTTTTCTATCTTAACAAAGATGATCAGTACCGGAATTGCAGCAGCGAAACATAAAAATATCCATAAAGGCCAGCCTTCTTCTCTTCCTTTGATTAAAGGGTAGATTACTAAAAACAGAGCAAGAGAAAGAAAAAGAATACCAGGGATGTCCAGCCTGGGCTTTTTTGAAGGACGGTTTTCAGGCAGAATAAAAATGGCCATGATTATTGTGAGCATACCCAGAGGAATATTGATCATAAAGACAGACTCCCAGGTGAACCCAAGCGGATGGGCTTTGATCAGCACTCCACCTAAAAGCTGACCAGCAATGGAAGCCAGACCGAAAGTGGCTCCAAAGAAACCCATCGCTTTAGGTTGCTCTTTTGCAGGAAAAATTATACGGATAGAAGATAAAACCTGCGGTGCAAGTATGGCAGCTGCTAAGCCCTGTACGATACGCGCACTGATTAAAACCGGCATATCCGGAGCAAAACCGCAAACAGCAGAAGAGAAGGTGAATAATACCATTCCAATTATAAATACACGTTTCCTTCCAT
This sequence comes from Pedobacter lusitanus, assembly GCF_040026395.1. Lineage (NCBI taxonomy): Bacteria > Pseudomonadati > Bacteroidota > Sphingobacteriia > Sphingobacteriales > Sphingobacteriaceae > Pedobacter > Pedobacter lusitanus. The sequence goes on from NZ_CP157278.1 coordinate 3,742,381, forward strand.
ATATATCACCGAGACGGCCACCTGTGACAACCAAAACGGCATAGGTGGCCCCATAAGCGATGATTACAAATTGCAACTGGCTTGCTGTTGCATGTAAACTATCTTTAATTGCAGGCAGCGCTACGTTTACAATAAAAAAGTCAAGTGGAGATAAAAAGGCGCCCATGAGTAATACGATAAGGGCGGGCCATCTTTTATCGTATGGGGTATCTGCAGATGCTGAAAGGGAATCCTGAACTGTTTTTTGCATAAGAAAATATTGATGGTGCAAAGGAAGGTGCTTGTCGGAACAGTAGAATTGTATTTTAAGAGGCTTGTCTTGTATCTTTGCAGGATGGTTAGGAAAGATATCAGAGAGCTGTTCGAAATTTCTATACTGGATAAAATGCCAGGGGCGACTAAATCAGAACAACTGAACCATTTTGAACTGCTCTATGTTCAGGAAGGTAACGGGAGCCATATGGTTAACGGAAACAGTTATAGCTATCATAGCGGAAAGATATTTTTCTTAACGCCGGAAGACCGGCATTCGTTTATTATCGATAGCCCGGCACGTTTTGTTCATATCCGCTTTTCGGAAGTTTCGTTTTTCAAACTTCAGGCCGAAGCCAGTCAGCTTGATTACTGTGACTGGATGAAAAAGATCGGGTATATCTTTTATAATTATCATGCTAAGGCAGGTTGCCTGTTTAGAAATGAGCAGGATGAAGTATTTGGACTGGCGTTAATGGAAGGAATTGTACGGGAATATATTCAAAAAGAGATTGGTTCATTGGCTATTATTAGACAGTCGGTTTCTGTGCTGATCAATTTGATTGCCCGTAATATTATCCGTACTGAATCTGATAAACGGCTGGAAAGTGCCGGAGAGTCTGCGGTGATGAGGATTATAGCTTATCTGCAGCAGCATATTTATAAGCCGGAAAATCTAAGAATGCAGGTTATAGCGCTTGAGTTTAATCTTTCGGTGAATTACCTGGGTGAATATTTTAAGAAAAGGACCGGTGAAAGTATCCAGGAGTATATCATCAATTATAAATTGAAATTAGTGGATACCCGTCTTTTATATAGTAATATGCTTATCAAGGAGATTGCACAGGAAATGAATTTTACAGATGAAAGCCATTTGTCAAGGATATTTAAAAAGTACAGAGGCGTAACACCTGGTCATTATAGAAAAAAGCATAAAATTGTTGAAATTTAGCAGAGCCGTCAGCATACGGCTCTGCTTTTTTAATAATCATCTTAAATCGGCCCTGATAGTTTTAACAGGATTACCTCTGGATAAAGCTGCGTGATTTTGCCATTGCTGCTGTTGCTGTCCGGTCAGCTGTCTGGTCTGCCAGTCCAGCACCTTGTTTTCCAACCTTTCCAGACATAGCTTTTTGTTTTGCAGCTGTGACCGTGTATCCATCACCAATACCTGTAAACCAGAAGGCTGATGCGTTGCTCTGACTGCAGTTTCTACTTTATTTACATTTTGTCCGCCCGGACCAGACGCTCTCAGCGTTTCAATGGTTACAGCTTTAGGATCCCATTTCAGTTTTTCCCGGCTTTCGGAAATCTCTACACCTACGAACCAGTTTTTACGTTTATGGAACCGGCGGTATGGGCTCTGGGCAATCCAGAGGACGGATCCGTGCCATTCTTTGTGCAATGCAGATAAATCATCAGCCTTTGCCAGTAACACTGCTGAACGTAAGGTTCCATTAAGATCACCTTTTATATTTTCAAGTACTTCAATCTGTATATTTAATTGTCTGGCCTGTTTCAAAATCATTTCCTGTACTTTAGCTACTACTCTGCAGCATTCCTCAGGACCTTGTCCCGAGGTGATTTGTATGATCATGCTTTTCATTAATCTTTATTCATTCTAACTATTTTTGGTAGAAATTTACCTTGTACCTCAATGAGGTCTTTTTGTGCTGTGATTACTCTTTCTATATCTTTATAAGCTATAGGACTCTCTTCAACACTGCCACCAATTAACGTAACTCCTGCATTGTTCAGCAATTTTTTAAGTGCGGATGCAGTCATGTTTTGTTTTGCTTTTGTCCGGCTCATTGCTCTGCCTGCACCATGTGACGCAGAATTGAGGGATAATTCTTCACCTTTTCCAGCTACCAGGTAAGCTGCGGTAGTCATGCTGCCCGGGATTATTCCCATTTCTCCTTCATGTGCCGGGGTTGCACCTTTACGGTGAACAATAAACTCATGTCCGTTTGCCTGTTTTTCTTTCCAGGCAAAATTGTGGTGGTTTTCAATATTCACTAAAGTCTGCAGGCCCAGTGACCTGAGTAAGTTCTGGTGTATGGTATCATGACAGGCTTTGGCATATTCGCCTGCCAGATTCATGCTGATCCAGTATTCCTGTCCGGCTTCGCTATTTAAATCCAGCCATGCCAATTTTTGTACTTCTCTTGGGAGCCTGCATTTTTCTATTGCGATCTGTGTGTAATGACCGGCAATATTGGCTCCCAGACCTCTGCTGCCGGAATGAGAGAGTAAAGCGATGTACTTCTTTGCGGGTAGTTGCATGGAATTATTTTCAAATAATTCAATTTCCCCAAATTCCACAAAGTGATTTCCACTGCCCGATGTTCCTAATTGTCTGGCTGCTTTTCCCTGAAGACGTCTCAGCAATTCAGTTTCATTGAATACCGGGCTATCAAGAATTTCGTGATAGGGCTGGATATCCAATGATCCTTCCATTCCAAAATGTGTATGATTTTTTAAGGCTTGTTTGATCTGATGACTGTAACGCATAAAGAAGCTCGCACTTTCATCTATAATGGAAAGTGACATGCGGCAGCCTATATCTACGCCAATAGCATAAGGAATAACCGCCTTTTCTGTAGCAATTATTCCGCCAATAGGCAGGCCGTAGCCGGTATTTGCGTCTGGCATCAATGCTCCCTGTATAGCAACAGGAAGTGACATCGCGAGCTCCATTTGTTTCTTGGCACCGGTATCTATGTCTTTTGTACCATAAACTTTATACGGTGCTGGCTGTGCTAAAAGAGAAAATGCTTCAAAATCAGATGATTTGGTTCTTCCGGTAAGTGTTTCGGCGATTTTGCCCAGATATTCATGATTAAAATAGTTTTCAGGGTTATTTATTATATGGGTTAATAGTTTAGTAATCTCGTTCTTCGAATGATGTTTATAGTGTTTGGCGATTATATTGATCACCAGGCTTCTTGCCTGATCATTCGTATAGCCCATTTTACTGAGTTCTTTTGTTCTTAAATTGCTCATTGCGTTTTAAATTGTAGCTTATTGCCGGAAACAGGAGAATAAAAATTCCTGCTGGTACGGCTTAAATTTTGGTATGAATAGAATTTTGCTGTTAGTACAGGCATAAAATTCAAAATGATCCTGTAAAGGATAATTCCCCCTTTAGAATTTCGATGAATTACCTGAATCTGAGGCAGACGAATAACGGTGACCGTTTTTATTGGTCCTCGTGTTATTCCGGAAAATGCTGGATTTGTTTAAATAAACGTCACAGATCTGTTCTTACAGGTTGTCCGGACATCAACTGAATCCTGTTGCAGCTGTGAAATAAGAATATCACAAAGCATTCGGATAAGTTTTTAAGCAAAAATTAAATTATAGGAATAAACGTCAGCCTGATTTAGGCAATGAGCGATAGGGGCGATATGTAATAGTGTTCTGTCATGATTCCTGATTTTGAAATGATTAAACCATAAGGAATTGTTGCAAAGGTATAATAAGAAAATAGATTGCGCCAAATTTATTTTTTTCTTGCCTGACTACTGACGCTGATATAGCGTTGAATCGGGGAGTTAATTAGAAAGGACTTTGGTCATCTGCTTAAGCTTGTATGTTTTTATCAGAGGGATTATACAGAAAAAAGGCTTTACGGGATTGGTCTGTAACCAAATTCCAGTATAGGGCAGGTTGAATTGCGGGGAGGTTTAAAGGGTGTTTGTAGTCCGGGTTGGTATAGGGTTGGTATACCCCTGGGGTATACCAACCCTATACCAACCCGGAAGTCTTATTGGGCCGTGAGCTGACTTGTTGTTATCTGTGTGCATTGAACAAATCTGTTAGATGTGTGCTATAAAGGAATGGTCATCTGGCTGGAGTATATATATCATGACCGGTATTAGATTGTATTGTTTGGGTTGGGTAGGGGTTGTGTAGCCTGTTGAAGTGGTATTGAAGTAGGGTTGAAGTAGGGTTGAACTAGCCTGGGCTACTTCAAGGCTAGTTCAACCCCAGTTCAAGGCTAGTTCAAACCCCAGCACTACCCCTAAAGAAACCCTGGAAATAATAATTCACCGGACAATCAGTTGAGTATTGGATGTTGAAATTGTGGTAATGAGAGGTGAAAGGGCAGGTCTATGTGATATAATTGTGCGATTTGAGAGCTGCGATTGCTTAGTTAACCGGGCTGATGCTGCTGTTAATCGGTGTAATTGGACTTCATGCTGTTGTTAAATACTGCACTATTAAGGCTTCATTGAAGGAAAGCTGATCGCTCTGCTGCTGCTGAAAATAGTTTACGGTATTTTGGGTTGATAATCATGTAGTTAAGGAATAGATACAATTAATAGTGTGTTAATGTTTGGATAGCGGCATAATTTTCCTACTTTTGCATCCCGCTTCGGAGGAAGGGAAACAGTGAAAAGGATATGGAGAGGGTGCAAAAACAGAGATTGGTTGAGTTTGAAGAAGGAATAAAAAACTTCAAAAATAAAAAATAAAAAGCTTGACAAATTAAAAAAGATTTCTACCTTTGCAGTCCCAACAAAAACGGGAAGCTTTACAACGGATGTTGACAAAGCAAATAAACAAGATTGAAACGATGAGAAGCTGGAAAAGACCTTGAGAACATTAAGACTTGAGGGATTAGAAAGATTAGCATTGCAACATATATAGACTGCCGGGAGGTTAAGTCGAGAAGTTCATTAAAGAGATGTCATTTACAAACGTAGCGAGGTAAACACGTACAAGTTCAAAGTACATGAACCGCGCGAGTTTTTTAAGTCTATTCTGACAGACAAATAAGAATAAAGACTATTATTAATACAAGTTAAGAATGGTCAGCGTTCAAACAACACATTTTACAATGGAGAGTTTGATCCTGGCTCAGGATGAACGCTAGCGGCAGGCCTAATACATGCAAGTCGAACGATAGTTACCAGCTTGCTGGTAGCGAAAGTGGCGCACGGGTGCGTAACGCGTATGCAACCTACCTTAATCAGGGGGATAGCCCGAAGAAATTCGGATTAACACCGCATAAAATCACAGTACAGCATTGTACAATGATCAAATATTTATAGGATTAAGATGGGCATGCGTGACATTAGTTAGTTGGCGGGGTAACGGCCCACCAAGACCACGATGTCTAGGGGATCTGAGAGGATGACCCCCCACACTGGTACTGAGACACGGACCAGACTCCTACGGGAGGCAGCAGTAAGGAATATTGGTCAATGGAGGCAACTCTGAACCAGCCATGCCGCGTGCAGGAAGACAGCCCTCTGGGTCGTAAACTGCTTTTATTCGGGAATAAACCACATTACGTGTAATGTGCTGAATGTACCGAAGGAATAAGGATCGGCTAACTCCGTGCCAGCAGCCGCGGTAATACGGAGGATCCAAGCGTTATCCGGATTTATTGGGTTTAAAGGGTGCGTAGGCGGCTTTTTAAGTCAGGGGTGAAAGACGGTGGCTCAACCATCGCAGTGCCCTTGATACTGAAGAGCTTGAATGAATTAGAGGTAGGCGGAATGTGACAAGTAGCGGTGAAATGCATAGATATGTCACAGAACACCGATTGCGAAGGCAGCTTACTATGATTTTATTGACGCTGAGGCACGAAAGCGTGGGGATCAAACAGGATTAGATACCCTGGTAGTCCACGCCCTAAACGATGAATACTCGCTGTTAGCGATACACAGTTAGCGGCTAAGCGAAAGCGTTAAGTATTCCACCTGGGGAGTACGGTCGCAAGATTGAAACTCAAAGGAATTGACGGGGGCCCGCACAAGCGGAGGAGCATGTGGTTTAATTCGATGATACGCGAGGAACCTTACCCGGGCTTGAAAGTTAGTGAATCATTTAGAGATAGATGAGTCCGCAAGGACACGAAACTAGGTGCTGCATGGCTGTCGTCAGCTCGTGCCGTGAGGTGTTGGGTTAAGTCCCGCAACGAGCGCAACCCCTATGTTTAGTTGCCAGCACGTTAAGGTGGGGACTCTAAACAGACTGCCTGTGCAAACAGAGAGGAAGGAGGGGACGACGTCAAGTCATCATGGCCCTTACGTCCGGGGCTACACACGTGCTACAATGGATGGTACAGAGGGCAGCAAGCTGGTAACAGCAAGCAAATCTCCAAAAGCCATTCACAGTTCGGATAGAGGTCTGCAACTCGACCTCTTGAAGTTGGATTCGCTAGTAATCGTATATCAGCAATGATACGGTGAATACGTTCCCGGGCCTTGTACACACCGCCCGTCAAGCCATGGAAGTTGGGGGTACCTAAAGTATGTAACCGCAAGGAGCGTCCTAGGGTAAAACCGATAACTGGGGCTAAGTCGTAACAAGGTAGCCGTACCGGAAGGTGCGGCTGGAATACCTCCTTTCTGGAGAAAGGTAGATTACTCGCTGCGTAAATGATATACTGATTGTTCAATTGGTATGCGTAAATGACAACAAATCTCAAAAGAAAAACCCATAGGATGAAACATCATAATAGTTGTTCGCCTACTGAAAGAAGGTATTGACCGAGGAAAAGGAATTGTGCTGAGACACCTCAACAACAATACTGCACTGAGGTAAATAGTCCCGTAGCTCAGTTGGTTAGAGCACTACACTGATAATGTAGGGGTCAGCAGTTCAAATCTGCTCGGGACTACATATAATTCTAAGGGGGATTAGCTCAGCTGGCTAGAGCGCCTGCCTTGCACGCAGGAGGTCAACGGTTCGACTCCGTTATTCTCCACCATTGGCCCGTACTTAAGATAAAAGGTATAGGAAATAGGATAGAAGTAGAAATACAAATATCTGGGACAATAAAGTTCTTTGACATATTGGAAGAAGTTAATAAAGAAGAGCAAACAACAATAGAGACGTTGTTAGCTTGAAGGAAGGTAAAGGTGCTTGCATTGATACAATCCGTAGAGTTAATAACCATCAAAAAAAGCATTTCCATAGGCGCAAAAGGCTATGGAGAGAAGAAAGTAAGAAAGAGTACACAGGGGATGCCTTGGCTCTCAGAGGCGATGAAGGACGTGATAAGCTGCGATAAGCTTCGGGTATTAGCAAATATGAATTAATCCGAAGATTTCCGAATGGGGAAACCTGGCTAGTTGAAGACTAGTCGCATTACGATGCGCAAACCTGCCGAACTGAAACATCTAAGTAAGCAGAGGAAGAGAAAATAATAATGATTTCCAAAGTAGTGGCGAGCGAACTGGAAAGAGCCCAAACCAGCTATGTTACGGCATAACTGGGGTTGTAGGACTACGATGTGGCATTAATGAAATGAAGTGGAACAGGATGGGAAGCCTGGCAATATAGCGTGAGAGCCGCGTACACGTAAGTAACATTAGTCTAGTAGTATCCTGAGTACCGCGAGGTCGGAGACGCCTTGTGGGAATCTGCCGGCACCATCCGGTAAGGCTAAATACTCCTGAGAGACCGATAGTGAACCAGTACCGTGAGGGAAAGGTGAAAAGAACCCCGAACAGGGGAGTGAAATAGAACCTGAAACTGTGTACTTACAAGCGGTCGGAGCGTCCAGGTGGCGTGACGGCGTGCCTTTTGCATAATGAGCCTACGAGTTACTCTTCTCTGGCAAGGTTAAATGTTTAAGACATGGATCCGAAGCGAAAGCGAGTCTGAATAGGGCGTATAGTCAGGGGAGGTAGACGCGAAACCTTGTGATCTACCCATGGACAGGTTGAAGGTGCGGTAACACGTACTGGAGGACCGAACCGATAAACGTTGAAAAGTTTCCGGATGATCTGTGGGTAGGGGTGAAAGGCTAATCAAACTGGGAAATAGCTCGTACTCCCCGAAATGTTTTTAGGAACAGCGTGGTGGTTAAGTTTACTAGAGGTAGAGCTACTGATTGGGTGCGGGGGAGTCAAATCCTACCAAATCCAGACAAACTCCGAATGCTATTAAATATACACTGCAGTGAGGCCCGGGGTGCTAAGGTCACGGGCCGAGAGGGAAAGAACCCAGACCATCAGCTAAGGTCCCTAAGTTACTACTAAGTTGAACTAACGAGGTGCGATTGCCTAGACAGCTAGGATGTTGGCTTGGAAGCAGCCATTCATTTAAAGAGTGCGTAACAGCTCACTAGTCGAGCGATCGTGCATGGATAATAAACGGGCATAAAGTAGTACACCGAAGCTATGGGTAATATTAATATTACGGTAGGGGAGCATTCCAGCGGCAGCGAAGTTTTGGCGTAAGCCAGGGTGGAGCTTCTGGAAAAGCAAATGTAGGCATAAGTAACGATAAGGCAGGCGAGAAACCTGCCCACCGAAAGGATAAGGTTTCCTGATCAACGCTAATCGGATCAGGGTTAGTCGGGGCCTAAGGAGAACCCGAAGGGGAAATTCGATGGACAACTGGTTAATATTCCAGTACTTTTTATAACTGCGATGTGGGGACGGAGTAGTGACACTGCCGCGATCTGACGGAATAGATCGTTAAAGACTGTAGGTATAGGGAATGTAGGCAAATCCGCATTCTTTGCTAAAGGTCGATAGTACCGCAAGCCTTCGGGTAAGTGGATAGCGCAGGTAATCAGACTTCCAAGAAAAACCGCTAAGCTTCAGGTTATAAAAACCCGTACCGCAAACCGACACAGGTATCCGGGAAGAGAATTCTAAGGTGCTCGAGTGAATCATGGCTAAGGAACTCGGCAAAATGGCCCTGTAACTTCGGGAGAAGGGGCGCTGACAGCAATGTCAGCCGCAGTGAAAAGGCCCAGGCGACTGTTTAACAAAAACACATGGCTTTGCAAAATCGAAAGATGAAGTATAAGGCCTGACACCTGCCCGGTGCTGGAAGGTTAAGAGGGGATGTTAGTCGCAAGGCGAAGCATTGAATCGAAGCCCCAGTAAACGGCGGCCGTAACTATAACGGTCCTAAGGTAGCGAAATTCCTTGTCGGGTAAGTTCCGACCTGCACGAATGGTGTAACGATCTGGGCGCTGTCTCAGCCATGAGCTCGGTGAAATTGTGGTCCCGGTGAAGACGCCGGGTACCCGCAACGGGACGGAAAGACCCCATGCACCTTCACTACAATTTAACATTGACATTGGATACAGGATGTGTAGGATAGGTGGGAGACTATGAAGTGGCATCGCTAGGTGTTGTGGAGTCAACGTTGAAATACCACCCTTTTTGTATTCGGTGTCTAACTCTTTTAGGAGAGGACATTGTTTGATGGGTAGTTTGACTGGGGTGGTCGCCTCCAAAAAGGTAACGGAGGCTTTCAAAGGTAAGCTCAATACGCTTGGTAACCGTATGAGGAGTGCAATAGCATAAGCTTGCTTGACTGTGAGGCAGACAAGCCGAGCAGGGTCGAAAGACGGATATAGTGATCCGGTGGTTCTGCATGGAAGGGCCATCGCTCAAAGGATAAAAGGTACGCTGGGGATAACAGGCTGATCTCCCCCAAGAGCTCATATCGACGGGGAGGTTTGGCACCTCGATGTCGGCTCGTCACATCCTGGGGCTGGAGAAGGTCCCAAGGGTTCGGCTGTTCGCCGATTAAAGTGGCACGCGAGCTGGGTTCAGAACGTCGCGAGACAGTTCGGTCCCTATCTGTTGTGGGCGTAGGAATTTTGAGTGGGGCTGACCTTAGTACGAGAGGACCGGGTTGGACTAACCTCTAGTGAATCTGTTGTTCCGCCAGGGGCATTGCAGAGTAGCTACGTTGGGAATAGATAAGCGCTGAAAGCATCTAAGTGCGAAACTAGCCACGAGATGAGAATTCCATATAGGACCGTAGCAGACTACTACGTTGATAGGTTACAGATGTAAAGCTGGTGACAGCATAGTCGAGTAATACTAATCATCCGAAGCTTTCAAGAGCAATAAACTGTTGTTTGTTCTTCATAACTAACTTCTTTCAATAATATGTCATCGTTTGTCTCTGAGCTGGAAACAGGATAACTGTAAAGGTTATTGGGAGAGAAACAAATAAAATACTGATCAATAACAATTGATAAAGACATTTAGGTGCCTATATCGGTGGTGTCCACCTCTTCCCATTCCGAACAGAGAAGTTAAGCCCACCAGAGCCGATGGTACTGCGGTAACACGTGGGAGAGTAGGTCGGTGCCAAATCTTAAAGAAAGCTTGTAGGAAACTACAGGCTTTTCTTGTTTATAGACTTTTCCGCATCGAGCTTATAAACCTTTCCGCATCGAGTTTATAAACCTTTCTGCATTGAGTTTATAAGTCTTTCCTGATTGAGTTTACAGACTTTTACAGCACAACCTTTTTTTTGTATATAAACCGCCCTGGTTTTCTCTGAAGATCACAGAGCTTTGAGAATAATAATTTCTACCTTTAGCTTTAATGAAACAATCAATTTTTTACTTACTAAGTAGTATACAAGAAGTATTCTCGATGGGAGCGGGATCTTTTGCCTAATCTATATATCGTATCCGGTTGTAATGACGCAGGAAAGACAACGGCCAGTTATACGATTTTACCTGAAATTCTAAATTGCAGGGAATTTGTAAATGCAGATAATATCGCCGCTGGCTTATCTCCATTTAATCCTGAAAGTGTTGCTTTTGAATCTGGTAGAATTATGCTTAACAGAATTCGTGAATTGATGGCTGCCGGGCTTGACTTTGCTTTTGAAACGACACTAGCTACACGTAGTTATGTTTCCCTGGTTAAGGAAGCGCATCGGTTGGGATATAAGGTTAGCTTGTTGTATTTTTGGTTAAGCTCACCGGATTTGGCTATAGAACGGGTAGCAAAGCGTGTAAGTAAGGGAGGACATCATATCCCTTCGGATGTTATAGTGCGTAGATATTACAGGGGAATTTATAATTTATATAATTTGTATATGTCGGTGTGTGATCAGTGGACACTTGTTGATAACACCTATGTAACCCCTGATGTGATTGCTAAATTTGACGGCTTTGGAAAAGCAGTTTATAATAACGAACTTTGGAATAGTATTATTAAGCAACAGGACCATGGAAAAAGCTAATTCCTTATTACAAGACATGACATTTACTGATAAAGTAATGGTTGGGCTTAAAAAGGCTTTGCGCAACCTGGTTGAGGAAGCCGCCCTGAATAATGAAAACCTCGTAGTCGGGGATAAGAATGGCAACCCTGCATCTGTTCCTGCTAAAGAGCTGCTTAAAGCGCTTCCTGAGTAATTTATCATTCGATAAGTATTTACAAGTTTAATTCTTCATAGCCTGGTTAATCTGGTCAGGTCTTTTAAAGCGTTTTGCGCTTTATCATCTTATTTCTACAATGCTTTTGCCTCTTTTTATTTTTTATGCCGGATGCTTAAGCTCATCCTTATAGAAGAATGATTTTATTATACATATACTTTCCGTGAATATCTGGTCTCACTTCTACGGTTTTGAAGGGGGCTTCTGGTGATTGATTTATTCTTTTGAAAATAGTTTACGGTATTTTGAACTGATAATCATGCAGTTAAAGGAATGATACAATTAATAGTGTATTAATGTTTGGATAGCGGTATAATTTTCCTACTTTTGCATCCCGCTTCGGAGGAAGGGAAACAGTGAAAAGGATATGGAGAGGGTGCAAAAACAGAGATTGGTTGAGTTTGAAGAAGGAATAAAAAACTTCAAAAATAAAAAATAAAAAGCTTGACAAATTAAAAAAGATTTCTACCTTTGCAGTCCCAACAAAAACGGGAAGCTTTACAACGGATGTTGACAAAGCAAATAAACAAGATTGAAACGATGAGAAGCTGGAAAAGACCTTGAGAACATTAAGACTTGAGGGATTAGAAAGATTAGCATTGCAACATATATAGACTGCCGGGAGGTTAAGTCGAGAAGTTCATTAAAGAGATGTCATTTACAAACGTAGCGAGGTAAACACGTACAAGTTCAAAGTACATGAACCGCGCGAGTTTTTTAAGTCTATTCTGACAGACAAATAAGAATAAAGACTATTATTAATACAAGTTAAGAATGGTCAGCGTTCAAACAACACATTTTACAATGGAGAGTTTGATCCTGGCTCAGGATGAACGCTAGCGGCAGGCCTAATACATGCAAGTCGAACGATAGTTACCAGCTTGCTGGTAGCGAAAGTGGCGCACGGGTGCGTAACGCGTATGCAACCTACCTTAATCAGGGGGATAGCCCGAAGAAATTCGGATTAACACCGCATAAAATCACAGTACAGCATTGTACAATGATCAAATATTTATAGGATTAAGATGGGCATGCGTGACATTAGTTAGTTGGCGGGGTAACGGCCCACCAAGACCACGATGTCTAGGGGATCTGAGAGGATGACCCCCCACACTGGTACTGAGACACGGACCAGACTCCTACGGGAGGCAGCAGTAAGGAATATTGGTCAATGGAGGCAACTCTGAACCAGCCATGCCGCGTGCAGGAAGACAGCCCTCTGGGTCGTAAACTGCTTTTATTCGGGAATAAACCACATTACGTGTAATGTGCTGAATGTACCGAAGGAATAAGGATCGGCTAACTCCGTGCCAGCAGCCGCGGTAATACGGAGGATCCAAGCGTTATCCGGATTTATTGGGTTTAAAGGGTGCGTAGGCGGCTTTTTAAGTCAGGGGTGAAAGACGGTGGCTCAACCATCGCAGTGCCCTTGATACTGAAGAGCTTGAATGAATTAGAGGTAGGCGGAATGTGACAAGTAGCGGTGAAATGCATAGATATGTCACAGAACACCGATTGCGAAGGCAGCTTACTATGATTTTATTGACGCTGAGGCACGAAAGCGTGGGGATCAAACAGGATTAGATACCCTGGTAGTCCACGCCCTAAACGATGAATACTCGCTGTTAGCGATACACAGTTAGCGGCTAAGCGAAAGCGTTAAGTATTCCACCTGGGGAGTACGGTCGCAAGATTGAAACTCAAAGGAATTGACGGGGGCCCGCACAAGCGGAGGAGCATGTGGTTTAATTCGATGATACGCGAGGAACCTTACCCGGGCTTGAAAGTTAGTGAATCATTTAGAGATAGATGAGTCCGCAAGGACACGAAACTAGGTGCTGCATGGCTGTCGTCAGCTCGTGCCGTGAGGTGTTGGGTTAAGTCCCGCAACGAGCGCAACCCCTATGTTTAGTTGCCAGCACGTTAAGGTGGGGACTCTAAACAGACTGCCTGTGCAAACAGAGAGGAAGGAGGGGACGACGTCAAGTCATCATGGCCCTTACGTCCGGGGCTACACACGTGCTACAATGGATGGTACAGAGGGCAGCAAGCTGGTAACAGCAAGCAAATCTCCAAAAGCCATTCACAGTTCGGATAGAGGTCTGCAACTCGACCTCTTGAAGTTGGATTCGCTAGTAATCGTATATCAGCAATGATACGGTGAATACGTTCCCGGGCCTTGTACACACCGCCCGTCAAGCCATGGAAGTTGGGGGTACCTAAAGTATGTAACCGCAAGGAGCGTCCTAGGGTAAAACCGATAACTGGGGCTAAGTCGTAACAAGGTAGCCGTACCGGAAGGTGCGGCTGGAATACCTCCTTTCTGGAGAAAGGTAGATTACTCGCTGCGTAAATGATATACCGATTGATCAATTGGTATAAGTAAATGACAACAAATCTCAAAAGAAAAACCCATAGGATGAAACATCGAATAAGTGTTCACCTACTGCAGTAAAGACAATTTAGTCCCGTAGCTCAGTTTGGTTAGAGCACTACACTGATAATGTAGGGGTCAGCAGTTCAAATCTGCTCGGGACTACAGTTATAATTCTAAGGGGGATTAGCTCAGCTGGCTAGAGCGCCTGCCTTGCACGCAGGAGGTCAACGGTTCGACTCCGTTATTCTCCACCATCACCCATGCTTAAAATAAAAGGCATAGAAATAGGAACAGCAATGTACCGGGGATAGAAAAGTTCTTTGACATATTGGAAGAAGTTAATAAAGAAGAGCAAACAACAATAGAGACGTTGTTAGCTTGAAGGAAGGTAAAGGTGCTTGCACTGATACAATCCGTAGGGTTAATAACCATCAAAAAAAGCATTTCCATAGGCGCAAAAGGCTATGGAGAGAAGAAAGTAAGAAAGAGTACACAGGGGATGCCTTGGCTCTCAGAGGCGATGAAGGACGTGATAAGCTGCGATAAGCTTCGGGTATTAGCAAATATGAATTAATCCGAAGATTTCCGAATGGGGAAACCTGGCTAGTTGAAGACTAGTCGCATTACGATGCGCAAACCTGCCGAACTGAAACATCTAAGTAAGCAGAGGAAGAGAAAATAATAATGATTTCCAAAGTAGTGGCGAGCGAACTGGAAAGAGCCCAAACCAGTTATGTTACGGCATAGCTGGGGTTGTAGGACTACGATGTGGCATTAATGAAATGAAGTGGAACAGGATGGGAAGCCTGGCAATATAGCGTGAGAGCCGCGTACACGTAAGTAACATTAGTCTAGTAGTATCCTGAGTACCGCGAGGTCGGAGACGCCTTGTGGGAATCTGCCGGCACCATCCGGTAAGGCTAAATACTCCTGAGAGACCGATAGTGAACCAGTACCGTGAGGGAAAGGTGAAAAGAACCCCGAACAGGGGAGTGAAATAGAACCTGAAACTGTGTACTTACAAGCGGTCGGAGCGTCCAGGTGGCGTGACGGCGTGCCTTTTGCATAATGAGCCTACGAGTTACTCTTCTCTGGCAAGGTTAAATGTTTAAGACATGGATCCGAAGCGAAAGCGAGTCTGAATAGGGCGTATAGTCAGGGGAGGTAGACGCGAAACCTTGTGATCTACCCATGGACAGGTTGAAGGTGCGGTAACACGTACTGGAGGACCGAACCGATAAACGTTGAAAAGTTTCCGGATGATCTGTGGGTAGGGGTGAAAGGCTAATCAAACTGGGAAATAGCTCGTACTCCCCGAAATGTTTTTAGGAACAGCGTGGTGGTTAAGTTTACTAGAGGTAGAGCTACTGATTGGGTGCGGGGGAGTCAAATCCTACCAAATCCAGACAAACTCCGAATGCTATTAAATATACACTGCAGTGAGGCCCGGGGTGCTAAGGTCACGGGCCGAGAGGGAAAGAACCCAGACCATCAGCTAAGGTCCCTAAGTTACTACTAAGTTGAACTAACGAGGTGCGATTGCCTAGACAGCTAGGATGTTGGCTTGGAAGCAGCCATTCATTTAAAGAGTGCGTAACAGCTCACTAGTCGAGCGATCGTGCATGGATAATAAACGGGCATAAAGTAGTACACCGAAGCTATGGGTAATATTAATATTACGGTAGGGGAGCATTCCAGCGGCAGCGAAGTTTTGGCGTAAGCCAGGGTGGAGCT
This sequence comes from Pedobacter lusitanus, assembly GCF_040026395.1. Lineage (NCBI taxonomy): Bacteria > Pseudomonadati > Bacteroidota > Sphingobacteriia > Sphingobacteriales > Sphingobacteriaceae > Pedobacter > Pedobacter lusitanus. The sequence continues at coordinate 3,757,914 of NZ_CP157278.1, forward strand.
TCTGGAAAAGCAAATGTAGGCATAAGTAACGATAAGGCAGGCGAGAAACCTGCCCACCGAAAGGATAAGGTTTCCTGATCAACGCTAATCGGATCAGGGTTAGTCGGGGCCTAAGGAGAACCCGAAGGGGAAATTCGATGGACAACTGGTTAATATTCCAGTACTTTTTATAACTGCGATGTGGGGACGGAGTAGTGACACTGCCGCGATCTGACGGAATAGATCGTTAAAGACTGTAGGTATAGGGAATGTAGGCAAATCCGCATTCTTTGCTAAAGGTCGATAGTACCGCAAGCCTTCGGGTAAGTGGATAGCGCAGGTAATCAGACTTCCAAGAAAAACCGCTAAGCTTCAGGTTATAAAAACCCGTACCGCAAACCGACACAGGTATCCGGGAAGAGAATTCTAAGGTGCTCGAGTGAATCATGGCTAAGGAACTCGGCAAAATGGCCCTGTAACTTCGGGAGAAGGGGCGCTGACAGCAATGTCAGCCGCAGTGAAAAGGCCCAGGCGACTGTTTAACAAAAACACATGGCTTTGCAAAATCGAAAGATGAAGTATAAGGCCTGACACCTGCCCGGTGCTGGAAGGTTAAGAGGGGATGTTAGTCGCAAGGCGAAGCATTGAATCGAAGCCCCAGTAAACGGCGGCCGTAACTATAACGGTCCTAAGGTAGCGAAATTCCTTGTCGGGTAAGTTCCGACCTGCACGAATGGTGTAACGATCTGGGCGCTGTCTCAGCCATGAGCTCGGTGAAATTGTGGTCCCGGTGAAGACGCCGGGTACCCGCAACGGGACGGAAAGACCCCATGCACCTTCACTACAATTTAACATTGACATTGGATACAGGATGTGTAGGATAGGTGGGAGACTATGAAGTGGCATCGCTAGGTGTTGTGGAGTCAACGTTGAAATACCACCCTTTTTGTATTCGGTGTCTAACTCTTTTAGGAGAGGACATTGTTTGATGGGTAGTTTGACTGGGGTGGTCGCCTCCAAAAAGGTAACGGAGGCTTTCAAAGGTAAGCTCAATACGCTTGGTAACCGTATGAGGAGTGCAATAGCATAAGCTTGCTTGACTGTGAGGCAGACAAGCCGAGCAGGGTCGAAAGACGGATATAGTGATCCGGTGGTTCTGCATGGAAGGGCCATCGCTCAAAGGATAAAAGGTACGCTGGGGATAACAGGCTGATCTCCCCCAAGAGCTCATATCGACGGGGAGGTTTGGCACCTCGATGTCGGCTCGTCACATCCTGGGGCTGGAGAAGGTCCCAAGGGTTCGGCTGTTCGCCGATTAAAGTGGCACGCGAGCTGGGTTCAGAACGTCGCGAGACAGTTCGGTCCCTATCTGTTGTGGGCGTAGGAATTTTGAGTGGGGCTGACCTTAGTACGAGAGGACCGGGTTGGACTAACCTCTAGTGAATCTGTTGTTCCGCCAGGGGCATTGCAGAGTAGCTACGTTGGGAATAGATAAGCGCTGAAAGCATCTAAGTGCGAAACTAGCCACGAGATGAGAATTCCATATAGGACCGTAGCAGACTACTACGTTGATAGGTTACAGATGTAAAGCTGGTGACAGCATAGTCGAGTAATACTAATCATCCGAAGCTTTCAAGAGCAATAAACTGTTGTTTGTTCTTCATAACTAACTTCTTTCAATAATATGTCATCGTTTGTCTCTGAGCTGGAAACAGGATAACTGTAAAGGTTATTTGGAGAAAAACAAATAAAATATTGATCAATAACAATTGATAAAGACATTTAGGTGCCTATATCGGTGGTGTCCACCTCTTCCCATTCCGAACAGAGAAGTTAAGCCCACCAGAGCCGATGGTACTGCGGTAACACGTGGGAGAGTAGGTCGGTGCCAAATCTTAAAGAAAGCTTGTAGGAAACTACAGGCTTTTCTTGTTTATAGACTTTTCCGCATCGAGCTTATAAACCTTTCTGCATCTAGCTTATAAACTTTTCTGCATGGAGTTTATAAGTCTTTCCTGATTGAGTTTACAGACTTTTACAGCACAACCTTTTTTGTATATAGACCGCCCTGGTTTTCTCTGAAGATCACAGAGCTTTGAGAATAATAATTTCTGCCTTTAGAATTAATGAAACAGGTAATTCAGCTTCATATTAAAGCCGGGATTTCTAACCCAGCTCTATCTGTCTTCTGATACTTTCTTCCAGTGAGATCAATGTCTCTGTTCGCTGAATACCGGCTACTGCTTGAATCTCTTCATTTAATACATGACGCAAATGGTTGGTATCCCTGCAGATAATTTTCGCGAACATACTATAAGCACCAGTAGTATAATGAAGTTCTACAACCTCCTTAATTCTACTGAGCTGTTCAACAGCGTCTTTATACTGGATACCTTTTTCAAGGTAGATTCCCAGAAATGCACAGATATCATAACCCGCTTTCTGCGGATCTATAATTAAATGTGAACCTTTTATAATTCCCATTTCCTGAAGTTTCTTCATTCTGACATGAATAGTACCACCCGAAACGATCAGATCTTTAGCTATTTCTGTGTAAGGTTTAGTTGCATCCTGCATCAGCTGCTTTAAAATGTCAATATCGAGGTTATCAATTTCTAAATTTTGGCTTTCTTTTTTGAGCATGATTTCAATTAATTTTAATGATGATCTAATATAATTACAATAATTGTAATAATGAAATTAATTGATTAAAATATTTGCAACGTATGCAGTCTATCATTACATTTGTATCAAGCAAGTAAGAAAAAAACGTTCATTTTAATAATTGCTTATACTCTGTAGGGTGGTGGAACTGGCAGACGCACCTCCTTGTCTCGGTGGTGGAGAATATGGAAAACCTGTAAAGGCTAACTACTCCTTGAAGGTTCGACTCCTTCCCCTACAGCCAAAGAATGTTGTTCTTTATTTAATGTTGGGTGGTGAAATTGGCAGACACACCTTCTTGTCTCGGTGGTGGGGATCATGGGATAAACACAGTTTATGGGTTGACCACAAATTAATTTTTTGAGCTGATGCTAACTTCCCCTTGAAGGTTCGACTCCTTCCCCAACAGCCAGTTTTTTTATTTTAATAAGTTAGTTAATTAGGGTAATCCGGGGGCGGGTTACTCTTTTTGTTTATAGTATTTAAACTTAATCTTTGACACGTGATAAATTAACAATTCCATACTAGTTTAGCGTTAAGCAAAATCGATAGATAAATCGTATTTGCAGGTAATCTAACCGGAAAAACAATTTATTATGAACAGTAGAAAACTACAACTAGTCTTATTAACGTTTGGTGTAATGATCTTCACCGCCTGTAAGAAGCAGGACAGTTTAGGGTATAACCCTGAAATGAAAAAAGAGAGCTCAGTAAAAACAAAGCAGACGGCTTTGTTAAATTACACGCTGAGTAACTGGATGAGCTTTATACCGGATACCACAAGCATCGCACAAATATCCATCCCGGGGACACATGATTCTGGTGCAAGATTCGAACCGGTATCTGGTACAGCCAAATGTCAGAACCTGACTATTGCAGATCAGTTAACAGCTGGTGTAAGATTTCTGGATGTGAGATGCAGACATTTCAATAACAGCTTTACTATTCATCACGATCTGGTTTACCAGAATTTGAACTTTAGCGACGTTTTAAAGGCATGCATTGACTTCCTTGATGCAAATCCTTCGGAAACAGTAATTATGAGCGTAAAGGAAGAATATACGCCTTCAGGTAATACACGCAGCTTTGAAGAAACTTTTGATGCCTACGTTAAGGAAAATGCATCAAAATGGGATCTGGGTACTGATATTTCCAGGCTTTCATCTATACGTGGCAAAATTAAGCTATTGAGGAGATTCAGTACAGCAAATGCAAAAGGAATTGATGCTACTGCCTGGAAAGATAATGCAACTTTTGAAATTAATAATAAAGCGGCAAATCTGAAAATTCAGGATGAATATAAAGTTTCAAAGGTGGAGGCCAAGTGGGCCAGTGTCAACAGTTTGCTGAATGCTGCTCATGATGATACTTCAAACAGGTTGTATATCAATTTTGGAAGTGGGTTTAAGTCCCTTATTTTCGGTATTCCAGATATTATTGCTGTAAATAATTACATAAATCCTAAGATCACAACATTTTTCAGCGGTAATACAAACGGAAAATATGGCGTAATTCCCCTGAACTTTATTACAGCTGATTTATCCAGAGGGATTGTAAAATCAAATTTTAACCAGGCGCTTTAAATGATAATGCCATCCGGGGACAATAGGTTTTACCGGCTCAGCCAAGCTTCGTTTTTATAATGATTCTAAATACCAATAAAAGGGCTCTGCTCTTATAAGCAAGCATTAATTTCTTATTTTTGAAGAAAAAAATTGTTATGGGTATTTATGAAATCTTGAAGAGTGCGCACTCTGGATGGCGTTATTTAGTAATCATTTTATTGCTGGTTGCTTTTATCAGTGCATTAATGGGATATGTGGGAAAGAAACCATATACCGAAGGTAATCGTAAATTAAATGTATTTACTTTAATCAGTTCGCATATTCAGCTCCTTTTAGGATTGGCTATTTATTTTATGCATGACTGGTATAAAGGAGATAGTTCTGTAGCTATACAACGTTACTGGAAAATGGAGCATATTTCCATGATGCTGATTGCAATTGTTTTAATTACAGTTGGTAATGCCCGCTCTAAGAGAGGAACTACTGCGTTAGCCAAACATAAAACCATAGCTATATTTTTTGGACTGGCACTTTTATTAATCGTAGGGGCAATTTTTGCGATGGTTAAAGTTGATCCGAGCCGCCATTTCTTTGGAATGTGATAATTATTTTACGATTTAATTTTGGTTTGTAAGATTTATTTCTATTTTTGCTACTCAATGATTAACAATAAACATACAACCTGGCAGTGGCGCGGTAATTCTGAAAAGAGTTTCGTCGCAGTCTCGTGTACATTATAGTTTATCAACCTAAACCAAACCACACATACTAACCCGACGTACAACACGTCGGGTTTTTTTTGTTTAATATTTTTCAGATGGAGAAGATAAAAATCAATACAGTTTTTAAAAAAAGGTTAGCAGATACGATTACGCCGGTAAGTATTTATCTGCGATTGAGGGACGTTTTTCCAAATTCCCTGCTACTGGAAAGTTCGGATTACCACAGCCGGGAGAATTCAGTGAGTTATGTCTGTGCAGAACCTGTAGCAGGAATTATGCTTCAAAACGGACAGCTTTCCACTTATTTTCCAAACGGCGAAAAAGAAGTGAAGGACAAATTTATCCTGACAGAAGAAATCGAAGCCTTTAAAGCGAGATTTGACACGCAGTCTGTGCAGGAAAAACGCTACATTTCTACAGGTATGTTTGGTTATTTTACCTGGAACACTGTACAGTATTTTGAGGATATCAAATTTACTGCAGAATCTCCAAAAGGGGAAGAAATTCCATTGATGCAGTATCATGTCTATCGCTATATTATTGCCATAGATCACTTTAAGAACGAAGTCACCTTGTTTAAAAATAATTTTAATGAGGAAGAAGATGACGACCTGGAAAAAATTGAATACCTGATTCAAAATAAAAATTTTCCTGAATATAGCTTTGATACTGTAGGTGATGAGCAATCCAATCTGACTAACGAAGGATTTATGGATGTTGTGGAGAAGATGAAAAAACATATCCTGCGTGGCGATGTATTTCAGATTGTCCCTTCCAGAGCCTATAATCAGGGATTTTCGGGGGATGAATTTAATGTATACCGTTGTTTACGTTCGATTAACCCTTCTCCGTATCTCTTCTATTTTGATTACGGAAGTTTTAAACTTTTTGGCTCTTCGCCCGAAGCTCAGATTACTATCAGAGATGGAGCTGCCAATATTTTCCCGATTGCCGGAACTTTTAAACGTACCGGTAATGATGAAGAGGACGCTGAACTGGCCAGAAAGCTGGAACAGGACCCTAAGGAAAGTGCAGAGCACGTGATGCTGGTTGACCTGGCCAGAAATGATCTGAGCAGACACTGCAGAGGTGTTGAAGTGAAATCCTTCAAAGAAGTTCAATATTATTCTCACCTGATTCACCTGGTTTCAAAAGTAAGTGGTAAACTACAAAAGGATGTTTCGGCATTTAAAGTTGTTGCTGATACTTACCCGGCCGGTACTTTAAGCGGAGCACCGAAATATAAAGCCATGCAGCTTATAGATGAATACGAAGGGCTGGCGCGCAATTTCTATGCAGGTGCCATTGGTTACATGGGTTTTGATGGTTCATTTAATCATGCAATCATGATCCGTACATTTATGAGTAAAAATAATCAGCTGCATTATAGAGCTGGCGCCGGGATTGTAGCCGATTCGATTGCTATAAACGAGCTGAATGAGGTAAATAATAAAATTGCTGCCCTGCGTAAAGCAATAGGAATGGCTAAAGAGATTAATAAAATTTAAACTAAAGACATGCAAAAGAAAATATTAGTCATAGATAATTATGACTCCTTCACTTATAATTTAGTGCATTTAATTAATGAATTAGGCAGTGAGGTTGAAGTATGGAGAAATGATAAATTTGCTATTGCTGACGTTGCCGGGTTTGATAAAATTTTATTATCACCGGGCCCTGGTATACCTTCGGAAGCGGGTTTGCTTTTAGAGGTTATCCGGACTTATGCGGCTGAAAAAAGTATTCTGGGGATTTGCCTCGGACAGCAGGCTATTGCAGAGGCATTTGGTGGTCAGCTACTAAATCTGGGCAGACCTATGCATGGAATTGCTACGCCTATAAATGTAATTGATAAGGAAGAGTTTTTATTTAATGACTGTCCGGAAGTAATTAATGTTGGCCGTTATCATTCATGGGTTGTAAGTCAGGAAGGATTCCCTGCAGATCTGATAGTTACTGCTACAGATGCCAGCCAGGAGATTATGGCACTCAGACATCAGACTTATGATGTTCGTGGTGTGCAGTTTCATCCTGAAAGTGTACTGACCGAATATGGTAAGGAGATGATGAAAAATTGGTTGGAAAATTAAAATAGACACTATGAATATTTTAGATAAAATCGTTCTCAGAAAAACAGAAGAAGTTGAACAGGCTAAGAAATTAGTATCCATCAAAGAACTGGAAGCCGGTGTTTATTTTAACAGGACGCCATATGTGCTGAAAGAATTTATACTTGATCCTAAGCGTACCGGTATTATTGCGGAGTTCAAAAGACGTTCGCCATCAAAGGGGATTATCAACGACCGGTCTGCAGTTGAAGAAGTAACCAATGGTTATGCAGCTGCAGGAGCCTCAGCGATTTCTGTATTGACCGATATTGATTTTTTCGGTGGACATCCCAATGATTTACTGGCAGCAAGAGCAGCGAACAGTGTCCCGCTTTTACGGAAGGACTTTATGATTGATGAGTATCAGATTGTAGAAGCAAAGGCTCTGGGTGCAGATATTATTCTGCTGATCGCTGCAATTCTTACTCCGGCGCAGATAGAGAACTTTGGCAGACTGGCAAAAAGTTTAGGGCTGAATGTATTACTTGAGGTACATAATCTGGAAGAATTACAGCGCAGTATCAACCCTTATATTGATGCCATTGGTGTTAATAACCGTAATCTGGCAGACTTTTCTGTCAGTATTCAGACTTCATTTGATCTGGCTGATCAGATTCCAAAAGAATTTCTGAAAATTTCTGAAAGTGCAATCAGTGACCCTCAGACGATTAAGCAGCTGAAAACAGCTGGATTTAACGGTTTTCTGATTGGTGAAAATTTTATGAAGACCTCAGATCCGGGAGCAGCAATGCATCAGTTCGTAGAGGAGTTGATCTCGGTATAACTTTTGTATCTTTGTACTTTACATGGGAAAAGCGAAAACTTATGATACCGCTGTTAAGCAGGAACGTGCTGTCCTGGTAGGGGTGATCAGACCGGGAGAAAAACCGGAGGAAACAAAAGAATATTTAGACGAATTAACATTTCTGGTAGATACAGCAGGTGGTGTGGTGGATAGTGTTTTTACACAAAAAATGCTGAAACCGGAAAGAGCTACCTTTGTTGGAACAGGGAAATTAGAAGAAATAAGAGCCTACGTGAAGTCGGAGGATATTGATATGGTCGTTTTTGACGATGAATTATCTCCTTCGCAACTGCGGAATATAGAGCGTGAACTGGAAGTGAAAATCCTGGACAGGAGTAATCTTATCCTTGATATTTTTGCGGGAAGAGCTCAGACCTCACAGGCTAAAACTCAGGTTGAATTAGCCCAGCTGCAATATTTATTACCACGTTTGACACGTTTATGGACTCACTTAGAGCGCCAGAAAGGTGGTATTGGTATGCGTGGTCCAGGGGAAACTCAGATTGAGAGTGACAGAAGGATGATTCTGGAGAAAATTTCTCTTTTAAAGAGCAGACTGAAACTGATCGATAAACAGAATGAAACGCAGCGCAAGAACCGGAATGAATTAATCCGGGTGGCCCTGGTAGGATATACCAATGTGGGTAAGTCTACCATCATGAACATGATTTCCAAATCTGAGGTTTTTGCAGAGAATAAATTGTTTGCAACCCTGGATACTACAGTAAGGAAAGTGGTGATTGATAATCTGCCTTTCTTATTGTCGGATACTGTTGGATTTATACGCAAACTACCGCATCACCTTGTTGAATGTTTCAAATCAACACTGGATGAGGTAAGGGAAGCCGATATATTAATCCATGTGGTAGATGTTTCTCATTCAAGTTTTGAGGATCAGATCAACGTGGTCAATGAGACATTGAAAGATCTTGGCGCGAGGGATAAAGAAACGATTGTGGTATTCAATAAAATTGATGCTTATGTTAATCCTGAGGCTGATGAAATGAATGAAGAGGAAAAGGTGACATTAACGCTGGAAGATTTCAAAAAGAGCTGGATGGCGCAGCATAATACGCCGTCAATATTTATCTCAGCACTGAATAAGGAGAACCTGGAAGAGTTCAAACAACTTTTATACGATAAAGTTGTGGCACTGCATACGGTAAGGTATCCTTATGACAAATTATTATATTAAAATTAACAAGAAAACATGGAAAGTAAACGTCAACAGAAATTTGCCGGTGTACTGCAAGAGGAATTAGCTACGATATTTCAAAGAGAAGGGGCAGAATACTTACCCAATACATTAGTTACGATTACAAAGGTCCGTGTATCTCCAGATTTAGCAGTTGCAAAGGTTTACCTGAGCTTTTTAAGCACTAATAATACCGGATTGTCAATTGCTACAGTAAATTCTCATGCCGGAGAAATCAGGTATAAGCTGGGCGCACGTATTCGTCACCAGGTGAGAGTTGTGCCTACACTGACTTTCTTTGTGGATGATACAAATACCTATGTAGAGCACATGGATAAAATATTTGATAAAATTTCAAAGGACCGCAAAGAACAGGGGACGGAAGAAGAAACAACAGAGGATTAATTTCTGATGGAACCTCTGGAAAAACTTAAGGAATGGGCATCGGACCCTGAAAACAGGATCAGCAGCGTAGTCAGTTTTGATTCATCTGCTGATCGTTTGTATCCTTTTGATTTTACAGCGGGAAACCTGGAACTGACTGATCAGATTCTTGCTGATACTGCAGCTTTCTCTGCATGGGTAACCAAAAAACTCGAAGATACCAGCTCACGTTACGGTATTGGCGGATACAATGAACACAGGACAATTTATTCAAGAAGTGCTCATTTTGATACTGCAGAGGAACCCAGAAGATTACATCTTGGGGTTGATATCTGGGCATCGGCCGGTACTCAGATCTTTAATTTTTATGATGCCGTAGTACATAGTTTTAAGAACAATAATCAGTTTGGTGATTACGGTGCGACAATCATTTTAAAATACGAACTTAACGGCCTCACTTTATATGCACTTTATGGTCATTTAAGTCTGGCCTCTCTTAACGGTCTCCAGGCTGGACAATTTATTGCAGGCGGTACTCCGTTTGCTGCTTTTGGTATTCCGGCTGAAAATGGAAACTGGCCTCCGCATCTGCATTTTCAACTGATGTTTGATATGCAGGGCAAAGAAGGTGACTATCCGGGAGTCTGTCAGTTTTCTAACCGTGCTGTTTATCTTAATAATTGTCCTGATCCGGGCTTGATTCTTAACCGTACTTTTAACATTCCTGCCGAATAATTTCGTAAATTACGGGATGAAGAAGATTCTTGTACTATTCCTGTTTTTCATTGGGCTGTCTGTAAAGGCACAGCCAGTGCTTCAGGGTGGACTGGATGCTTTTATCCGGACAAATATTATCTATCCGGTATATTCACTGCAAAACTGTATTCAGGGAAAGATTAATATTAGTTTTAAAGTGAATCTTTCGGGTGAGGTCTATACTTCAAAGGTAAGCAGCGGACTGGGAATAGATCTCGATCAGGAAGCGCTGCGCCTGATCAGACTGAGTAGTGGAAAATGGCAGGTACCTGATAACTATGATACCACTTATGTGCTGATTGCACCGGTAAATTTTATTCTTTCGGACGGGGACTGCGCTACTGTGAATCCACAGCAAAGAAATAAAGCGATTGCTGCCTATAAGGCAAATGAAGGGCTCACAGAGGTGATCACTAATTTTTACCGGAATAAGGCCATTGGCAATTATAACGAAGCGGAGGAGGGTCGGATCACAGCTTTAAAGAAAGAATTGGGCTATGATGACAGTTATCTGGAAAAAAGAATAGAAGAGGGAAAAAAGAGATTAAAGCAAAAAGATAAACAGGGTGCCTGCGAAGATTTTCTGTTTGTTAAATATATGGGTTCATCACTGGCTGACGAACTACTCGAAAAATATTGTAAATAAATGCGTTTTCTATTCAAATTATTTGCTTTGCTGGATGTGATCAGCATTGTCTCCATGAGTCCTCAGATCTGGTCTGTCTTAGTGAATTACAAGGAAATCCCCGGCGATGCAACTTCTGTAGCCAGAGTTGTTTTAACGCTATTAATCTTCTTTTCCCTGTTTGTTTCTGCTGCCGGATTATTTCAGTTCAGAAAATATGGCATAATTACCAATTATATTCAGTTTCCTTTCCGGCTGTTGCTTTTTGTGTTTTCTATTGGGTTTATTACGCTTTTGCCTGAATTATTTCCCAGCGGGGCACAGTGGTTTGGTGTTTTGTTCAGGATATGCATTATCGCTGAATTTTTCAGAGCTTTTTATGTGCTGCAGGGACATCGGAAATATTTCAGGTAATCTTTTCCGGGTTAAAAATCATAGTTATAGCTGCTGGTAATAGTTTTGCCTGAATGCTATTGACTTTACCTATATATTCTCCGTCTACCTGGAAGTGTACCTTGTTTCTGGTCTTTATAAGCAGGCTGTCAGTCTGAAAGGATTCGATTTTTTCAGGATTAAAAGGTAAGTTGGTGAAGCGTATTTTTAAGATTTCCAGAAAGGAGTATTTTTTGACCAGAATAACTTCAAAAACTTCATCATCTAATTTCCCATCAGGGTTTATTTTTACACCGGTCCCATACATGGTCGCATTGGCAATAACTACCATAGCCGCTTCTGAGCGGATAAGTTCGTTTCCTATACTGAATGCTACTTCCATTTTATGGTGGCTCCACAGGGCTTTCCATAAGGCTTTGGTATAACCCCACATTCCTCTTTGTGGCAGATCATCAAACTTTTTAACAATGTAGGCATTGAAGCCAATATCGGATAAGTGAATACAGAATTCATCGTTTACAACTACTGCGTGAATTTCTTTGGTTTCTCCGCTTATAGTCAGCGCAAGTGCCTGTTCAATGTTTAGTGGTATGCCCATTTCTCTGGCCATACCATTTGCAGAACCGGCTGGAATAATTCCAATCGGGACCTTCGTGCCTTTCAACAGGTCTGCGACCAGTTTTAATGTCCCGTCTCCGCCGGCAGCAATCACACGATCTGCCTTTGATTCATCTATAGCTGCTCTGATCTGTTCGGGATTACAGTTTGCCGTAAGCTCATAAATTTCAAATGTATGCTCAAGGGATTTGAAAAAATCCGATATCACCGTTTTGAAATCTATATCATCACTTCCCGAACCTGGATTGACAATAAAAAGTAATTTCATTCCGGTAATTGTTTATAGGTATTGTTCAATATCACAAACAACTATGCGCCTGCTCTGTTTGATTTATAATGAATAATTCTGTCAGCGTAAAGATATATCACGGTTATGGCCATACACACAATCTTGTTGTTTATGGACACGTCTTTAAATTCAGGGCTAAGAATGACCAGAAGTACAGCAATAATTTTTTTAAGAATATAATTTATCTGATCAGGATGTTTATACTCAAACCATATCCATGGGTTAAAGTCAGACTGACTTTTTATAAGCAGACCGTTTATCAGACCACTGAATATGATGGGTTTTTCAAATTCGAATGGGAGGCCATGGAAAGTGTGAGTGCCGGCTGGCACCCAGTCCGGATAGAGGCCCTGAGTGATCATGGGGAGGTCCTCGCTGAGAGTACAGGGCAAATTTACGTGCCTCATGTTACGCAGTATGCATTTATATCTGATATTGATGATACGATTATGATTTCGCATTCTGCAACTATTGGCAGGAGACTGAGAGAACTTTTTATTAAGAATCCGCACACCCGGAAAACCTTTCCGGGTGTTGCTTCTCATTATAATTTACTGGCTTTGTCTCATACTGATGCTGAACATCCTAATCCTTTTTTTTATGTTTCCAGCAGCGAATGGAATTTATATGATTACCTGGTAAGCACTTTTAGCTTTAATCAATTACCGGAGGGTTCTTTTTTACTGAATCAGATCAAGAGGTGGAAAGATTTGTTAAAAACAGGGAAAACGGGGCATGAAGGTAAACTGATGCGGATAATGCGGATTATAGATGCCTTCCCAAATCAGAAATTTATACTTTTTGGCGATAATTCACAGCGCGATACAGAGATTTATACGACAATTGCTATAAAGTATCCGGAAAGTATAGAGGCTATCTATATCAGGAATATCAGACAGGAAAAACAGGATGCCGCACTTGATCTGTTAAGAAAAGCGGAGGAAAAGGGGATTCATACCTGCCTTTTTAAGGATAGTAAAGAAGCAATGTCACATGCTGTCCGAATTGGATTAATTGGTATTTAAATAAAACCGAGGGTGTTAAAACGTTTGTTGAGTACTTGTGAGTTGTTGACATCCAGCCATTTATCCAGAATGGTGCCATATACTTCCCTGAAATCTACCTGATATTTAAGATCACCATTATCCAGGTTGCCCAGGTCTGGTGCTCCATTGTATATTCCCTGCTTTTTTAAGCGTCCGCCAAACAGGAACATATTGTTTGCTGTACCATGATCAGTTCCGTTGCTTGCATTTTGTGCTACACGGCGTCCGAATTCGGAAAAAGTAATTACCAGGGTATCTTCCAGTTTATTGTTTTGATGCAGGTCTTTCACAAAAGCATTCATGCCTTCTGCATATTGCTGCAATAAGCGTCCTTGCTGGTTTAGCTGATTTACATGGGTGTCAAAACCGCTTAAAGAAACATAATAAACCCTGGTTTTTAATCCCGAACAGATAAACCGGGACACCGTTTTTAACTGGTTGGAAAAGGCTGTGTTGGGATAGGTGTAATTGGGCTGATAGATCCTGGATGTATTCTGAATATAATTGGCAGAAGAAGAGGTTTCTATCATCGTTTTATAGAGATATCCGAGATTGTCTTCATCCAGATGGTCCTTGTCTCGGTTAATCATGTCTCTGAAAAAGGGCTCATTGGTATTACGGAACAAGGCCGCAGGATCTTTTAAGGCGATCCCTTTTTTGCTCATACCTTTCATTGCCAGAGATAGACTATCGTCAACTTCAATAGCTGTATAGGGGAATTTGCAGGTTTCACAGTTTGAATCCAGATAACGGCCTATCCAGCCTGTGGAAAGGTATTGATTGGCATCACTGGCTGTTTGCCAGATATCCATGGAACGGAAATGTGAGCGGTCAGGATTAGGATAGCCCACGTCATTAATGATGGTCATCCATCCCTGATCGTAAAGTTCTTTCAAACAGTTCAGATTCGGATTCAATCCCTGCATATCATTTAGTTTGATGACTTCATCTGGTTTTATTGCTATGCCTTTTCTCATTTGATAATAGATATCATTACCGAATGGAATAACTGTATTCAGCCCGTCATTCCCGCCCGAGAGCTGAACAACAACCAGGTTTTTATATAAACTCAGCTCATCCAGCGCGAGTGCTTCAAAAGGTTTCATGAAGGCCGGAACTACCAGAGTTCCTGCTGCTGCAAAAGCGGCATTTTTTAAAAAGTCTCTTCTTTCCATTTCATTTAAGCTAACACAGTTGATATTCCGGCATACTGGTCACTGCAATTGCCGTATTTTTTAATTTAATATTGGATGCAATAACATCACTGATTTTTTTGTCTACCGGTGGTTCCAGCAGAAAAGCAGCGAGCTCGGTTTGTTTCATGTCTTTAGGAAAACAGGCCAGAAATTTAGACCAGTCTGCTTTTGCATTGATATAAGATCTGACAGGTCTGGGTTTTTGTTTTTTATTCAGCGCAATAACGGCTTCATCTTCGGGATCTGCTTTACCGTCAAAATCAAGAATACCATCATTAAGAACCAGCGAAGGGATTTTTAGCCGGAGCATCAGCGAAGAACTGTCAATCCAGGTTTTTCCTCCTGGCCAGCCTGCGACATTAGGGGGATTAAATAAGTACTGGCCCAGACTGCTTTGTAATTGTATTAAAATCTGCGGCTTGCTGTAGGTAACGTAAAACTCTCTGCTCAGATTCACAAGAAACTCTACCGGAGACTTTATTTTATTGCCTGTATTGGTTTTGCTATAGAACCATTCTGCACTAAACAAGCTGTTCATCAGGGCAGAGATGTCATATTTTTGTTCGTAAAAGTGACCGGCTAATTCTTTGACATGATTTTCGTCGGGGGTGTCATTAACAAAGAAAATATATAGTTTGCGACAAATAAATGTTGCGGTTTCGGGCCTGGCCAGTATCCTGTCAATTATGGCTTCTCCGTCAAAAGTGCCGGTTTGTCCAAAAAAGGTTTTCTCCTTTTCATCATGTGCCCGCTGGTTGAATTCAAAATCACCGGACTTATTGTATGCCCATCCGGTAAATGAACGGGCTGCTTCTTTAATATCATTCTCTGTGTAATTGCCGCGGCCTAAAGTAAACAGCTCCATCAGTTCCCTGGAGAAATTTTCATTGGGATGGCCTTTTCTGTTTTGCTGATTATTCAGATAGTCGAGCATAGCCGGTGACCTGGATACTTCAAGCAGCAAAGTTTTGAAGTTGCCCAAAGCATTGTTTCTTTGGATATTGTTTAGCTGCTGTGCATAAAACGGATTATTGGATCGGCAGGCGAAGTGTCCATGCCAAAACAGTGTCATCTTTTCCAGCAGCGGATTTTCGGTTGTAATCATCCTTTGAATCCAGCTCAGGTTAAGTTCCCGGCTTTTCTCGTTACGTGCTTTGGTGATGTCTTCCCGCTGTTGTTTTTCGTCGGGGCTTAATTCTTTTTTGCCGTTGAGGCCAGAGAGGATAAGTTGTTGCTGTTTAAATTCATCAGGTGTAATTACTGTCAGCTCAGTTCCCTGGTTTGAAACGGTAAGCAGACCTTTTATCGCCTTGCTTATTTTTCTTTTGCTTAGCTGAAGCAAATCGGGATAGGCTATTCCGAAACCGGCTCTGTTATAGAGATGCTTGATGTTGGTAAAATTATCTTTTCTATCCATGGTATCAGGCTGTTTTGTTGGGTATGACAGATATAAAACGTTTAGGTTTAAAATTTTATATTTTTGTCTTTATGATATTTCAGTTACCTGAAGGAGAATTGGTTTTCCCTGATCCGGCATTGGCAGACGATGATGGATTACTGGCTATTGGTGGAGATTTAAGTAAGGACAGGTTGATACTGGCCTATCAGAACGGGATATTTCCATGGTTTAGTGAAGGAGACCCGGTTTGCTGGTTTGCTCCTCCTGAACGCTGTGTAATCTTCCCGGAAAGAATTAAAGTGAGTAAAAGCATGCGTAAAGTAATTGCGGATGGTGCTTTTAAAGTGACAATGGATCAGGTTTTTGCGGATGTAATTGTTTGTTGTGCAGAAACACCAAGAAAAGATCAGGATGGTACCTGGATTACTAATGATATGCAGAATGCTTATATCAATCTGCACAGGCATGGCTGGGCACATAGTGTTGAAGTCTGGTATGAGGGGGAGCTTGCCGGAGGATTGTACGGCCTGGAAATTAACGGGGTATTTGTTGGAGAAAGTATGTTCAGTAAAAAAAGTAATGCATCTAAGACTGCGCTGATCTGGCTTTGTCAGCAAAACGAATACAGGCTGATTGATTGTCAGGTACCCAATAATCATTTGATGAGTTTAGGTGCCGAAATGATCTCCCGGGCAGATTATACTGCAATCCTGCAGTTTCCGCAAAGCTGAAATTGTTTTTAAGACGTTGTTATTTCAGAATTTCCCGGATATCTTCTTTACTCAGTGATTTGAAGAAGCTTTCTTCGGTCGTAATTAAAGAGCTTGCCAGACGTTTTTTGCGGTTTTGCAAGGCAAGAATCTTTTCTTCAACGGTATCTTTAGCGATAAACTTGTAAATAAATACTTTTTTCTCCTGTCCGATACGGTGTGATCTGTCAATAGCTTGTTGTTCAACTGCCGGATTCCACCATGGATCTAAGATGAATACATAATCCGCCTGAGTAAGATTCAGCCCGACGCCTCCGGCCTTTATTGAAATCAGAAAGACTTTAAGATCCTGGTTTTCCTGAAACTCAGCCACAATTTCGCCACGGTTTTTTGTTGAACCATCGAGATAGGCAAATGGAATTAGCTCTTTTTCAAAATGGTTTCTGAAAATACCCAGGTGTTTTACAAATTGTGAAAATATAAGCACTTTATGACCGCCTTTGAGTACGTTGTCAAGGGTATGGACCACGTTTTCAAATTTTCCTGAATCTGATAAATAGTGTTCATCAATCATCAAAGGATGATTTGCCAGCTGACGCAATGCAGTCAGACCCTGCAGAAGCTGAACCTGTTTTTTTGCGTAAGTACCGTCATCCATACTGCTGAGCAGATCATTTCTGTAGGCAGACTTTGTTTTTTCATAATAGGAAGCCTGATCTTCGCTCATGTCACAGTATATAATCTGTTCGGTTTTTGCCGGCAGTTCTTCTGCAACCTGCTCTTTGGTACGTCTGAGTACAAAGGGTTTGATAATGGCCTGTAGTTTTTTTGCCTTATCTTCATCTTTTTTCTTCTCAATAGCCTGTACGTACTCTTCATTGAAAAAGGCCTGTGTACCCAGCAACCCAGGATTAAGGAAGGTAAGCTGCGTCCATAAATCTGCTACTGAGTTTTCTACCGGGGTACCACTCAGAATTAACCTGTGTCTTGATTTAAGTTGTTTGACAGCCTTAAAAGATTTGGAGGACGGATTTTTTATGTTCTGGCTTTCGTCCAGAATAATATAGTTGAAATAAAAATTATGTATTTCATTAACATCTACTCTGGTGATACCATAGGTAGTAATTACAATGTCGTATTTAATAAAATGACTCACATCTTTATTCCTGGCACTACCGGTATGAGCAAGGATTTTCAGTTTGGGCGTGAATTTCTTTGCTTCGGCCAGCCAGTTGTAAATCAGTGATGTGGGCATGATGATCAATGACGTGCTGTGCGTGTTATTCAGCTCATCTTCTTCTTTCAGCTTCTGCAGCATAGCCAGGGTTTGGATCGTCTTACCAAGACCCATATCATCTGCTAAACAGCCACCAAAATTATACTCTCTTAAAAAACTGAACCAGTTATAACCTGCTTTCTGATAACTTCTCAGTTCACCTTTGAAATGTGCAGGCATCTGTACGTCTTCAATATTCTCGAAGTCATTTAGTTTCTGGAGCTTGCGCTGTAGGGTTACATTAGCAATTCCGTCACCGGCAAGATCATTAATCAGACCGATATGATGTTTTTTCAGCTTCAGCATTTTTCCGCCGTCAGACAGGCTGAATAAACTGCCGTACTGGGAGAACCATTTTTCCGGAATGATTGCTATAGTACCATCAGGGAGCAGGAATTCTCTTTTTTTATGCAGTATGTGTTGTTTTAAAGAGATAAAAGGTATCGGGTGTATCCCGAAATATACTATGGCATTGATATCAAACCAGTCATTGTCTTCCTTGATTTCAAAATCAATTTTACTGGAAGCAAATAAGAACTTTTTCTGACCGGTTGATTGTTCGATGCTATATCCTTTAGCCTCCAGCTGTTCAATATGCTCGTTAACCCAATTCAGTACACCATAAGATTTATCTTCGGTTTCGGTGTTGGTATTGAGCTCCAGGTTATAAAAGATCGCACTTGTTTTTTTAAGTCCGAGTTTGATTAATTCAGTATATTTATGTTTCTCCCATGCAGTGTCTCTTTTAACACGGGTAAATATATAATTGCTGTCTTTTTTCTCTACGTGAACCGTTACTTTCTTCTCATTGCCTAAAGCAAAAACATGTTCACCATATTTGAAATATAATTGAAGCTGGGAAATTCCGCCTTCGATATAAATTACTTTAAGAATTGCACTGGGCTCATGCTTTTCTGTCTGGATCTCAAATCCTTCTGCATATACATGATATTTCTCTATTAAAGGAGCAACAAATTTTTCAAAGTAAGTTTCTTCTTTAGCTGTAGGAATTGTGATATATCGCTTGTTAAGAAATGGAAACAGCTTTTTCCCTTCTATATCCTGCTCAAAGAAATAAAGTACATCATTCAATAACAACCATGCGGGTTGATTACTAACAATCTGGGCTTCTTTAAACATGAAATCAATACGAAGGGACTGATATTTGATTGTTGGAAAATATCGTGTCTCGACCTCATTCCTTCTGAAATGAAATAATATGGTAGCAGGTTCTGTAGCGAGTTCTATTTTACGCTCAGCCGGCCACCCGTCTTTATCCATCAGATACAATTCATCCTTGATTTTAAGGATTTCAAGTACTTCGGCAAGTTTTTTTTCAATTTTAGGGCGTACACTTTCGTAGAATTTATCGTCGTAAAATTTACTGAAAAACTCAAAAGGCCTGATCGCTTTTTTATGATATTTCTTAATTACGTGATCTTGTTCTGTTTCGTCCAGCATCTTAATGATTTTAAGATCAGATTCTGTAAGATGTTTGGTGAATTCTTTAGCTGTATGACTAAATAAGCGCTGATAAGTTAAAGAAAAATCTCCCTGAGGATTAAGCTGAACAATATGTGGTTCAATTAAATAGCCTAAATACTCATGCTTGCACAATGAATATACGATTTTGCAGGGTTTAGAACTATCTACGCGTAACATGAGGTAAATGTTTAAAAAAAAGGAGCCTTATAGTATAGAAAATCCTTAAACATACATCAATTTTGAATCGTGATCAAATAGAAAGTGATTTTTCAGTTGATTATTCGCGTAAAAAACCAAATATGTCCTGTTGTGGTGACATTGTTTAGGAGAATGAGTCTAAAGGCAGGACCGGGTTTATTGTTTTTTGGTGAAAATTTTCATTAAGGTTTGTCGGAAAATTACAGGCGTTCGTCGGGTTTTACAGGTACATGGTATAAAAGCCGAAAAATTATGCAACACCTGGTAGGAGTTTGTGTCTTAATTACAAACTATTTAGAAACAGAATTAGAAAACCTTAAAAACAAAGATATGAAAACTTCATTCAAAACATTAGCAGTATCGGCAATGACTGCCATCATCTTGTCGGGCACAGTATTCGGTTCTTTTGCATCAGAAAAATCAGTTGCATCAGCGAAAGTAATCTCATTTAATGATGATATTAAAAGAGTAGTAGTAATGGGCAATACCAAAGTTTCTCTGGTACAGAGTAGCACTGAGTTTGTGTCAATTGATGAAGGCGAGAGAGAAAAAGTATCAATTAAACAGATGGGAAATACACTGACTGTGAGCTCATCTGAGGAAACACCTGTAAAGGTTACAATCTATGTGAAAGACGTGTACAGAATTTATGCTTCAGATAATGCATCTGTCAGAACAGTTGGTACTTTTAAACAGTCTTATCTTCAGGTGATTTTAAGAGATCATGCAGTGGCTTATATCAAAGCTAAAACAGAAAGTATGTATACTGATCTGGATGGAGAAGCTTATCTTGATCTTTCAGGTGCAACTGATAATCATACAATAAAAAATGCGGGGATAGGCAGTTTAAAAACGGAAAGATTTGCTGCTTCGAAAACAGAGAATTTACCGGTAGAGTCCAGGTGGGCAATGAATGGTGCGGCAGTTAAAAAAACTAATACCAGCGGGGTGAGAAAATAGCAGGAGCGGTCTATTGGTAGATAAGCATAAGATGTTTTATCTGTAAATAAAATTACAGAACCAAAATGTCTTGTGCTTTTTGTTTCGTAATTAATTTTTTTAATTAACTTGGGGTAGTTAACCTTTTAATCAACCTTATTAATTAAAGACTAATGAAGAAAATCATTATTTTAAGCTTAGCCATTGCTCTTGGATTCAGCGGTTTTACTGCCAGTGCGAATGACCATCAGACTGCAGCAGTAAAAGAAAAAAAATCACCAAGGCCTACTATTCAGGGGCCTGCCGCAATTTATTTAAGCGGAGGAACTTATACTTATACCTATACGCATTCCAATTTAATCGGTGATTTTCCGGGTGATGCTATGTGGAGTGTAAGCGGCACACCTAGTATACAGTTTCCGGCAGATCAGCTCCAGGGAGGAGCAACATCAATTACTTTTAATGCTGCTGACTTTGCTTCAGGTTCTACAGGGATAAGAACGATCTATCTTGTAGGAAGTAGTGGGGATGGGTTGTTTACTATTTTAGCCAGTAAAAATATTACCGTTTATAATTAAACAGGGTTTTCTATTTAAAATAATCTCATGCTGCTTTTGTCAGCTGAATAAAAAGAGCCGGTATAACTACCGGCTCTTTTTATTTTGTAAGATTAAACAGTGCTATAAATCAAATTTAATGCCTTGTGCCAATGGTAATGTAGCAGCGTAATTGATCGTATTGGTCTGTCTGCGCATATATCCTTTCCAGGCATCTGATCCGCTTTCTCTGCCGCCACCGGTTTCTTTTTCACCACCAAATGCGCCACCGATTTCGGCACCTGATGTGCCAATGTTTACGTTTGCAATACCGCAGTCTGATCCTGCGCAGGAAAGAAACTGTTCAGCTTCTCTCAGGTTCAGAGTCATGATTGCAGATGATAAACCCTGCGGAACGCTGTTTTGCAGCGCAATTGCCTGGTCAAGGGTTTTATATTTAATCAGATATAAAATAGGGGCAAAAGTTTCTTCCTGTACAATTTCATAATGGTTTTCTACCTCGGCTACACATGGCTTTACATAACAGCCGGAATTGTAAGCGTCTCCTGTTAATGTCCCGCCTTCAACAACAAATCTGGCTCCTTCAGTTTTCCCTTTTCCGATTGCCTGGTTGTACATATCCACGGCGTCTTTATCAATCAGCGGACCAACATGGTTATGCTGATCTAATGGATCTCCTATTCTTAACTGTCCGTATGCCTTTACCAGTTTGTTTTTGAAGGATTCGTAAATGTCTTCATGGATAATTAAACGTCTGGTTGAGGTACAACGCTGACCGGCAGTACCAACCGCACCAAACACAGCACCGATAATTGACATATCCAGATCTGCATCTTTTGAGATGATAATGGCATTGTTTCCACCTAATTCCAGAATACTTTTTCCGAACCTTGTGGCCACCGCTGCCGAAACTTTTCTTCCTATACGCGTAGAACCGGTAAAGGAAACGAGTGGAATTCTTTTGTCGTTATTAATCAGATCTCCTGTGGCATTACCGATCAGCAGGGAGCTGATACCTTCAGGCATCTCATTTTGTTTAAGCACCCGGGCCAGAATATGCTGACAGGCAACTGCGCATAATGGTGTCTTAGAAGAGGGCTTCCACACACATACATTACCACATACCAGTGCTAAAGCTGCATTCCAGCTCCAGACTGCTACCGGAAAGTTAAATGCAGAAATTATTCCCACAATGCCCAGCGGATGCCATTGTTCATACATCCGGTGATTTGGTCTCTCAGAATGCATGGTTAAGCCATATAACTGACGGGAAAGACCTACTGCGAAATCACAGATGTCAATCATTTCCTGTACTTCACCCAATCCTTCCTGTAAGCTTTTACCCATTTCATAGGATACGAGTGTGCCCAGATCTTCTTTATGTATACGTAATGCATCCCCCAGCTGGCGTACAATATCACCACGTTTGGGAGCTGGCTGATTACGCCAGAAAATTAAGGCGGTTTCTGCCTGTGTTAATACAGTCTCATAATCCTCTTTGTCTGCAACCCGGACTGCAGCAATTTTTTTGCCGTCTACCGGTGAATAACTGTCAATAGTTACTGAATTTGCTTTCCCACCCCATGTGTTTCCTGTACTGTAAGCTGGATTCAGGTCCAGTATACCTAAATTTTTTAGAACTGAATTAATGTTGGTTTGCATTTTGTTGGATCTTGATTTAAATGGACGCTTACACAAATCAACAAAAAAATCCTGAATGGCCGGGGTGCTTTCAGGACATTTCAAAAAAGGCTCCGGATTTCTTGACCTGAATTTTACGCAGATTAAAATTAAGTTGCGTTTCTTTGTAAGAATTCAGGAAAACTCCCAACAGCAATAGAAAAATGCTGACCCTCGCTAGCCGGCTTATTTACTGCTAAATTTAATATTATCAGCTAATTACAATATCAGTTGTTTGTATGTTGATAATTATTTCGGTTACATGCTATATAATACTGTAAACTTATACTGTATTTTAGAAAAAAAGGGAGCTGTTCTTTAATTATTCAATACGATGGAAGAGGAATTTTACTTTGATTTTAGTGATGATGCGCAACGTTCGGTAGAGCGTTATGAAGAGATGATAAGGAACCAGGATCAGTATTTTTTTGATGCCCAGGCCTTTGAAAACATCATTGACTACTATATAGAAAAAAGTGACCCCATAAAGGCACTGCAGGTAATAGAATACGCACTGAATCAGCATCCATATGCTGCCGTGTTTTTAATTAAGCAGGCACAGTTGTTTTTTGTCACCGATCAGATTGATAAGGCATTTTTCTCTTTGCAAAAAGCGGAGATGCTCGAAGCTTCTGAATCAGAAATCTATGTTCTTCGCGGAAATATATACAATAGCCTGGAGCGCTACAGCGAGGCATTGGATAATTTCCAGATCGCATTGACCTTTGCGGAAACAACAGACGAAATTTTGCTTCAGATTGCTTATGTTTATCAGAATATGCTGGATTACGAAAGTGCCATAAAGTATATTAAACAGAGTCTGGAACAGAATATGGAAAATAAAGACGGTTTGTATGAACTGGCTTTTTGTTATGATATTCTGGACAAACAGGAAGAAAGCATCCAGTTTTATATGGAATATATCGATAACGATCCCTATTCTTATGCTGCATGGTACAATCTGGCAAATTCCTATCACAAACTTGATCTGTTTGAGAAAGCGATTGATGCTTATGACTATGCAATTCTGATCAAAGATAATTTTGCTTCGGCTTATTATAATAAAGGCAATGCGCTGGTACAACTGGATCGCTATGCGGAGGCAATCGAGGTTTATAAACAAACCTGGGAATATGAAAAACCAAATGCGGATACTTATTGTGCCATTGGTGAATGTTATGAAAAGCTGGAACGTATGGATGAAGCACGTGCCTACTATAAAAAATCTGTAAAGATGGATAGTAAGCTGGCTGATGCCTGGTTTGGAATAGGAGTGACACTGAACTTTGAGGAACGCTATTTTGAATCGCTGCACTTCTATAAAAAAGCTATAGAGCTGGATGATGAAAACCCTGATTTCTGGTTTGCAATGGCTGATGCCTATTATAAACTCGGACAAATAGAGCAGTCAGTTGACGCTTATTATAAAGTGCTGGAATATAATCCACTTGATATAGAAGCCTGGCTGGATTTTTCTACGGTTTTATATGAACAGGGGAGACTACTTGAAGCCTCAGAAACTATTTCGGATGGAATTAAGAATAATCCTGATGCGGCAGAGCTTTACTACAGACAGGTTGCATACCTGTTTGCTCTGGGGCAACATAAAGAAGCTCTTGTTTACCTGGAGACAGCATTGGTGACAGATCCGGAGAAACATTATATCTTATTCGAATATCTCCCTCAGCTACAGGATAATAATGCAATCATTGAAGTTATTAACAGATATATCAAATAGCTACTTAATAGTTACAAAATAATACACAGAATATTTTTTCGTTATGCACGTAACGGCCTCTGAAAACTTATGTCAGCTAATGACATAAGTTTTTTAGGTTAAAATAAGTACTGTTGATAGCTTCATAGCCTATAAAAAACAAATATATACTGATGAAACCATCATGATCTTACAGCTCAGCTGACGAAGTCATTAGAAGATCATGATAGCTTCATAACCTATAAAAAACAAATATATCCTGATGAAAATAGCCTTATTTTTTTCACCTTTACAGCAGATATGAATTACCCATTGAATAATATCCCGGTACGTCCAGTAAAACCTCGCCAGAGCGGCATAACTATGGTGATGGACAAGGGCCTCAGTTTGAGACAGACAGAAGATTTTATTGATGTTGCTGGTATCCATTCCGACATCGTGAAATTAGGTTGGGCAACATCTTTTGTTACCCCTAAATTAAAAGAGAAATTAGAAATATACCGGAGTGCAGGTATTCCTACTTATTTTGGTGGTACTTTGTTCGAAGCGTTTGTCATCCGTAATCAGTTTGAAGATTATATCCGTGTACTGGAGCAATTCGGTATGGAATACGCAGAGGTGTCTGATGGATCTATCGAAATTGAACATGATCTGAAATGTGAATACATCAATAAGTTATCCAAACATGTAACGGTAATATCAGAAGTAGGATCTAAAGATGCTACAAAAATATTTGCACCATACAAATGGATTAAGCTGATGAATGCTGAAATTGAAGCCGGATCCTGGAAGGTAATTGCTGAGGCAAGAGAAGGTGGAAATGTAGGTATATACAGAGGATCAGGCGAAGTACGGGAAGGATTGGTAGACGAGATCTTAACGCAGATACCAGCAGAAACTATTATCTGGGAAGCTCCGCAAAAAGAACAGCAGGTTTGGTTTATCAAATTGATTGGCAGTAATGTGAATCTGGGTAATATTGCTCCTGCTGAAGTTATTCCTTTGGAAACTATACGTTTAGGGCTGAGAGGGGATACATTTGATTACTTCCTTAACTTAAGTAAATAACCGGTTGCCCGGCATGCTGCAGATACATAATATGAGAACATTCGGACTAATTGGTTATCCGCTGTCACATTCTTTTTCAAAGAAATTCTTCACTGAGAAGTTTGAGAAGGAAGGAATTGCAGAACATAAATATGAACTCTTCCCAATTGAAAATATAGCTGCCGTAATCTCTTTGATTGCGGCAGATAATTCTTTAAGCGGGCTGAATGTAACGATCCCTCATAAAGTTGGTGTAATGCCTTATCTGAATGAGCTTGATGCTGCTGCTGAAAAGATCGGGGCAGTGAATTGTATCTCCATTAAACATAAGGATGGACAATCGATACTCAAGGGGTATAATACTGATGCGTTTGGGTTTCAGGAATCACTTAAGCCCTTTCTAAAAGCACATCATACGCATGCACTGATACTAGGTGACGGAGGTGCTGCCAAAGCAGTGAAATATGTGCTGGATCAATTAAATATCTCCTATCTTTCAGTAGTCCGGACAGCCGCTCCTGACGCAATTTTATATGCTGATCTGACTCAGGAACTTATTGATAAACACCAGGTAATCATTAATACAACGCCTTTAGGTACTTTTCCAAATGTTGAGGCTGCGCCGGACATACCTTATCATTGGCTTAAGCCACAGCACCTGGCATATGATCTGGTTTATAACCCGGAAGAGACTGAGTTCCTGAAACGTGCCAGAGCACAGGGCGCTGCGGTTAAAAACGGATACGAAATGTTAGAACTCCAGGCTGAACGGTCATGGGTTATCTGGAATGCTTAGGTTATCATAAAAATGAAACAATATCTGTTGTATAGTATCTTTTTCCTTTTATGCTGTAGTGCGGCCTGTACCAGCAATGAAAGCTATATACCGAAGCCAAGAGGTTATTTTCAGATTAACTTCCCGAAAAAGGAATACCTGACTTATGATAACGGATGTCCCTTTTCATTCGACTATCCCAAATACGCAAAAATAGAGGGAGATAAAGAGCGGGGCGCCGGTACATGCTGGAATAATCTTCATTTTCCGCAGTTTAATGCGCGTATTCACCTTACTTATTACAATATTTCTTCAAAAAGCGAATATGAAGGTCTGGTTGAAGATGCCCGAACACTGGCTTTTAAGCATACGGTCAAAGCCAATGCAATTGATCAGAGACTGATCAATTTTCCTGATAAAAAAGTTTATGGTGTGTATTATGCCATTGAAGGAAATACGGCCTCATCTGTACAGTTCTTTCTGACAGATAGTGCTAAACATTATTTTAGGGGAGCTTTATATTTTAATGAGCGCCCGCAATATGACTCTGTTGCACCCGTTGTGACTTTTATAAAGAAGGATATAGATCGTATGATCAATACTTTCAGATGGAAAAACTAATTATAAATTCTGATGATTACTCTTAAACAATTTACCTTCAATCCGTATAATGAAAATACTTATGTTTTATATGATGAAACAGGAGAATGTGTAATTATTGACCCTGGTATGTATGATGGTGCGGAACAGAATATACTGGCAGGCTGGATCAGGGAAACTAAGCTGAACCCTGTATTGCTGTTAAATACACATTGTCACCTGGACCATGTTTTTGGTAATAAATTTGTTTTTGATACCTGGGGACTAAAACCGCAATTCCATAAAGGAGAATTGTATATTCTTCAGGCAGTTCCGGGCTATGCGCCACAAATGGGATTGAATTATGAGCTCTCGCCTGAACCTGAAGTTTTCCTGGAAGAAACAGGAACTGTAACTTTTGGAAACAGTGAGCTGGAATTGATTTTTGCTCCCGGACACTCTCCTGCACATTTGTGCTTTTATGCAAAAGAGGATAAGTTTCTTGTGGGTGGTGATGTGTTATTTTACTCTTCTATTGGCCGGACAGACTTACCTGGCGGCAATCATCAGCAGCTGATTGACAATATCAGAGAGAAGCTTTTCATACTGCCTGATAATGTAGAGGTTTTTCCGGGACACGGTCATCTGACTACTATCGGATACGAAAAACGAAACAATCCTTTTTTAAAATAAGTACCTGTATATTTGACCAAACGATCAGCATTTGAACACAGCCCTTTATATTGCCCGCAGGTATCTTTTTGCTAAAAAGTCTACCAATGCTATAAATATCATTTCTACCATATCGGTACTGGGGGTTTTTGTGGGAAGTGCGGCATTGATTATCATTTTGTCAGTATTTAATGGATTTGAGGAGGTTGTATTAAAGATGTTTAATACCATAACCCCGCACCTGGTTATCGCACCTGCGCAGGGAAAAACCTTTGATCCTCATAGTGTTTATTTCACAGAGCTGAAAACTGCAAAAGAAATCTATTCTTATACGGAAGTGCTTTCTGAAAATGCATTGCTGAGATATCGTGACAAACAATCTGTTGGTATGGTAAAAGGCGTAAGTACAGCTTATCTTAAAAATAAGAGCCTGGATAGTATTACCGTTCAGGGGAAATTTGTACTGGAGAACGAAGGTGGGCCCAATGCGGTTATCGGATCGGCTTTGCAAAATTATTTAATGGTCAATACGAACGACCCTTTCACGCAACTGCAGGTTTTTTCACCAAGAAAAGGACTAAAAACCAGCTCGGTCAATCCGGCTGATGATTTTATGGATTTATATATTCCGGTATCTGGAATCTTTGAGGTTCAGCAGGACTTTGATAACATCGCTATAGTACCCTTAAGTTTTGCCAGGAAATTATTGCAGGAGGATACCAAAGTGTCTTCTATAGAACTTAACCTGAATAAAGGGGTAGATCCGGATCTCTTTAAAGCGAAGATAGAACGCCAGCTGGGAGCAGGATATGTAGTGAAGGATCGGGTTGAACAGAACAAAGCTTTATATAATATCCTGAGTACAGAAAAATGGGCTGTATATGTCATTTTAACATTTATTCTGATCATCGCAATTTTTAATATTATTGGCTCACTAACTATGCTGGTTATTGATAAGCTGAAAGATATAGCCATTTTAAGCAGTCTTGGCGCCGGAAAAGGACTAATCAGGAAAATATTCCTTTTTGAAGGAATGATGATTACTCTGGCAGGCTGTATTTTTGGCCTTTTGGTTGGGCTTATATTCTGTTTGGTTCAGCAGAAATTCGGATTGGTCAAAATGTCACAGGATAACCTGCTGATGAGTAATGCCTATCCGATTGGCCTCAAATGGAAAGATTTTTTATTAGTATTCATCACAGTGAGTATTTTCTCGTTTATGGCATCAGCTTTGTCATCTAATTTGAGCGTGAAGAACATTAATCACTTAAATCAAGATCTCTAACATGAATTCCTTAAAACATACATTTTTACTGTTGTTTATACTTTCTATTGTTTTAGTTGCCTGTGACCGTAATGGAAAGGATGCTCAAAAAAGTAAAACAAGAATAATCAAGGGGTTGTATAGTTACGGTCCTGAAATAAAATCATTTACGGACTGTGAAGAGGGACGGGAATACTGGGTTGCTGACAGTTCCGGCACATTGGAGCTGGGTTACAGTAGGTTTAATTTCGAGAAACCTTATGAGCCGGTTTACATTGAGGCAGAATGTCATGCCATCAAATCTGATAGTCTGATGGTGTCAGCTGACTTTGACTCTACTCTGGTAGTTACCAAACTAATTAAGATTACAAAGGAAATTCCTGACGGACCTTGTAATCAATAGAACTTAGCAGCCGGTCTTATTAACTGGTTACGTAAAGGTTTTTAGTGATTTGCGGAATAATTCCTTTCTCGTGAGCCATTTTGAACAGGATGTCTATTGCTCTTCTGCCTTCTGTATCTAAATCTACGGAGTATTTGTTGACGTATAAATCTATGTGTTTATACATTACTGCTTCATCCATTTCCTGTGCATGACGCGAGATAAAATCAATTCCTGATTTTGGATTTTTGAATGCAAACTCTACAGATTTACGGATCAGGCGATTTACTTTAAGCTGTATTTCGCGATCGAGATTACGGTTGATCACAATACCTCCCAGCGGAATAGCACAACCAGTTAGTTCTTCCCAGTAACTGCCAAGATCTACAATCTTATGCAGACCTTTACCTGTATAAGTGAAACGGTTCTCATGGATAATCAGTCCAAGATCAATACTGTTATTCAGCAGTGCATCCTGAATTTCTGAGAAAACCATTACCTGTTTATGGACTAAATTGGGAAATGCAATACCCAACAGGAAATTTGCCGTAGTCAGTTGTCCTGGAATAGCCACGGTTAAGGAGGAATTTTCTTTGTTCAATTCTTCGCTTGCAATCAAACTTTCATCCTTACAGATCAGTAAAGGTCCAACTCCAAATCCTAATGCACTTCCGGCATCCAGCAGAGCATATTTATCAGCCACGTGGGCAAAAGCATGAAAACTTAATTTGGTAATATCCAGCTCAGCTTTTAATGCTTTCTGATTTAAGGTCTCCACATCATCAAAGAATACTTCGAATTCTAATCCTTCAGTATCAATTTTATGATGAATGAGTGCATCAAAAATAAAAGTATCGTTTGGACAGGGAGAAAAGCCGAGTGAAAGTTTCATGGGGTAAATGTAAGTAGTTCCGCTATCTGCTTGGTTAATCGTATGTCAAAAATTTAATTGCCCAGTTATTCAGGTTTTTAATAGCAAGGCCTATTTTCCAGGCTTCCCGGTTTCTTTCTTCCACATAATTGGAGATACTGCGGATCTGTATACAGGGGATATCCAGTTGTTCACAGCTGTAAAAAACAGCAGCGCCTTCCATACTTTCAGTAACAGGATTCAATCTTTTAATAATGCTGTCTATACTTTGCTTATTTCCGTGTACCTTATTTATCGTAATCCCATTTACCTCTGGTAATCCAAGACCGGCAGGAATGTCTCTGGCAAAATATCTGCTCTTGCCAAATCCCATTGCATCAATGGTAAGAAATTCGTCTTTATCTTCAGCACCCAGTTCAGAAAATTCATCAATGGTGATATTAACCAGGCTACCTAATGGAATATTATGGTCATAACAGCCGGCTATGCCCAGGTTAATCACCAGCTTATACGCGGCCGATGCAGATAAATGCTGCCCTAATGCAAACGCTGTAGCTGTCATTCCTACTCCGGTAATCAATATATCGAAGTGAGGGGTCTGTATGAAATTTCCTTCGGCCAGGCCAAAATTCTGGAAACATTCGGCTAATTCAGCTCTTGTTGCTGCAACTACCAGTATCTTCATTTAACGAAGTTACAAAATAATGGATCTACCTAGCATGCTTGTTTTTAGATAGTCTTCGTATATTTGCGGTCAATTACTGAAATATGATTTATATAACCCGCAAAGAATCTTTCAACGCCGCTCATAAACTAGCAAGACCAGACTGGTCTGATGATCATAATCTTGAAGTTTTTGGCAAATGTGCCAATCCTAACTGGCATGGTCATAATTATCAGCTATTTGTTACCGTAAAAGGAGAAGTTAATCCTGAAACCGGATTTTTAGTCGACCTTAAATGGATGAAAGAAATTATCAATGAGCATATCATTGACAAACTTGATCATAGAAATCTTAATCTGGATGTAGATTTTATGAAAGACAAACTTGCTTCAACAGAAAACCTGGTGATTGCAGTTTGGGATCAATTACTACCACATATTAAAGCAGGTGGCGCAGAGCTGCATTGCGTTAAAATTTACGAGACCGAAAATAATTTTGTAGAGTACTTCGGTTAATCAAACGATATACATGGAAAATAATACACTAGATGCCTTTGATGAAGAGAACGAAGGGTATGTTAAAATAGATCGTTATAATACAGCGAAAACAGTTTCTATTTCCAGCCATTATACTGATATCCTGACTCAGCTGGGAGAAGACCCACAGCGTGAAGGTTTGTTAAAAACGCCTGAGCGTGTAGCTAAAGCGTTGCAGTATCTTACGCATGGCTATGATATTAAACCTGACGAAATTCTGCGTTCAGCGATGTTCAAAGAAGATTACAGCCAGATGGTTGTGGTAAAAGATATAGAAGTTTATTCTATGTGCGAACATCATATGCTGCCTTTCTTTGGTAAAGCCCATGTGGCTTATATTCCCAATGGTCATATTGTTGGTCTAAGTAAAATTCCCCGCGTTGTTGATGCTTTTGCAAGAAGATTACAGGTGCAGGAAAGACTGACAAATGAAATCAGAGACTGTATTCAGGATACTTTAGATCCTGCAGGAGTAGCGGTAGTCATCGAATGTCAGCATTTATGCATGGCAATGAGAGGGATACAAAAGCAAAATTCTGTTACAACAACGTCTGCTTTTACAGGAGAATTTGCAAAAGATAAAACGAGGGCAGAGTTTTTGAGGTTAATTACAGCACGGTTACATTAGAAAAAAGAATAATATAAATGAAAGCATATTTATTTCCAGGGCAAGGCGCGCAATTTTCAGGTATGGGTAAAGAACTATATGAAACTGAGATGGCCAGAGAATTATTTGAAAAGGCAAATAATATTATTGGTTTCCGTATCAGCGACATCATGTTCACAGGTACCGAAGATGAATTGAAGCAGACTAAGGTTACCCAGCCGGCGATATTTCTTCACTCTGTTATACTGGCCAAATCTTTAGGTGATGATTTCAAACCGGATATGGTAGCGGGACATTCTCTGGGAGAGTTTTCAGCACTGGTTGCAGCATCTGCAATTTCATTTGAAGATGGATTGAAACTGGTAATTGCACGTGCAAATGCTATGCAGAAAGCATGTGAACTACAACCTTCAACTATGGCTGCTATTTTAGGATTGGCGGATGATGTAGTAGAGAAAATCTGTGAAGAAATTGATGAAGTGGTGGTAGCGGCAAATTATAACTGTCCGGGACAACTGGTTATTTCAGGTAGTATAGAAGGTATCGATATTGCCTGTGAAAAATTAACTGCAGCGGGAGCTAAGAGAGCCTTGAAATTAAATGTAGGCGGTGCTTTTCACTCTCCTTTAATGGAACCTGCGAGAATTGAACTTCAGGAAGCAATAGAAAATACTACAATTTTGCCTCCTGTGTGTCCGATTTACCAGAATGTTGATCCTATACCACAAACAGACCCTGAAAAAATTAAATTCAATTTAATTACCCAGTTAACTGGTGCAGTCAGATGGACGCAAACAGTAGAACGTATGCTGGCAGACGGAGCCGATGAATTTATTGAAGTAGGACCGGGCAAGGTATTACAAGGCCTGGTTAAAAAAGTAAGCAGAGAGGCTCAGACAAGTTCTGCAGTAATTCCTGTATAATCGGTGATCATTAACTAAAAAAACCAGCGTGAATATAGGGGGTAAAATAAGATTTCTTTTATTGATTCTGGGCATATGCTGTATTGTTACGGCATTAATGTTAAAGCATTCTATAACTGAAAAAGACCTTCTGCAACACGAGGCAAGCAAACTTCAGGAAAACCTTGCCTTAAATGAACAAACTGTATATAATTTCTTAGCAGATGCGCAACAGCTCGAGAGAGCCAAGCAGTTTCACCTGAATGAAACATTTGCTTTGAATTATATCAACTCATATGGTGTCAAAGGAATAAATATCCTCACCTATGACCATTCTGTACTTAAATTCTGGAGCTCTTACAAAGCGATACCGCCAAATCTGGATAAGGTAAAAGAAGGTTCTTCTTTTCTGCAATTATCTAACGGCTGGTACGAAGCAATCAAAAAAACAGAAGGAAGTTACACCATTATCTTCCTTATTGATGTGAAAAACCAGTTCAGTATTCAGAACAGGTATCTTAAAAATGGAATCGTAAATAGCTTATCTTCCTCAAATTCTCTGGCTCTGGCTTCCTTTATGGATGAACAGGTTAATGGAATTATGAACCTGGATGGTAAATTACTGTTTGAGGTGAAATTAAAGCCTAATTATACGGAAAGTGTTTACTCTACTATTCAAATCTGGTTATGGGTCGTCGGGTTATTCAGTTTCTCTTTATTTGTCAACTCATTCTGCGCCAGATTAGCCAAAAGAGGTTATCTGGTTCCGGCAACTTTATTACTCCTTACTTTTTTCCTGGGAGTCAGAATTACGGATCTGGAATACGGCTGGTACAATCATCAGTTTACCCTGGAAATTTTCAGCCCCTCGATTTATGCTGAAAGCTTCTTTTTACCCTCTCTGGGTGATTTTCTGCTTAATGTATTAGCTATTACCTGGGTCGTACTTTTTATATATACTTATAAGGATAGTTACAGGCTCCCGCAATGGATGGTCAGAAGCAAGATAGCAGGGCTATTTTTCCATTTTGTATTGCTGCTGCTGTTCTCTGGTATCGCTTTTTTGATGAATGATGTCTTTTTTGGCCTCATTTATAACTCTAAAATAAATTTTGATATTACTAATATTATCAATCTTAGCTGGTTGAGCTGGGTTTGTATTATCATTCTTTGTCTGGTCTGGTTTAATGTTTACCTGATGGCCAGTATCGCCATACAGCTGACCAGGCAATTAATTGTGAACAATAAGGAAAGGGTAATCTTGTTCATTACGCTGTTCTCACTGTATTTCATTTATATGTTATGTATGGATTTTACAGCCTTCTTTATAGCCTATGCTTTATTCCTGTTTATTATTTCCTATAATAGCTATATTCAGAAAAATAAATTTTCTATAGGCATTTTTGCTGCGGTATTTTTCTGTCTTGCCTTTGTTTCATCTATCAAGTATTTAAAATTTAATGATATTAAGGAGCGCAGTAACCGCTACGTTATCGCACAAAAGCTGCAGAGCTCAGATGATCCTAAAGTAATTAACTCTATTGAAAGCCTGGGAAACGGGATTTCCAATGACCTTTTTATTACAGACTATTTTAAAAGCCCGGGGTCAAACAGGCACCTTGCCTTACAGAACTATATTATTAAGACTTTTCTGGATGGTTATTTAGCTCCTTTTGAGCACAATTTTTACGAATTTAATGCTTCAGATTCTACGCTTGCCGTAAGAGAAGACAGGTCATTGCAGCATTATCAGAATCTGGTTAAGTCCGGGTCTGTTAAAATCTCAAACTTCTTTTACCGGCTTAATGATACGTTTGGTTATCAGAATTACTTCGGGATTATCCCGATTTTTGACGATAATCATATTCTGGGGACACTGGTTATCGAACTGAAATCACAACAGTATAATTATAACAGTCAGTTTCCGGAAATCCTGATTGACGGGAAACTGAAAAATGATGAAGATTACAGCAATTATTCTTTTGCGTTTTATAATAATAATAAACTGATCAAGCAGGCTGGTAAGTATACCTACAAAATTGCGAACACAGAATTCAAGGGCATTTACGGAGAACCGGTTATTGTAAATGAACCTAAATTAGGCTATAGTCATTTAATCTATTCGGCGAGTAATTCAAAGATTATAGTGATCAGTAAAGAGAAGGTAAATTATATTGTCAGGCTAGCTGCATTATCTTTCTTCTTTCTGATGTTTATCATCTTTTCTGCGGGCTTATATATGCTGATCTGGTTGCTGAAGAATATTGACAGGAGCTGGGGCGGATGGTTCAATATCAATCGCTCCTTAATGATTAATGCAAATAAGATCCTTTATAAAACCAGGATACAACTTTCCATTGTACTTTCTGTAGTGGCTACCTTACTGATTGTTGGCTGGTCTACATTCTTCTATATCAGGGATGAGTACAGAAAACAACAGGAAGACTTTATCAGGGAGAAAATCAGGAAAGTACAGCTCTCCTATGAAAAGCAGATTTTCAGTACAGGTATACCTGAAGCGACTGATATGGCTGTAATTAACTTCAATCAGTTTGCAGATATCAATTCAGCTTATTTAAACCTTTTTGACACTGACGGGAATCTTTTGTTTACTTCATTGCCCAAGATGTATGATTATGGGATTATAGGAACTAAAATGGAGCCTAAAGCCTATATTTATCTTAAGCAGCTTCAAAGATCTGAATATTCCAATCCTCATGAAACAATCGGTGAGTTCAAATATTCATCAGCCTATGCACCTATACGGAATGCACAAAATCAGACAGTAGCTTATATTGGTCTGCCTTATTATGGAAATGAAGCGGATTATCAGTCAAAAATTGGGCTGTTTATTAATACGCTGATTAATATTTATGCGCTTGTTTTTGTGGCTATTGGTATTCTGGCAGTTTTCCTGGCTAATCAGATTACAAGTCCGTTAACTTTCATCCAGGAAAGTATTAAAAAGACTAAACTTGGCCAGAAAAATCAACCCATTGTCTGGTCCCGTCATGATGAGATAGGTTCACTGATCAAAGAGTATAATAAAATGATCTCTGCGCTTGAAGAGAGCGCAGTTAAGCTAGCCAAGTCTGAAAGGGAAAGTGCGTGGCGTGAGATGGCTAAACAGGTTGCTCATGAGATTAAAAACCCATTGACACCTTTAAAACTTGGTGTACAATTGCTGGAAAAATCCTGGAAAGAGAAAGATCCTAACTTTGAACAAAAATTTGAACGTTTTTACAGGTCTTTTGTAGAGCAGATAGATAGTCTGGCTACCATAGCTTCAGAGTTCTCAAATTTTGCAAAAATGCCGGATACGAAACTGGAAAAGCTAAAGCTTATTCCGATTATTGAACAGACAAGAGATGTTTTTGTCAATACAAAGAATGTTGAAATCTACATCTCTAACCTGACCAATAAAGAGGTCTTGATTCAGGGAGATAAAGATCAGATGCTGCGTTCATTTAATAACCTGATGAAGAATGCGATAGAAGCTGCAAATCTAAAAGACAAGTGCATGATTTTTATCAAAATCACAAATGATTCTGATTATGTATGGGTAGAGGTAGAAGATAATGGAAAGGGTATTGATGCTGAACTGCAGCCAAAGATATTTGTTCCTAATTTCACGACTAAATCTTCCGGAACAGGATTGGGGCTGGCTTTTGTGAAGCAGGCTGTAGAAAACGCTGGTGGAACAATAGACTTTAAGTCTGTAGAAGATACCGGAACCACCTTTTATCTGAGTTTCCCGCTGGTTCAGGAATAGGTTTTTTGGAATTTATCTCAATGTAATGGCAGCTTTCCCCATTGTAAAGCCATTTGCATAAAGCAGAATAGCGTAGGTGCCTTTGACAAATGGTCTTGGGTTTACCCATTCAATTGTATAAGCTGTATCATCATTATTATAAGAAATAGTAATCATATCACTATACTGCATTTCCTGACCATCTGCCTCAAACATATTCTGTTCGTCTGCGATGAGATTTCCTGAAGGGTCAAAAACACGAATATATATCTTATGATAATCTTTTGCCGCCAGTTGATTAGGAATGATATTGAAATAAGTGACCAGTTTTTTTGCTGTGGAAGCTCTGGTTACTTCTACGTTTTTACCACTGTTTTTTACTTTAAAAGCCAGCAG
This sequence comes from Pedobacter lusitanus, assembly GCF_040026395.1. Lineage (NCBI taxonomy): Bacteria > Pseudomonadati > Bacteroidota > Sphingobacteriia > Sphingobacteriales > Sphingobacteriaceae > Pedobacter > Pedobacter lusitanus. The sequence continues at coordinate 3,794,666 of NZ_CP157278.1, forward strand.
ATTTACATTAAAGGCTTTTAATGCAGCTCCGCTTTTTACCTTAGCACTCAATTCTGAATTCTTTTTTTCCAGTGCCGTTGCCCTGGCAGAGACGGAACTTACTGATTTGACCAGACTGTCTCTTTCTGCTTTAAGAAAAGAGTTTTCTTTTTCCAGACGGGAGAAATCTTCTTTATAGTCATTTAAAAATGATCTTAATTTCTTGAGCTCACTCTGAGCAGCAATCAACTCGTTTTGTGTGACCTCTCCTTTTTGTAATGCCCGTTTTAAGGCTGAAATTTTAGCTCTTGCCAGCTGTTGTTCTTTTTGAAGTTTATCAGTCAGGGCAACATTCATCGTGTTAACCTTATCAAATTCAACTTCTATTTTCTCCACTTCCAGCTTTAACCTTTCTTTCTCTGTATTAGTGGTCACAAAGCGCTCTTTTTCATGCTTATCTTTGAAATATAAAAAAGCATTTGTACCCAATAGGGCAGCAATTACTACGATCAGAAAATATATTTTATTTCGGTCTCCTTTATTTACGGGATCTTTTCGGTCTAACATTTGAAATCAAAAATTGAAGTTTCCTTGTTAAGGTGTTTAAAACTTACTGATAAAAAAAACGAACATAGGATAAAAAAAATAATTTGTGGTAAAAAAATGACTGAAATTGTATGAGACCTTAAAAAAAATCGTTTAATTGCTGACGTTGGGGCTAAATGTTTAGTATTCTGTCCCCATATTGATGTAAAGTTTAAACTACCAAAAGAACCAATAATGCTGAAAAAGATTGTTTTTACAATTCTAACAACTTTAATTACCCCAATTTTTATTTATGCACAATCATCAGCAAAAATTGCTCCAAAAAGGGAGTTTAGAGGGGTCTGGGTCGCTACCGTTACGAATATTGACTGGCCTTCAAAGCCAGGACTGAGTGTAGATGAACAAAAACAGGAGTTGATCGGGTTGCTTGATCAGCATAAAAGAAATGGTATGAATGCTATTATGCTACAGGTAAGGCCTGCTGCGGATGCATTTTACCGTAAATCAAGAGAACCATGGAGTCAGTGGCTGATGGGAAGACAGGGAATTGCCCCTAGTCCGGGTTATGACCCGTTAGAATTTGCTATTGCTGAAGCACATTCCCGTGGAATGGAATTACATGCCTGGTTTAATCCATACCGTGCAAGTATGAGTCCTAATACCGTATTCAGTGAAGACCATATGACCAGAAAAAGACCGGACCTGTTTTTTACCTACGGAGGAAAAAAGCAATTTGATCCGGGTTTACCTGAGGTTAGAGAATATATTGTTCAGGTAATTCTGGATGTGGTTAAAGGATATGATGTAGATGGTATTCACTTTGATGATTATTTCTATCCTTATCCTATTTCTGGTCAGCGTATTAATGATGGTGCTACCTTTAATAAATATCCGAATGGCTTTACAAATCTGAACGACTGGAGGAGAAATAATGTAGACATGCTGATTAAACAGCTGGATGACAGTATTCATCACTACAAAAAATATGTGAAGTTTGGTATCAGCCCTTTTGGAATATGGAAAAATAGTAATGAGGACCCGCAAGGGTCTGCTACTCATGGACTTTCTAATTTTACAGAACTGTATGCAGACTCAAGGAAATGGATTAAAGAAGGCTGGGTAGATTATATCAATCCGCAGGTATATTTCAGCTTTACCAGAAAAGCAGCGCCATTTGATACTTTAGTAGATTGGTGGAGTAATAATACTTATGGAAGACACCTCTATATCGGACAAGCAGCTTATTTGATGAATCAGCGTATGGAGGCTGCATGGAGAAACCCAAGTCAGATTCCAGATCAGATCAGATATATGAGAGAAAATAACCGTGTTCAGGGAAGTGTTTTCTTCAGTTCCAAATCCTTTTCTACAGTAGCAAGGGCAACTGCTGATTCTTTAAGAAATGATTTGTATAAATATCCGGCGCTTCCGCCACAAATGCCTTGGCTGGATGAAATTGTACCTAATATACCCCAGGGTTTAAGTGCAGAGGCAGTTGGAACCGGGGTTCAGCTTAAATGGTCTGCACCATTAAAAGCAGAGGATGGAGAAACTGCATCTGGTTATGTGATCTATAGATTTGATGAGGGCGAAAGAATCAGTGTGGTCAACCCTAAAAATATTATAAAGATCAGTTTTGAGAATACAACATCCTTTTTGGATACAGGTGTAATTAAAGGAAGACGGTATAATTACCTGGTTACTGCGCTGGACAGGCTGAAGAACGAAAGTGATCCAGGTGGACCGGTTGGTGTTGAAACCAGATAAAAAAAAACGGGTATGATTGAATTTCATACCCGTTTTTTATTTATTACTGTGGCAATAGAGTGAGCCTGATGTAGTTATCTTGTTTTAAGTATTTTTGTGCATTAGTTTTAGAAGACTCGATTGTTACTTCCTCCAGTCTTTGCTTTTCTGTCAGTAGCTGATTTAAGTTATCGCCATATTTTAATCTGGTGGTCAGATAGCCCAGCCAGTATCCGTTATTACGCAGATTTAATTCCTGCTGACGCTGTATTTCAGATTTGAATTTGGTGATATCCTGTGCAGTTGCTCCATTAACTCTGATGTTTTTTACTTCATCCAGTGCTGCTGCGATCAGCTTTTCTACATTGGCAGGTGCACAGCTGAAAGAGATGACAAAATAGTAATGGGACACCGGATATTTACTGACACTTAGTGAAACCCCGGGAGAATAAACTCCGCTTTCTTTTTCACGCAGTCTTTCCAGTATTTTAATTTCCAGGGCAGTGTTCAATGCGTCCAGCTGCACATTATTTGCTGCTGTATAATCATAGTCGCCATGGATATATAACTGGACACTTGCTTTGTCTTCTAATCCTTTGCGGACAGTTTTGCTAATATTCCCATTAGGTGTTCGTGCACCCAGATCTATGAAATCTGTTTTTTTATTCAATGTAGGCAGGCTTGCAATATAAGTCTCTATAAGAGGCTTAATTGTATTCAGGTCAAAGTTACCCACAAAGACAAAAGTTTGCTCTCCAAGGTCAGCAAAACGCCCTTTGTAGAAGTCGAATGCTTTGTCCAGTGAGATTTTATCCAGGTCGGACAGCGTATAGGGCATACTTCTTTTGTTGTAGGAAGAAAGTACTGCCTGTATGGTATCTGCAAATACACTTTCGGGATCAGCATTTTTATTCTCCAGACTTACTTTGGCATCGCTAATCCATTTGTTGAAAATTTCTGTGTCTTTACGGGGGTGGAGAGCTGAAGCGACCACCATTTGTAGTGCATTCTCTAAATCTTTAGGCGAAGAACTTCCTCCAAAACCCTGATATAATTCATCCAGATAAGCACTTGCGCTGCCAGTATTCCCTGCTAATAATTTATTTAGCTGAGATGGGTTTAGATCCCCGAGACCGCTTTGGGATATGATTCCGGCATTATCAGCCGACTGGTAGTCAGCAGGGTTTGCCAGAGAAGTTCCACCTCTGGAAAAAGAACTGAATATAATCTGATCATTTTTGAAATCAGTCGGTTTGAGCAATACCTTGATCCCATTGCTTAATGTCCATTCTGTAACCCCAATATCTTCAAATTTCTTTTCTCCGGTTACTTTACCAGCAGTTGGTATTTGCGCTAAAAGAGGTTTGTTTATGGTATTGTCAATATATGGTTTAAGACCTTTTCCCGCATTGGTAAAAACAGCCAGTAATTGTGTTGCAGTTGGCAGATTGGCTTTTTCTTTCTCCGGAGCCTGTACAATAATTATCGGATTATTTTTGGTAATCAGTGTTTTTGCCAGTGCATTAACTTCTTTCAACGTGATCGTTTTTAAATTCTGTTTGGTATCGGCATAGTTGAACTCAATTGATCCTATAGCCGATCCTGTCAGGAAATGACTAAGATATTCACCAACAAAGGCAGCAGAAGAGGTTTTGTCCTTCTCCTTGAGTGAAATTTCATTTCCGGCTTCAATATTTTTTTTGACTACATCAAGTTCTGATTGGAGAAATCCAAACCTGACAGCTCTTTCACTCTCCGCTATTGCGGCAGTTAGAGCATGCTCAAGGTCTTTGCCGGATTTGGCCCCAACTGTTGTTTGAAAAGCATTGATGCCGGGAACTAATCCCCCCTGGTAACCGCCAAATGAACTTTGAGCAAATAGAAATGGAGCATTCCCTTTTTCAAGGATTTCCTGAAAACGAGCAGATAGCATAGAATTAATCATGCTATATACAATGTTTTTTCTTTGGTCTGCTGTGGTTTTTAAGATGTTCCCACGCTGTTTCCAGGTGATTGATGCAGTATTGTATTGTTGTTCTGCGTCAGTAACTATCTTAACAAGCGGTGTTGTATTGTCGGGAAGATCGTATTTTATCCTTTCCTTTTCTTTTACCGGATTTTTCAGGTCAGAGAAGTTAGCAATAATCAACTTTTCAACTTCATTAACATCAAAATCGCCAACAGCAATTACTGCTTGTAAATCTGGTCTGTACCAGTCTGCATAAAAATTTCTGATCTTATCATGTGTAAACGTTTTTAATAAGTCAATTTTTCCAATCGGAATGCGATTTTCATAACGGGAATCTTTAAGAATCACAGGAAGCAATTGTTTTCTTATTCTTTCTCCTGAATTTTTACCACTCTGGCGATCTTCTTCAATGATTACACCTCTTTCTTTGTCTATTTCCTCACCATCCATGCTGATTTTTCCCGCCCAGTTGGCAAGTATTTTAAAGCCTGTTCTGAAAAGTTCTATGCTGTCTGTTGGAATTGGTAATTGATAAACTGTCTGATCAAATGAGGTATAGGCATTTAAGTCGGCGCCAAAACGTACTCCTGCTTTCTGCAGATAATTGATGATTTCGTTTTTTGGAAAATCTTTTGTGCCATTGAAAGCCATATGCTCGGTGAAATGCGCAAGCCCCTGCTGATCGTCGTTTTCCATTAATGACCCTATGCGATTGGCCAGATAGAGCTCTGCTCTGTTTTTGGGTTCGATGTTCTTCCTGATATAATAGGTCAGACCGTTTGGCAGTTTACCGATTTTGACCGCAGGGTCATTCGGAATTGGTTTTCCGGTGTTGACAGTGGCAGTTGGTTTTTGTTTAATTATTTTATGCTGTGCAGATACCGGGTTGCTAATTGCAGTAAGCACAGTTAATCCGATTACCGGGATTATATTTTTATACATATTAAATGATAATTGTTCGTAATTAACGTTTAAACGCCATTATTCGATTATACCCCTATCTTTTTGAAATATTGATCTTAACTCAAGCGCCTGTTTAATAAACGGTCAGAAGCTATAATTGATATATTTTCAGACTGTTTATTAAACAGGCGCTAAGATTTTATAAATGAAAGAATGCTTAGAATTTCCAGCGAACAAAAGCTTCCATCGCTTCATATTCTGCTAATCCAAGATCATCGTAGGCTTTCGCTGTTTCTCTGTTTCTGTCCTCAGCACGTTCCCAGAATTCTCTTGAATCATCACCCGGGAATACTGCTCTGTCTTTTTGTGACTGATGTTTGAAAATGGCATATTTCTTTTTTAGTAACTCCTGCGGGCTTAATGGAACAGCCATTTCAATCTCATGCGTATCGAATTCCTGCCATGCCCCACGATAAAGCCATAGCCAGCAGTCTTTTGCCCATTCTTCCGTTTTTCTCAGACGGTTCATCGCCTCCAGAATTATATGAAAACAAACGATGTGAGTACCATGCGGATCTTCAAAATCTCCGGCCGCGAATATCTGCTCAGGTTTAACTTTTTGAAGTAGCTCTATAGTCAGTTCTATATCCAGGTCGGTTACCGGATTTTTCTTGTTTTTCCCGGTTTCGTAGAATGGTAATGCCATGAAATGAATATGATCATCTTCAAGGCCACAATAACGTGCTCCTGCTATAGCTTCACCTTTTCTGATCAGTCCTTTTACAGATTGAATTTCTGGTGTATCTACCTGGTTAGGTAGTTTTTTTGCAATAAAAGAGCGCATATTCTGGTAGATATTTTCAAGCTCTTTTTGATCAAGTCCCATTTTTTCTGCAAAATCAATACTGAATTCCACAAACCTCAAAGCGTCATCATCCCAAACGGCAGTGTTTCCGGAAGTCTGATAAGCTACATGAACATCATGTTCCTGATCTACCAGGCGGATAAAAGTACCACCCATAGAGATTACATCATCATCCGGGTGCGGAGAAAAAATTACCACTCTTTTTTTAGCAGGCTCTGCTCTTTCCGGACGCTGAGAGTCGTCTGCATTGGGTTTGCCTCCGGGCCATCCCGTTATAGTATGTTGTAATTTGTTGAATATATGGATATTGATGTTATAAACTGGCCCTCTTTCAATGGCTAACTGCGCCATACCGTGATTATTATAATCATCCTCAGTAAGTTTTAATATTGGTTTTTTTAGTGTGTTGGCCAGCCATATTACCGCTTTTCTGATTAATTTGTCTTCCCATACACAATCTTTAACAAGCCATGGTGTATCAAAACGGGTTAATAAAGAGGCTGCATCCTTATCCAGAATAAATTCCACATGATCAGAAAGCTGTAAGTAAGTAGCAGGTACTTCACTTGAAATTTCTCCTTCGACTGCTTTTTTTATAATAGAAGCTTTCTTCTGGTTCCATGCCATTAATATGATTTCGCGGGCCTTGAAAATAGTCCCGATACCCATTGTAATTGCTTTTGCAGGAACAAAAGATTTTCCTCCGAAGTCTCTGGCAGCATCTCTTCTGGTCAGGTCATCAAGGGTTACCAGACGGGTACCTGAGTTTGGTGCTGACCCCGGTTCATTAAACCCGATGTGACCGGTACGTCCGATTCCGAGAATTTGAATATCCAGACCTCCATGTTCACCTATTTTGCGTTCGTAATCCAGACAGAAAGCAGGAATAGCTTCAAGACTTAAGGTCCCGTCCGGAATGTTGATGTTCTCTTTTGGAATATCAATATGATCAAACAGATGTTCTTTCATGAAAGTCACATAACTCTGGGCTGCATCAGGCTGCATCGGGTAGTATTCATCCAGATTGAAAGTTATCACATTATTGAAACTCAGATTTTCTTCTTTGTGCAAGCGGACAAGTTCTGCATAAACAGCTATTGGCGTAGCTCCTGTTGCGAGGCCAAGAACTGCCTTTTGTTTCTTTTCTTGTTTTTCTCTGATGAGATTAGCGATGCGCTGTGCAACGTTTAGAGATGCTGTCTTGGGATTGTCAAATACTGAAACAGGGAGTTTTTCGAAACGTGTTTCTTCCAAAAGATTTAATCTTGCCATTTTTAGTATGGAGTTTTTGAGGATTTAAGGAAGACGTAAATATAAAAAAGATTTTGAGTCTTCGATTAAAAAAGGGGAATGATGTTTTTTTGATAACATACCGTTTTACATGCGTTATATAGAAGGCTCTTTGTTGGGTTATTGCTGTTTTTTTTTCATATTTTTGCGGGAAAGAATATATTATGGCAAGCTTTACATTCACTCCTGAAACAGCGCAAAGAGTTAAAATCAAAGTTCTTAGAAAATACAGAGATCTGGCTAAAGAAAATTTAGTGTTTGCACCCGGTCAGGAGGATCAGTTGGTTAATCAGTTGACTACTTTATTGCACAGGGACGCCAGATATGTGGAATTTACTATTAATAAAGCACTTGCTGATCCTGAAGGAAACAGGTTGTAAGTTAAGATGCATGTAAACGCATCCTCTTTAAATAATTTGCATGCTCATGAAACGAAATAAGTTTGCGCTCCTGTTTGCTCTTATTGCATTTGCGTCTTTAACCTGGTCTTTTAAGGAGGATTTATTCCTTGTATCTAAAAATCTGGACATTTTTGCCTCCCTGTATAAGGAGATTAATATCAATTATGTAGATGAGACCAGTCCTTCAGATTTAATGAAAACCGGCATTGATGCCATGCTGGAATCATTAGATCCTTATACAACTTATGTTCCTGAATCTGAAGTAGAAGAGTATAAACTGAAATATGTAAGTACGCAGTTTGGAGGAATAGGCGCGAGCACTGTTTTTATCGAAGGAAAACTCTTTGTAAATGAAGTAAGTTCCGGTTACCCTGCATTTAAGCTGGGGATACAACCTGGTGATCAGATTGTGAAGATCAATGGAGTTGAAGTAAAAGGGAAAGACCGTACAGAAGTTAGCCGTTTACTTCGTGGCCCCCGTGGTACTGCCGTAGACCTGTTGATTGTCAGAGAGGGAACTGTAATTCAGAAACAACTGGTAAGAGATGAAATCAGGCAGCCTAATGTATCCTATTCGGGTATGGTAGGTGATATTGCCTATATCCGTTTGGATAAGTTTCTTGAAAATTCTGCACAGGAAGTACAGGATGCTGCTGTTGAGCTGAATAAACAGCACCCTAAGGGGCTAATTCTTGATCTTAGATATAACGGTGGTGGGATTTTGCAGGAAGCTGTAAAAATTGTTAATCTCTTTGTAAATAAAGATTTGGTTGTTGTTACTCAAAAGGGGCGTAATCCTGAAAAGACAGTTAGTTATAAAACCAATAATCTTCCATTATTACCTGACCTTCCTTTGGCAGTTATTATTAACGGTTCTTCGGCATCGGCCTCCGAAATTGTTGCAGGAGCATTGCAGGATCTGGATCGGGGCGTTATTATTGGGCAGCGCAGTTATGGTAAAGGGCTGGTGCAGCAGACGTTTAATTTACCATATAACAGTCTTGTTAAAGTTACTGTTGCTAAATACTTCACCCCATCCGGCAGATGTATACAAGCTGTTGATTATGCGCATAAAAATGCAGAAGGAAAGAATATAAAAATAGCGGATTCATTGATCGCCAAATATAAAACCAGGACTGGAAGAAGTGTGTATAACGGGAGCGGAGTTTATCCTGATGTAGAAGTTGGAGCTACAAAACTAAGCCCGATTACGATATCTCTGATTAGTAAAAGTATGTTTTTTGACTTTGCCAACGCTTACAAAAGGAAGCATGCTGCCATCAGTCCGGCGACGGATTTCCAGCTGTCAGATGAGGAATATGCTGCATTTGCAAGTTCACTGGATGATAAAGATTATTCTTATGTTTCTGCTACCGAGCGATTGTTATCTGATCTCAGAGCTGAAGCCGAAAAAGAACAGAAACTGACTGCAGTCAAAAAAGATCTGGAAGATTTAAAAGCCAAGATGCTGGTTGCAAAAAAAACAGAGGTGCTTCAGCATAAAGCTGAGATTAAAAGAATACTGGAAACACAGATTGTAAGCAGATATTATTTTGAGAAGGGTAAAATAATGCAAGCATTCCAGTATGATAAAGAGTTGGAAGCAGCAAAATCACTGCTGGGTAACTCCTCTAAAATGCTTGCAATATTGAAAGGTGAGGGTGCTTATAAAACTATAGGTGATCCTGCTAAAATAGTAACAGGAGTAACAGATAGTAATTAATTATTCAACCCCGTGTAATTTAACTACAAGTCCGTCCATGTCATGACTTAACTGTAACTGGCAGGCTAATCTTGAATTAGGTAAAAGATCAGGCAGGGTGTCCAGCATAGCATATTCGTCATCTGTCATTTCCTTTAGCTTTTCTTCTCCTTCTAAAACATCTACGCAGCAGGTTGCACATAAAGCCATACCTCCGCAGGTAGCTAAAATGTCATACTCACAGGCTTTAAGATATTCCATTAAACTTAAGCCCATATCTACCGGGGCTTCAAGTGAAGTCAAAGTACCATCAGGATTCTGAACGTGTACGGTAATATTATTTTCTTCCATTATTTAAAATTCTGCTACTCCGTTAACTGTAGTATATTTCATAGTGTATTTAATACCAGGGTTCATGTACTGGTAAGCACTGTGACTCATTAATGCAGCTTCATGGAATCCACAAAGGATTAACTTTAATTTATTTGTATAAGTATTGATATCGCCGATTGCGTAAATACCAGGAATATTCGTAGAATAATCATCTGTATTTACTTCAATTGCACTTTTGTGGATATTCAGATTCCATTGTTCAATAGGGCCTAATTTCGGACTTAAACCAAAAAGAGGAATCAGGTGATCAGCAGGAATAATTGTTTTTTCAAGACTGCGGTTATGAACCAGTTCCACATTTTCCAGTTTACCATGTCCTGATACAGAGTTCAGATTACTGTTTAGTACCAGATTAATTTTTCCGCTTTCAGCCAGTTCCATTACTTTGTTTACTGAATCCGGTGCACCACGGAAGCTTTCACTGCGGTGAACCAGTGTTAATTCTTCTACAATGTCAGCCAGAAATATAGTCCAGTCTAATGCTGAGTCACCACCACCGGCAATTACCATTTTTTGTCCCCTGTATTGCTCAGGATCTAAAATCATATAGTTAACACCGCGTCCGTTCTCAAATTGTTCCAATCCGGCAACAGCAGGTTTACGAGGTTCAAAACAACCTAATCCACCAGCAATTACAACTACTTTGGCTTCTATTTTAGTTCCCATATTAGTGGTCAGAACAAAATCGCCTTCTCCGCGTTTTTCCAATCCTTCAATACGTTCACCCAGGGTGTAACCAGGGTGAAAAGGCTTGGCCTGTTCTACCAGGTTATCAACTAATTCCTGAGCAAGTACGCTCGGATAACCAGGGATATCATATATCGGTTTTTTAGGATAAATTTCAGAAAGCTGACCTCCAACCTGAGGTAAGTAATCAATTAAATGACAACGCATTTTAAGCAAACCTGCTTCGAAAATAGCAAACAAACCTACGGGTCCGGCGCCAATGATGGCTATATCTGTAGAAATCATGTATTTAAATTTGTTGCGAATTTACGAAATTCATTTGTAATGATTCTCAATTGTATGCATTTGGTTTAAAATTGAGGCTGATTTGACAAAGTTGACCAATCTAGTGGGGTAAGTATTCATTTTTTCATATGCTTAAGGCCGATTACAGGTAAAAAATATTTTTGAACATGAATGATAAAATGGTTGACTATCTTTGAATATTGATGAAAAAGAACATATATTTTGCCTCTGATTTTCATTTAGGGTCACCAAATCACGCGGCAAGTCGTCTTCGCGAAGACCGTATTGTCCGCTGGCTTACCTCTATCGAACCAACTTGTGCTGAGTTATTTTTGATGGGAGATATTTTTGATTTCTGGTTTGAGTATAAAACCGTAGTTCCCAAAGGATATATCCGTTTACTTGGTAAGCTGGCCTCAATGTCCGATGCTGGTACAAAAATCTATTTTTTTAAGGGAAACCACGATATGTGGGTAGATGATTATTTCACCAAAGAAATGGGGATCCAGATTATCAGCGATGAGCTGGTTATCCATAGAGGGGGAAAGAGTTTTTATTTGCATCACGGAGATGGATTGGGGCCCGGGGATGCGAATTACAGGATACTGAGAAAGATTTTTAGAAATCCTGTCTGCAGGTGGTTGTTTTCTATTCTCCCGCCAAGGATTGGCCTGGGCATTGCAAATGGCTGGTCTGGTCATAGCCGTATGGCCAGCAGTTCGGTAGAAGAATTTTTTCTGGGTGATGAAAATGAATGGCTGGCTGTTTATTCCCGGGATGTGCTGAAAAAACAGCATTATGATTACTTTATTTACGGACATCGTCATTTGCCTATGATCGTCGATCTGGGGAGCAATAGTAAGTATTACAATATAGGGGAGTGGTTTGGATATAATTCTTATGCTGTTTTTGACGGAGAGGAGTTGAGTTTGAAGTACTTTGAAAAGGCCGGAGATTAATTCTGAGTTGAAAACAATAACATATTTCAATGAAAAACCTTATTTTTGTAATCCTATAAATATCAATTGCTTCTTACACCATTCTAACACGGCAATTTCTGGTAATTCACATCGGAAGTTGGTCTCATATCGTTGTTTAATGGGTAGGAGTGGTTATTTATTAGTTGAATAAAAAGATTATGTTAGAGAAATTAGAAGCTATAAAAATTCGCTGGGAAGATGTTGAAGAGCAACTGACCAATCCTGATACTATGCAGGATATGAAACGTTTTGCCCAGTTAAATAAAGAATATAAAGACCTTAGCAAGATTGTAAATGAGTATCATGTTTACAAGAATGTAATGAGTAACATCGATGCAAATAAAGAAATCCTTGTTACTGAGAAGGATGCCGAAATGCGTGAAATGGCTAAAGAAGAACTGGATCTGCTATTAAAACAACAGGAGGAAATTGAAGAAAGAGTTCGTCTGATGTTGATTCCGGTAGATCCTGAGGATTCAAAAAATGCGGTATTTGAGATCAGAGGTGGTACAGGGGGTGATGAAGCAGCTTTGTTTGCTGGTGATTTATATAGAATGTATACCCGTTTCTTTGAGCAGAAGCGCTGGAAAGTAGAGGTTGTGGATGTTACTGAAGGTACAGCCGGCGGCTATAAAGAGGTAATCATGAAAGTTAGCGGTGAAGATGTATACGGACAGTTAAAATATGAGTCTGGTGTACATCGTGTACAGCGTGTACCTGATACAGAAACTCAGGGAAGAGTACATACTTCTGCAGCTTCTGTAGCTGTATTACCAGAGGTAGAGGAAATAGATTTCTATTTAAACCCTGCTGATATTGATCTTCAGACTTCACGTTCTGGTGGTGCTGGTGGACAGAACGTAAATAAGGTAGAGACTAAAGTGCAGTTGACGCACAGACCAACAGGTATGGTTGTAGTTTGTCAGCAGGAGCGTTCACAATTAGGTAACAGAGAGATTGCAATGGAGATGTTGCGTAGTAAGCTGTATGATATCGAATTACAGAAGCGTAATGGAGATATTGCTTCGAGACGTAAAACTATGGTGTCTACAGGGGACCGTTCGGCTAAGATCAGAACTTACAATTATCCGCAGGGAAGGGTAACAGATCACCGTATCGGATTAACCCTTTATAACCTGAATGGTGTAATGGATGGGGGTGTACAGGAACTTATTGATGCCTTGCAGTTCGCTGAAAATGCTGAAAAGATGAAAGAGGGCTCTGTAATCTAATGAGTTAGGTTTTTGGCCAAAAATAATTGAAATATTAATTTTGAATTGTAATTATAGTTCCTATATTTGCAATCCCGAAAGGGAAAGACGGACCGGTAGTTCAGCTGGTTAGAATGCCGCCCTGTCACGGCGGAGGTCGCGGGTTCGAGTCCCGTCCGGTCCGCAAGATTAGACAAAATATTAAAAAGCCTGTTATCATATGATAACAGGCTTTTTTGCTTTACAGCGCTCCTGATTTCTGGTGTTTTTTTTCTGTCAGGTCGAGAATTTCGTATATTGTTTAATCACTAATACGATTGCAGATAATACCAATAAGATGACGCTTGACCATATCACAATGCGGATGTGGAAGTGAGCGATACATAATCCTCCGATCGCTGTGCCTAAAGTCACAGCCAGATTCCCGCAGGAGGTAAATATGCTATTCACAAATTCCGGTGCCTCCGATGCTGCCGAGGTTACGTTCACATTGCTAATTAAAAAGCCCGCTGTATGGATGAATCCCCATAGTCCCGTTACAATTATCATTGGAGCAAATTGGCTGCCTTCAAAATAGAGTAAAATATGAATAAGAGATAAAGCAATTATAAAGGCGAAAGTTGTTTTAGTGATATTTTTACTCAGGAATTTGCCTGCAAAATAGTTACCTCCTATACCCGTGAAGCCAAAAATGAGCAGCATCAGGCTAATCTCTATATTATTCATCCTGGTGACCTTTTCTAAAAATACTGCTATGTATCCATAGGTAGAATACATGCCGGCAATCATCAGGCAGGCCAGAATAAGATTTATCCATAAAACAGGTTTTCTTAGTATTGTCCTCTGTGCGCCTTGTGGTTGTTTTTCTATTGCCGGCAATTCAGGAAGAAGGATCAGCATAGCTGAAAAAGAAATCAGGTTAATAATTGCACATAATATAAATGATGCCTGCCAATTGAAAAGACTGGTCATAAATGTGGCTAGTGGTACCCCCAGAACACTTGCTATGGTAAAGCCGCCGAAGACAATACTTACCGCTGCGGGGCTTTGCTCTTTGGGTACGCTGCCTGCTGCTGTGGATAATGCAATGGACCAGAATATAGGATGTAAAAATGCAGGCAGCATTCTGGCAAGCAGGAGCATATTGAAGCTTACAGAAAAGCCTGATAAGATATTTGAAATGGTAAAGACAGCCAAAACCAGTAACATGAGCTTCTTTCTGTCGAATGATGAAGCCAGAAGCATCATAAATGGAGCAAAGATTGCAATGATAATTGCAAATGAGCTTAAAAGCAAGCCGGTTTTATCGATGGTGATATTAAATCTTTCGGCTATTTGTGGCAAGATTCCAATAACGCTAAATTCTGTCGTAGCAATGCCAAATATACCTGTCGCGAGTATATAAAGTGTTCGTCTCATAAATGCTTCTTATTATGTTTTTTTGCAAATTGCATAAGAATCCGGTTCGTTTTAGGTTGCTTACTCATAAGTTAAATACTTACTATTTTGAAAGGATTCTCATTTACAAATACTTATATAGATGCCTGAATTCTTTCACGATAAAAAACTCTATTATACGCCTATTGAATTTGCATTGGGACATATAGGCGGTACCTGGAAAATGCCCATACTTTGGCGGCTTCAAAACAACGTTCTGCGCTATGGAGAACTGAAAAAGGATATTCCACATATTACGGATAAAATGCTGGCGAGTCAGCTCCGTGAATTGGAGAATAAAGGCTTAATTAGACGTACTGTGTATCCTGTCGTGCCTTCAAAAGTAGAATATAGCATAACAGCGAAAGGGATGAAAACGATTCCCGTAATTGAAACCATCATGAAGTATGGTTATGGACTGATTAAAGAAGAAGGGATAGCGTATCCGCCAAAACAAGATATTTAATCAAATATGCATATGAATGTCACCGAGATTATGGCTGAACTGTACGCAATGGGCAGTGAAAGTATTAAAAATATATTGCTGAAGCATGGTGTTAAAGAACCTTTTTTCGGGGTTAAGGTGGAGCAGTTGAAAACGATCCAGAAGAAGATTAAAGTGGATTACCAGCTGGCTAAAGACCTATTTGCGACAGGGAATGCAGATGCGATGTATCTGGCCGGTCTGATTGCTGACGATGAAAAAATGACAAGAGCTGAACTACAGGATTGGGTAGGCAAAGCGGTTTCCAATAATATCAGCGAATATACTGTTCCATGGGTGACTGCAGGTGGGCGGTACGGTTTTGAACTTGCTATGGAATGGATAGATGACAGCAGAGAATATGTTGCTGCTGCGGGTTGGTCTACCCTGGCTAATCTAATAACATTAAAACCCGATAATGAGCTAAATATAGAGGCTCTGAGGCGCTTGCTGATCAGGATTGAGCAAACGATACACTCGTCACAAAATCGTGTGCGTTATACAATGAATAACTTTGTCATTTGTGCAGGTGTCTATGTGGTTTCTCTGACTGATGATGCGATCACTGCCGCGGGTAAAATAGGTGTTGTGGTCGTAGATAAAAATGGAACGGCATGTAAAGTTCCTGCTGCTGCTGACTATATCAGAAAGGCAAAAGACAAGGGGGCTGGTCTTGTTAAAAAGAAAACGGTGAAGTGCTAACTGATGAAAATCTGTGCATATAAAATGCATCTGGTGTCAGAATAACACTTGATTAAGTCGTTTAGTTAGTCTTCGTAAATAAATATCAGCTAATATTCAGTGAGTTATGAAGGATGTTTAAAAACAGGGGAATTTTGAACTTGTTTTTGATTAAAGAGTGTATATTTGCAACCCCGAAAGCATCCAAATGACATTCGTGTTAAAAGGATTGGGAAAACGGACCGGTAGTTCAGCTGGTTAGAATGCCGCCCTGTCACGGCGGAGGTCGCGGGTTCGAGTCCCGTCCGGTCCGCAAGATTAAATAAAATATAAAAAGCCTGTTATCATATGATAACAGGCTTTTTATATTTTAGGTACTTTATTTTAAGGCGATGGAATAGGAGATCTGAAAAGCCAGATATTAGATCTGCCTTCCTCGTACTGATCTGCCGTAACCACGATACTGGCTATGTAGCTTAAGTATACTACTGATATGACATCTCCAACGCTTGCGTTCAGAACAGCGCGTCCTTTGCCTGCTGATATAGCTGTTTCGCCGGTATTCTCGTTTTTAACTGTGGCACCATTTACTAATCTTCCAATCGCCCAAACCGGACGGATGATATCCCAGGCAATTGGTTTGCTAAATCTGGCAGGTCTTGTTACAGTTTCTTTTTTTTCTCTCTTTTGGATTCTTGATTGGGGTAGCGTTGGTCAAAAGTGCTGTAATAATCAAGAGGGTAAACATAGATAGTGTTTTCATTCTTTTTGATTTATAATTAAACATTGAATTATTAATGCAAAAGATAGAAAACAAACATCAATTAAATGTAGTTGTGTTAATGGAGAATAATTATTGTTAATAAATAACTGTTGTTGTGTTGAAATAATTATAGTTGTGAATTAATTCTGATTGATGCTTTTACCATTGCCAGCGCTTTAATTGCATGTAACGGGAATTCAATTGACTGATGATGCTGATTCTGAGAAACAAACCTGACATACCCCTCTTTTTCAGATCTCTGCAGATATTTTGTGAAAAAGAATTCATCTCCGTTATGCTCCAGATAAGTCAGGTACATTTCACCCCAGATGATATTATGAGCAATGTCTTTGATCTCTTTATACATGACGATATCGCCAGATTTCAGCAATGGATACATGCTGTCACCCGTAATGTACAATGCCCCATCACATTTGGGCAATTTAGGAATACGGATATAATCAATCGGAACCTGTTTAAGTCTGTTTTTTCCCAATAGTTCAATCACTCCTGCACTTGCCTGTACATCATAAAGCGGAATATTTTGTGTATCCATTAATAAGTCTGTTCTTAATTTTCTGACACTAACCTCCTGACCCTCACTTTTCAGCATCTCGCCCTGTCCAGTTAACAACCAGTTTGCATCAATGTCGACACATTTTGTGACTATCAACTCGTAGTCGATGGTGTTTCTACTATGCCAGTTAGACAAAGTGTTAGGTTTTATATCTAAGTAACGTGCAAACTCTGCGTCGTTTTTAAAGTTATAGTGAGATTTTATTTGGCTAAGGATCTGTGATTTACCTGAAGCTTCCTTCATATTGTGAATATTTATTTGCAATTAAACACATACTGTGTGTATGTTTGTTTTACCTAAACAAATGGCCTACATCTTTTACAAAGGTAAATAAAAAAGGAATAAATGCAACTATCAGACTATAAACGAACTATTGTAAAATTATATTGCAATACTCGATACAGTTAATTTGATAGAATGGCAATCAAATGAGAAAATTTGTCCACAAAAAGATGAAGGTATTAGTTGTTTTGATCACAGATTGAGTAAGTAATTAATATTCGCACTCAATATGTAAACAGGTTAACCCAGCTGAAATGTAAATTATTAAACCCTAAACTATGAATAACTCAATGGACAATCTGGTAGCCTACTACGCAGGAAGTGAAGTAAAAGTAATCAACGAATACCATCCGCATTTCTGTGCAATAGGACAGGTAATAGGTGGAGAAAACACCGATACAGGTTTCGGTCTGAAGATCAAACGTTTTGATACACAGGAGCAATTCTATGTGTATGATGCCAATCACTTAAAAATTACTAAAAGAAAATAATATGGAAATGATGAGAATTAACGCAACCGAATTAAGTATCAATCAGTTGGAAGGCTTACTCGCTGATCGTAAAAAACAAGAAAAAAACAGGAGAGCCAGGGCCAGAATGGATTATGAAATTGCACGGGATACTGACATTTCATCCCTGCTGGATGAGGCTGCAAAACTGCACTTTATGATACGCCTGTTTAAATCCAGAGTACACCAGGTAATGGCTGCCCAGGCCCAGAAAACAGCAGATTATGGGTTAATTCCAGCTACCAGCAAAGGTGGATTCAGTTTAACGAATAAGACAGGTAATAAGCGAGTAACCAGAAGGAGGGATACCGATCCTGTCTGGGATGAACGTGCGGTTAAAGCAATTGGTCTGATCAAGGATTTTTTGTGTGATACGGTAAAAAAGAGAGATGTAAAACTATTTGAGATACTCTTAAGTTTCCTGGAACGCAATCAGAATGGAGATCTTGAATATGCCAGAGTCTTTAATCTGATGCAGCATGAAGATAAGTTCGATGATGTCAGGTGGACTGAAGGGCTGCGTCTTTTGAAAGAAAGTTATAGCATTACGCTAAAAGGGTTTGCTTATGATTTCAAGTTGAAAAACGATGCCGGTAAGTGGGATCGTCTGGAATTGAATTTCTCGAGTTTATAAACCCATAAATATTAATAAACAAATTTCAAGCTCTCAGGAGCGCTCTTAAAAAATTATACTGATGGCAAAACAACAATTTATATCGAGAAATCAAGCTGTTAAAGATTACTTTGATGAGCTTGTAAAACAGAAACCCGAATGGCGTCTGGACGCACTGGAAGAAAAAACTGCGGCTAAATTTTATATTAGTCCCCGTACTGTCAGAGCAATTTTAAAAGGTGAAGGCAATTATGCCAGTTAAAACCTGCATTTTATAATCACCTCCCGGCGCCTGTTTTACATTCACCCTTCCCAAGGCTGTAAAACAGGCTTTTTTTGTAAACAGAGAAATACTGTCCCAATCGACAGTTATGGCTTACCAATCGTCGAAACCTTCTTCCAGTAAAGTGTTCTCTTCTGTGAAGCGTGATTCTTTCACCTTTACTCTATCGTTTTCAAAGTAACGTCTGGCCTCACTCAGAGAGCCCGTTTCTTCTTCTGCTTTCAGCAAATCGAAAACCTCCGGATCGTAGCCGTCTTCCTCTTCATTTCTACGCTGCCGGGCACTGTTTCCAGGGCCCTTCTTTCCTTTCAGAATTCCGTTTTTAGCCAGACTTTCTGCCTGGTCTTTTTTCTTGTTTTTTAAGATCAAATCGTTCATATCAAATGCTTTATAAGGACAAATCTCTATGAAAAATAAGGTTAAAAAAAAGTGGTGATCAATCGTTGTATCTGACTGATACAAAAAATGTTATGAGAATTACAATGCCTGATTACCAATTTTTTTAGCCCTGAAAAATGCTACACCTTTGTCATTGTAAGGACGACAAAATATCAGATGCAGCGCAAATTCAGTCCAGGTTTTTAAGCCTGAAAAATTCGGCTGTAACAGACAGATGAATCAGAAACATTCGTGTATTCAGACCAATGTTTTACGGCTATCATTTGCAATACTGATAGTCTCCTTCGAAATGCAGGAGACCTTAACGGACTCCTTTTAACAGGGTTAAATAAACAGGTGAAAAATGGCGGGGAGGCTTAGTGCCACCCGCATAACCCTAACCAGATTATGAAAAAATAAATTAAAGAGAGATGAGCGAATTACCACAAAAATTTAAATGGCTGGACAGTTTCAAATCTCCACGGATATGGGTGGAGGCCCGTAAGCACTATGGCTTACTGGAGATTCCCGGAAAAGACAGTAACCCCAATATTTTGAAATGGGCTAAAGAAACCGGCGTTTCGGGCTGGTATACAAATGATGACATTCCATGGTGCGGACTTTTTGTTGGGATTTGTGTGTTGAGGGCCGGATATCAAACAGTTGGAAGTAAACTGCTGGCTGCACTGGAATGGTCAGACTGGGGAGTTGAAGTGGAAAAAGGAAAAGAAGCTTTTAATGATATTCTGGTATTTAAACGTCCTGGCGGCGGCCATGTCGGGTTCTACTGTGGTGAAAATGAAAAAGCTTATCTGGTTTATGGCGGTAACCAGAGCAATGCCGTTGGCCTGGCCTGGATTGACAAAACCAGATTGGTAGCCTGCAGAAGAGCTGCCTTCAAAAATAAACCTGAAACTGTTAAAAAAATAAGATTAAATGATAGCGGAGCATTTTCAGAAAATGAAGCCTAAAAATTACATAGCCATTGGAAAATATACAAGAAAGCTTAGAGAAAATCTCTTTAAAGGAGATTGCACAAACCCCCTTTGCCTATGCACTTTATGTAATTACACTGGTTTTGGTCAGTGTGATTGTAACTGAGCGGTTTGATGCAAATACCGCAAAAGAGGATTGTGCAAAAAAGATAGAACAGCTTGAAGACATGGTTAAAGCAGAGCGAAGAGAGAAAGATGAGGTTTTTAAAGCCTACCTGATAGAGCGGTCAGCCAATCTGCAGATACAAAAAACAGTAGACAGTACAGCTATCAGTAAGTACAGATAAGCTATGCCTGTAAATCCCGGATAAAAGAATATACAAATAAAAATTATGCTGATGAAACCCTCAAAAACAAATTTAATCTGATGAAAACAAAAGGCTTACAACTGGCACTAATCATTGCAGTTTTCCTGATCGCCTGGCTTGGTTTTAAACTATACAGACTCGCTCCACCCTCATCATTGGCACTGCAGAAAGAGGTAAGACCACCTGCATTAATTGATGAAGCAAAAACAGCGGCAAAGATACTGGCAAGCGCTGTTGATGAAAAAGGTTACACGAAGGTTACCCTTGAAAGGAAGGCTGATATTATCGGCGATGGAGATATTACCAGGTTGCCAATAAGCAAGTCTGTTCTGGACAGTCTGCGGCTGGACAATCTCGATAAGACCAAAAAATTGCAGCAGGCTTCCTTAATCAATGCCAGTTTGAAAATTACAGCACTCAGAGCAACAGGTATTATTGACAGTTTACAAAAGAAGCGATATAGCTATCAGGATGAATATTTAACAGCGGGTTTCAGTCTGGATACGCTGGGTGGGACATTTGATATTAATTACCAGATCAAGCTATTGCGGCAAGATTATCAAAAACGGAAGAACTGGTTTTCTCCCTATGTGCAGTATACCGATATCCTGAGTCCGGATAAACGAATTACTATCAATGGTATGCAGACGCTGACAATTGCAGCACCTAAAGCCTCCCGTCTTGGGCTGAGCTTAACAGCCGGCTATTACTATAACCCTGTTCAAGGGCAGTTTATACCTGCGCTGGGGCTCGGCTTGTCTTACAACTTAGTACAATTTTAAACAATAATTAACCCGTCAACATGGCAAAAAGAAACAAAGGAACACCCGTGCTTAAAGCGCAAAAAGAGACAAATACAGTATTTGTTCCACATCCGGTTGTGGATGTGTATTACCTGACCAGTGATGGCAGTCCATTCTATCTGGAGTCTGCTGCTCAGGATTACGCTCAAGAGTTAAATAACAAAACAATTCAAAAAATAACAAAAACAAATCAATGAACGGTGTAAAATTCATCAGAGAAAATGGCGGACTTGCAAGACAGCTTTCAGGTAACGACCACATTAGCGGACTTATAGTTTATGGCGAAGCTGATACCCCAAAAAGATTAGTACTATCTGCAAACGAAGTAGATAATTTATCTGTAACAAACCCCGTGCTGGTTTACCATGTTCAGGAGTTTTTCAGGATCAATGAAGGCGCAAAACTTTATATCAAGGGTATTGCCGGATCGGATTCTCAGTTTACAGAGGTTAAAAATCTGCAGAACTTTGCCGAAGGTAATATCAGACAGATTGCAGTCTGTGACCTGGTTATGCCAGCAAGCTCGCTGATCACTGCAGTGCCGGCTTTGCAGGCAATCGCAAAAGAATTAGGTAATCAGAATATTCCATTAAGTATTTTATTATCTGTATTCACTACTCCGGCTGATATCCCGGCTTTAGTTAATCTGCATGAGCTTAATGCTGACCGCGTGAGTGTCGTTATTGGTCAGGATGCAGCCGGAAAAGGAAATTATCTGGCAAAAGCATTAACAACTCCGCGTAATATTTCATGTATCGGTGCAGTATTGGGCGCAGTATCAAAAGCAAATGTTCAGGAATCTATTGGCTGGGTTGAGAAACAAAATCTGGTATCTACTGCTTATCCGAAGCCAGCAGATGCAACAGCAGATATGGCCAGGGAGCTGGATGTACTTGGTTTGACTGATGGTTCGAAAATCAGAGATTATACGCCGTCACAATTACAGTCAATTCATGATAAGGGCTACATATTCGGTACAAAATATACAGGAATTGCGGGATCTTATTTAAATGACAGTTTCACAGCTGCAGCCTTAACCAGTGACTTCGCTTATATCGAAAATAACAGAACAATTGATAAAGCGATCAGAGAAGTTAACAAGGTGCTTTTACCAAAAGTTTCCGGCCCTGCATATGTAGATCCGGACACCGGAAAAATTCAGGCTTCAACAGCATCAGCATTAGAATCCATCTGTGATGAGGTTTTAGATCAGATGGTAAGAAGCGGTGAGCTGAGTGGTTATAAAGTAATCATTAACCCTGATCAGCCTATCCTGCAGACTTCAAAATTAGAGGTCGTATTAAAACTGGTACCAGTAGGAACCTTAAGAGAAATTACAGTAAAAATTGGTTTAACACTTCAAAAATAAATAAAAATGGGAATCACATTAGAGCCATTAATTAACGGTAGAGAGTATGGATGGGCGGATATTGTTGTCAATATCGATGCAGTACCCTTAACAGGTATCAGAGCCATCAAGTATGAAGAGGCCATGGAAAAAGAAAATATCTATGGCGCAGGCAGAAATCCGGTGAGCCGCGGCTATGGCCGAATTTCAACAACAGCTTCTATTACGCTGCTTGCCGGAACTGTATTTTCTTTAAAATCAGGTGCTCCAAAAGGTCAGTTACACCGTATTGCGCCATTTAGCATTACCGTAAACTATCAGCCGGAAGCAGGACCACTAATTACACATGTATTAAAAAACTGCGAGTTTAAAAAGAACACTTTTGACTGGAAAGAAGGTGATATGAGTAAAGAAGTAGAGTTAGAACTAATCGTTTCGCACGTAGTAGATAAAAGCAATTAATTATGGAAAATACCGAACAACTGGTTTGCGGACTTAGTGCTATTCAGATCCTGAAACTTAAAGAAAAGCATGGCTTTTTAATTTTGGGAGAAGTAAAGCAGGCCGGCACAACCTATCAGGCGATTTTCAAGGAGCCTGATTTCAAAACCCTGGAAGCTACGGGTGCAGTAGGAGAGAAAAATGCGATTAAAGGTACCATTGCATTATTTGATAATTGTGTGGTTGCCTCAGATGAAGCATTGAGCCAGCGAGACTTTTTAAAGTTAAAAGCTGTAGAATGTCTGGCGCAGCATATGAACTCTTTTAATGTTACCGTAAAAAACTTGTAGGCTCGCTTAATGGCGGGCCTGACAATAGCAAAACAGACACCGGAAGGTGGCAGGGCGATGCATTAATCCGCTCGAATTTCAGTGTCGATCCGGAAAGGTTACAACTAAGTGAATGGGCAAAATTACATGCCCAGGCACAATGGCTGGAACGCTGGCGACTTGAAAATCAGGCTGAATTATTCAAAGTAATGTTTGGTGGCTAGGGGTATTGTGTATAAAGCCGATACCCCGGCTTTTCATCCGCATTCAGTTCTGCAAACAAATAACAATTATATCAATTAAACAAAACAATATTCCAACATGGCTGACGGCGGCATTATTTTTCCTATTAATTTCATCACCAATGGCGACCCTGTTTTTGAGAATATAAAAAAAGGGTTAAAAACGATTGATGAAACGATCCAGAAAACGACCAAATCTATTGGTGATCTTCAAAAGGTTTTCTCCTTAAAACAATTAACGTCTGACCTGAACAAGGCATCAGAATCATTTATAAATCTCAGAGTCAGCTTTGCGGGAGCCATTCAGGCCGGCAGAGACGTAATTAATGCGGCAAGAGCACAGCCCGATCAGGCCCAGGGTATGGTTGGTATTGTAAGCGATTCAGTAGACAAACTCGGGACATTTGTTGGTCAGATGGGTACAGTAACCAGTGACATGGGGGGCGTGATGCAAACCATGGGACAGGTATCAGGCAGTATCGGGGAATTATCTTCTAACCTGGGCGGGGCTATGGGTAATGTAGGTGAGCTGATGACGAAGCTGGGCGGCTCTATGGAAAACATGGGAGGTGTTTCAGCGACTATTGGTAATGTGGTCGGCAATATCGGTGGTTATGCAAGTACTATAGGTGATACACTGGGCGGCGTAGGTGAAGTTATGGACACTGTGAACAAAAGTATGGGCAGTGTAGGTGGCCTGGTAGATGGTATTGGTAAAAGTATGGGCAGCTTAGGAACAGTAATCAGCACAGTCGGCTCAGGAATAAAAAATATCATCCCTGCTATAAGCGCGGTAGGAACTGCTATTATGAGTATTCCGGGGATCGGATGGATTATCGCTGGTATTGTCGCCGTTGTGGTGGCAGTTAAATTATTATGGGATAATTCTCAGCGTTTCCGCGAAATTCTCTTCAGTATCTGGGAAGTTGCGCAGGCCGTATTTTATAACATCGGCATTGTAATTAACAGGGTATGGGAACTGATCATTAAACCTGCAATAGACTTACTGTGGAATGGGTTTTCTGCCGCATTTGGTGCTGTGATGGTAGCTGCACAATGGGCCTGGGATGTCATTGGTGGTGGCTTACAATGGTTATGGTCATCCGTGATCATGCCCGTGGCAACCTTTATCTGGGACTTATATACCGGTATATTTTTGGGTATCTGGAACGTCATCAAATCTGTTTTTACTGCGATTTATAATTTTATATCGGCTATCTGGACCTGGATTACCAAAACATTCTCCGGTTTCGCAAAGTGGATTACCGACACGCTGATTAAACCGATCAGAGAGGCCTTTAGTGGTATCTGGAAGTGGATTACAGACTTATTCGATGGCATCATGGCTAAAATCATGAAACTGATCAAACCAATCAAAGAGCTGTGGAATAAGATTTTTTCTTCTGATGGGATGAAAGATCTGAAGGTTGCAGCTGAGGAAGGTAAAGAGAAGGGCCGAAAAAGTTTTGAGGATAGTCAGAATGAAAGAAATAAAGGAGGAGAATCAGGGACTGAGAAAAAAGGAGCCGGAAAGGACGCTCCTAAGGATGCAGGACTTGCGATTCCCAGCTTTAATCTTAAAGTCGCACCGGCACTCCCTGCAATGAGTCCGATTGGCGGAGTAGCCGCTACTCAGGTTATGAACAGCACTTCAGCGCCGAATAAAGGTACTTCTACCCAGAATGTAGGGAATCTGAATATTACCAAGCTGGTCGAAAACCTGAATATCTATAATCAAAACGGTACTACAATGAGTAAAGAAAGCATGGTCGCTATGGTGAAAGATGCCTTACTCACTGCGGTCGCAGATTTTTCACTAGTAAAAGCACAATAACATGGATAGTCCACTTAAAATACAATTACCTAACCGTAAACAGCTGGCAGCTGGAACGGTACAAAACCTGGCATTCCGCTTTGGGCTTGCCAAACCCTTTCAGGTCATAGATCAGCCAGGACCGGATTTTAAAATCCTGGATGACCTGGAAGGTGTTTCCTGGCTTACCTCTCTGGCCATACAACACGATTCGATTCCGGGTTCTTTCACTTTTGAAGAATGTATTATGACCCTGAACCTTGAGAAAACTATCGTTTCTACAGCGCTGCAAGGCAGAAACGGAACAATTAAAGAGTATGTGACCCAGGGTGATTACAGTATTACGATGGTTGCCGGTATTACACATTATGAGAACAGTAATCTGACTCCGGCTTTTACTGAATATCCGACAGATAAGATTAAGGAGCTTAACCGCTATCTGAATATTAAAGATTCACTTAAAGTACATAGTGAGTTTTTAGACTTCTTTAACATTGAGTCTGTTGTTATTCAGAAATTTTCACTGAACCAGGAAACTCACAGTAATCGTCAGGGAGTCTCGATAACGATGCTTTCAGATACCCCTTATGAAATCAAATTAAAACAGGAGAAAGATGTTAAGGTTGTGCAGTAGAACTACGATAACCCAGGCTGACGGAGAAAAACTGAGCTGGGAATTTGATTCATTGGTCAGCTGCACCATACAATCTGACATAAGCACTTTAACTGATACCTGTGAACTGGAGTTGCCCAAAAAGATTTCCTGGGAAGGAAATAAAAAAGGCGGATTACCAATAAAAAGAGGAGATAAAATAACGGTAAGACTGGGTTATGATGATGATTTAAAATTGCGTTTTTCAGGAATGATCAAAAACATTGAGACCAAAAATCCAGTAAAGATCAAATGTGAAGATGGGATGTATATCCTTAAACAGAAAAAACCAGAACCACTGGCTCTTAACGCTGCACCATTAAGTAAGGTTATAGAACACTTATTAAAGGGAACTGGGTTTAAGTTCAAACTCATTGATGAGACCCTGAATATTGGTAATTACCGTGTTTCCAAACCAACAGTTTCTGAAGAGCTGCAGGAGCTGAAGGAAAAATACATGCTGAATGCCTATTTCCGCAATATTGGGGAAGAAAGCATTTTGTATGTCGGGTTAACCTATCCGTTTGACAATCGCAGTAAAGTGAAGTTTCTTACCGGAAAGAATATCATCAGTGAAACCTTTGAATACCGGGATAAGAGTGAAGTCAAAGCGAAAGTTGTAGCGATCTCTTTTGACGAGAAACATGTGGAAACCAAGGTGGTATTAGGGGATGAAGATGGTAATGATATCATTCAGATCCGGATTGACGGGTTAACAGATCCGCAGCTTAGAAAATACGCACAGCAATCTCTGGATACCTATAAAGAAGAAGGACTTAAAGGAAGTTTTGAGGCTTTTGGGGAACCTCTGGTCAATACCTGTGATATGATTGAGATACAACCTGCTGAAGGTTCTGGCGGGACCTATCTGATCAAAAAGAATGAGGTCAGATTTGGAATCAGTGGTTACCGTCAGAAAATTGAGTTGGGGCAACCCATTAATATTAACAAAACCAAGGCATAGATATGAAAGAAATAATACAGGCTCTTGCCCGCACAGGGGATGAAGTATATGCCAAGATTGGAAGAGTAGTTACCGTTGACCTTGATAAAATGACCTGTAAAGTGCAGCCCATTGACGGTTCTTCAGAGATTCTTGGTGTTCATTTGCAGGCAGACAGTGATCATGGTGGTTTTCTGTTAGTTCCAAAAGAAAAAAGCCTGGTTTCAGTGGTGTTTGTCAATAAGGAAACTGCTGTACTGGCTAATTCAGGAGAATTGACCAGTGCATCCTTTCAGATTGAAAAAACAAAGCTTGAAATGACAGCTGAAGGTTTCCTGCTTCAAAAGGAGCAGGAAACTTTAAAAAAACTAATGCTCGATTTACTGGCTGCAATCAAATTAATGAAGTTCACAACCAATATGGGACCAACCATCAAGCTGATTAATGAAGCACAGTTTACCGCTATAGAAAACAGATTTAAAACCTTTTTAAAATGAGTTTAGACCAGCAAAGATTAAAGCAGAAAATCAAAACTGCTATTCAGGCCGAACAAACGGAAGAAAATAGTGCAAATACATCTTTGGATAAACTTTCAGAAGCTATATCACAAGCAGTGATTGCCGAAATCAAGGCTGTAAAGATAACTTATCTCGGTGGTTTGGCTAACTCAGGTGGCCCGGTAACAGGAACTATAAACTTGACAATAGAATAAGATGAAAGACATTTTACTAAAAGACGATGATGCATTGGTGGTCAGAGGCGATTTTTTGATCGAAGAATCTGATGCACAGCATGTAGAGCACCTCTTAAAAAGCAAACAGGGTGAATGGAAAGAAAATCCACATGCCGGAATTGACATCGGGCAGGCACAAAGTGGTACCATAGACCGCTTTTTGTACAGGAATATTCGCGTTCAGCTTGAAGCAGACGGCTTTATAGTTAAAGAGTTAGCGATCAATGAAAATGGAATAGACTTAAACGGAGCATATGAAGGAGTATAGAATTTATGAACAGCAAACGTGGTGGGATATTTCCATACATGAATATGGAACTGCTGAATTTGCTACTGATCTGGCTGTATTCAATAACTCCGGTCCGGCGGAAGATCTAATAGCCGGAACCCTGATTTTTCTGCCTGATTACAGATCTGAAAGACTGGTATTGCTCAGTATGAAAAATGTTCCGGCAACAGGCTTTGGCAAATTGGGTGAGGGAACAGTTAATAAACCCCAGGGTATAGACTACTGGGCAATTAGTTACGATTTTATAGTAAGTTAATTATGGCAAGAAGCATAGAACAAATACAAGCAGAAATAATACAGGCTAAAGAAGCCGATTCCGATTTGGATGTATTGAACAGTACAAGCAGAGTGGCCATCTGGCGATTGATAACTTTTGTTATTGCCGCTGCAATTTCCACCCTCGAAAAACTGTTTGATCTGCACAAACAAGAGACAGATACCAGGATCTCATTATTAAAACCACATACTGCAAGATGGTACAGAGAGAAAACGATGGCTTTCCAGTACGGTTTCCCACTGGTTCGTGATGCTGATTATTATGACAATAGTAAGGTGACGCCTGAACAGATTCAGAACAGTAAAATTATCAAATATGCTGCGGTAACTGAATCTGAAGACGAAAGTCGTCTGATTGTTAAAATCGCTACAGAAACGGCAGGGGATTTAGGGCCGATTACAGATGCGCAAAAATTAATCTTCGAAGCGTATATCTCCGAGATCAGGGATGCCGGAGTATCCATAGACGTTATTAATTTCTTGCCGGACAGGCTTTTCCTGGCCATTGACATCTATCGTGACCCGTTATTACTGGATGCACAGGGGAACAGTATTCTGAATGGTGGAAAACCAGTTGAAGAAGCGATTAGGCAATACCTCAGAGAGATGCCTTTCAATGGAGAGCTGATTCTGGCTTCGCTGGTAGACAAGTTGCAATTGGTACCAGGTGTAAAGATCCCTCATATTCTCAGTGCGCAAAGCAGCTGGGTAGACGGGGCTCCGGGTAATTACGGTACACCAAAGGAAATTATTGTGCGTCATACTCCGCTGTCGGGATATTTCGAAATCAAAGACTTTAGCAAAATTAATTATGTGGTACAAAATAGACTTTAAGAAGCTTACGGTTTTAATCCTGCCTACTTTTCTGAGACAGAATCTGATGGTGAGTTATATCCAGGCTTTGGTTACACCAGTTTCCATGCTGTACCAGCTATGGTATACCAGAAGAGAAGATAATTTGTATAAACTGGCACATAACGGGCAGGTTTGTTATCTGAGAAAGGCATTGAATGATCTGTTTGATAATGAATTAAGACGTATTTATATAGATAATGGTAACCGTTTCAAGCGGACCTATATCTATACCAGGGCAGAGAATCGGCCGCGTTATTTAAAGCGGTTATTTCTGCAGCCCAGTACAAGTTTCGCTGATACCGGTGCTGATTTCAAAGTGATGCTTCCGGCAGAGCTGAACATCCCGGCAAATTATTACCAGTTAAATGCATTGGTTGATTTTTATAAACTAGCAAGTAAACGATATACAATAGAAACGATATGAACAATATAAATTTTGAACAAACCGGAGGGTTTCCATTAGAGACCGATACATTAAATTTTATGCAGGCAAGTTATACCTCCCTGCAATCTGTTACTGCTTTAGGTGGCAGCAATTATATTTTGTCTGGTTGTACGGTTTCAGGAAGTACAGTTACAGACGGTTATGTTGTTTTAAATGGGGAGTTATTACCCTTTAGAGGTGGGCTGGTACAAACCAACATTGTGATCAGGGAAGATAAACAGCAACGTCCTTTTGAAAACGGACAGACCAAAGATGTTTTCTTTACCCGTTATGCACAATTTGGAACTGGTACAGGTGCGATCAATTGGGGCACGCTGCCCAGGCTGATGGATTTGCAGACCGTAGGTGCGGAGATTGCGAAAAAAGCACTTTCTGTAGATCTGGCAGCATTGAGAAATGAGGTCGATACCCTTAAAAAGATAGCAGCTCCTTTTTCTGGTGGCGGAGGTATGGTCTTATTTAAAAAGCCATTCAATCAGATCCCTTTGGGCTGGGCAGAAGTAGCCGAATGGCGTGGAAGATTACCTATGGGCTGGAATCCTGATGACTATAGATTTAGTAGTGTCGGGCAAAATGGAGGAGCTGCATCACATAGTTTAAATGAATCACAACTACCAATATTATCGAATGACAGGGCAGGGCTTCAGCGTCAGTCATACTGGGGTGAGAATGTTACTTCAAAAAACACAGATGATAGAGATTCAGGGAAAGAGCCAGATATTTTAAATCACATTGGCTGGCCGGGAACAGGGGCTCAGATTGACCATCTTAATCCTTACCGTATTGTGATGTTTATCGAATACGTAGGAGGATAACATGGCGAAACAAGCTTTAAGTATCTGCTAAAATCCAGTCCACCACCATAATTTTAATTAAAACAAAATGGCGAAACAAGCTTTAAATACAATAAAAAACTGGTTTAAGACCGGTTTAAAACCTTCTCAGCAGCAATTCTGGGATACCTGGGATTCTTTTTTGCATAAGGATGAGATGATTCCCACTGCAAGCATTGAAAATCTGGACAGGCGTTTCGATGAGAAAGCTGATCAGGAAGCTTTCTCAGGCCATTTGGCCGATGCTATTGCTCATGGGAGTAATAAGGTAGACAAAGAGCCTGGCAAGGGCCTGTCATCCAATGATTATACCGCTCAGGATAAACAAAAATTAGACAGGCTATACAACTTTGATGATACAGAGATACTGGATCAGCTTGAGGTAATCAATCTGAAAAACACGACTCAGGACACAGATATCGCTGGTCTTAAAGATTTGGCCGCAACTATAAACAGTAAAGAGAACATCATTGCTCCTGGTACCACTGCGCAGTACTTTCGGGGCGATAAGACCTGGCAAACGCTGGATAAGGGAATCGTTGGATTAAATAATCTTCCGGTTTATACAACTAACTATGATGCATTAGAAGGAGGACTGGGAGACGGTGATTTTTATAGAATGCCTGAATTTTTAGGGAACTATGCCGTAGCCGCAGCTTCGGTTAATATGGCTTCTCCAATTATCATTACTTTGACCGTTATCAGAGATAATTATACCATGAGTGATGGTAGTGTGATTTATAGTAGTAGTGGTCGGCCTATTGATTTTTTTATAGATTACGGTGATGGGGATTCCCAAAAATCCAACGGAATTACTGCAGCGATTAAACACACCTATAAAAAAGCAGGGACGTATAAAATAAAATTGTTTTTTTCCGATTATTCAATGGTTAATTCGGTTTATATAAGTGATAGTTGTGTCACTAAAACTGAAAATATATCGAGACTGAAGGACTTGCCTCTTTTTACAGTGTCGAAAGGTAATTTGGGTTATTTTAATACTAAAATGCCATCCAGGCTACAGGTGTTTGCTCTTTCTAATGGAGAAGATGGTAAAAATAATGATATCGTAACCGGCATTGATCTGGATATTTTTAACGATCATATTTCTTCGTATTTAGCGATACAGATTTTAGCCACTGCCCTGAATAAAATTGATTTCAACGTTGGATTACCAGCTAGTTTGGATAATATCGTTATAAGTATGAATAAGCAGTTGAAGAATATCAATCTGGATATGTTTAAGAACTGCGTCAATCTTAGATCTATTGACTTTAACCTGAATGATAATTTGAGCGAAGTGAATTCGACAATTAGCCTGCCTTCATCGTTAACACGGTTTTCAATGGATACCTCTAAAATAACTTCATTTAATCCGGACCGTTTTAAAAATTGTTTAAATCTATCTTTTATTGCAATTGAAAAGAGTAACCTGGCTTCATTTACACCTTTGGTATTTTTATCTCAGAGACTTAAGCAATTGAATCTGAAAGGCAATAAATTCTCAGTAGAGGAGGTGAATAATATTCTGATTGATTTAGATAAGCTTGAGTTTACCTCTCTGAGCGTTGAGTTGAACAATCAAAATCCTCCGGCTGTACCAACAGGAGCTGGTTTAGCTGCAAAAGAAAGGCTGATTGCGAAAGGATTTTCTATAACTACGGATACAGCTGCGGTTGAATAAAAACGTAATCATGAAATTATAAAAATGGCGAAACAAACTCTAAATACTATAAAAGACTGGTTTAATACCGGATTTAAGCCACTGCAACAACAATTCCGGGATACTTTTGATTCTTTCTGGCATAAGGACGAGGTTATCCCTGCGGCAAACATAGAAAATCTGGATATCCGTTTTGGTGAAAAAGCTGACAACGATAACTTTGCCAGGCATATCAGTGATCTTAATACACATGAGCTGGATCAGAAAGCCGGTCTTGCGGACCGGAATACTTTCCTGAAAGAGAATACATTTGTTAAACAGGTTCGTATACCTGGTCTGCTAACCGATGCTGGCCTGGAGTTGAATCCGGATCGGGATAACAATGAAGTAGTTAAAGGCTTTTCCGGCGAACTGTTTTTTGATACTGAAGACGGTACCTTATCGTATTCTTCTGTATCACGTGATTCAGGGGGGGTGTCACGTGAAATCTTTTCGGGAGCTAAGTTCAGCATAAAGCCGTCTGGTGATCTGGATGTATCCGGGTTGCTGAATGCCTCAGTGATATCATTAAGTGCAAATGATGGTTTTGAGCAGCATATTCAGCCGGCAGCAGTAGTTACAACTGAAGATACTGAGTTGTCTTTGCCTCAATTAAGTGGTATACTGGCCAGAAAAGAAGATATACCGGCCATCAGTGCCGGTAATAATATTACCATTACCGGTACACTTTTAAAACCAGTCATTAATGCCACGGTAGGAGGCGGGAATCTTACAGAGAGCAGCGGAAATTTTATTACTGAGGTCACTTATGAGGAATTAAATGCACTGATCCACACTGAAAGCCTTGTGCCAGGTAAAGAATATTGTATATCAGATTTTCAGAGCACTTTTGTTTATGCAGAACACAAGATAGCAGATAACCCGATTCCTAGTGAGTCTTTATATTACGGATCAGAAGTTTATTCTGGTCCGGTAGAACCGCTGATCGTTTTGGCCATCACTCCTGCTAAAATTCATGCAGTAGTCCGTTCAGCTAATTTCCCGGCTGATGAGATTGTTTATACTACACAAAATCTATATCGTGGAATATTAGCTTCGACAAAAGGTACTATACTGAGAAGAACGGATATGATGTTGAATAATACTGCCAATTTCGATTACAGACGCACAAAATTCCGGACTAATGGTGGAGAACCCCAGGATGCTTTGTATCTGTCGTCAAATTGCACCGTAGAGGCTTTAGGGGATTACGGGACTGTTACACCTGTGGTGATCATGGAGATGGAAAATTCAGTATTGTACTCTTTTAGTGGTGACATCATGAGAACATTGCGGGATTCGAATCTGCAAATGCTTACAGGCAGAATTTATTCTATTTCAGCCAATGTTTATAAATGTAATATAAAGGGAGAGCTAATTTATATAGACAGAAATTATACAGACACAAGATTTAGCCTTAATTACGTCTATGCGAGAATCGGACAGGTAAATAGTTCTTTACAGAATGATCGGGTATTACAATACCTGGCTAATCAACAACAACCCTCTGTTGTTGTTGAAGCAAGTGATCGTAGATTATATCTGCAGAAGATTGACAATACGGGCCTGGTCATCACAGAGAGACTGTCATATAGTGCGGTCTGATGTTTATTATTTCAGCAATCAAATAACCTTATCTGATAACTGGCAAAACAAATAAAATTATAGAAATGGCAAAACAAACTTTAAATATCATAAAGAACTGGTTTAGAACCGGTCTTAAACCTTCTCAGCAGCAATTTTGGGATACCTGGGACTCTTTCTGGCATAAAGACGCTATTATTCCGTCTGGTAATATTGAAAATCTCGATCTGCGTTTTGATCAGAAAGCAGATGCCGAAGCGTTGAACAGTCATATCAAGGATCAGACAGCCCATGGACTTAACCAGAAAGCCGGGTTGACTGATCAGAATATATTCGCCGCAGAGAATACATTTATCAATAAGATAAGGGTTCCAAAGGTGTTGACGGATACAGGAATAGATTTTAATCTCGATCTGAAAAATAAGATGGCCGTCAGTGGCTTTGCAGGGAAACTGACTTTTGGTATAGAAGACGGTACATTGTCGTTTACTGGTACACGAGCAGCAAAAGAAGGTTCGGCAGATCCATCCTTTGCTGGGGCTCAATTCAGAATCAGTTCAGATGGCGATACGGACATTCAGGGGAAACTTAATGCTTCGGGTTTATCATTTCCTACGGCTGATAATTTCTATCAGTATATCAGCCCGGCTGCAATAACAACTGAAAATACGGAGGTTTTTTTACCGGCTTTAAGCGGAACCCTGGCCAGAACAGCAGATATTCCTGTCCTGACTGCTGGTGATAATATTACGATCACCGGTACGGCTTTAAATCCAGTTATTAATGCGACTGGTGGCGGCGGCCCTGCGCTGATTTCGGTAACTTATGAGGAGTTAAATACGTTAATTGAAACCAGTAAACTGATACCGGAACAACAATATCTGCTCAGCGACTTTCAGAGTACTTTTATTTATGGTAATCATTTTATGGATGAAGAGCGGGAGGCAATTTATTTTGGGTCAGAAGTTTATTCAGGTGATATAGAGCCCTTAATTCTAAAGGCCTTGAGTAAAAATCAACTTTACCTTGAAGGTAAATCGACAGTCTATCAGAGTGATGAGGTATTATACAGTATAGAAAATCAAAAACGCGGCATACTGGCCTCAACTAAAGGTACCCTATTGAGAAGAATTGATAAAGAGTTTAACAATACAGCTAATTTTGATTATAGAGTTACCCGGTACAAAACCAATGGAGAAGAGCCTAAACAAGCTTTATATCTGACAAGAAACTGTACAATAGATGCGTTTGGACGTTATGATATGGTATATCCTGTAGTGATCCGTGAGATGGAGAATTCATACCTTAAATCGTATGAAGGAACCATTATGAACTCATTACGCAATTCAAAATTAGATATAGGATATAGAAGTATAACTTCCAGTATGGTGAATGTATATGGCTGCGAAATTACCGGACCACTATTTGGCATGTGGAAAAGTTATAAGAACGTTGGATCTGTAAGTCTATCTTATATTTATGCGAACACTGTTGAGTATATCGGCTGGATGACGGAAGAGGATGTCATTAAGCATTTGGCCAATAAGTCTTATCCTTCTTATGTGGTGCAAAGTGGTAATGCAATTTATCTCCAGAATAATGAGTCAACAGGAGTGACCACAACATTGATCAGTTATGTGCCGGTTTAATATTGCCACAACTAACTCCAGTCTGTCTGCAGACAGACTGGCTGATCTGATCCCATTACTTAACCAGTCTGTTATTCCTTTCCGGGTGTATACCGGAGAAATAACCTCGCTGAAATATGACGGACTATACAATGTAGCCAAACAGATTATCAGGGATCATACAGATGAGCCATATGTCATCTTCGCTGAGGATGATCTGGTACTGACCGAGTTTTTCAGTATGGAAAAGCTTAATACCTCTATTAATCAGGCTGCGGAATTAAATCTGGACATCCTGGCTACCGGAGCCTGGCTGAGTTATGAAGAGATTGCTGTTGCAGATGGTCTGCTGAAAATCGGGGGATTCAGGGGTACACAATTAACCGTGATTTTCAGACCGGCTTACCAGATTCTGCTGGATTCGCCGGTTTATAACCATTTTGAAGATACAATCAGCAAGTGTCAGCCTAAATTGCAGATCGGTTTGACCTTCCCTTTTCTCAGTAAACAGCGCGAAGATATCCCTTCTATGATAGTTGCTGAAAATCACAATTATCTTTTCCATGAAAATGAAGAAAAGATCAGTAAACAGTTAAATAAACAGGCGAAATAAATTTGCCGGGCTATTACACCAAAAGAGGTCATAAAACGCTATTTTTGGAGAAATGCCCTACGATAGAGACTATGCCGGAGAAAAATGATTTGCTTAAAGCAGAACCAAAAAACAGAAAATTGACAGAGCGTAAACTTATTGATGCAGTGGGGGAAATTATCCGGTCAAAAGGATACACGGGTTTGGGTGTAAATGCAATTGCCAAGATAGCCGGGGTCAGTAAAAAACTGATCTATCGTTATTTTGGTACTGTAGATCAGCTGATAGAGACCTACCTGATAGAAAGAGATTACTGGGTTACTTTCTCTAAGAAAGTCAGTGATGCGGCTGTCGCTGCAAATAAAAAACAAACGATGATTGAGTTTGCTTCAGGGATCTTTGAAAATCAGTTTGATTTCTTTTTTAATGAGGATGAAATGCAGCGGATTATTCTTTGGGAGATCTCTGAAAAAAGCAGCATTCTGAATGATCTGAGTAAAAAAAGGGAGACTATGGGAGAAGAGCTGCTGAAGTTAACTGACCCTTACTTTAAAGATTCAGATATCAATTTCAGGGCAGTTTCAGCGATCATTATTTGCGGCATATACTATTCCGTTTTACATACAAAAAAAAATACAAGTACCTTATGTGGTCTTGATCTCAATACCGAATCAGGAAGAAAGGAAATTACGAAAGCTGTGAGAAAGATTGTGGAACTGTGTTTTGCAAGCAAAAAGAAAAAGACCGTTTCATAGATACCTCATGGCAAAACACACCTAAAGCCATGAGGTATACTAAACTAATGTTGGTAAGAACGATTTCTAATCTTATAAAGATTCACACAAAACAAAGTTATACTACATTAATTCCCTAAGTGGTGACATAAGGCGAAAAAAGTGGAAATATATTTAGCTTAATTATTTTGTTAAAGCCCTATAAATTAGGTTGTTATGTATTTTAAAAAATACAGACTAAATAAATAATTTAATAAGTCGTTTTATAATCAGTAAATGACCGCTGAAAATCATTCAATGATGAGCATTAATCCCTGTCCTTTTTTTACTATTATTTCTTCGTTTGCCGCAATAGTCTGAGCTGTCTGGAAGTTTTTAATTGCAGGAGCAGTCAGCGTAGCTTTTTTCGGATCAATTCCTAAAGCTTTCCAGTCAATTACCAGTTTGACTTTAGTATCTTCCTTAGCCCAGCTTGCTATAGCTACCAGAGCTTTTTTGTCCTTTAGATAAACAGTAGCGAGCACATCCTGCTGCGTGGTCTTAACCGGATTGTTTTTTACCCAGTATCCGATCATGCGGCTTTGTCTGATGCCAAAATTATCCCATGTTTTCCAAATTGGACGAGGATCGGCATTCGCTGACCATGGCATACGGTTAGTCATCCCATAAACCATTCCTCTCCATGGATTGCCACCACCTTCAAGCATTTCACCCATTAATCCAAAAGGAATTCCTGAAATTTCTGTCAGATAAAAATCCTGTGTATTGTTTTCATAATCAAAGTTTTCTCCAAACCACAGCCTGTTTAAATAAGGGAAATGATCCATGTATAAATTGGCACTGTTGTTAAAACCATCACGCTTATTATACTGATTGGCAGAATGCAGATCAATAATACCCGGATGCCCGTTTTGAGTCAGTACCCTTTTGATTCTTTTCATGGTTGTTCTGTCATAAGCTACATCATCCAGATAGATGCCGTCAATACCGATGTTTTGTACCAGCCAGCTCATTCCTTCCACGTAGTAATTATGCCAGCGGCTCATACCGCTGTTGATAATTGCAGCATCTTTTACCTCAGGTACATACCAGGCAGCAATATAATCCGCATTCAGATGCTCCTGTAGCCAGGCATAACCTCCGCCTTTACCCTTTGAAAAGACCTCATGGCCCAGACTTCTAAGCGGAGCGAGTTCATATGCGCTGTTTGAAACTTCACGTACAGTGTTATAGATTTTTACTTTCAGCCCCAGGTGATGTGCAGAATCTATATAATTCTTCATCGCATCATGAGCAATAAAAGGGTAATTGATATAGGGATTTATTGCTGTTCCATGATGAATATTAACCACAGTGGCACCGGTAGCCTTAATAGTATCCACGTTGTTGTATTTGTGATAGTATCTGGTTGCCCACTGATCCCCGGTATTGAGTGTATGGAAAGGGGTAATCATTAAATTGAAATTATAGTGAAGCGTGTCACCGGCTTTCATTTCTCTTGCGCCGCTGTAATTGGTTACAGAAGTATTCAGGGCATTTTGCTGAATATCTATTCCGCCTTTATCATGATTTCCCCATGAAGAAGGTAATAAGAGTGGTTTATCCAGATAGAAGTTTGTATTTAACGGACGCGTGTAATGTTCATCCTTCAGAGCGAAACGTATACCAGCATTTACAGCACCTATCCAGGCTCCGTCCTGATTTTTGTGTGCTACATCCCATTTCCATTTGTAATCTGCAGGTATTTTTCCTCCTTTGAGATTCAGCCCCATCATATATTCGGCTACCTCTTTTTTGAAAGGGATGACCATTCTGATATCTTTCAGATTAACGTCGCTTAACGCTGTCAGTTTTACAGAATAATTTACAAAACCATCAAATTCCAGGCTCGCTTTAATATCCATCTGCAATTTAGAAGAGGTATTTGTAGCTGTCCATATGACTTCGCCTGGTTCAACCTGCCGGATTGTTGGTTTGCCGGTTTTCCATTTCAGTGCTGTACCATCTGTCTGTTCAGCGATCAGTGCAAATGGAGAAGCTAATAAAGGACGTGCCTGCTGATCGATTGCTGTCATCTCTTCGGTAAAGAAAGACTCAATCTGCGCTGGCATACCATCATTTCCGAGAATTAGTTTCCGGCCCAGCAAGCTAATCGTATTACCATTGATTTTTAAAGGAATATATGGCCCGATCAAGTCGTTTTTCTGACCTAAAGAAGAATTCAGCCAGGTTAAGCGGGTTTGTTTCCAGGGCTCGTTTACACCACCATTAACGGCTGTTTTCTGGCTGACCACTAAATTGATCTGTACAGGAACAGGTGCTGTTCCGTTAGCCGTTACTGTTACGGTTCCACGATAAGTAGCCGGATTTGTATTTTTTGGGATATCCAGCAAACACCATAAAGACTGAATATCATTTTTGTTAATATCTACCTGTTTGCTGAGTATTTTATTATCCCAGTTTATGCCGTCAGTGTTTAGGCAGGAAATGAGCTTAGCAGGGATGACATCACCCGCAGAGCTTTTTAAATCAGTGAATTTCAATTTCACATTATGCAGATCCTTTGAGGCAGCAAATAATCCCAGCTGAAAACTGAAATTTTCACCACGATCTGCAGTATCTGTAAAAGTTTTGCCTGTTCCTTTCAGAATCCAGCGTAAAGGGAGGTCTTTCTCCATTTTTACAGGATGGAGTCTGTCTTCCGGGAAAATCAGGTAAGGCTGATCTTTGTTTTTTGAAATTAATGCATTTACTTCTTTTGCAGTGGCGATAACCTCCATCGGATAAAAGCTGTTTAACTGGTTAAAAGATTCCAGATAATCAATTTTAGCTGTGATGGGTTTACTGGTTATTTTATTAGTCCACGCTACAGCGGTGCGATCATTAGGCTTTTTGTAAATTGCTGTGGGGTAATTTGATCCGGGCTGAACATGGAAAGGCAGATAGTAAATATAATAAGTGCCTGCACCTGAAACCGGCTCAAAATATATTGTTCCGGTTTCTCTTGAAAGTGATTCTGTTTTCACGTTTAAGATCCGCTGGTTTGAACGGGCATCTATCACGATGATTTCTTTGTTTGCCGGATTATCTTTTCTGCGCCATTCAATCACTGCTCTGGCTACCGGGCCTGAGACCGGAACCTGAACTACAGCACGATGATTTCCCAGTGAATCTGCATCCCAGGTACTATTGCCGGATACATATTTTAATTGCTGTGCCTGACTACCCGTACCGGCAGTACTTAAAAATAAAGCGATCCCGAAGACTGCTTTTGATAAAAAGTTTGGTTTGATTAATTTGAACATGACCTTAGGTTAGGTTGATTTGCCTGACATGAAGGTATTCATTTTAATCCCGAAAGACCTGAAAAGGGATCCGTTTTAGGCCCGAATTTCTACGCAAACGTTTGAAATGGTGCAGCATTAAACCTTTCCTGAAAGCTCCTTTACAGATAAGTAACTGTGTATTTCAGCCCGGCTATGCATCAATGAGGTGATCCTGTTTCCAGGCAGTGAAGAGATGAAAGAACTGCCTCCGGAATTAGGGAAATAATCTGCACAAAGGGAAGTCCATTCTTTTTTCCTTTGTGCAGATCAGTTGTTTATTTAAATAATTCCTGCAGATCTCTGTCAGCAGTAGGGATTTTTTTCAGAAAATCATCAAACCCCGTTCCTTCCTGAGAACTGTACATTCCATAGGCATCTATAATATAACCGATCTGACCTTCTTTATCTTCCAGTAAATAAAGGACAGAATTATCTCCCGGATCTGAATCACCTTCAAAACGATAAGTTTTTATAATAGTCAGATCCTCCGGGTTATAGATTTTGTGCAGACCGACCCCTTGCATCTTACCATGATCCGTCATCTTTATTTCGTTATCTAGCCCTTTTTGCCTTAGTTTTTCTAAAATCTGGCTAAGTGTGTTCATTTCAGCTGGTTGTTCCATAATAAAGGTTGTTTGCCTATTAAAACAAAGCCTTTTATAAATGGTTTTCTTTTTTTACAGCGTATAACCGTATTTCTTCATCAGTGAAAGTAA
Organism: Pedobacter lusitanus; assembly: GCF_040026395.1. Classification (NCBI taxonomy): domain Bacteria; kingdom Pseudomonadati; phylum Bacteroidota; class Sphingobacteriia; order Sphingobacteriales; family Sphingobacteriaceae; genus Pedobacter; species Pedobacter lusitanus. Next base: position 3,835,217 of record NZ_CP157278.1, read on the forward strand.
TACGCCATTTGTCCATCCGAACCCGTCCTGAGAGGCGTATTCTCCACCTCCGGCCTTCAGTTGAAGATCAACAACATTATATTTCTCCATTAATTTGCCTGTTCTTTTGTAAACGTTGGTGTTTAAATCGATCCAGCGTACAGAAATATCTTTTTCCAGGTCATGGAAACCATAATTACCCAGTCCGTTAATGGCTATCCATTGCAAAGGGGCCCATCCGTTAGGCGCATCCCACTGCTGATGCGTGTTCAGTGGTGTAGAAACCAATCCGCCTGGTTTAAGGAATTTTTGCTGTAATATGTTTTTGGCCAGTTTAGCCTGTCTGAGATCTGCAAGATTGAAAAACAGCGGATACATGCCTGCCAGACTTAGTACCGGAGCCTGTTTTTTTGTTTTGATATTGTAATCCGTGAACCAGGATTGCTGCGGAGACCAGAAATATTTTTGCATACTGGTTTTTCTTTTTAAAGCCAGGGCGCGGAACTGTTTTTCTTTGGCTGTATCCTTTTGAAGAGCATAACATTGCTGCAGGGTAACTTCCAGGTTATAGAGTAAACAATTTAAATCCACAGGGACTATTTGTGTGGTTTGAATGGTTTTTAACTGCATGCCGTCTGCGAGCCATCTGCTGCTGAAATCCCATCCGCTTTCTGCTGCAGATCTGATATCACGATACACTTCGGGGTTATTTTGTGCTGCCTGTCTGCCGATTAGTACATCTTCTTTATAAGATTCTTGTCTGGGTGTATTTAACTGGTCATAATAGCGGTTTAACTTGCTGCCGTCAGGCATGACCACTACATGTCTGGTTGGTGCTGACTGATCCATCCAGTATGCATATTCTTTTTCCAGAACAGGTAAATAAGTGCTGTATATAGCTTCTCCCTTAATTTTGGCAAGCAGGCCAATCATCAGGGAGAAAAACGGAGGTTGTGATCTGCTGAGGTAATAATTTCTGTTTCCATTTGGAATATGTCCGTTCTGATCTATCAGGTAGGCGAAGTTTTTGATCATATTCTCAATGGTTTCATTTTCTCCCGAAACCTGTAAACCCAGCATAGTGAAATAACTGTCCCAATAATAAACCTCTCTGAAGCGTCCGCCTGGTACAATATAAGGAGACGGCAGATCAAGCAGGGAGCTGTTCGCAATTTTTGCTGCCGGTTTACGGCGCAGTGCTTCCCATAGTTCATTAATATGTGCTGCAACTGGTTTGTTGGCTGTGATGACAGCAGTCGTAGCGGTATCAGGGAGGATAAAGTTCTCTTTAACAAAATTCAGCGTACTGAAGCTGGTATTGGCCTTTTTCAGTGCAATGTAATCTGCCAGAATTTTAGCAGGCTCTCTTTTAGGGATACAGTCTACAAATGTTTTTCCGTCTTTAAGTACGTTCTGCATTTGTACATCAATAAATAATTGTCCGTATAACTGATCAGGAGTTTTAGTCTGCGCTTTAACACTTCCAAATTGAAGCCCTATAAACAGGATTAATATAAATCTGTGCATCATCATATTTTATTATTGAATAATAATAATACGATTTATTCCGGGTTTTATCTGCCTGTATATGAATTAATATCAGGGACCCTGTGAGTCCACCCCGAGTCCACAATGAGTCCACGTTGAGTCCACCTTTTTGCGTAAAAAGGTGGACTCGCTATGGAGTTGTGATGAACCTGATGCGGACAGGCAGGAATGCAGACCGCAGGACAACCGGATGTTAAACAAAAAAAGAGCGGTGTCTGTACAGACACCGCTCTTTCAATTATGAATATTATACCGGATTATAGAGAAAATGCTTTTTTAACAGCATCTACATAGTCTAATTTTTCCCAGGTAAATAATTCTACTGTGATTTCTTTTTCAACACCGTTAGAAGCTTTGAATACTTTGGTGATTACTTCGTTATTTTTACCAAAGTGACCATAAGCTGCAGTTTCTGAATAAATCGGGTTTCTCAGTTTTAAACGGGTTTCAATACCATAAGGAGTCATGTCGAAGATTTTTTCTACTTCTTTCGCTATCTGACCATCAGTAAGTAATTTGCCGTCTGCGTCTTTAACTTTTGCAGTACCGTAAGTATTTACGTAAATACCCATAGGCTGAGCAACACCGATTGCATAAGATACCTGAACCAGGATTTCGTCTGCAACACCGGCAGCTACCAGGTTTTTTGCAATATGTCTGGTTGCATAAGCGGCAGAACGGTCAACTTTAGAAGGATCTTTTCCTGAAAAAGCACCACCACCATGTGCACCTTTACCACCATAAGTATCAACGATGATTTTTCTTCCTGTCAGACCTGTATCACCATGCGGACCACCAATAACGAATTTACCGGTTGGGTTAATGTGATATTTAATATCCTTGTTGAACAGTTTGCTGAACTGAGGATATTGACTTGATACACGTGGAATCAGGATATTGATAATATCGTCATTTATCTTTTTAAGCATGGCAGGCTCATCGTCGAAATCATCATGTTGTGTAGAGACAACGATAGAATCGATTCTTACCGGCTCATTGTTATCATTATACTCTAAAGTAACCTGAGATTTTGCATCAGGACGCAGGTAGGTGATTTCAGTGTTTTCGCGACGGATTGCAGCTAATTCAATCAGAATTTTGTGTGCAAGATCCAGTGCAAGAGGCATGAAGTTTTCAGTTTCTCTTGTTGCGTAACCAAACATCATTCCCTGGTCACCAGCTCCCTGAGTTGTTTTGTCTTCTTTATCTACACCCTGATTGATATCAGGAGATTGCTCGTGAATTGCAGAAAGCACACTACAAGAGTTACTGTCAAACATATATTCACCTTTAGTATAACCAATTTTATTGATTACTTCTCTTGCGATCTTCTGGACATCAAGATAGGCGGTTGATTTTACTTCGCCAGCCAGGAAAACCTGTCCGGTAGTTACTAAAGTTTCACAGGCAACTTTTGATTCAGGATCAAATGCTAAAAAATTATCAATTAGTGCATCCGAAATTTGATCTGCTACTTTATCAGGATGGCCTTCAGAAACAGATTCTGATGTAAATAAATATGACATTTTAAATAATTAGTTTATTAATCAACAATTTTTTAAAATGGACATTGACCCCGTATAAACAGGCAGTAAAATGAAGTGTATGAATGGTTAGCACTTTTTTTTACGTGGTTGCAATCCCGTCATGTTAACATAACATCGCAAATCAGTCCACCTTTTGAATGCAAAATTACTATATATATTCAAAATAGTCAAAAAATATCAATTATTTTGTGCCATAATTAAATCATATCCTTTGGCAAAGTCGAACATTCTATTTATTATTAATCCTATATCCGGGGGTAAGGATAAATTAAAGATCCCTGCTATAATAGATGCCAACCTGGACAGGTCCAGGTTTAATCCTAATTATAGTTTTACGGAGTATGTAGGACATGCTGCAGAGATAGCGGAAGAAGCTGCGAATAAGAACTTTGATATTATTGTTGCCGTAGGCGGTGATGGAACGATCAATGAAATTGCAGCAAAAGTAATGCAGCAGCAAAAAATCCTTGGAATTATTCCCTTTGGTTCAGGAAATGGTTTGGCCCGTTTTTTAAAAATACCGATGAATACCGCGAAAGCTATTCAGGTATTAAACAAACTGAATGTGATTAAAATAGATACGGGAACATTCAATGATAAATTTTTCTTTAATATGGCAGGTATGGGATTTGATGCCCATATCAGTTCTGTATTTGTGGGGAATAAAAAAAGAGGATTATCTGGTTATCTTAAACTGGGATTTAAGGAAATGATTAATTATAAACCTGAAACCTATCATATCCGGATTGATGGGGTGGGTTATACCAGAACAGCTTTTGTGGTTAGTGTAGCAAACTCTTCTCAATATGGAAATAATGCACACGTTTCTCCACAAGCCTCAGTAACAGATGGTTTGCTGGATGTTTGTATTATAAAATCATTCCCTTTATATAAATTACCGGTACTGGCTTATCATATGCTGAGTGCTACCACTGATCGTTCTGACCTGGTAGAGATTATCAAAGGGAAAGATATACAGATTACCAGGGTGGAAGATGCGGCTATACATATTGACGGAGAGCCTTATTTTATGGGCAGAGAGATCGCGGTAAGTATTTCTCCTTTGTCTTTAAATGTAATTGTACCACCGGAGATGGGTATTACGGTTCCGGAATAATTTAAGGCCGGTTATTGAAAAAAAGAAAATAAATAACAGATGAAACCGAATAAAAAGTCATTGAGCGATCTTGGAGGAATCATGTATTCTACAGATCCTTCTTATAGTTTTGAAAATGAGGATGATACGGCGCAGGAAGTGGTTGCGAATAATCAGCAGGATCTGCGTGTGATGCTGGACCGTAAGAACAGGGGAGGGAAAGCTGTTACACTGATTACCGGTTATCGGGGTAGTGCAGCAGATTTGGAGAAGCTCTCCAAAATGCTGAAGACTAAATGCGGGGTAGGTGGAAGTGCCAAAGACGGAGAGATTATTATCCAGGGTGATTTCAGAGATAAGGTTGTTTTGATGCTTCAGAAAGAAGGATATAAAGTGAAAAAATCCGGCGGATAATAGTGTGGTTAATTATCTGATATTCAGTTAATTGTATTATAGTGTATATGCCACAATAAGTGAAATATTTCCTTTGGAATGATAATTTTTCAATAAATATCTCCTTAACTTTGCCTAAACAAATAATCATTTTATGAGCAAAGTTTTAATGCCTAAACCAGACTTATCCCGGTTGAATTTGGGTACTGATAATGCATACTATCAGTTAAGCGTACCGCAACTGATAGAAGAAGCGATCAATAACGGAGAGGGTACGCTCTCATCTTCAGGTGCTTTGGCAATTGACACTGGTAAATTTACCGGTCGTTCGCCAAAAGACAGGTTTATAGTACTGGATGATATTACAAGAGATTCAGTTTGGTGGGGCGATATTAATATCCAGTTTAGTCAGTCAGATTTCAAGTCGTTGCTGCACAAAGTTTGTGCGCACCTTAACAAAGACAAATTTTATGTAAGAGACGCTTATGCCTGTGCCGATGATGCCTATAAAATGAGTATAAGGGTCATCACTGAAACTGCTTATCAAAATCTATTTGCCAATAACCTATTCCTGAGACCGGAAGCCGGAGAGACTATTGAAAATCCGGAGTGGACTATTATTGCTGCGCCAACTTTTCTGGCAGATCCTGCCGTTGACGGAACACGCCAGGCAAATTTTGCCATTCTGAATTTTTCAGAAAAAATAATCCTGATAGGGGGAACAGGATATACCGGCGAAATTAAAAAGGGAATTTTCTCTGTTTTAAATTTCATTCTGCCTGAGCAGAAAAATACACTGTCGATGCACTGTTCAGCGAATGTTGGTGCTGATGGCGATACAGCTATATTCTTTGGCCTTTCGGGAACAGGTAAAACCACTTTATCTGCTGATCCTGCAAGAGGATTAATCGGTGATGATGAGCATGGCTGGGGTGATTCTTCTGTTTTCAATTTTGAAGGAGGATGTTATGCGAAGTGTGTGGATCTGACTGCAGAAAAAGAACCGCAGATCTATAATGCAATCAAATTTGGCTCATTACTGGAGAATATCAATTATTTTCCGGGTACCAGAGATGTTGATTTTTCAAATATTGAAAAAACAGAGAATACAAGGGTAGCTTACCCAATCAATTATATTGATAATGCGGTTTTACCTTCTATTGCAGGTATGCCTAAAAATATTTTCTTCCTGACTGCAGATGCTTTTGGGGTTTTACCTCCATTATCAAAATTAAATCCGGGTCAGGCGATGTTTCATTTCATTTCCGGCTATACAGCTAAGGTAGCGGGTACTGAAGCAGGCGTAACGGAGCCACAGGTGACTTTCTCTGCCTGTTTTGGTAAAGCTTTCCTGCCATTGCACCCTACTAAATATGCGGACCTGCTTGGAAAGAAAATGGAAGAGCATAAAGTTAATGTATGGCTGGTGAATACCGGTTGGAGCGGAGGAGCGTATGGTGTAGGTCAGCGCATGAAATTAAGTTATACACGTGCTTTGATTACAGCGGCCTTAAATGGAGAACTGGATGCTGCAACATTTACTGAACATCCTGTTTTTGGCTTACAAATGCCAGATGCCTGTCCGGGTGTTCCTGCTGAAATATTAAACCCAAGAAATACCTGGTCGGACAAACAAAATTACGATCATAAAGCAAATGAACTTGCCAAAGCGTTTATTGACAACTTTAAGCAATTTGAAGAGTTCGCAAACGATGAAATACTGAAATCAGTCCCAAAAGTTGTAGAAATCACACTTTAAATCATTTTTTTTAAGGAAAAATTTGCATTTCAATTTTTTTTTAGTTTTCATTGTGAAAGATTGTCTCCTAACCGAGACAATCTTTTTTAATATAAGCTACGCGACGACAGAATTATTGCGAAAATCAAATTTACCTGGTAATGATAATTTAATTTGGAATTAAAATCAAAGTTGTAGATTTGTTATTGCAACATTTGATTCTATTCGTCGTTGTGTGTATTACGAGATATTTAATCTAAATTTAAAAAAAAACAAAGTACTAAAAACTCAAAAACTAAAAAAATGGCAAACGCACCAAAACCAACAACAGTTAAAAAGGAAAGCTCATCAGCTTCAAATCTATTCGCTACTCTAGTCATTCCAATTTGTATTATCATCGCGGCACTTATCTACAAATTTGTTCTTGGAGATGCAAATAACTTTATTGACAACAACGTTGAGAACTTACCTAAAGTTGGTAACTATGCAGGTATGGCTTACAAAGGTGGACCAATCGTTCCAGTCTTAATGGGTATGCTTTTAATGGTAATCGTATTCTCAGTAGAACGTTTCATCGTTATCGGAAAAGCAACTGGTACATCTAGTTTAGATGCTTTTGTGAAAAAAGTACAAACTCTTTTAAATTCAAATAATATCGAAGCAGCTATGGCTGAGTGCGATAAACAACAAGGTTCGGTTGCTAACGTAATCAAATCTGGTTTGAAAAAATATCGTGAGATGGAAGTTGAAGCAAACATGGATACAGATCAGAAATGTTTAGCTATCCAGAAAGATATCGAAGAAGCTACAACATTAGAAATGCCAATGTTAGAGCAAAACTTAACTGTAATCGCAACATTAGTATCAGTAGGTACATTAATGGGATTATTAGGAACAGTAACAGGTATGATCAAGGCGTTTGGTGGTTTAGGTGCTTCTGGAGCTCCGGATTCAGCAGCGTTAGCAACAGGTATCTCTGAGGCACTAATCAACACAGCTACTGGTATCGGTACTTCAACTTTAGCGATCATCATGTACAACATCCTGACTTCTAAAATTGATAAATTAACTTATGCAATTGATGAAGCTGGTTTTAGCATCATCCAAACTTATGCTTCTACGCATAAATAGAAAATAATGTAATTTTTTTTTACCGGCTTTATGGAAAACCGGAAGAATTAACATCATTATACAAAACATAAGTAATTTTTAAAATTATGCCTAGAGCAAAGGTTCAAAGAAAGAGTACCTCGATTGATATGACCGCCATGTGCGACGTGTCCTTCCTGTTACTTACTTACTTTATTTTATCAGCAACAGCAAAACAACCGGATCCTTTGGATGTAAGACTTCCTACTTCAACGTATAAGATCAAAGTTCCTGAAAAGGACATTGCAATCTTAACGATTGGTGCAGACAAAGTTTTCTTCGAAGCTGCTGGTCAGGATATCAAAGTAGCTACGCTGGAAAAAATAGGTGAGCAATATAAAATTAATTTCACGCCAGAAGAGAAAAAACGCTTTAGCGTTATAGGCTCATTTGGTGTTCCAATTCAGAGCTTGAAACAGTTCGTGATGCTGGACGGAGAGAAAAGAAAGAAATCAGGTCTGGAAACAGGTATACCTACAGATTCTACCAATAATCAATTGGCAGACTGGATTCTTCAATCCCGTAAAGCAGTTGCTGAGCTGCATTCTGAAGGAATGAGAGTAAGTATTAAAGGCGATGCCGATGAAGGTTATCCAATGGTCAAAAAAATTGTTGACATCCTTCAAAAACAAAAAATTAACAAATTCAGTTTAATCACCACTGCTGAAGGCGGTAGCAAATAATTAGAACATGGCAGAATTAGATACCTCCGGCGGGGGTGGCAAAAAGGGTGGGAAAGTAAGAAGTAAGAAATCGTCTACGAAAGTAGATTTAACCGCGATGGTTGATTTGGCTTTCTTATTGATTACCTTCTTCATGTTAACCACCACGCTGAATAAACCAATCGCAATGGATATTGCGAAGCCGGATAAAGATGAAAAGTCTGAACAAAGACTTGAATTAAGGGCATCTCAGACTATGACAATTTTGTTAGGTAAAAACAATAAAGTTGCATGGTACATGGGAGAAGCTGGTAAATCAGCTCCTGAAGTTCAGGATTTTACTCAGATCAGAAAATCGATACTGGACAACAAACAAAAAGTACAGGCTGCAAGTGGTAAATCAATCGTTATGGTGATTAAACCAACTTCTGGCGCTACCTATAAAAACTTTGTTGATATCATGGATGAATTAGCAATTACCGGAATCAAATCGGCTCCTGCAATTGACGATGAAAACATCACTGATGCTGAAAAAGCATTCATGAAATCGCAGAATCTTTTATAATATTATTAACATTTTAAATAACAAGCAATGTTCGGATCTAAAATAGATTTATTCAATAAAGAATGGCTTGATGTTGTTTTCGCTAAAAAGAACAAATCTTACGGTGCTTACGAGTTACGTAAACAGAATGGCGCGAACACATCCAAAGCACTACTTTTTGCTTCGGCAGCTTTTATATTTTTGTTTCTTTTACCTAAGATCGTTACTCTGATCAAAGGTCAGCTTCCTGAAGAGGAAATTGTGAAACAGGTTGAAGTTGTTGTTGCACCTCCGCCGCCGGTGGATCCAAAAACACCTCCGCCGCCTCCGGTAGAGCCTCCGCCACCAAAGACGGATCAAATCAAGTTCCCTCCTCCGATTGTAAAACCGGATAATCAGGTACGTGATGAAGATCCTCCGCAGATTGAGCAATTAAAAGCTGCTGACCCAGGTCAGAAAACAATCGAAGGTGATCCGGGAGCTGATATCGTAGTGACTGGTCCTGTAGGTGAAGGTCCTAAACAGGCAGCAGTAGTGGAAGATACTAAAGTTTATGACTTCGTAAGTATCGAAACTCAGCCAGGTTTCCCTGGAGGTATGGAGAAATTCTATGCTTATCTGCATAAAGCAGTAAGATATCCTCCTATGGCTCAGGAAAATAATATCCAGGGTAAAGTGTTCTTGTCTTTCGTAGTTGAGAAAGATGGTCGTCTTACCGATATTAAAGTTGAGCGTAAATTAGGTGGTGGTACTGATGAAGAAGCCATCAGGGTATTAAAGGCCAGTCCAAAATGGACTCCTGGTATCCAGAATGGTAAACCTGTTCGTGTGAAGTATAACATCCCGATCAGTTTTACTTTATCTAACTAATATTATTTACTATAATGTTTGACTTCAATACATTTAAACAGAAATCGCCTCAACAGCGATTTCTGTTCATTTTAGGGCTAGTGATGCTCACCATGTATCTGGTACTGGGAGCTGCTCTGATCTTTTGGAAAGACATTCCGTTTGAGATTAAGCCGACCTACCGCATTTTATTTGGGCTATTGCTGATTGTTTATGCAATCATCAGATTTTTCCGTTTAATTAATCAAAAAGACAATTAGAATGAAGAAGCTAATTTTTATCCTGCCATTATTTTTATTTATTGCCTGTAAGCAAAAACCTAAAAATGATGATGGGGGGGGATCTCGTACTTCAGGCACTGTTAAAATGCTTGTCGATGAAAGCTTTTCTTCAGTTCTTCAGGATCAGATTGAAGTTTTTAAACTGGATTATCCGGATGCCAGGTTTGAACTGATACAGGGCAATGAGAATAAAATCCTTCCTACTTTTCTAAATGATAGCGTAAGGGTGGCCATTTTATCAAGAATGCTTACTCCGGAAGAAGAGAAAGCCTACAGCAAAAGGAGTATTCCTGTTTTTACATCCAGGTTCGCTATTGATGGTATTGCATTGATAACCGGAAATGACAATCCTGACTCTACAATTACTGCGGATGAGGTTGTCTCTATACTGAAAGGAACATCTGCTTCAGGAAAACAACTCGTTTTCGATAACGCTTATTCGAGCACACTGCGCTACTTCAAAGACCTTGCAAAAATTAAAGATCTGCCTAAATCAGGTATTTATACTTTGCAGAACAATAATGACGTTATAAAATACGTTGCAGAACATAAGAACTATATTGGGGTTGTTGGGGTGAACTGGCTACTAAAAAGTAGCAGGGATCAGCAGGACTTTACCTCTAAGGTGAAAGTTATGGGTGTAAAAAACACCGCGGGCAAAAAAGGGGATAATGCCTTTTATAAACCTACTCAAAAGAACTTAATTGATGGTATATATCCTTTTCTGAGGAATATATATATTGTTAATGCGGAAGGTAAAAATGGTTTAGGCACGGGTTTTGCAACGTGGTTAACTGGCCAGAGGGGTCAGCTGATCGTTTTGAAATCCGGACTGGGACCAAACAAAATGAATCCGCGGGAGATTAATATAAAAAATAAAAATTAATATTATATTGAGCCCTGACCTGGCAGAGGTTATTGGTGCGCCAAAAACGAATTAGCTAAATACTAAAAACAAATAGAAAACGGATGAAAACTGCATTTTTCCATGCATGCTTCATCACCCTTAAAAAAACAAACAGAAAAAGGATGAAAATGACAAAGAAAGCAATAACCTTAAGTTTAGGTTTAGTAGTGATGGGTTCTGCCTCTTTTGCTCAAAACTTGAATGATGCAAAAAAAGCGATTGACGCTGAGCAGTATGCTAAAGCTACTTCTATGCTTAAATCTCTGGTAAGTTCTCAGGCGGGTAAAGGGGAGAACTATTTTAATTTAGGTGATGTATATCTGCATAATGACTATGTGGATTCTGCTAAAGCGGTTTTTAATAACGGAATTGCAGCTGATCCTAAGTTTGCGTTAAACTATGTTGGATTAGGACAGGCGGATCTTGCTTCTAATAATGCTGCATCAGCAAAAGCAAATTTTGATAAAGCTATTTCACTGGCTTCTAAAAAAGATCATACTCCGTATTTATACATCGGTAAAGCTTACATCGCAGAAGCGAAACCTGATTTTACTGCAGCTTTAGCTAACCTGACAAAAGCAGATGAAATTGATGCAGCTGATAAAGATCCTGAGACATTTTTGGCTCTGGGTGATTTCTACGCTTTGCAGAAAAAGAATTCTGAAGCATTACAAAACTACATGCGTGCATTGAATATCAACGAAGGTTTAGTGAGAGCTAAAGTTCAGATCGGTAGAATGTACAAAGAATCAAGAGCGTTTCCTGAGTCTGAAACACAGTTAAAAGAGGTAATTACAGCAGATCCTAATTATGGTCCTGCTTACCGCGAAATTGCTGAATTATACATGCAATGGGCAAATTTTGAACCAGCTCATTATGCAGAAAAATCTAAACAGGCTTTAGAGAACTATAAAAAATACATGGATCTGACTGACAAATCTTTTGATACAAGATTACGTTATGCACAATTCCTGTTTTATGCAAAAGACTACAAAGGTCTGGAAACTGAAACTGCTGAAATTGCAAAGTTATATCCAAACAACCAGAAAAGTATGGTAATCAACCGTCTGCAGGCATATTCAGCGGCTGAAAACAAAAATCCTGAAAGCTTAAAATTGTTGACTGATTTCTTCGCTAAAAATGCTGATACTTCACGTTTAATCGCAGCAGATTACCTTTATTTAGGTAAAGCTCAGTTAAATGCAGGTCAGGATAGTTTAGCTTTAATCAGCATCAGAAAAGCAATCGTTAAAGATTCTACTAATGTTGAAGCTTTAGAGGATGTTGGTAAAGCATTATATACTAACAAAAAATACGATCAGGCAGCTTCTGTTTATAAAGATGCTATCAAATTGAATCCAAACGGTAAAGGTTCATTAACTAACTATTACTACCTGGCTTCTGCCGATTATTTTGATTATGCAAACAAAGACAGAGACAAAAAGAATCCAAGTAAAACTATTTTAGTGGAGGCTGATTCAGCTTTATCTCACTTAAACAAAGTTTCACCTGAATTTACTCTGGCTTATATCATGAGAGCACGTGTTGCCCGCATGATGGATGATCAGACTAATCCTAAAGGATTACTTGTTCCTTACTATGAGCAATATCTTGACCTGGTAACTGTTAAAAAACCTGAATTAGGTGCAGCAGATGCTGAAAAAAGAAACTTAGTTGAAGCTTATACTAACTTAGGATTCTTCTATACTGCAACTGATAAAGTAAAAGCTGGTGATTATTTCAAAAAAGCTTTAGCTATTGATCCTGCAAATGCAAACGCATTGGCAGGTGCAAAACAATTAGCAGCTCCGGCTCCTAAAGCACCTACCAAGAAAAAGTAGTATTTAAATATTCTTATATAAGAACGGCCCCGGGTTATTTGATGAACCTGGGGCCGTTCTTGTTTTATATTATGGGCAGACTAGATGTTTTCCAGCTTTTTAATTTGTTGTAATGCATTGGTGTTTTTTGAATCCAGTTCAAAAGAGCGTTTGTAGTTTTTTATGGCTTCTGCTTTGTTCCCGCTTGCTGCCAGTGCTTCGGCATAACTATCATAGGCATTACTGCTCGTAGGGTAGAGGTCAGTATATAGTTTGAATATCTTTATAGCTTCCTGTGTTTTTTGTTCAGACATCAATCTATAACCAAAGGCATTGATGTCTTCTTCGCTGAGGATGAAATTTGCACCGAATTGCTTTTTTAAATTCCGCGCTGTTTTTAAGGCATCGTTGTATTGTTGTTTAATTAAGACTGCTCTTAATTTTTTAACGGAGGATGATAAGCCAAAACCATTGGATTCTTTCATGTCAGGGATATAATATCCGGCAATCTCATCAATAAAGTACTCTGGATTGGCTCCCTGGAGATTAGTCAGGATAATGACGGACAGATCGTCTTTTGGGTACACGAAATAACAAGTTCTCATCCCACCCACGGGTCCTGCGGCTGGATGTTCATCTCTTACAGCAACAGGCCAGCCAAGGGCATAACCATTAAGTAATTTATTAAAGCCTCCGGGTTTTCCGTTATTTAAAGGTACAAAGGCCCATAGTAATTCCAGACTGGATTTTTGTTTCAATATCTTACCGTGCTGAAGAGCAATGATCCATTGTGCAATCTCTCTGGCATTGGAAATTATACTGCTGGCTGTCCTGAAAAACTGCGGGAATTCGGCGTAGACAATTTTTAAATCACCACTGCTGGTCCAGTTACCATTTATATTGTTCAATGTAGAATAAGAGCCTGCGGAATGAGGTATAATGTCATGTGAATCGCCAAAACGGGTTAGTTTCATCCCTGCTGTACTAAACTGGCGGTCTTCAATAAATTTAGTAAAATGTACTCCACTGAGCTTATTGATAATCATTCCCAGAATAACATAGCCGGTTTGGTTGTAGCTGAATCTTTCACCGGGCTTAAATTCCATAGGGAGCATTTTTACTTTTGCCCATGCCGCGGATTCGTTACCAGCTCCAAGTACATTTTCGTACTCATCAATAATATTAGGCAGACCCGAGTTGCAGGCCAGTATCTGTTTTATAGTAACCTCTTTCCAGACCTCAGGTAAACTGTCAAGGTATTTTGATATCGGATCATTAATGTTCAGTTTTCCGTCTTCCTGAAGCTGCAAAATAGCTACCCCGACAAATGATTTTGTGCAGGAATTGATAGAGAACATGCTTTCATCAGTTGCAGGGATGGAGTTTTCCAGATTAGACATCCCATAACTGTTTAATTTGACCAGCTCTCCTTTACTGACAATTGCCAGCTGGAGTGCAGGAATACGAAGCTGCTGCATTTTGTATTTGAGAAAAACATCTATACTATCACTGGTTAGATGACTTTGTGCTGCTACGGGTGCATAAGAAAAGGTAATTGCTATGAAAGTAATCAATAGCTGCTTAGTCAAATTTTTTGTCATATAGTTTTTTATTCTAAATTAATGCTTTTTATAGTGTGAAGCAGGTTAAGTATGCGGGATAATTTTGCTGGTTCTTTGTAACATGTTTGTCTGGAACTAACGGGGGGAGCAATTTTGGGCTGATGGAACCTTTTAAAGAATTACAATAAGGGAGCAGAAAGTAATCTGCCGCTGATAATTAAGAATAAAGGTAAATGTGTATTCTGGCTACAAAATGAGGAGAAAACGGACGTTCTGTTTTTAAAACTGAATATTTGATTTCCCCCTTTTTTCTTTTACTTTTGTAGCCTAATCAAGATTATATGGAAACGCAGAGTTTACCTTCAGATTTTTTACCTATTATTTTTCAGGTTATTGTAGCCCTGGGTTTTGTTGTAGTGACTTTGATAGCTACACACCTTTTAGGTCCTGCACGTAAAACGAAAGATAAGTTAAGTACTTTTGAAGCGGGTATTAAAGTCGTTGGTAACGCACGTCAGCCATTTTCAATTAAGTATTTCCTGGTTGCAATCCTGTTTGTCCTGTTTGACGTAGAGGTGATCTTTATGTATCCCTGGGCAGTTAATTTCAGAGAGCTGGGATGGCCTGGGCTGATAGAGATGTTTGTGTTTATGGCGACGCTTTTATTAGGCTTTATTTACATTCTGAAAAAGAAAGCACTAGACTGGAATTAATCTATTTAGATCGGTTCTAAATCGAGATAGATTAAACCTATTTGGCTCTAAATATTGTAGATTTGTGGTTCATTCTGTATTAGAATGAGCCTTTTTTGTTTTATGATATGAGTGACATCAATATAGTAGACGCGCCTCCAGGCATTGAAGGATCTGGCTTTTTTGCTACTTCTTTAGACAAGGTTATCGGTTTAGCCCGGTCGCATTCATTATGGCCTTTACCATTTGCAACTTCATGCTGTGGAATTGAATTCATGGCTACCATGGGTTCGCACTATGATTTCGGTCGTTTTGGTTCAGAACGTTTAAGTTTTTCTCCACGTCAGGCAGATTTATTAATGGTTATGGGTACCATAGCTAAAAAAATGAGTCCTGTTTTAAAACAAGTGTATTTACAGATGGCAGAGCCCCGCTGGGTAATGGCTGTAGGTGCATGTGCATCAAGCGGTGGTATTTTTGACACTTACTCAGTTTTACAGGGAATCGATGAGATTATTCCGGTAGACGTTTACGTTCCGGGTTGTCCGCCAAGACCAGAAGCAATTCTGGATGGATTTGGCAAAATCCAGGAATTAGTGAAAAATGAGTCTGGCAGAAGAAGAAATTCTGATCAGTATAAACAAATGTTGGCTTCATACGGAATAGAATAATGGCAGAGGTTAACAATAGTAGCGTAATACAGCTTTTAGCTGACCGTTTCGGAGCTAAAGTGAGCGGTGTGAACGAACCATATGGCTTGCTTACCGTAGAGACCACTAAGGACGTGATTATTGACGTATTGACGTTTCTTAAAGAAACTGAAGGTACAGGCTTTACTTTTCTTACTGATATCACAGCAGTTCATTATCCGGAAACCAAACATATTGCTGTAGTTTACCATTTGCATAATATGGTGAACAAAATCAGAATCAGGGTTAAAGTGTTTATTCACGAGCATACGCCTGCAATTCCTACAGCTACTGTTCTATGGAACGGTGCAAACTGGATGGAAAGAGAGACTTATGACTTCTTCGGCGTTAAATTCGAAGGACATCCTGATTTAAGAAGGATTTTAAATATGGATGAACTGAATGTTCACCCGATGTTAAAACAATATCCTTTGGAAGATCCAAACAGAGTTGATAAAAAAGACGAATACTTTGGTAGATAAGAACATGAATCACAATCAACCAGTATATACAGACAACGATCCTCAGAATGAGTTGGTAACCTTAAACTTAGGTCCTACTCACCCTGCAACACACGGTGTTTTTCAAAACGTACTTCAGTTAGACGGAGAGCGTATTGTGAGCGGAGTTTCTACCATAGGGTATATTCACCGCGCCTTTGAAAAGATTGCTGAACACAGACCTTTCTATCAGATTACACCTTTGACAGACAGGTTAAACTACTGCTCATCGCCTATTAACAATATGGGCTGGCACATGACAGTAGAAAAACTGTTAAATATAACCGTACCTAAACGTGTGGATTATTTAAGAATAATCGTCATGGAACTGGCGCGTATTTCAGATCATATTATCTGTAATACGATTATCGCTCAGGATACGGGTGCAACAACCACCTTCTTATATCTTTTCCAGTTCAGAGAGCATATCTATGAAATTTATGAAGAGATATGCGGTGCGCGTCTGACGACAAATATTGGCCGTATAGGTGGTTTTGAAAGAGATTTCAATGACATCGCCTTTGCTAAAATCAATAAATTCCTGAAAGAATTCCCGGTTGCATTAAAGGAATTTGAAAGTCTGCTTAACCGTAACCGTATCTTTATTGATCGTACTGCGGGTGTAGCCTGTGTTACACCAGAGCAAGCTTTAAGTTACAGCTGGACCGGTCCTTTATTACGTGCTACGGGCGTGGATTACGACGTACGTGTGAGTGAGCCTTATTGTTCTTATGATGAATTCGATTTCGAAGTTCCGGTAGGTACAAGCGGTGATATTTACGACCGTTATTTAGTTCGTAATGAGGAGATGTGGCAGAGTGTCAGTCTGATTCAGCAGGCAATGGATAAATTGAAGAACGAACCTGCGGGAGTTTTCCATGCAGATGTTCCTGATTTCTATCTGCCGGCTAAAGAAGAGGTATATAACAATATGGAGGCCTTGATTTACCATTTCAAAATTGTAATGGGAGAGATTGATGCACCTAAAGCAGAAGTATATCACGCTGTTGAAGGCGGAAACGGAGAATTAGGATTTTACCTGATCAATGATGGTGGAAGAACACCTTACCGTCTGCATTTCAGAAGACCTAGTTTTATCAATTATTCCATGTATGCGAAGATGAGTGAAGGAATGTTATTATCTGATGCCATTATCAACATGAGTAGTATGAATATTATTGCCGGAGAATTAGATGCTTAAAGTAGAAGAACAACAACCTGTAGAGTTTTCATCAGCTTTGATTGCAAAGTGTGATGAAATTTCAAATAGATATCCTGAGGGGAAACAAAAATCTGCCCTATTGCCTATACTGCATGAAGTACAGGCAGAGCTTGGCTGGTTAAGTTCCAATGCGATGGATAAAGTAGCAGCATATCTGAAAATCGAGCCTATTGAAGTTTACGAGGTAGCCTCTTTTTATAGTATGTACTTCTTGCAGCCAAAGGGTAAATATGTTCTGGAAGTTTGCCGTACCGGGCCTTGCTGTCTGGTAGGAGCAGAAAAACTGATGGAGCATATGGAAAAATCTCTTGGGGTAAAGGAAGGTGAGGTTACAGCTGATGGTTTATTTAGCTGGAGAGGTGTTGAATGTCTTGCTGCCTGTGGTTACGGCCCGGTATTGCAGATAGGCCCTGAATACACTTTTTATGAAAACCTCGACAATCAAAAGGTAGATACATTGATAGAAGAATTACGCAAAAAATAATGGCCCGTAAACTCTTATTAGAACATATAAACGTACCAGGCATCAATACTCTTGATGTTTACCGCCAGAAAGGTGGCTATCGTGCTGTGGAGAAAGCTTTGAAAACCCTTACCCCTGATGAAGTGGTGGAAGAGGTTAAAAAGTCTGGTTTACGCGGTCGTGGAGGTGCAGGTTTCCCTACAGGAATGAAGTGGAGCTTTCTGGCAAAACCAGAAGGTGTCGCCCGCTACCTGGTATGTAATGCTGACGAATCAGAGCCGGGTACTTTCAAGGACCGTTATCTGATGACACATATTCCTCATGCCTTAATTGAGGGAATGATCGTTTCCAGCTATGCATTGGGTGCTAAGACATCTTATATCTACGTTCGCGGAGAGATGATGCCTCAGATCAGAATCCTGGAAAGAGCTATCGCAGAAGCAAAAGCTGCAGGCTTTTTAGGAAAAAATATTTTAGGGTCAGGTTATGATCTGGAGTTATATGTTCAGCCGGGTGGCGGAGCTTATATCTGTGGGGAAGAAACGGCTTTATTGGAATCTCTGGAAGGTAAAAGGGGTAATCCGAGGATTAAACCTCCATTCCCGGCTATTGCGGGATTATATGGCTGCCCGACAGTAGTAAACAATGTGGAATCTATCGCTGCCGTAGTGCCTATCATTAACGATGGTGGTGATGAATATATGAAAATCGGTATCGGACGCAGTACCGGAACAAAACTGATCTCTGCTTCAGGTAACCTGGTCAGACCGGGTGTATATGAAATCGAGCTGGGTCTTCCGGTAGAAGAGTTCATTTATTCTGATGAATATTGTGGTGGTATTGCTAATGGAAAAAGATTAAAGGCTACTGTTGCCGGTGGATCTTCTGTTCCGGTATTACCAGCTAACCTGACGCTTAAACTGGCTAATGGTGAACCACGTTTAATGAGTTACGAATCACTTTCTGAAGGTGGTTTTGCTACAGGAACCATGTTAGGTTCAGGTGGTTTTATCGCTTTTGATGAAGATCAGTGTATCGTAAGAAACACCTGGAATTTTTCTCGTTTTTATCACCATGAAAGCTGTGGACAATGTTCGCCGTGCCGTGAAGGTACCGGATGGATGGAAAAAGTATTACACAGACTGGAGCATGGGCATGGAAAAATGAGTGATATTGACTTATTGGTTGATGTGTCTAAAAAGATCGAGGGAAATACAATTTGTCCTTTGGGAGATGCAGCAGCATGGCCGGTGGCAAGTGCAATCAGACATTTCAGAGATGAGTTTGAATGGCATGTGAAAGAGCCGGTAAAAAGTCTTCAGGGAAATTATGGTATCGCTGATTATGCAGTACCAATTGCTAAAGCAGAAGTAAAACAGGAAAATTAACTATCGGAACTGCGTTTTTTATTGAAAACACAGGAATGATAAAAGAATATCTTTAACAATGAGTGAAAAAGTTAAGGTAACCATAGACGGGATAACCGTCGAAGTAGAGCCCGGTACAACAATCCTGAATGCTGCAAGGCAAATAGGAGGGGATATTGTGCCTCCTGCCATGTGCTATTATTCCAAACTGGAAGGTAGTGGCGGAAAATGTCGTACCTGTATCGTCAAAGTAAGCAAAGGTTCTGAAAAAGATCCAAGACCAATGCCTAAACTGGTTGCTTCATGCCGTACCACTGTAATGGACGGAATGGAAGTGCAGAATATTACTTCTCCTGAAGTGATTGAAGCCAGAAGTGGTGTAGTCGAAATGCTTTTAATTAACCACCCGCTTGACTGTCCTGTATGTGACCAGGCCGGAGAATGTGATTTACAGAATCTGGGTTATGAGCATGGTTTACAAAAAACACGTTATGAATTTGAACGCCGTACTTTTGAGCGTATTGATATAGGTGATAAGATTCAGTTACACATGAACAGGTGTATTTTATGCTACCGTTGTGTATTTACAGCTGATCAGATCACTAATAAGCGTGTTCATGGTATCTTAAACAGAGGTGACCATTCAGAAATTTCTACTTATATCCAGACTGCAGTTGATAATGATTTCTCAGGAAATGTCATTGATGTATGTCCGGTTGGAGCTTTAACTGATAAAACTTTCCGTTTCAAAAACAGGGTTTGGTTTACAAAACCTGTCGATGCCCATAGAGATTGCCCTACCTGCAGTGGTAAAGTGACTTTATGGTACAAAGGAGAAAATGTTTTAAGGGTAACTGCCCGTAAAGACATTTATGGTGAAGTTGAGGAATTCATTTGTAACACCTGTCGTTTCGATAAAAAGATGACTGCAGACTGGACTATTGAGCATCCTACAGCTATCAGCGATACTTCCGTAATCTCTGCTAATCATTACGAAACGATGATTCCATTACCTGTAATTCAGGAAGATCTTCGTTTGCAGGAAGCTAATAAAGTTGAACTGGAAAAAACCGCTAAATTCTAATGGATATCTCATTCGTCATAGAAAAATTTGTACTTGTAGCTATCATTTTTGGTATAAGTTTAGTTATCGCTATGTATTCTACATATGCGGAAAGAAAAGTCGCTGCTTTTTTACAGGACAGGCTTGGTCCTGACCGTGCAGGCCCTTTCGGGATTCTGCAACCACTGGCAGACGGACTGAAAATGTTCATGAAGGAAGAGATTGTTCCTACTCATTCCAATAAATGGCTGTTTATGGTTGGTCCTGGTTTAGCCATGCTGACTGCCTGTATCGGAACTGCCGTTATTCCATGGGGAAGCCCGCTTACTATTGGCGGAAAAGTTATTCCTTTACAGGTTACTGATATTAATGTTGGTGTTTTATACATTTTCGGGGTGGTTTCCCTGAGTGTATACGGCGTGATGATCGGAGGCTGGGCTTCCAACAATAAATACTCTCTTTTAAGTGCTATTCGTGCGGCTTCGCAGAATATCAGTTATGAGGTAGCTATGGGACTTTCTATTATTGCCTTATTACTGGTAACGAATACGATGAGTCTTAAAGAAATCGTAGAAATGCAGCATGGCTGGCACTGGAATGTGCTTTATCAGCCTTTAGGCTTTCTGCTGTTTATCATTTGTGCTTTTGCTGAAACAAACAGAGCTCCTTTTGATTTACCGGAGTGTGAAACTGAGCTGATCGGTGGATACCACACGGAATATTCTTCGATGAAATTAGGTTTTTACCTGTTTGCGGAATACATCAATATGTTTGTGTCTTCGGCAGTTATGGCTACGCTTTATTTCGGAGGATATAATTATCCGGGTATGGACTGGGTACTGATTCAGGTTGGACCTGTCGCTGCACCTTTAATTGGTACGGCAGTATTGTTCGCTAAAATATTCGTATTCATATTTTTCTTTATGTGGGTAAGATGGACAATTCCGCGTTTCCGTTATGATCAGCTGATGCATTTGGGATGGAAAGTATTGATCCCGCTTGCCATAGCGAATGTAATTATCACCGGTATTGTGATTGCAATAGTAGAAAAGTTTTAACTATCCGCTCTGCGGAATATAAAAGGAGGTTTAATGGAACCATTAACCAGTAAAAAGAAAGTATTAATACAAAAGCCGCTTAATCTTGCTGAGCGCATGTATCTGCCGGCGATTACAAAAGGACTGGGGATTACTATCAGCCATTTTTTTAAGAAAGAGGCAACGATCAGGTACCCTGAAGTTCAGCGTGAAATGTCTATCAACTGGAGAGGGATGCATTCTCTTAAAAGAGATGAGGACGGAAAAGAGCGTTGTACTGCCTGTGGATTATGTGCATTATCATGCCCTGCAGAAGCGATCACAATGATTGCTGCTGAACGTAAACCTGAAGAGAAAGACCTGTACAGAGAAGAAAAATACGCTGCCGTATATGAGATCAATATGCTGCGCTGTATTTTCTGTGGTTTATGTGAAGAGGCTTGTCCTAAAGAGGCTATCTATCTTGACGGGCCTATAGTACCATCAGATTATTTACGTAAGGATTTTATCTACGGTAAAGATAAACTGGTAGAACAACCTCTGGAAAAAAAATAATGAAACTGAAGCGGTCATACGCTTCTTGATATAAACAGTTTATACATTTGCCGTTTACACGGCTTTAAAACAAAAATAATAAATGGGTACATCAGTATTCTATTTGGTCGCTTTTTTAAGTATTTTCTTTTCACTGATGGTGATTTTCGCAAAGAACCCGGTGCATAGTGTACTTTATCTGATCGTAACATTTTTTACGTTCACAGTCCATTACATTTTGCTTAATGCCCAGTTTCTGGCGGTAGTAAACTTTATTGTGTACATGGGGGCAATTATGGTTCTGTTCCTGTTTGTCCTGATGCTCCTTAATCTCAATAAGGAGAATGAACCTTTAAAGTCTGGTTTGGTAAAGGTCGCCGGTATTGTTGCCGGATGCTGTCTGGTTGTAACACTGATCGGCTCTTTAAAAGCTACAGCAGTATCTGATCCGCTGGTTTTGCAGAATCCAAACTTAGGTCTGGTTAAAAACCTGGGTAAAGAATTGTTCGGTCCGTTTATGCTGCCTTTCGAGTTGTCCTCGATCTTATTGCTTACAGCTATGGTGGGTGCCGTATTATTAACTAAAAAAGAAAAAGTATAGTGAACAACTTGACTCAAACCTTACAGGGTGTACCGCTTAATCATTATATATGGTTGAGTGCTATTATTTTCACCATCGGTGTAATAGGGGTACTGACCCGCAGAAATGCTATCGTAATTTTTATGTCGGTAGAATTGATGCTGAATGCTGTTAATTTACTACTTACTGCTTTCTCTGTACATAGCAACGATCCTTCGGGACAGGTGTTTGTATTTTTCATCATGGCTTTGGCTGCAGCCGAAGTAGCAGTGGGCCTGAGTATTATTGTAATGGTTTACAGAAATACGCAGTCTACAGATATTAATGTATTGAATCGCCTTAAGTGGTAATTATTAAGAATAAATTATAAAATGATAAATTTAGTTTGGCTGGTTCCGTTAATTCCTCTTTTAGGCTTTATCATCAACGGTCTTGGGAGAAATACATTATCCAAAAACCTGATCGGTTTTATTGGGAGTAGCGTGATATTCATCTCTTTTGTGATTAGTATCGGCATCTTTTTAGCTTTAGGCAATGATGCTGTAAAATCTCACGAGATTTTCCTGTTTGACTGGATCAGTGCGGGTACATTAAAAATTCCGGTATCTTTTCTGGTAGATCCGCTGAGTTCAATTATGTTACTGATCATTACCGGAATCGGATTCCTGATTCATGTATATTCTATTGGTTATATGCATGATGACGAGGGATTTGGAAAGTTCTTCAGCTATTTAAACCTGTTTATCTTTTTCATGCTGCTGCTGGTTCTCGGATCAAACTATATCGTGATGTTTATCGGATGGGAAGGCGTTGGTTTATGCTCTTACCTGCTGATCGGCTTCTGGTTTACCAACAGCAGTTATGCTACAGCTGCGAAAAAAGCCTTTGTGATGAACCGTATTGGTGATCTTGGGTTCTTAATCGCTGTATTCCTGATCTTCACTACTTTTGGTAGTGTGGAGTTCTCTAAAGTATTTCCGCAGGCTGGCAATATGCTTTCCGGCAATTCTACTATAGCTTTAATCGCGTTATTATTATTTGTTGGTGCCTGTGGTAAATCGGCACAGATACCATTGTTTACCTGGTTACCTGATGCGATGGCTGGTCCGACACCAGTTTCTGCCCTGATTCACGCAGCAACGATGGTAACGGCTGGAATTTATATGATTGCCCGTTCAAATGTGTTATTTGACCTGGCTCCTGTAGTACAGCATCTGATTGCAATCATCGGTCTGGCAACAGCTGTTATGGGCGCATTGGTTGCCCTGACACAAACGGATATTAAAAAAGTTCTGGCTTACTCTACGGTTTCCCAGCTTGGTTATATGTTCCTGGGATTAGGTGTTGGCGCATACAATGGTTCATTCTTCCACGTAATTACACATGCTTTCTTTAAGGCGTTGTTGTTCTTGTGTGCCGGGTCTGTAATTCATGCAATGCACCATGAGCAGGATATGAGACATATGGGTGGTTTACGTAAAAAACTTCCTGTTACATTCCTGACTATGCTGATTGGTACGATTGCTATCGCAGGCTTACCACCATTCTCAGGTTTCTTCTCTAAAGACGAAATTCTTTCTCATGTATATGAGTACAACAAAGTAATGTGGGCTATAGGTGTATTTACTGCCTTCCTGACCGCATTCTATATGTTCAGAATGTTGTTCCTTACATTTTTTGGTAAATACAGAGGAACTCACCATGCTGAAGAAAAAATTCATGAATCACCAAAAAGCATGACTCTTCCATTAATTGTTCTTGCCGTGCTTTCTGCTATTGGTGGTGCAATTGGTATTCCTGAGTCATTGGGTGGAAATCATTGGTTATCGCATTGGCTTGCCCCGGTTATCCAGCATCATGGAGAAGCACCGGATCATGCTACTGAATATATTTTAATGGCGGTCTCAGTTGTAGGGGTATTGATTTCTATCGCATTTGCATATAACAAATATGTGAAGCAGAATCATGTTCCTGTGGCAGACGAAGGACAACGTTCAGCATTGGCTAAACTCTCTTATCATAAGTTTTATATTGACGAGATTTACGATACAGTAATCAGAAAACCTCTGGATGCTTTATCAGTATTCTTTTATAAGGTGTTTGATAAGAAAATTATTGATGGTATTGTCAATGGTTTAGGATGGGGCACATCAGAAGCGAGCAAGGGTGTCAGATTATTACAATCTGGTAATGTTGGTTTCTATATCTTTATGATGGTGGTTGGAATCATCTCGTTGTTATTGTATACTTATTTATCTCTATAAAAGATCGTCCAAGAAAACATAATGGAACAACTTTTAATACTTCTTATATTTCTGCCAGTAGTTGGTGCACTGGTTACAGCATTTACCGGCAATGCCGCTAAACATGTAGCCCTGGTTTTTGCTGTTGCTTCACTGGCACTGACAGCAGTTGTTGCCGGACAGTTTGTTCCGGATGCAAGTACACAATTTGTCGTTAACTTACCCTGGATTCAGGATCTTGGAATTAGTTTCCATGCAGGTATCGATGGGATCAGCTTAATCACTGTATTACTGACCAACGTATTGGTTCCTGTAATTATTCTGGCAAGTTATCAGCATAATTATAAATCGCCGGCTGGCTTCTTTGCATTAATTCTATTTATGCAGGCTGGTTTACTGGTTGTATTTACAGCAATGGATGCTTTCCTTTTCTATATCGGATGGGAAGCAGCTTTAATTCCAATTTATTTCATCTGTGCAATCTGGGGTGGTAAGGATCGTATTAAAGTAAACATGAAGTTCTTTGTTTACACCATTGCAGGTTCTTTGTTCATGTTATTGGGTATTATTTACCTGTACCTGCAGAACCCGGCACATAATTTTGATATACAGGCACTTTATCAGCTTCATCTGGATCCTGTTCAGCAAGGCTGGATATTCTGGTCATTCTTTATTGCTTTTGCTATAAAAATGCCGGTTTTCCCATTCCATACCTGGCAGCCGGATACCTATACTGAAGCTCCTGCTGCAGGTACGATGCTACTTTCGGGTATCATGTTGAAAATGGGTATTTATGGTGTGATCAGATGGTTATTACCGATTGTACCGGCGGGTGTACAGGATTGGGGTAATACAGCAATCATCCTTTCTGTTATCGGTATAGTATATGCGTCTTTAATTGCTTTTAAACAAAGAGATGCAAAGAGACTGGTTGCTTATTCTTCGATTGCTCACGTTGGGCTGATTTCTGCAGGTATTTTTGCTTTAAATATGCAGGGATTACAGGGGGCAATGATTCAGATGCTGAGTCACGGTATTAACGTAATCGGATTGTTCTTTGTGCTGGACATTGTTTTCTCAAGAGTGAAAACCAATACTATTGCTGAATTGGGTGGTATCGCAAAATCCGCACCTAAACTGGCTATCGCATTTCTGATTATTGTATTGGGAACAGTTGCTCTGCCAGGAACCAACGGGTTTATCGGCGAGTTCCTGTTATTGATTGGTATTTACCAGTACAATATCTGGGCTGTCGTATTTGCCGGTCTTACTGTTATCTTTGGTGCGGTGTATATGTTCCGTATGTACCAGAATATCATGTTAGGTAAAACCAATGAGCTTACTGTTGGCTTTGCAGACATTAAAGGAACAGAGCAGATTGTATTAGGTATAATTTGTATTCTGATTATCGTACTGGGAGTATATCCTAAGCCTATTCTGCATTTATCAGAAGCTTCGGTACAACAATTATTAGAACAGGTAAATCAAAAATTAACATCGGTAAAATAAGGAAATGAATATCATTATAACAATTGTTGTTACAGCTTTAGCGGTGCTTTATGCAGGTTTATTCAAAGCGAAGAAAGCTTTGTTACCACTAACTCTTTTGGGACTGCTCATCTCTCTGACCTTTGCGGTTACTGCCTGGAATTCTAATACGGTGTATTACGGAATGATGGAAATGGACAATTTTGCAATTGCCTTTTCATCTCTTACTATTTTAGGGACTATTTTTATCTTTTTGCTGACACAGAATTATTTTTCAAAGAACAGTGAAAATATAGCTGAATATTATACGCTGATCTTATTTGCTCTTTCGGGTATTGTGATCATGGTTTCTTATACCAACATGTCTATGCTGTTTATCGGTATAGAGATTATGTCTGTTGCACTGTATATCCTTGCAGGTATCAGGAAGAACAATTTTGCTTCCAATGAGGCTTCTTTAAAATATTTCCTGATGGGTGCCTTTTCAACAGGCTTCCTTTTATTCGGGATTACTTTGGTTTATGGTGCAACCGGATCATTTAGTCTGCATGCCATTAATCAATACCTGATTGGAAACTATCAGGCGGTATCTCCGCTGTTTTATCCGGGTGTAATCCTGATCATGATTGGATTATGTTTCAAAATCGGTGCTGCACCTTTCCACTTCTGGACTCCGGATGTATATGAAGGCGCACCTTCTTTAATTACGGCCTTTATGTCTACGGTAGTGAAAACTGCTGGTTTTGCGGCTTTCCTTCGTCTTTTTGCAGGAACTTTCGCACCGCTTCATGACTTCTGGATGCCACCTTTAATGGCTATAGTATGTATTACCCTGTTTATCGGTAACGTTACAGCCCTTTTCCAGAAGAACTTCAAAAGAATGCTTGCTTATTCAAGTATTTCACATGCAGGTTACCTGTTATTCTCTTTAATTACACTGACGGCTAATTCAGCTAACAATGTAATGGTTTATGCAGCGGCCTACACTTTTGCGAGTATTATTGCTTTTGCGGTATTAATTCTCGTGAAACAAAAAACGGGTCATGATACTTTTGAAAGTTTCAACGGGTTAGGAAAACGTAATCCTTTAGTTGCGCTTGCGTTAACTATTGCTATGCTTTCTCTGGCAGGTATACCACTTACAGCTGGTTTTATTGGAAAATACATGATGTTCTTAAATGTGATGAATGAATACCAGATTTATCTGGTCGCATTTGCTATTTTAAATGCTCTTGTAGGGTTTTACTATTACTTAAAGGTGATTGTTGCCATGTACTTTAAAGAAGGTTCTGAGATCGTATTAGAAACACCTGTTCAATATAAGGTTGTTTTAATTTTATCGGTAATCATCACAATATTCTTAGGGGTTTATCCAACTATAATATTAAATCTGATTTAGGCATTTCTCAGGAAATTATTTGTAATTTTACGATTACTTGAATTATGCACGATTTCTGGACCTCCGTACATCACTTTATTGATCCTGAGAAATTACTTAAAGAAGGCGGTTTTTATGTCCTGATCTTCGTGATTTTTGCTGAGACAGGATTATTTTTTGGCTTTTTCTTACCTGGAGATTACTTACTGTTTCTTGCCGGGATGTTCGTGGCGACGGGTAAACTTGATGTGAACATCTATGTGCTCATCTTTGGTTTAATTGTTTCTGCCGTTTCAGGTAATTTTACAGGTTATTGGTTTGGGAAGAAGACCGGACCGGTTCTATACGATCGTAAAGACACTCTTTTCTTCAAAAAGCGTTATCTTAAGGCCGCAGAAGCTTACTATCATAAACAGGGTGCTTTTGCTTTAATCATGGGCAGGTTTGTACCAATTGTAAGAACTTTTGCCCCGATTATTGCCGGTGTTGTCAAACTGGACTTCAGGAAATTCGCACTATATAATATTTGTGGTGCTTTTTTATGGATAACATCTTTAACTTTGCTGGGCTATTTTCTTGGCAAGAAATTTGAAAAGGAAATCAACGCTTACCTGCTTTATATTATTGTGGGTTTTATGGTTATAACTACTATCCCTCTGCTTATTACTTTTTTAAAAAAGAGGGTACATACAAACGAAGAGAATAAATAATAAGAATAAAAAAAATGCAAATAGACACAAAACATCCCTGGCACAGTGTTTCTCCAGGTGCTAATTTACCAGAATCGGTAAATGCTATTATTGAAATTCCAAAAGGATCAAAAGCTAAATACGAAATAGATAAAGACTCTAACTTAATTAAATTGGATCGTGTCCTGTTTTCTTCTGTGATGTATCCGGCAAACTATGGTTTCATTCCTCAGACTTACTGTGATGATAATGACCCATTGGATATTCTTGTTTTATGTTCTGTTGATGTCTATCCTTTATCTATTGTTGAGGCAAAAGTTATCGGTGTAATGCACATGGTGGATAATGGTGAGCAGGATGATAAAATCATCGCTGTTGCAAAAAATGATATGTCAGTAAATTACATTAACGATATTTCAGAATTGCCACCACACCAGATGAAAGAAATCGTAAGATTTTTCCAGGATTATAAAGCTTTAGAAGAAAAGAACGTTACTATCGAAAAACTGATGGGCGTTACTTATGCTTATAAGGTAATTGAAGAAAGTATTGAACTTTATAATAGTACATTTAGACAAAACTCTTAATGGGCTTTCAAATATTCTTAACCTTTTTCTTAGTCGTCTTAAACGGCTTTTTCGTTGCAGCTGAGTTTGCAATCGTTAAAGTCAGAGCGTCGCAAATAGAAATTAAGGCTAAATCTGGTAATAGAGTAGCTAATATTGCTAAATATATTACACAACATCTTGATGGATACCTGGCTGCCACGCAGCTGGGTATTACATTAGCATCACTGGGATTAGGCTGGGTTGGAGAATCTGTAATGGAACATCTGTTACACAATTTATTAACCGCATTAAATCAATCCCCGGAATTTATCGATTCCTTCTCCAAAACTGCTTCTCCAATCATCGCATTTAGTTTTATTACTATCATGCATATTGTATTCGGAGAACTTGCACCAAAATCAATAGCTATTCAGCGCCCTGTTGCCACCACACTTTTTATCTCTGTTCCGTTACAGGTTTTCTATATGGTGTTCAGACCGTTTATCTGGTTACTGAATGGATTTGCTACTTTTATTTTAAAAGGGTTTGGTATTTCAACAGCCGGTGGGCATGAAGCGGTTCACAGTACTGAAGAACTTTATTACCTGTTAGATCAGGGAAGAGAGAGTGGTGCCTTAGATAATAATGAGCACGAACTCATCCGCAACGTTTTTGATTTCAATGAACGTGTGGTTAAAAATATTATGGTTCCGAGAACTAAAATCTCGGGTATCGAGCTGTCTACACCTAAAGAAGAGGTAGTAAAGCTGATTATTGCTGAAGGTTATTCAAGAATGCCTGTCTATGATGATATCATTGACAAGATCATAGGTATTGTCCATGCTAAAGATGTATTACCTCTGCTGGCAGGAAATAAAGAGTGGTCATTAAAAGATATTATCAGAAAGCCTTATTTTGTCCCTGAGACGAAAAAAATTAATGATCTGCTAAGTGAGCTGCAGCAGAAACGGATTCAGATTGCCATTGTAATTGATGAATTTGGTGGTACTGCCGGTATGGTTACCCTTGAAGATATAGTGGAAGAGATTGTAGGAGAGATTCAGGATGAATACGATGAAGAGAAACCTACTGTAGAAAAGATCTCTGATACAGAATTCGTGATCAATGCCTACGCAACTGTTTATGATGTCAATGAACATCTGCCTCATGATTTACCTGAAGATCTGGATTTTGATACTGTAGGTGGTCTGGTGTCTCATGCTTTTGGAAAAATTCCTGATGTAGGAGATAGTGAGGAATGTTATGGATATTTATTTACTATTCTTAAAAAGACAGAACAAAATATTGAGACCATCAAGCTTGAATTGGTGATCGGTAATAATGATCTGGTAGATAATCACTAAAATTTCATACAATGCACGTTTTTTATACGCCAGATATTACTTCTGAAACTTATAGTCTGAATGAAGAAGAAAGCCGGCATTGTATGAAAGTACTGCGGCTGGTCATTGGCGATGTTGTTCATCTGATAGATGGTCAGGGTGGCCTGTTTGAAGCAGAGATCATAGCAGAATCCAAACGGAATGTAACACTGCGCGTACTGAAAACCAGCAGGGAATATCAGAAGAGGAACCACAGTCTTCATATAGCTGTAGCGCCCACTAAAAATATAGACAGGCTGGAGTGGTTCCTTGAAAAAGCTACTGAGATCGGTATAGATACG
Source organism: Pedobacter lusitanus (assembly GCF_040026395.1). Lineage (NCBI taxonomy): Bacteria > Pseudomonadati > Bacteroidota > Sphingobacteriia > Sphingobacteriales > Sphingobacteriaceae > Pedobacter > Pedobacter lusitanus. The sequence goes on from NZ_CP157278.1 coordinate 3,865,469, forward strand.
ATTACGCCGCTGATCTGTGAACGTTCAGAACGGAAGATTGTCAAAGAAGAACGTCTGAATAAAGTGATAACTTCGGCAGTTAAGCAGTCTTTGCAGGCTTATCATCCCTTGTTAAATGATGCAGTTGGTTTCAAAGAATTTATCAGTAAAGAAACTGCTGACTATAAAATGATAGCACACTGTGTAGATGATGAACCGCGCGGTTTTATCAGTCAGGTATCCAAACCAGGACAGCGTTATCTGATTCTTATTGGCCCTGAAGGTGATTTTACACCAAATGAAATTCAGCTGGCTTTGCAAAATGACTTTAAACCATTAACTTTAGGTAATACACGTCTCAGGACTGAAACTGCTGCTTTGGCAGCATGTTTTGAGGTGAATTACTTAAATCGATGAAAGTCAGACTTATAATCCTTTTTTCTTTATTGGTTTTACTGACAAGCAGCTTTCGGACACCTGCTTACCAGCTGGCAAGACTTAAATATAATGGCGGCGGAGACTGGTATGGAAACAGAACTGCACTGATTAATCTGGTCGCTTTCTGTAATCAGCAGCTTCACACCAATTTTGCTCCCGACGAAGCAATCGCGGAAGTTGGTAGTCCTGATCTCTTCAATTATCCTTTTATCTATATGACCGGGCATGGCAATGTAGTATTCAATGCCCAGGAAGCACAAAATCTCCGGCGCTATTTAACAGGCGGCGGGTTTTTGCATATTGATGATAACTATGGTCTGGACAAGTATGTAAGGGTGCAGATGAAAAAGGTATTTCCGGAATTATCATTTGTAGAATTGCCGGTTAATCATCCTGTTTACAGCCAAAAGTTTAAATTTGGGAACGGACTGCCTAAAATACATGAGCATGACGGGAAAAGAGCTCAGGGATTTGCCCTGATCTGGGAAGGAAGAGTAGTCTGTTATTATTCTTATGAGAGCGATTTAGGGAACGGCTGGGAAGACTTTGGTACTTATCCTGAGGATACAGCTGAAAAGAGGAATAATGCGCTTAAAATGGGCGCAAATTTAATTAGTTATGTTTTAACCCATTGATATGTATAAGATAAAAGTAAATGATACTTATGATTTTGATTTGTCGGCTGCAAATGACTCCTTACAGCTGAATGGTGAAGCGATTCCTGTAGACGTCAGAGAACTTAAAGATGGCCATATTCATTTTCTTTACAGAAACAAATCTTATAATGCAGAAGTTGTTTCAGAGAATCATGATGATAAGACCTCAGTAATTAAAATAAACGGGAAATTATATGAAGTGGCTATTGAAGATCAGTTTGATAGTTTGCTGAAAGCAATGGGAATGGGTGCGGGTAGTGGTAAAGGGGCAGCTGAAGTTAAGGCACCGATGCCTGGTCTGGTACTGAGCATTAATGTAACCGAAGGGCAGGAAGTTCAAAAGGGGGATAACCTGCTGGTGCTGGAGGCTATGAAAATGGAGAATATGCTCAAGTCATCTACGGATGGTACGGTTAAGAAAATCCATATCGTGAAGGGAGATAAAGTAGAAAAGAATCAGGTTTTAATAGAATTTGTATCATAAAAAAAGAGGAGCTGAAAGGCTCCTCTTTTTTTATGATATTTTATGTTTTATCTCTTCTTGGCATTAAATGGCTTTTGTTGTTTAGGCTTAAACTGAGGTTTACCGACAGAGCGGATCTCAGAAGCACCCAGCATTGTCATCGCACAACGGAAGCCTATATCAGCTGTAGATTCATCCTGTTGCATAAAACGTCTGGTAGCAGGATTTAACCACAGTGCCTGATCATTCCATGATCCACCTTTATAAACTCTTGATTTATTGTTTACCAGGGTGATTTCTCCGTAGAGTTTGCTTTCTTCATCGCGGAAACCTCTCTGGTCAGCATAAGAATTTTTTAAAGTATCGGCTTTAGCTGCAGCTGCCTGTTTTTCTGCCCAGGTTTGCTTTTTTCCAGATACAGCAGCAGTCATGATTGGTCTGTTATAGGCATCTTTCTCCAGTCTGCCCGTAAGTGCATCTGCTACTTTTTTATCCTGATAATAGTTTCCTCTGTATGGATTTAATGCATCAGCATCAGCAAAGGTATTGGAACGATAAACATCGGCTACCCATTCGTTTACGTTACCTGCCATATTATATAAACCAAAATCGTTAGGTACATAAGAACGTACAGGGACAGTAATACTTCCTTTATCATTCAGCATACCACCAACACCCATATAATCTCCTTTGGTTCTTTTAAAGTTGGCCAGAATTAAACCGCGGGTCTTGTTTTTTGCAGAACTGATACCTAAACCATCCCATGGATAGATTTTGTTGTTAGAGATGTTCTCATAACTCGTATTTCCAATCAGACCTAAAGCTGCATATTCCCATTCAGCCTCAGTTGGCAGGCGGTAAGGCTGTTTAACAATACCGTCTTCCAGTCTCACATTTCTTGTTGCACCGCCTTTTGGTCCTTTACCATTTGCGTTTGCAGCAGTAGCAGCAGGGCCAAAGTCCTTCATCGCTTTAGTTCCTTTATCATCATACTGACCATTCAGATAAATATCCGTATTAAATGGTCCTGTAGGTTTAGCCGCAGTTGCTGCCGCATTGGTCTTTTTGCCGTTTTTGCCAGTGCCGTTCAGATCTTTATAACTGGTCATATAGTTTTGTTCCCTTAAAAGAGACTCATTCACGATATTGGTTCTCCAGACACAGTATCTTTGTGCCTGTTCCCAGCTTACACCTACAACAGGATAATCCTGATAGGCCGGATGTCTTAAATAATTATCAACGTAAGGTTCATTATAAGAAAGAGGTCTGCGCCAAACCAGTGTATCAGGCAGCTCATCATAATAGTATTCGTAGTTTGTAGGATCAACTTTTCTGATCCAGTTCAGATATTCTAACCAGTTGGTATTGGAAACTTCAGTTTCATCCATATAAAAGGAGGATACGGTAGTTTCTCTTTTATGGTTATAATCTTTAAGTTCCTGTCCCGGAACATTGGTTGCGCTGCCGCTCATCACAAATACACCGCCTTCAATTTCAACCAAACCCGGACCAGGTCCGCGTTTAAATTTATTATTTACCTGAAACCCTCCGTTTTCTGGTCTATTGTATGCTAATCCTGTTTTTTCGGAAGTTGCACTTTTTTTAGACGTGCACGAAATTAATGAGGAAACAGACAATAAAAAAGCAAATGAATATAGGTATGTTTTTTCCATAAGTGCGTATTGAGCTATTCTAACTGTTAAAATTACACAAAAAAAGATCGAAGCAACAAAATAATTGAATAATATCATCTTAGATTAACATCTTGCATAAATATACAGGCGTAAATCTTAAGGCTTAGCTTAAATAAATTGCTTAATTAAATTATATTTGAAGAAGCGAGTCAACACTGATTCAAACCTATCTATGAACCTGAAAAAAGAAAATCAATTAAATGAGGATAATAAATTTTAAGTGCTCTTCAAAGTTTCTATTGATTTGCTTCTTTTTTGCTGCAGAAATATTCACTCTGCAGGCACAGACACCTGAAACACAAACAAATGGCAGCAGGCTTAACAGTCTGAGGACAGCAGTGCCGTTTTTGCAGATTACTCCTGATGCAAGAGTCGGAGGTATGGGGGAAGCAGGCGTAGCTATTGCGCCTGATGCGAATTCAAATAGCATAAACCCTTCGAAAATGGCATTTCTGGATCAGAAATATGGGTTCTCTGCTTCTTACAGTCCATGGCTCAGAAGTATCGCATCAGATATTAATCTCGGATACCTCAGTGGATTCTATAAAATTGATGAAAGAACTACGCTGGGTGCGTCACTTCGCTATTTCTCTCTTGGGAAAATTGAGATGACGGATATCAATCAGCAGGATCTGGGGACATATAATCCAAATGAGTTTGCGATTGATGCGACCTTTGCCCGCCGTTTCGGGGATTCTTTCTCCCTGGGTACCTCAGCAAGATATATTTATTCAAATCTTGCTTCAGGTCAGTTTTCAACCGGACAACAATCAAAAGCAGGTAAGTCTTTTGCGATGGATGTTTCAGCCTATTTTAAAAAGCCAACGATATTGTTTGGGTATGATGCTATTGTATCCGCCGGTGCGAATATTTCTAATATAGGGACAAAAATGAGCTATATAGATGGGGGAGAGAGTTATTTCCTGCCTACAAACCTGAAAATTGGGGGTGCTTCGACTTTTATTCTGGATGATTATAATGAAATTACCATAGCGCTTGATTTTAATAAACTTTTAGTGCCAACACAACCAATTTACAACCAGGATGGAAGTATACAGTCCGGGAGAAATCCCGATCGTTCGGTCCCTTCTGGTATCTTTGGATCTTTCAGTGATGCACCAGGAGGTTTCAGTGAAGAGGTCAAGGAAATTAATATCGCATCCGGACTGGAATACTGGTACAATAAGAAGTTTGCTTTAAGAGCGGGATATTTTTATGAAAGCCCGCAAAAAGGAGACAGAAGATATTTCACACTGGGCACAGGCTTTAAGTACGAAAATTTTAATCTCGACGTGTCTTATCTGGCAGCGACTGCCCGAAAAAGTCCGCTGGCCAATACATTAAGATTTACGCTGTTATTCAATTTCGGAGATACAGGTACCAGTAAATAATTTGTCTGTAAAGGCTTTGAGGATATCCGTAGTAAATAATATATAATTAAAAATGAAGATTAAAGTAGGATTTGGGTTTGACGTACATCAGTTAAAAGATGGTCATCCATTTGTAGTTGGAGGAGTGAATCTTGAACACCATAAAGGGGCATTTGGACATTCTGATGCCGATGTTTTGTTACATGCGATTTGTGATGCGTTGCTGGGGGCAGCAAATCTTCGGGATATTGGTTTCCACTTTAAAAATACAGACCCGCAGTGGAAAGGGATCAGCAGTGTAATTCTTTTGCAGGAAACGGTGAAACTGATTGCTGCGAAAGGCTGGCAAATTGGAAATATTGATGCAATGCTTTGTCTGGAAGCACCAAAGATTAATCCGCATATTCCGCAGATGCAGGAAAATATTGCAGCAGCTATAGGAATGTCAGTAGAAGATATTTCAATTAAAGCAACGACCAATGAAACCATGGGCTTTATTGGCAGGGAAGAAGGTGTGGTTGCTTATGCAGTTTGTCTGATTGAAAAGTAATTTGTCTGATTAAAAAATAAAAAGGAGAAAGCCGTTGAATTATCTAAAATCAACGGCTTTCTCCTTTTTATTTCTAGTCTTCAAGATAACCAAACCGCCCCTCATTATAATCACTGATTGCGAGTCTGATCTCTTCTGGTGTGTTCATTAAAAATGGCCCGTATTGTGCGATGGGTTCATTAATCGGTTCACCGCTTAATATCAGGATAGTGCTGTCTGATGAAGCTCTAACATGAATATCTTCTCCGTCATTTTTAAAATATACGAACTGATTACCTGATGCCTTTTCCTGATTGATAATCAGGTTGCCTTCTACAATCAGTATCCCGGTGTTAAAGCAGGCAGGAAAGCTGAATTCAGCTTCTCCACCAGTGTTTAGGTGTGCATTGTATACATTCAGGTTGCTGAAGGTACTTGCTGCTCCTGTGATGTTGCCATAGGCTCCTGCGATGACTTCTACAAATCCGGCGTTGTCCTGTAAGACATATTTCCCTATACTATCATTTTTAATTGCCTGATATTTAGGTTTGCTCATTTTATCTTTCGCAGGCAGATTGACCCACAGTTGAACCATCTGAAAAAGACCACCTTTTCTGCTGAATTCTTTTTCATGATATTCCTTATGGAGGATACCGCTTGCTGCAGTCATCCACTGTACGTCACCTGGGTAGATTACCCCGCTGTTTCCTGAGCTGTCATGATGGGCAACTGCCCCATGATAAGCAATGGTCACTGTTTCAAATCCACGGTGCGGATGCACACCGACACCGCGCAACTGATTAGTTGGAAGGAGTTCAGTTTTATCATTAAAATCGAGCAAATAAAATGGGCTCATTTTAATCTTATAACCTCCGGGAAAAAAGTTACTTACTTTGAACCCATCACCTACCATATGTGGTGACGGAGCGTCGAGTACAGCCGAAATGGATTTTATATTGGATCCCATAAGAATTTATTGTTTACAAAATGGTCTTAAGCTTGTTTTGCAAATTGCAATTCACCTAAAATGCGGACCTCTTCACCCAGCATTACACCACCTGTTTCCAGCGCAGCATTATAGGTAAGACCAAAATCTGTTCTGTTTATTTTTCCTTTGATCGTAAAACCAGCTTTGGTATTACCCCATGGATCCTGTGCAGTACCGCCAAATTCAACGTCCAGAGTAACTGGTTTGGTTGCATCTTTGATAGTCAGGTTTCCTTTTAATTTATAATCTCCACCTTCTTTGGTAAATGAAGTAGATGCAAATGAAACAGCTGGGAATTCTGCTGCATTAAAGAAATCACCGCTTTTTAAGTGGCCATCTCTGTCTTTATTTCCTGTGTCGATAGAATCAACTCCTGCTTTAAAAGAAACTATTGAATGCTCAAAATCTTCATTATCTGTTTCTAATTCGGCAGAGAATTCATTGAAGCTACCTGTAACAGTAGAGATCATTAAATGTTTTACTTTAAACTGAAGTTCACTGTGTGCGGGATCTAATACCCATTTAGTAGTTGCCATAATTTTTGCTTTAAATATTGATTTATATTATAACACAAAATTAGGCCTATTGTTAGACAGGGGTGTTGATGTATGATAAGAAAGTTAAACTTTGAAATGTTTATGTGCCAGGTCTTTACGAACACGGCTTAAAGATTCAGGGGTAATGCCAAGATAAGACGCGATCATCCATTGTGGTACACGAAGTGTCAGGTTTGGATATAATTTGATAAAATCAAGATACCTTTCTTCGGCGGTAGCACTTAACAGCATATTGATCCTTTTTTGCATAAAACGGATCGAATTATTCAGCATTTTATAATTGAGATCTGCAAAGCAGGGAATAGTTTGTGCTGCATCCTGAATATAGTTTTTTGGAATCAGCAGAGCTGTGGTAGGTTCTACCGTATCAATATAAAAATCTGAAGGTTCATTAAAGAGACTGTTTCTTTCTGAGATCCACCAGTTTTCGGGAGCGAACTGAATAATGTTCACTTTAGCTTTACTATCAATGGAGTAGCAGCGCATCAGTCCTTCAGTAATAAAATAAGCTTTCGGACTAATTTCACCCGGGGCAACAAGGACTTTGTTTTTTTCAAAAGTTTTAACCTTTATATCTTTTGAGATCATTTCAAACTGCTCATCGGTGACTGCAATCCTCTTCTGTAAGTATTCTTTGAGCTGTTCAAACATATTGATATAGATGAAAACTATTTGTTCTTGGGTTCGATATTGGAAAAGTCGACACCACATTTGCAATTAGATGCGCATCCGCCACTTTTTGGGGACACGGCACGGTAAATGATGCGGCCAATATAGAAAAGGGCAGCAACAAATAAAAGTCCAACTAAAATAGTCTGAATATCCATAATGCAATTATAATTAATTCATTGGTGTCAGGGGTCTGTTAATTGTCAATTTCTCTTGCCATCAGTCCAACGGTGCCTCCTACCCAGTCAAAATCAGCATTATAGCGAACACCTATCATCTTTCCCCTGCTTAACCTGGCCAGGTTAATGCAGAGCTGAGGCTCTTCGCCATCCGGCCAGATATATAAAAGTCTGATCTCTGTCTTTACATATCCGTCAGGGGATTTAACAACAGGTTCATAATCTACTTTTCGTTGTAATATCCAGTTCTCAGGATCGGTTATGTTTGCAATATCGGCTTGGGTTACATCTATAATAACACCCATTCCGGCAAATGAAAATAAGGGTTTAAGGACGTAATTTTCCAGGTCAGCAGGAATAGTTTCCAGCGCATTCAAAAACTGTGTTTCCGGTACAAATTCATTCTTTAAAAAAGGCATGGTGAATTTACTGATCCGGTAAAACCAGTTGGGATGGGTAATCCATTCTACATCTAAAGGTTCGCGGGGGTCAAAGCTTGTTTTAAACAGTTCCTGCTGTGTACTGACCTCGTCAAAAATCAGCCGGTTATAAATTCTTCTCAAACGTACTTTTTCGTCCTGTTCCTGATAAAAGAGCTGGCCATTTTCACTAAAAATATCAGTTAAGCTTAGTATTTTAATCCCCAGATGTTTTGCTGTTACAAAAAAGTCAATAGCAGTTTTCTGGTTCGGAGCATCTATATCCATTAAGGCTACTTCCTGTGGAGCAAATGGCCCAAGGATTACTTTTTTTAATAAGCTGATATAGGTCTGCTGATCCATGCCATGAAAAAACGGGCTGAAATCAGCGAGCTTATTCAGTTCAAATGCTTCTTTATAGGTGTCAGCGAGGTGTAACTGAAAAGCAAACAAGGACGGGAATCCCTGCATTTCTATCAATCTTGGAACCAGTCTGCCTTGCTCATCTTTACAAATGCCAAAGTCGAAAGCTAAAAAATGGGGGTGATCATTTTCATTTGGGACAATCCAGTCTTTAGGGATTGCACTGGCTGTAAGTTCTTTGAAACCGGGCTGTTTGATTAATCTGATGATCTCTTCACCTGCTGCGATCAGCTGGTTTTTCAGGTCTTCGGGAATAAATACGGGAGTTTCAGCAAACCTGATCGGTACCGGAGGATAGTCTTTTTCCAGCAGATGTAAAAAATTTGCATACTTCTCTCTGGTGAAATTCCGGTTAAAATATTCTCTGTAGGTATGGACCATATCAGGCTTCTTTAAGCGCTTGAATAGCTTCAGTTAAAAAATTAGGTAAGATAGATTTTTGAGTCAGGAGAATTCTGTCTGGGTTATCAATACTGTCCAGCATGTCCAGGTATTTGTCTTCTCCATGGGCGGCGATAATGCTCTTTTTCTTCTCTTCTTCCAGAAGATATAGCCTCATGCCATCCGGATCCGCTTCAGGATGAAATTGTGTGCCGACAAACTCTTTAGAGAAACGAATAGACATGATACAGCGTTCCAGGTCAATATACGGACGTTCTTTTTCCAGTGCTAAAATTTCTGCACCGGTTTCATTAAAAGTTTCATCCTCAGCATCTACCACCTGCCAGTCCCTGCTGTCAATGGCATAAAAGGGATTAGTCAGGCCGGCATATATGATGTCATTTTCACCCTCCTGCGTTAAGGTAACAGGGAAAATGCCGAAAGCAGTTGATTTTCTTCTGGTAACCATACCCAGGCCATATTTACGGCATGCCATCTGGAAAGAGTGACAGATTAAGAAAATATACTTTTTATCCGGATGAGTTTTGTTATAATCTTCGATCTGGTCGAGCAGGGCAAAAAATGAGTTCTCCCAGGCCTGGCCTTCACCATCATAGGGGCTGCCAGGGCCGCCACTCGAAATATAGATGTCATATTCAATTCCCGGTATTTCATCTTTTACCCTTAAATCGAATACTTCGCAGGATAAATCCAGTGAATGCTCTTTCTTATACGTTGCTACAATATCGAGAATACCTCTTAGTCCCTGGTTAGGAACTCCTTTATTCATGTCTATAACGGCAACTTTAATTTCTTTTTTTTCTCCTGTCATGCGTGTGCTCCTATTAAGGTTTGCGATGTAATGTAGTCCACAACAGATTCAAAGCTTCCTGTCTGTGAGTAAATTGCCAGCTGTCTGTCTGCGCCGGTACCATTTTCCAGGATCTTGTGTATATAGTTCAGATCTTCTCTGCAGCCCAGTTCATCGACTACGTCATCTACAAAATCCAATAATTCTAATACAAGATTACGGCAGTTGATTTCCATTTCTTTACCAAAATCAATCAGATTTCCATCAATACCATAACGGGCAGCACGCCACTTGTTTTCGTTAATCAAGGCTCTGGAATAATTGATGAAACTCATGTTTTGCAGACGTAGTTTGTACAGTTTTGCGCAAAGAGACTGGAAAAGGGCAACAAAAGCCATCGTTTCATCAATCAGCATCGGGCAGTCGCAGATTCTGAATTCTATAGTTTCAAAAAACGGATGTACACGAATATCCCACCAGATTTTTTTTGCATTATCGATACTGTTGGTTTTGATCAGTAACTTGACATAGTTATCATAGTCTTCAATGCTGTTAAAAACATCCGGGATACCAGTTCTTGGAAACTTATCAAAGATTTTGGTCCGGTAAGATTTATAACCTGTATTTCTTCCTTCCCAAAAGGGAGAGTTGGTTGATAAGGCAAAAACGTGGGGTAAAAAATAACGGACCTGATTGGCAATATGAATTGCGAGTTCTCTGGATTGAAAGCCCACATGCACATGCAGTCCGAAAATCAGGTTGGAACGTGCTGCTTCCTGTAGTTCATTGACAATTTCACTGTATCTGGGATGTTCTGTAATCAGCTGTTTTTCCCAATGCGAGAAAGGATGTGTTCCGGACGCTCCGATACGTAAACCCTGTTCTCCGGCCAGTACTGAAACTGTATGACGAAGCTGGGAGATTTCCAGTCTTGCCTGTTCTGTGTTTTTACAGATACCGGTACCTACTTCCACCACGGCCTGATGCATCTCGGCTTTTACCTGATCTTTATGGATCTTTTGTGCAGCCTCTACTATTTTCTGGTCATGTGAGGTTAATTCACGGGTGACCGGGTCAATGACCATATACTCTTCTTCTACACCAAGCGTAAATTCATTCATCATCTTGAAACCTCCTTATCGAATTTATTTTTTCTTTGCTGCTGCTTTACCTGTCGCTGCAGGTTTTGTTTTTTGAGCAGATGCCGGACTTTTTGTTGCAGATTTAGTTGCAGGTGGAGTTTTGACAGATGCTGTTTTTGCCGGCGTACTTTTAGCCGTCAGTGATTTTCCGGCAATGGCCGATTTAATATATTCTCCCCAGGTCAGGTTATCCTGTCCGTCGATCTGTGCTTTAGCCCTTTCAATGGCATATTTGGCTGAGGTTTCTACCACCCAGTCAAAGTTTTCCTGTCCTACACTGGCTATATCAGCATCAGGGGCGGGATTACAAAAATCAATTGCATAAGGAATGCCATCCCGTACGGCAAATTCTACAGTATTAAAATCATAACCCAGATACTGATTGAGTTTGATAACGTAGTCATGAATTGTTTTGATTAGTTTTTCACTTGAAGGTTTATGATCTACTGCATATCTTAAATGAGCAGGATTACGTGGCTCATATTGCATAATACGTACATATTTTCCGCCAATACAATAACACCTGAAATATTCATCAAATTCAATTTCTTCCTGCAGCATCATCACGTATTGATGTGTCTGGCTATGTTTATCGAAAAACTCTTCTTTGTTGTTAAGCTTATAAACTTCTTTCCATCCGCCTCCATCAAAGGGTTTCATGTATGCAGGGAATCCGGTATAGCTGAAAATGTTGTCCCAGTCAAAAGGAAAAGCCAGATTGCTGAAAGAATTTTCTGTAGTGTCGTCTGGCCTGGCATGCGAAGGGATCAACGCTGTTTTGGGAACAGGTATTCCCAGCTTAACAGCCAGTGCGTTGTTGAAAAATTTCTCATCAGCACTCCACCAGAAAGGGTTATTGATAACTGCTGTACCTGTAATTGCAGCATTTTTTAAGGATGCTCTGTAAAAAGGGACATCCTGGGAAATACGATCAATAATTACAGCATAGTCCAAAGGTTCTGCCTGGAATATTTTATCAATATTCACAAATTCTGCCTTGAAGTCATTTCCCCCTAATTCATTTACACGCTTTACGAAGGCCTCAGGAAATGATCGTTCCTGTCCGAATAAAATACCTATTTTCTTCATAGAATTTTTTAATTAGGTGATGAAGCTTATATGATCTTGTTTATATTTTTGATAAGTATTCCGGAAACTGCTGTAACCAGACGGGCCAGTCATGGTCAGCATCAGGTCTGATATCCAGCCAGTGATTTATGTTTTTTTGATGAAGAATACCTGATAAACGTTCGTTAAATGGTTTACATATATCCCTGTCACCGGTGCCCAGTATAATTCCAATATTCCAGAGATCCGGATCCTGGTCACCTGGCAGGAAATCAACAGGATTATTATAATAAATATCACTGTCATAGAAACCATCAACCTGTGAACTGATATCAAAAGTTCCGCTCATGCTAAACAGATGGCTGACTAATGAAGGATGTTTGAATGCGAAATTTGCAGCGTGATAACCTCCAAAACTGCAGCCTGCCGTAATTACTTTTTGGTACCCGGTTTCACAGACAGCAAGAGGAAAAAGCTCCTGAGCAAGCATTTTATCATACCAGGTATGATTTTGCGCCCGGTCTGACGGGGAAATAGATTTGTTATACCAGCTCAGCGCATCGACACTGTCCGGACAATATATTTTGACTTTGCCTTCCTCAATCAGATGTTGTACCGAAGCAATCAGACCAAAGTCTTTTGTTTCATAATAACGCCCCTTACTGGTTGGGAAAAGAAAAACAGGATGTCCGCTATGTCCGTAAATCAGAAATTCTATGTCGCCGCTTAAATTAGGACTGTACCATTTTTTATATTCTTCTTTCACAGATTCCCTCTTTTGATGTATTGAATATAGACAAAACCCGTTCAAACCCCAAAAGGTTTTGCCGATTTATTCTTATTAAACAATAATTAGTTATTCTGTTTAGATATTTGTCTGAAAGCATCAACCGAATACGGTTAAATCCTGCTTACTGTTAAAAATATAGATACTTTATTACAGAGATTGTTAAATTTGCATCGAATTTGTGAGAAAGGGAATTCGTTGAATTATGTATAATACTGTGTCAGTCCTTGGGGCAAACCCCGTAATCCGTCAGTTGGAATCCGTTCATTTACAGCGGGTAGTGGAAATAGAGATATTTTATCCTTCCGGCTTACTTGGAAATGAAAAACTAAATTTATTGCTGTTGAACGACGGTCAGGATGCTGATGGATTAGATTTGAAGGAGACGCTGAATAATTTATACGAAGATCAGAAAATTGAGCCTGTAGTTGTGGTTGCCATTAAAGCGTCTGCAGACCGGCTTCAGGAATACGGAGTTGCAGGAGTTCCTGACTTTGCAGGAAGAGGAGGAAAGGCTGCGGATTATACCAGATTCATCACTTCAGAATTAATGCCTTTTATAGAAAAAGAAGCCGGAATGCCTTTTCTTGGTAAACGTGCCTTTGCCGGATGTTCACTTGGTGGACTTACAGCATTTGATATTGTCTGGAAGAATGATGGTTTTTTTGATATTGCCGGTGTCTTTTCAGGTTCTTTCTGGTGGAGGAAAAAAGATCTGAAAGATGGTTATACAGATAATGACCGGATTATGCATGAGGTTATCAGGGAAACTGAAAACCAGCCCTCAGTTAAGTTCTGGCTGATGACGGGTACAGAAGATGAAACTGCTGACCGCAACCGTAATTTCATCATTGACTCCATTGATGATACGATTGATATTATCAAGGAACTAACCAAAAAGGGTTATAAAAGACAGGATGACATTTTTTATTATGAAATGGTGGGAGGTAAGCATAATGTAGCTACCTGGGCTAAAGCTATTCCATCATTTTTATGCTGGGCTTTTGCCAGAAAAACGTTTTTGTAAAAGAAGATATTCATCTTAAGCCGGGGTTAAGACATCGCTTAGGGCCTGAATCTGATCTGACTGATGGATAAATATACCCTTTTGTTCATTTAATGATTGTGCCTGCATAACTTTTGCAACAGCCTCAACTTTGATGCTTCTGTATTTTTTCCATTTACCAATCAGTAACGGATTGATAATATGCATCAGCCTGTTCATCATGCCCTCTCCAAAACGTTGCTGAGATCTTTTACTATCCAGTAGAGAAGGACGGTAGATATGAATGCTTTTAAAAGGAACATCTTTGAGATCCCTCTCTACTTCTCCTTTAGTTTTATTATAGAAAAAAGAAGAGTTTTTATCTGCACCCATTGCGGAAACCAAATGATAACTTTCTGCGCCATTGGTTTGTGCGATCCAGGCGATATCCAGTGGGTACTGATAATCTATCCGACGGTATTCTTTCTGGTCGGGGGTCTGACTTTTTGTGGTTCCCAGGCAGCAGAAAACAGCATCTCCTTTAATTTCTGCTGAATAATCACTAAGGCGGTTAAAATCAATAACCAGCTGATTTAATTTAGGATGTTGTATGTTCAGATTTTTGCGGACCAGTACAAGGACTTCTGTATAATTATTATCATTTAATAAGTCCTGCAGCAGGCAACTGCCTATTGATCCACTGGCACCAGCCAGTATTGCTTTCCTCTTCTTCTCCATTTTAAACAGTCAGTGAGTTTAGATTAATATTTTAAATATCACGTTTTCTGTTAAAAGAATGGGTGTTATCATTTTCTTTCTTTGCGGATTATACGTTTTTGTGACAGAAATAAGTTTATCGGCCGAAAAGAAAATTGGCAATATCAAACATTTTTATGCTAAATATATTGACATTGCCCTAGTTAATAGGCTGATATATCAATTATTTACGTTATCTTTGCGCCAAAATTTAGGCGCATTTTATGCAAAAAATAAGAAACATAGCTATTATAGCACACGTTGACCACGGTAAAACTACATTGGTTGATAAGATTTTACACACTTGTTCTATTTTTCGTGACAACGAGCAGACAGGTGACTTAATACTTGACAATAACGACCTGGAAAGAGAACGTGGTATTACCATCGTATCTAAAAACGTTTCAGTAATGTATAAAGATGTTAAAATTAACATCATTGATACACCTGGTCACGCCGATTTTGGTGGTGAGGTTGAACGTGTATTAAAAATGGCTGATGGTGTATTGTTGTTATGTGATGCTTTTGAAGGTGCAATGCCTCAGACTCGTTTCGTAACTCAGAAAGCTTTGGCTTTAGGTTTGAAACCAATTGTTGTTGTAAATAAAGTAGATAAAGAAAACTGTCGTCCTGAAGAGGTTTATGAGCAGATTTTTGAATTGTTCTTTAACCTTGAAGCTACAGAAGATCAATTGGATTTCCCTGTAATCTATGGTTCATCTAAACAAGGATGGATGAGTACTGATTACACTAAACCAACTACAGATATTTTCCCTTTATTAGATGCGGTTGTTGCTAATATTCCAGCGCCGAAATTACTTGAGGGATCACTTCAGATGCAGATCACTTCGTTAGATTATTCATCTTTCGTAGGTCGTATCGCAGTTGGGCGTGTTCACCGCGGATCGATTAAAGAAAACCAGCCGGTTACTTTAATTAAACGTGATGGTAAAATGGTAAAATCAAGAGTAAAAGAATTATATACTTTCGAAGGATTGGGTAAAATTCGTACTACTGAAGTAAGTTCAGGTGATATCTGTGCAGTTGTAGGTATTGATGGATTTGATATCGGTGATACAATTGCTGATTTTGATGCTCCTGAGCAATTGCCTGTAATCAAGATTGATGAGCCGACAATGAACATGTTGTTCACGATCAATAACTCACCATTCTTTGGTAAAGAAGGTAAATTTGTTACATCTCAACGTATTAAAGAACGTTTGTACAAAGAGATGGAGAAAAATCTTGCACTGAAAGTTGTTGAAACTGAATCTCCTGATGCATATCTGGTATACGGAAGGGGTATTCTGCATTTATCAGTATTAATCGAGACTATGCGTCGCGAAGGATATGAAATTCAGGTAGGACAGCCACAGGTTATTATCAAAGAAATTGATGGTAAAAAATGTGAGCCGGTTGAGACGCTGATCGTAGATGTTCCTGGTGAAGTTGCTGGTAAAGTAATTGAGCTGGTTACTCAACGTAAAGGTGAATTACTGATCATGGAACCAAAAGGAGATTTACAGCATTTAGAGTTTGAAATCCCTGCACGTGGTATCATCGGATTGAGAAATAACGTGTTAACTGCTACAGGTGGTGAAGCGATTATGGCTCACCGTTTCAAAGCTTACGAGCCTTGGAAAGGTACTATTCCGGGAAGATTGAATGGTGTATTGGTTTCTATGGAAAAAGGAAGCACAACAGCTTATTCAATTGATAAATTACAGGATCGTGGTCGTTTCTTCGTTGATCCGGGTGTTGATGTTTATGAAGGTCAGATTATGGGTGAGCACATCCGTGATAATGATTTAGTAGTAAACATTGTTAAAGGAAAAGCTTTAACTAACATGCGTGCATCAGGTACAGATGATAGTAACCGTATTGCTCCTGCAATTAAGTTCTCTCTGGAAGAAGCGATGGAATATATCCAGGCTGATGAGTACATTGAAATCACTCCGTTAAGTATGCGTTTACGTAAAATCTATTTAACTGAGAACGAACGTAAAATCAAAGGTAAAAACTTATAATACCTTATAAAATAAGATGAAGCCCGTAAGCATTTGCTTACGGGCTTTTGTTTTTAAGCTAAATTTTGAGCTGACTGGGTAGTGTTTTTCCTGGGATTCATATTATAGATAAAAACTATGATAATCAGATTTAGTAATAGATAATTGTGTAATACTAACATATCTTTCCTGCAGAAATCATTTAAATTTTCAAATTTCTTAGTTTTGCTTTCAATAAAATAATATTATGGAATCTTTAAGAGGAAAAAATGCGCTGATTACAGGTGCAGGTAAAGGAATTGGTCGTGCTGTGGCTATAGCACTGGCACAGGAAGGTGTGAATGTGGGCCTGATTGCAAGAACAGCAGCTGATCTGCAAAATCTGGCTGAAGAGCTGAAAGCTTTTAATGTGCAGATTGCAATTGCTGCTGCAGACGTATCTTCCATTGATTCCGTGAATACAGCTGTTACAAAGATCAAAGCTGATTTAGGTGTAATTGATATTTTGATCAATAATGCCGGAACAAGTACTTTTGGTTCATTTATGGAACTGGAGCCTGCCAGATGGGAAGAAATTGTTAAAGTAAATTTATTTGGTGTTTATTATGTGACGCGTGCTGTTTTGCCTGAAATGATCGACAGAAAAACAGGTGATATCGTGAATATCTCTTCGACGGCAGGTCAGCGTGGAGCTCCGGTAACCAGTGCTTACAGTGCATCTAAATTTGGTTTAATCGGACTTTCTGAATCCCTGATGCAGGAAGTTCGCAAGCATAATATCAGAGTAACTACTTTAACGCCAAGTACAGTAGCGACTGATCTGGCAAAAGAGCTGAAACTTACCGATGGAAATCCTGACAAAGTTATGCAACCCGAAGATCTGGCAGAATTAATAGTTAGTCAATTGAAATTAAGCCGGAGAGTTTTTGTGAAGGAAGCCGGACTCTGGTCTACAAACCCATAATATGAAACGGATTCTATACCTGCTTGCGGCAGTTGTTTTATTGGTTGTTCTGCTTTTTGCCATGTTGTTTACCTGGCGCCCGGAACTGGTGCGGGTTGTGCGTTATCAATCGCCGGATGCCAATACCTATAAGATATTTCCGCAGGCTGTGATTCAGCCGTCAGATACGGCTTTTCATTTTGTAAAAGCTGCGGTAAACAGAGATGATCTGGATACCCTTCATGTGCTGAACTGGAAAAATGAATCCGTTCCTTTTACTACCTATCTTAAAGATGGGAAGGCTAATCTTTTTATGGTGATCCGGAATGATACCATTATCTATCAGAGATTTGCTCCCGGATATAGTGATACTACGCTGACTACACTTTTCTCTGTAGCGAAAACTATGGTTTCCATAATGGTTGGTGAAGCTCTTGAAGAAGGGAAAATCAAAAGCCTGGATGATAAACTGGTTAACTATGTTCCTGAATTAAAAGTGAATCCTGCATTTAACGGTATTACTTTAAAGAATTTGCTGGAAATGAAGTCTGGTCTGGAATTTAAGGATGTGTACGGTGGTTTGATAGCTGCATTTTTATCAGATGAAGCTAAATATTATTATACAGATGATATTAAAAAAGAGCTGATTAATGTCAAAGCAGCGAACGCACCCGGTACTGTCTGGAAGTATAAAAGTATTGATGCCTTTCTGCTGACCTGGGCTCTGGAAAATGCAACCGGAAAAAAAGCCGCCGCTTATTTCCAGGATAAGATCTGGAAAAAAATAGGTACTGCTTATCCGGCGGGTTTTGGTCTGGATCATGAAAATGGGTTGGCCAATACTGCCAGCAGATTTCAGTCTACAGCGATTGATCTGGCCAAGCTGGGCCGTCTGTATTTAAATAAGGGAAAGTATAATGGAAATCAGGTCATTTCTGCCGATTGGGTTATACAATCTGTTAATCTGGGGAATGACATCCCGGCAAACTCCAAAGGCTGGCAGAAGTCAGCGCATCATTATTTATGGTGGGTGCCTCAGCAGGGTATTAACGGAGATTATGCAGCAGAAGGTATGAGAGGACAAAGATTATATATTGATCCTTTAACCCGTACAATTATAGTCCAGTTTTCGGGTAAAGGGGCAGGGGGATATCCTTTCAGAAAGATCAGCCGTTATTTATCAGGTTTGCCGTTTACCTATCCGGCTGAATTGCCCTCAGAATCTGCTATAAGTCAATAAGAAGCTGTGTAGTCTCAATAAATTAAGAAACCGGATCAAATAATAATAACCAGGTGGTTGTTTTATTCAAATAAGAAACGGAAATAGGATTCAGGATTGTCCAGAAAACTTTTGGTCAGCTGATAATGCTCCGTATCCTTATAACTTGTTTCTTCAGGACCATTTTCAGTAAAATTATAAATACTGGCATTGGGATAACAGAGCAGCATAGGCGAGTGCGTAGCAATCAGAAACTGGGCTTTGCCTGATTTTTCCAGGTTGTTGATAATAGACATAAAAGTCATTAGCCTGTTGGGTGAAAGGGCGGCTTCGGGCTCATCCAGAATATAAATACCACTATGAAACTGATTGCTGAACAGAGAGAGAAAAGACTCTCCGTGAGATTGCTGATGAAGTGATTTTCCGCCATAAGCCCCTAATACACGTGCATCTTCAGCTGCTATTTCGTCGATATAATCTGCGAAATTAAAAAAGCTCTCTGCGCGCATGAAAAAGCCCTGATTTATGCGTTTGGGGGTCCATCCTAAAGTTAAATGTGAGCTCAATGGTGTTTCGTAACCATCGAAATTCTGTGCTGCGTTTAAATTATGATTGCGGTTTCCTCCTCTTAAACTGAATCCGCATTGCTCAGCAATAGCCTCCATTAAAGTTGATTTTCCCGAGCCGTTTTCTCCGACAAAGAAAGTGACGTTATTTCTCAGCGTCAGATTTATACCTTCCTTAAAAGCCGGAATAGCAAAAGGGTATTCGTCTATTGCGATTTTAGGTAGTGATATATGAGAAAGGAAAGGCATAGGCAGCAGAGATGAAGATCAGACAGATTAGTCGTTTGTTCTTTTATGCTTTACATAATACTGTGTCAGATTAACAGCTATCCAGAAGTGATTAATCAGGTTTGGGAGGAATCCGTAGTACTTTTGAAATATGCGGAAGCGTTCCTTTAAGCTGGCCAGATGTTTTTGTTTGGAAATACCTCCAACCAGATATTTAGCTACATAAAGCTGTGTATTCACAATGCTGGAAGCTTTTTTAGCTGCTTTAATGATCCAGTCGATATCCGAACTGTATTTATATTGCAGGTCATAGGGTTCTGTTAAGCTGCGTTTAACATAAATCGCCTGATGGCTGATGCTCATTCCATGTTTAAAACTGCGCCAGCTGAAACATTCAGGAGCACGGTGTCTTCTTTGTCCCAGGCTCTGCCAGTTATCATTAAACATTTCCGTTTCCCCATAATAAATATCTGCTCCGGGGGCAGTTTCAAATATTTCAGTCACAGTTTCAGGTGCATAAATCTCATCTCCCGAATTCATAAACAGGACATAATCTCCTGTTGCCAGTTTCAGACCCTTATTCATTGCATCATAAATTCCTTTGTCTTTTTCAGAGATGAACTGGCCGAGGCGGGATTTGTATTTATAGATAATATCTTTTGTCCCGTCAGTAGAAGCCCCGTCAATAATAATATACTCAATATTCGGGTACGTCTGATTTAATACAGAGCGCATAGTCCGTTCAATATCCCTTACATTATTATATACGATGGTAATGACACTAAGTTTTGGCTGCAGCATGAAGGATAAATATAATGAGTTAATGAGGATGTAAATTGATCAGAGACTGGTATAAACTGATATGTTTTTCAGCAATTACTTCTTCCGAAAAATGAGTAAGTATAGTTAGCCTGGCTTGTTTTTGAATTTCGGCAGCACTTTCCTCATGGTATAGCCATTCCATTCCGGTAGCCAGATCTTCTGAAGATTCATAGTCTGCCAGATAACCATTAACCAGATGCTCTACCATATCAGGAATTCCACCTGTTTTAAACGCGACTACGGGAGTTGCACAAGAAAGACTCTCCATAACCGTATTCGGAAGATTATCTTCCAGAGAGGGGGTGATAAACGCGTCAGCAGCAGAATAACATTTAGCCAGGTGATCGTCATTATCTATTTTGCCCAGAAAGGTTGTTTTAAATGGGAAAACGGGCATGTCTGTATTATCCTTATTGCCGAAAATGAGCAGTTCGATGTTTTCTTTTACAATGCCGGGTCTGTTTGCCAGGTCGTTCATGGCCTCAATCAGGTAGGTTGTGCCTTTATGTTTGTCATTTTTAGAGGGCATAAAGCCACTCATTAAGACGAATTTCTCAGGGGATATCTTTAGTAGTTTTTTGGCCTCCGCTTTTACATAAGGCTTAAAAACATTTGTTTCAATAGTATTGGGGATAACGGTTACTTCCCTTGCCCCCATGAGGCTGCTGAATTTTACAGATCTGGCCATCCAGTGGCTTGGAGCGACGATATGAAAGGGGAGGTTTGCGTATCCCTTTTTTTTGCTTACCCAGTTCCAGTGGGAGATGTCGTTTTTACCGCTTATTTTCAGCAGTGGACAAAAGCCGCATTGCTTATGAAAATTCTCGCAGGAGTAGCGTACATGGCATCCGCCGGTAAAGGCGTTGCTGTCATGAAAAGTCCATACGATTGGTTTGTCCAGTTCTTCCAGTTCGGCCAGGTCCTTAGGTCTTAAAAAGCCATGATTGATCCAGTGAATATGAATGAGATCGGCTTCCTGCAGTGCTTTGCTGGAGATTACAGATCTGCCAAACCATTGTAAAGAAAAAGGAGTTTTAAGGGCTTTGGTGAGGCCTTTGGCCAGGTATCTTTCCGAGAGGATATTAAAAATAGCTTTTCCTTTCTGGAAGGGGTTTTTGCTGAATGAATCAGCTTTTGAGCTTTCTTTAAACTGATAATAAACCATGACACGCGATTCGACGCCACTGGTTTGCAGCGCGTCACTTAACCTGAGGCAAGCCCTTCCGGCGCCTCCGTTTCCTTCGTATGTATTTAAATGGATTACTTTCAACAGCTCAAAATTACATATAATTGTTATCCTTAGCGCTTATAAACAATTTTATCCGCTAAATTTAGGCACCTTCTTAAAAAACCTATTGTTTTCAGCTGAATATAATTATTTTTACGCCTCCCAAAATAAGCAATTGAGATATATTTTTCTTTCATAACGCAGGATTACAGCATACTAGTACCCCGGTTTAACGTTATCTGTCAGAAGAGTAGAAAAAAACGAAAACCAGAAAAGAAAACAGCGCATGGATAACCTTTTAACAGACAGACAATTTTGGGTAAATTATTGGGAAAGTAAAACGGGATTGTCGGTTAATATCCCTGCAAATTATTTATTTCATCAGGAGCTTGGTTCTATAGTGAATACCCAAAAGGTAAAAACTGCGATAGAGCTTGGAGGTTTTCCCGGCTATTACGCTGTCTTTCTTAAAAAGTATCTGAAGCTTGATGTTACGCTGCTGGATTATTTCGTTCATCAGCCCGTAACGAACTCTTTGCTTGAGGCAAATAAGCTGACAGAGAGTGATATTCATATTATTGAGACCGATCTCTTCAACCATCAGGAGACCCGGCAGTATGACCTGGTTTTATCCTGTGGTCTTATTGAGCATTTCAATGATACTGCGGATATTATTCAGCGGCATATTGATTTCGTAAAACCTGGGGGGACTCTTTTTATAACGCTTCCTAACTTCAATGCAGTTAACGGATGGTTTCAAAAATCCTTTGACCGTGCCAATTACGACAAGCACAACATTAGTTGTATGGACCCTGAACTTCTGGCATCCATCTGCAGAAAAGCTGGCCTTGAGGTAATCCAGTCCAAATACTTTGGGCATTTCAGTGTGTGGCTTGAGAATGAAAAACAAAGATCCGCTGGTGTAAAACTCTTAAAGAAATCCATCTGGCTGGCCGGGAAAGTATTCACAAAAATATTCCCTTTCAACTCCCGTCAGTTGTCCCCTTACATTATCCTGGAGGCTAGAAAACAGAAATAGTTAGAACTTATTCAGTGAGTCCGTTCAAATAGTTGTTCCTGTAAAACAGGCGATCAACTGACCTTGTACTGTAAACAGTTGAGGGCATCAGCGGTGGTGTATTATTGTTCTGTATTAAGACTACTCATGAAGTTTGTTCAATCCGGCAGGTAAATTAGTAGTCCTTGTGCTGTAGATAGTTGAGATCATCAGCAGTGGTGTATTATTGTACTGTATTAAGGCTGCTCATGAAGTTTGTTTAATCCGGCAGGTAAATTAGTAGTCCTTGTGCTGTAGATAGTTGAGATCATCAGCAGTGGTGTATTATTGTACTGTATTAAGGCTGCTCATGAAGTTTGTTTAATCCGGCAGGTAAATCAGTAATCTTTATCATGTAAAAGGCTAATCATTATACATCATCTAAGCTAACCATCATGCATAACTCAATTATGCTCCCAGCCAACCAATTCCCCTTCCTATCTGAAAGCGGATGCTCTTTTCCAAAGTAAAACGGGAGGATTTTAAGTGTAAAAAAATAAAACCATGTCTGTATTGCCGGCCATTGTTGATGAAATCAACGCGGGCCGGCAATACAGACATGGTTTTATTTTCCCCTTAGAATCACCCCTCCGTTTCACCTGAAAAGCTTCATCTCTTTCAGATACCTCTTCACTCTTTCGAAGAAACTCCCCTTCCTCGTACTCAGAAAACCCTTAATAATCCTGTAAGCCTCTTCATTTTCTGCGATAACCTCAGGAAAAACCTTCACCGGTTTCGGGTTAATAATTACATTATAAATATCATTTATACCTGAATGTACTCCAGTACCATCATGGCCAATATTATTGACCAGTGACTGGCTTGGATTCAGAGTAAGACCACCTTTTAAAAAGATTGAAGCGTACCATCTGATTGCCCAGGAATTATTTTTGCCATTTTTAAAATCCTTCATCTGTTTCCAGAAGTTCATTTGATGATCAATCGAAAAATCTGCTTTTTTCTTTGCGTTAAACTGTCCCATCAGTGTATCGATGTTCGGTTCGAAATGTTGCCAGGCTCTTTCCCAGGTTGCCCATCCCCAGCTTGTTGCAGCGCGGTAGAAAAAAGATTCCGGTAAAGTATTCTCTTTAAGATGGTACATATAAGCACCAATATGCATAACCTTATCCTCCTGGCGGTAGCGGTTCAGTGCGTCATTAAAATAAGTCAGTGTATAAGGCGAAGTTACCAGGTCATCTTCAAAAACAATAACCTGTTTATAATCTTTCACTAATCTGCTTACACCAGCGATTACAGATTCAGCGAGGCCCATATTTAGTTTTCTTTCAATGATCTCTACCGATTTGAATCCTTCCACATGTTTCAGTAACTCCCTTACTTCCTGTACATTTTCCTCGTCGGCTGGTGTTTTAGGGCCGTCAGAGAAAATGAATAGGCGGCTTTCAGCTGCCAGTTCATTCTGTTTCAGAAACTTAAGCGTACGTTCAGTATGCTTGGGTCTGTTATAAACAAATAAGGCAATAGGAGCGAAACTTTGCATGGATTAAAATATTTGGAGAGTCTGACTTGATTTTTTTGTTAAAACGGTATATGCATTCCCATATTGTTCCTGTTTTTTTATTCCCAGGATATTTCCGATTGTCTTTTTGATTCTATATTCCAGTTCTATCCTTAAAACCCTGGAAAAAGTTTTAGGCGTTTTATTATTGACAAACTGGTTGAATTTAATTGTTGCAGTGGGGGTCATTGAAACTTTATCATCAATAATTTCCAGCCCTTCACTCTGTAATAAAAAGCGTATTGCAGTAGGCGTGTACATATTGATATGGCCGTAATCCAGAAAATGTTTCATCCGTTTATCCACGCCAAAGCGATAATCCAGCGGAACTTCGATGACCAGATTTTTTGCCACACGTTTCAATTCCCTGATCAGTATACGCTCATGTTCCACATGTTCCAGTACGTGCGCCAGAATGACCAGGTCAAACTCATTGTCTGCATAAGGTATTTTATAGCCGTCAAAACTCTGTACCTCTTTAAGGCGACTCAGATTACGGTTTTTGATCAGAGAAACACCAGTATCAGCAATTTCCAGTGCATACAGTTCTTTGCCAAAATCCCATTCATTTAAGAAATGCAGGATGCTGCCGTCGCCGGCGCCAACTTCCAGTACTTTGTCAGGGCGGATACTTTTACAGACATCCATTATGTTTTTTGCTTTGGCTTCTGCTCCAAGCATGCGCCATGTGGTATCGGTTTGCGTATAAAAATTATCGTATGCAGATTTTACTTCATCGCTTAACATAGCAAATTTCTTTTTTTAGGTGTAAATAAGGTTGGATGTATGAAAAATTGTAGCAGGTTATACATGCGGTGAATTTTCCTGGCGTTTGAATATTTTTTGAAACACAGTAAACAAAAATAATGATTTTAACATCATTATACCCTGCTGTCTGGTTTTGGGAATAAATAAAAGATAAAAGGCGCTGGACGCACAGGCAACCAGGGTTGCAATGGATGCGCCAATACCACCACAGGCAGGAATCAGCCAGAAGTTCAGCAGGATATTCACAATCGCTCCCAGCATGGTCCGCTGAAAAGAAATCATCGTATAACCCTCTGCCAGTAAGTACTGTGAACTCGCACTGCCTAAGAAAACGAATATGCCAGACCAGATATGTATGGATAACATCTGCCCGGCACCATTATAAGTATCTCCATAAAGAAACTGAATGATAAAAGGGCCCAGGAAACTAATTACGATAGCTACCGGTAAACTGATAAATACCAGTAAGTCGTATAGATTTCTTAGTCTTTTTGTATATCTGCCGGTATCCGTTTTGCGCGCATGGATCAGTGCCGGGAATACCGAAGTTACTATCGCAACAGGAATAAAAAACCAGGCCTCGCTGATTTTGGCTGCGGCACTGTAAATTCCTACTTCAACACTGCCAACACTCTTTAACATGACCTGGTCAATCTTCATATAAATAGAAACCATAACCGCAGAAAGAATCAGTGGGAAGGACTGTTTTAACAGATTAATCGCTCTGATACGGTTAAAGCTCCAGGTAAACAGACTATAACCTCTGCTATGATACATATAAACCAGACCAGCCGCAAGCGCAAAACTGTCAAAGGTGAGTGAAGCTGCAAAATAAATCAGCGGCATTTTGAAAACGACCAGTAATATCTTGACTGCAGCAGATAAAATGACACAAATATTCTGAACTTTTACCACATATTTTGAAGCAACCTGCGATTGAAAATAAGAATCAATCACATTAAAGGATTTGAAAAAAGAAGCGAAGGACAGAATTAAAATAATCCAGGTCAGGGAGTCTCCTGGTTTTTCAGAATAATGATGAAAAAGCAGATAGATACCTACGGTGATTGGGATCAGTAAGGCATTTACTGCTAAACGCATCAATAAAGCAGTACCTAAAATCTCATCTTTTTTATGTGGTTCATTCAGAATCTCCCGGATGATGAAAGTGTCCAGACCTAATGCACCAACTGCAGCAATGATTACAGTAAAGGCATCAGCAAAACTGAGTTCTCCAAAAGAAGAAGCTTTAAGATATCTCGCAATAACAAAACCAATAACCATGCTCAGAATTTTTCCAAACATCAGCCATCCGGTATTTTTAAAATACTTGTTAAACGCCTCCTCATCAAAACCTTTTAAACCGGGTAGTTTCATCCGCGCAAATATGTGAAATTAAAAACTCTTCTCAATCCGCTTTAATTGTTTCAGATGATGATTTAAATGGATTTCAGTAAAACGGAACCATTGTCTGGCATTCAAATAGCCCAGACGAGGATGCCGTGTTTTAATGGCAGAATCAGCCAGATGCAGCTGAGAATAGACTATATTCAGTTGTTCAAGGAATTTTTCTATAAAATCTGCGGCGGCTGCTTTGGTTATTTTCTGCTCCCTGCCCTGTAAAGCTTTTGGGACTTTATATTTGGCTTTAGGAGGAAAACTGCCTAAAAATAAGATCATTTTTACCACAAAGGCAGTAGGTTTTATTTTTCCCTCTCCCTGAATACATTTCTCAATTTCTCCAAGAGAAAGCAGACTAAGATCAAAAATATGCGAGTAGACTTCACTGTAAGACCAGCCACCAATAGGAGGTGTTAACTGAAACTGATCTTCAGGAATTTCCTGTAATGTTGCATTATAGGCTGCCACAATTTTTTTCAATGAAGAATATACAGAAGAATTACGCATAAAGTCAGATAAAGATTAACAGTGCCGGTCAAAATTCAGTAAGCTGATTAAGCCGGCTCTTAACGTAAAACAGTAAAAAGCTAAAAATGTTGCATCAATTCTTCGAGATGCAGAATCTGCCAGTCTACATCGGCTGGACGGGCAATGTTCAGCGGGTTAAAAAAAATAGCTTTTATACCAAAGCTCTGCGCACCACGGATATCAGCTTCAAGACTGTCACCAATCATAATACTTTCGTGTTTCTGTGCACCTGCTTTATTTAAGGCATATTCGAAAATTGCGCTATCAGGTTTATTCACCCCTACATCTTCCGAAATAATTACATTGGAGAAATAAGGATTCAGCTTACAGGTTTCCATTTTGGTCAGGGTCGTTTCTTTAAACCCGTTCGAGATAATATGGAGCGTGTACTTTTGCTGCAGATAGGCCAGGACTTTTTCAGATCCTTCAAAGAGATTCTTTTTTCTCGGACTCTGATTGACATAATCTTCTTCAAAACCATGTGGAACCAGCTCCGGTGATACGTTCAACTGAACAAAAGTTCTGCTGAACCTTTCAGATCTTAACTCTTCTTTGGTGATTTTTCCCAAATGATATTCTGCCCAGAGCGCATGATTATTTTCAGTATAGACATCAATAAATACTTCGCAGGCCGGAAGACCAAGCAGATTTAACTGGTACTGATGATATAATTCAGTTAAGGTTTCCCGGGCATTTTTATCAAAATCCCAGATGGTATGATCTAAATCAAAAAAGATATGTTTAATCATCTGATACTTAGATTTTGGTTCCGTAAGCAAGATCTCCTGCGTCACCTAATCCAGGTACAATATATGATTTAACGGTCATTTCGTCGTCTATAGCACCTAACCATAATTTGGCATGAGGTAAATTAGCGCGTACATGTTTTACACCTTCTGCACTTGCAATGGCAGCAATGATATGCAGTTCTTTGATTTTATATCTTGCCATCAGTTCCTTACAGCACAATACCATGCTCAGGCCGGTAGCCAGCATAGGATCTGCTATAATCAATATCCTGTCTGTTAAATCAGGAGCTGAGATATAATCTACGTGAATTTCTATCGTTCCAGCCGGATTTGATTTCCTGTAGGCAGTTACAAATGCGGCATCAGCACGGTCAAAAATATTCAATAGTCCCTGTTGCATAGGTAAACCCGCACGTAAAATAGTAGCCAGCACCGGCTGATCGCCCAGAGCTTTGGTTTTAGCAATACCCAGCGGTGTTTGCGTTTCTGAATCTGTATAAGTCAGATTTCTGCTGATTTCCCATGCAAAAAACTCACCGAGTCTTTCCAGGTTTTTACGGAAGCGCATGGAATCCTTCTGTATATTTTCATCACGTAACTCCGCCACGAAAATATTAGCAATAGAATTTGTTTTACTCAGGTCAAATATCATTTGGCAAAGATAAAAAATTGCTTAACAATTGTGTGTATAGTCTTCTGCCCACTTTCCCCTTGCCAAATTCCGGCAGCGATTCTTTATGCCATAACAGATAAAAATGGCCATTTAGCAATTTTACATTTTCTATGAGTCTGCCCCATTTATACAAGGTTTCATCGATATTAAATGTCCTGTCTTTTAATAGAATAATATCATTTACAGCAATCGGATAAACCTGCAGGTGAGTGGTTTTTTCCAGCTGAAGATCATACCAGAAAAATGGAGTACAGGTGCCGGCCCTGAAACCGATAGAGGCCGGATAACCCATTCTGTAATCTTTACTGACTCCATTTTTTAATAGTTGCAGATAGCTTTTGGGGAAACTGATCTGTCTGTCACAAATCAGGTCAATTTCAGCAGAAGGTTTAAAAAAATAAACCGGGTTCAGTTTGTGTTTTTCATGCTCTGCATTCAGAAATAATGACAATCCGCTGCCCTTTGTTTGTTCGGCGCTCCTGCTTCGTGAAACAAAAGGGATATTTCTTAAAAAGTTAATCGCATGCCTGAATATATTAAATGAGCTCATTCCCGGTGCATCGTACATACAGACCAATGGAATAAACTCAAATTTTTTCTGTCCGAAATGCAATTTGGGATAGCGCTTTAACAGCATGTTTTTGAGCATCAGCGCCCAGCCGTCAATAACAGGGAATTCCAGCAGTTTCAGTTTGAACTGCAAACTTGCTTCAACCGGATAATTACCATCAGGGTCAGCATCAAAAGGCAGGTATTCCTCATACCTGCTCACAAAATAAAAAGCTGCGGCAAAAACATCAAATGGTAAACTGCTGTTATCAACAGCAAAAGGGACAATCATATCCCCAAAAGTGGTGGTCTTTATATTTGGCGGGGTAATTGTATGTGCAAGCAGGAAATCTGAGTTTTTAAAAAATGGCTCATCCCCGACAGGAAGATCTGAATAAGTTATTTTGGGTAATGATGAAGCTTTGAATTCCTGCACGTTAGAGCTGAACCCTGCCTGTGTTTTGAGGATATCGGTGAAAATAAAGTTGAAAACATACTTAATCCTTGGTGAAAGTATGGGAACATATACCAGTAATTTCATGATGCCAATAAATTTAGGATATAATCACGACAATCCAATACATCAATAATTGTTATCTTTGAATAGCTATGAAATTTCAACTTGTTTCAGATTATAAACCTACGGGTGATCAACCAGCCGCCATTGAACAACTGGTTACAGGCGTTAACAATAATGAAAATTATCAGACTTTACTGGGTGTTACCGGATCTGGGAAGACATTTACTGTGGCCAATGTAATACAGCAGACACAGAAGCCTACATTGATCCTGAGCCACAATAAAACGCTGGCAGCACAATTATATGGAGAGTTCAAAAACTTTTTCCCTGAAAACCAGGTCAATTATTTTGTCTCTTACTATGATTACTATCAGCCGGAGGCTTATATGCCCAGCAGTAATACTTATATCGAAAAGGATTTAAGTATAAATGAAGAAATAGAAAAATTAAGACTGAGAACAACTTCAGCATTAATGTCCGGCCGCAGGGATACAATTGTAGTTTCTTCTATTTCCTGTATTTATGGTATGGGAAATCCGGAAGATTTCTCCCGCTCAGTATTTCGTTTTTCGGTTGGAACCAGGGTCTCCAGAAATTCATTTCTGCATAGCCTGGTTGAAATTTTATACGCCCGTACGATCAACGATTTTAAAAGAGGAACTTTCAGGGTAAAAGGTGATACAGTTGATATTTTTCCGGCTTATCTGGATACTGCTTACCGGATTTCTTTTTTTGGAGATGATATAGAAGAACTGAGTGTTATTGATCCCGTAACAGGGAAAACCATAGAGAAAGTGGAAGATATGGCTGTCTATCCGGCAAATCTGTTTGTAACACCAAAAGATAGATTTACTTCGTCGATCTGGGGAATACAGGAAGAGCTGGAGGTACGTAAAAATCAACTGATAGGAGACAGGCAGCTGCTGGAAGCCAAGAGACTGGAAGAAAGAGTGAATTTTGATATAGAAATGATGAAAGAACTGGGTTATTGTTCAGGTATCGAGAACTATTCGAGGTTCTTTGATGGCCGTCAGCCCGGTATGCGTCCTTTCTGTTTACTAGATTATTTTCCTGATGATTATTTAATGGTTATTGATGAAAGTCATGTGACTGTTCCACAGATCAGGGCGATGTATGGCGGAGACAGATCCCGCAAACTTTCATTGGTTGAATATGGATTCCGTTTGCCGTCTGCACTGGATAACAGGCCTTTAAATTTTGAAGAATTTGAGAGTCTTGCACCCCAGACAATTTATGTAAGTGCAACACCTGCAGATTATGAATTGCAGAAATCTGAAGGTATAGTTATTGAGCAGGTAATCAGACCTACCGGGTTGCTGGATCCGCTGATAGAAGTAAGACCGGCAGTAAATCAGGTAGATGACTTACTGGATGAAATAGATAAAACTATTAAAATGGGTGACCGTGTGCTGGTAACCACGCTGACCAAACGTATGGCAGAAGAGTTAACCAAATACATGGACAGACTGAATATTAAGTGCCGTTATATTCACTCTGAAGTGAAGACCCTGGAACGGGTAGAGATTCTGCGTGGTCTGCGTCTGGGAGAATTTGACGTATTGATCGGGATCAACCTATTAAGAGAGGGACTGGATTTACCGGAAGTGTCATTTGTGGCCATTCTGGATGCTGATAAGGAAGGGTTTTTAAGATCTGACCGGGCATTAATTCAGACTGTCGGACGGGCGGCAAGAAATGACAGGGGCCGGGTAATTCTCTATGCAGACAAGATTACGGATTCTATGGCCAGAACCATAGATGAAACCAGCCGTCGCAGAGAAAAACAAATAGCTTATAATACTGAAAATGGTATTACCCCTAAAACAGTAGGGAAAAGCAGAGAGGCGATCCTTGAACAGACATCGGTACTGGACTTCTCGGCAACAACAGATCATAAAAAGGCTTATGTGGAAACTAACCAGGCAAGCATTATTGCTGATCCGATTGTACAGTATATGACTCAGGCAGAGATGCAGAAATCAATTGATAAGACCCGTAAGGAAATGGCTAAAGCAGCCAAGGATATGGATTTCTTAATGGCAGCGAGATTGCGGGACGAAATGTTCGCTATGGAGACTGTATTTGAAGAAAGATTTGGTAAACAAAAAGTTAAATAATGAACGGAAAAAACAGGTCGGATATTTATCCCGGACTAGAAGTAGATATCATTTTGAAGAAAGATCAGCGCAGCGGGAAGCTGACCAGAGGAATCGTAGCTAACCTGCTGACTTCGTCAGCTTTTCACTCCCGTGGAATTAAAGTCAGGCTGGAAGATGGGCAAATAGGCAGGGTTGCAGAGATCGTTGAGGAAGATTAAGATTTTAAATATGGCCTTAAGCATTATCTAAGGCCGTATTTCTGTACAGATTGTAATTATTGTGCAACAAACAGACAGACTTTGTAATTATTCAACTTGAATTCTGTCTATATTTGTAGATTAACTTGGAAAATAAATGGGATTAATTAAATTTCTTTTTTTTACTATACTGATACTCTGGATTATCCGTCTTTTGTTGAGACTGGTTTTTCCTATGATAGTCAAAAATATCTTTGGTAAAATGCAGCAGTCTTCGGGTTATGCCGGACAACAGCATCAGCAGCAACAACAACGTCAGTCTAACAGACCCGAGGGCTCGTTGTCAATCGATTATGTACCACCACAGCCTAAGCAGGGGAACGCCGATAAATTGGGTGATTTCGTTGATTACGAAGAGGTTAAATAAAAATATACCGCTAATCGAGATATTTCCTTCCTAATCTGTATCAATTTTATATTTTTGGGGTTAGTTTAATATAAACAGACCTTAATGAACAATTGGTTAAAAAGGAATGGCATACACTTAGCCATCAGTGCGTTTTTTGTAATTTTATGTTTCGTCTATTTTAGTCCTGTTTTACAGGGTAAAGTTCCGATTCAGGGTGATGTAATGCAGGCTAAAGCCATGCAAAGGGAGATCATGGAGTACAAAGCCAAAGATGGTAAAGGCCCTCTCTGGACAAATGAAATGTTTGGCGGTATGCCTGCCTATCAGATCTGGGTTCAATACCCACTGAACTTAACTACTTATGGGATAGCTGTAATCACAGATGTTCTGCCTAATCCGGTAGGTACAGTCTTGATGTATCTTCTTGGTGCTTACCTTCTTTTTTGCGTGTTAAAAGTAAATCCGTGGCTTGCTGCTGCGGGAGCAATCGCCTTTGCATTTACTTCTTATAATTTTATTATTATCGGTGCCGGACACAGTAATAAAGCCCTTGCGATTGGCTTTTTTGCGCCGATCCTGGCAGGAATTATTCTGACACTTCGTGGCAAATACTGGATGGGTGCCAGTCTGACGGCCCTTTTCCTGGCTCTGCATATCAGAGCTAACCATATCCAGATGACTTATTATTTTCTGCTTGCGCTGTTAATCTATATCGGAATAGAAATATACCACGCGGTTAAAGCTCACCGAACAAAAGAACTGACTAAGTCTCTTGGATTTTTAGGCGCGGCCATACTGCTTTCAGTAATGGTTAATGCCAGTAACTTATGGACTACCTATGAATATGGGAAAGAGACCATTCGTGGTAAATCTAATTTAACTGCTGACGCAGCTGAACCGGATAACGGTCTTCCAAAAGACTATGCTTATCAGTGGAGTCAGGGTGTCAGTGAATCCTTCACATTCTTAATTCCGAATTTATATGGTGGCGGAACAAACCGCCTGGATGGAAAATCAAACGTAGCTAAAGCTATTGAAAAGGTAGGTGCATCACCAGAACAGGCTGCAGGTTTTGCCGCTCAGATGCCGGTATACTGGGGAGATAAACCAGGTACTGCAGGGCCTTACTATTTCGGCGCTATCATTTGCTTCCTCTTTGTATTCGGCTTGTTTATTGTGCGTAACCGCATTAAATGGTGGATTTTATCGACTACGATTTTATTCCTTTTCTTATCATTTGGTAAAAACCTGCCATTTATATCTGATATTTTCTTTGACTATGTACCGCTTTACAATAAATTCAGGGCAGTTGAATCCATATTGGCTGTAGTTGGACTGTTGTTCCCGATTTTAGCCGTGCTTGCTGTTAAAGAAGCTCAGGAAGGACTATACGATGAAAAATACCTTGTTAAAAAATTAACCTGGTCGGCAGGCATTACAGGCGGTTTCGCTTTGATCGTTGCTGTTATTCCAACGCTGTTTTTCAGCTTTAAAACTTCTGACCATGAAGCGTTTTTAGGCACGCTTAGTCAGGCGATGAATAATGATAAAAATATTGCGCTTACCGTAGGGAACGCGCTGATACAAGACAGAGCAGAGCTGGCAAGAGCCGATGCTTTGAGAACGTTGATCTTTATTGCTATCGGTTTTGGATTAACATGGGCATTTATCACTAAAAAGATGAAAGCCGAGTACGCTTTTGGTTTACTGGCTTTGTTTACACTGATTGATATGTGGCAGGTAGACCGTCGTTATTTAAATAACGAGAATTTTGTGCCTAAAGCTACTCTGACCAGCCATTATCAGCCAAGAGATGTAGATACTTTTATCCTGGCAGATAAAGATCCTGATTTCAGGGTTTTTGATACGACTATTCCTACTTTTACCAGTGCGGATGCTTCGTATTTCCACAAGACAGTTGGGGGAGCACATTCTGCGAGGTTAAAACGTATTCAGGAACTGGTTGATCATCAGTTTACGAAAAGTGTAAATCATGATGTGCTGGATATGCTGAATACAAAATATATCATTACGCAGGATCAGCAGACAGGATCATATAAGATGCAGCGCAATGAAACAGCGGCAGGTAATGCATGGATCGTTGATCAGGTGCAGTTTGTGAAGAATTCAGATGAGGAAATGAAAGCAATCAGTAGCTTTGATCCTAAAAATGAAGCCATTGTGGATATTAAGTACAAAAATTTAATTGATACTGCGAAAGCTGGTCTGGGTGGCCCGACTGCAATGATTAAACTGGATAGTTATCATCCTGATCATATGGTTTACTCTTACAGTGCTCCAAGAGACGTGATTGCTGTGTTCTCAGAGATTTATTATGACAAGGGATGGAAAATGTACGTAGATGATGTGGAAAAGCCTTATTTCAGAGCTGAT
This sequence comes from Pedobacter lusitanus, assembly GCF_040026395.1. NCBI lineage: Bacteria > Pseudomonadati > Bacteroidota > Sphingobacteriia > Sphingobacteriales > Sphingobacteriaceae > Pedobacter > Pedobacter lusitanus. The sequence continues at coordinate 3,899,659 of NZ_CP157278.1, forward strand.
TACGTGTTACGTGCTGCACAGCTTCCGGCGGGTAATCATAAAATAGACTTTATTTTTCACCCTGTTTCTTATTATACAGGAGAGAAGATCTCTCTGGCGGGTTCAGTCCTGTTAATGTTAGGTTTGGGATTTGCTGTTTATACCGATCAGAAAAAGACCAAGAAGAATAGTTAAGAACTTATAAATATTAAAATTGTGAGGGTTGTTGCTTAATGCAGCAACCCTTTTTTTTGCTGGCTGATTTTCTTTGAGAACGGTTAAAACAGCTGTTTGAGCAAGAGACAAGAAGGTTTGTGGCTATGTTGTGCTTAACCTTGATACGGGTTTGAAGCGGGTTTGAAACGGGGTTGATACGGGTCATAGCGTTTCAACCCCGTATCAACCCCGTTTCAAACCCGTATCAAATATAACTACAACCTAACTACAACTGTATTTCTGTATAGTGTTTTTATCTGTAACGATAAAGTTTAACCGCATTCAGTGTTGAGTTTAACAGGTAAATTGGAGGGTGTTTATACCATAATATTCATTTAACACATTGTTAACCTGAGTTTTGCACATTTGTGTATATAAACTGAAATGATATGCAAGAAGTAATTACGGTTGTCTGTGTTATCGCTCTTGTAGCATTCTTTTTCAGTCCTTATGATTTAACCATTGATGAAGACGATGTGTAAAAGAGAAGTTGATATTGTAGTGATTTCTGATGTCCATCTGGGCACTTATGGTTGTCATGCAAAAGAACTCCTTAAATATTTGAAAAGTATTAAGCCTAAAATGCTGATCCTTAATGGAGATATCATTGATATCTGGCAGTTTAGTAAAAGATACTGGCCGGAAACGCATATGAAAGTAGTCAGGAAACTGATGAAATTTGTAGTGGAAGGTGTGCCTGTGTATTATCTGACCGGTAATCATGATGAGCTGCTGCGTAAATTCGCAGATATGCACCTGGGAACCTTCCATATTCAAAATAAACTGGTTTTAGAACTTGACGGTAAAAAGGCATGGTTTTTCCATGGTGATATTTTTGACGTAACCATGCAGCATTCCAAATGGCTTGCCAAACTTGGAGCTGTCGGATACGATAGTTTAATCCTGATTAACAGTTTTGTAAACTGGGGTCTGAAACTGTTTGGCAGAGAAAAGATGAGTTTCTCTAAAAAAGTTAAAGCGCAGTTTAAGGATGCAGTTAAGTTTATCAATAAATTTGAAGACACAGCTGCAGAACTGGCAGCAAAAAATGGTTATGCATTTGTGGTATGCGGACACATTCACCAGCCGGAAATGAGAACTGTAACTACCGAAGACGGGCAGGTTCTTTATTTAAATAGTGGAGACTGGGTAGAAAACCTGACTGCACTGGAGTATAACCAGGAAAGCTGGACTATTTTTAAATATGATCATAAAGATTTTCAAACTGATGAGGTAGAAGAAGGAATTCTATCAGATAGTGAGGATTTACATAGTAAGCTGGATATCAATATGTTGCTACAAAAGATAAAATTAGAAATTGTCTAGCAAATAAAATTACAGATATTCGGCAGGGATGAAGATACTTTATGCTATTCAGGGTACGGGAAACGGCCATATCAGCCGTGCCAGGGAAATTGTTCCCTTATTACAGCAGCATGGTGATGTAGAGTTACTGATTAGTGGTACACAGGCAGATGTCAAACTAAGTCAGCAGGTGGCTTATCAGCTTCATGGATTCAGCTTTATTTTTGGAAAAAAGGGTGGGGTAAACCATTACGAGACCTGGAAATCGATGAATCTTCCAAGATTTGTTAAGGATATGCGCATGCTGCCCCTGAAAAACTATAACCTTATTTTAAATGACTTTGAGCCTGTTACGGCCTGGGCTTGTAAACTCAAAGGTGTGGAAAGTGTAGGATTGAGCCATCAGGCTTCCTTTCAGTCAAAAAAAGTCCCGAAGCCAAAAAGTATAGACTGGGCACAGCTGGTGATGAAATATTACGCGCCATCCACCCATTACGTGGGCTTTCATTTCAAAGAATACGACGATTTTATACATACCCCGGTTATTCGTTCAGAGATCAGAAATCTCCAGACCAGTAATCTTGGCCATTATACAGTATACTTGCCCGCCATTGACGATAAATTGCTGGTTCCGGTACTGAAACAGGTTCCGCAGGTAAAATGGGAAGTGTTTTCCAAACATACACGGACTAGCTTCACTGATGGAAATGTTTATGTGCGTCCGGTTAACAATGAGCAGTTCAATAGCAGTCTTGCCAGTTCTGAAGGGTTATTTACCGGCGGTGGTTTCGAAGGACCTGCAGAGGCCTTGTTTTTAGGGAAAAAGCTTTTGGTTGTTCCTATGAAGTTCCAGTATGAGCAGCAGTGTAATGCCTATGCTTTACAGCAGATGGGCCTGCCGGTAATCTGGGGCTCTAATAAAAACTGGTTACCAGTAATTCAGAAATGGGTAAATGAGCCACAGGAACATCAATTTAATTTTCCGGATGAAACAGCTGCGGTGATTGAAAAAGTTGTAAGGACTTTTGCCAGATAAATTTCTTTACTTTGCCCTTCTATTTATGGCATGATCAATCAATTCAAAACGTTAAACCCTATCAACCTGCTGTTGCTGTTCGCATATACTTTTTTTATGCGGATCTCTATTCTTATTAATCCGCCAGTGCGGTTGAATTTTGAATTTCTGGAATCCTATACCAAATTTATGGTTCAGATTCCTATAGGAGACAGTCTGCCGGTGATCAGTAATATTCTGCTGGCAGGGGTTTTGGTTTTTATTCAGGCTATTATTTTTAACAGAATCGTTAATAATCATGCATTGCTGGCTAAACCCAGCTTTCTGCCTGCATTGCTTTATATTACAGGAGCAAGTTTATTCGGACCTTTTCTGATTCTGAGTCCGGTACTGATCTGTAATTTTATGCTGATCCTGATTATGGATAAATTGCTGAAAATAGGGAAATCGCCCAATGCAATTATGATCATGTTTGATATCGGGATATTTATTGCAGTGGGCACTTTAATTTATTTTCCCTTTGTCATGATGCTGCTGCTGATCTGGCTGAGTTTGCTGTTGTACCGGTCATTTAACTGGAGAGAATGGGTCTCAGGGCTGGTGGGTTTTCTTTCTATTATCTTTTTTCTGGCTGTTTTTTATTACTGGAATGATAACCTCGGGATGTTTTATAAAATATGGCTTCCGTTAAAGAATAAGTTTCCGTCAATGTTTAAAATCAGGTATGATGATTACCTGGTATTGGTTCCGGTGGCAATTACCATGGTTCTGGCAGCAATACAGCTGAGGGAAAACTTCTTCAGAAGTTTTATCAGTACAAGAAAGGCCTTTCAGATGCTGTTTTTTATGTTTCTGATAGCCATCTTAAGTGTTTATACCAAATCGAACTTTAAACTTTATCATTTTTTACTGTGTGTGCCGCCGGGTGCAGTTTTGCTGGCTTACTATTTTTCAAACGCTGCAAAACGCTGGTTTTATGAAAGCCTGTTCCTTATTTTGGTTCTGACAATACAGTTCTTTTTGTTTGTTTAACTTTTTTTAACAATTTGACGGCTTGAAACTTGGTAAAGATTAATAGCTTTGTAACATGAAGCGTGGATTGGTAAATGCATAATCTTGTTATAGATATCGGCAATACTAACAGTAAAATAGCTGTTTTTAAGGATAAGGTGCTGGTATTTTTTCAAATCCTTGAGCATTTTGATCAGCAGGTGCTGACAGCTTTAATTGCAACATATAAAATAGCAAATTCTACTGTTTCCAGTGTGAAGAAGTCTGATGCTGATTTAATAGCTGTTTTAAAAGCCAAAACTAATTATTTGCCTTTTTCTACCAGTCTGAATACTGGCATTAATAATTATTATAAAACAGTATCTACCCTTGGGCAGGACAGATGGGCTAAGATAATAGCTGTTCATCACGCTTATCCCCGGCAAAATTGTTTGGTCATAGATGCAGGAACCTGTATCACTTATGACTTGTTAAACAAGGAGGGAGCCTATTATGGAGGCAGTATAAGTTTGGGGTTTAAGATGAGATTCAATGCCTTAAATCACTACACGGGTAAGCTGCCACTGGTAAAATGGGATAGGGAAATGGAAATTATTCCTCCGGGTACTGATACGGAGACAGCCATCATAAATGGCGTTTTACAGGGTGTAATCAACGAAGTTGAGGGTTTTATTGCGCTCAATGCCAAGAATAATAAAGAACTGAAGGTAGTTATAACTGGAGGGGATGCTACTTTTTTGCTGGAACAATTAAAAAACAGCATCTTTGCACCTCAAATTATACACGATCCCTATTTAGTATTAAAAGGATTAAATGAAGTCATTGCATTTGAATATGTACAAAAAAATTAACTATATAACTGCAGTTTTAGTTCTGCTGGCCAGCATTTCTGTGAACGCACAGGTTACTACTCAATCGCCATATTCCAAGTATGGAGTCGGAAATCTAAAAGGAATTCTGCTTCCCCAGTTCAGAGCAATGGGTGGTATTTCAACAGCGGTAAATAAACCTACAGGCTACAATAACATTAATATCCAGAATCCTGCATCTTATGCCGGGATTACTTCAACGACCATTGACGTGGGTATTGGAGGTACTTTTACCAATTTAAAGAAGAATGGTGCTACTGAAAACAGTTTTAATGGTACATTAAGTCACCTGGCACTTGCTTTTCCGGTAAATCAGCATTCAGCATTGAGTTTTGGTATACTGCCATATTCAGAGCTGGGCTACAATTTTTCCAATCAGCAAACGATTACCAGTACTCCCGGAAATCCTTCAAGTTCTGTAGTCAATAACGTTTATTCCGGTGAGGGAGGTTTGACAAAAGCTTATATCGGTTATGGTTATCGCTTTGGAGAACATTTCAGGGTAGGTGGTAATATCGAATATCTTTTCGGGAACCTGATGGAAAATAAAGGTGTCGAGTTTGTTAATGATCCGGGTGCCTTTGCTACGCGGCTGCAGAATAAAAACAGTATTGGCGGAATCAGCTTTTCTTATGGTGCACAATATGATATCCGTCTGAACACAAAAACATTACTGACTTTTGGTTATTCTGGTTCATCCGCCTCTACGATCAATTCAACAAGAACGTTCATGGCCAGTAAGTACTTATATGACGGTGCTTCGGGAGAGAGCAATGTAACTGTTGAAACTGTGGATTCTATTGCAAGCGGTAAATCCAATCTGAAACTTCCTTTAGTGCATAACTTTGGGATTGCCCTTCAAAAAGACAATAAATGGTTGATTGGAGCAGATTTCAGAACAGGTAAATGGTCTTCTTATTCTATCAACGGAGTAAATCAGGGATTACAGAATAGTCAGGGTGCATCAATTGGGGGTCAGATTACACCAGATATTACGTCTATCAATAGTTATTTCAAAAGAGTTGATTATCGTCTGGGCTTTAGTTACGATAAAACATATATTAATATTTCTGATAAAGATGTTAAGCAGATGGCTATATCTTTTGGTCTTGGTCTGCCATTGGCTAATGCACAAACCAGAGGGACATTCTACAAACTGAATTTCACTACCGAACTTGGTCGCAGAGGAACTATGCAGACTGGTGCGCTTCAGGAAAACTATGTCAGCTTTCATTTAGGCTTTACGCTTAATGATACATGGTTCAAAAGATTTAAATTCGATTAATGAACAGTGCCGGTATATTATCACGTATAGTTATACTGTGCTTTATTCCGCTTTTTTTAAGCTCCTGTAATGAGGATGACTTAAAAAAAGCGGCTACTATTTCTTCTAAAAAAGTTACGCTCAGTAAGGACAGGTCTTTAAAGGTAGAAATCGTTTTCAGCGACTCTGCTGTAGTTAAAGCAAAGGGATATGCTCCCGTTCTGGATCAGGTCAATCCATCTTCAGGCAGTAAATATCAGGAAATGCCCAAAGGTGTGAAAATTACCTTCTTTGATCCTCTTCAAAAAGTTACAGGTACAATTACTTCAGACTATGCAATCAGAAAAGAAACCGAACAGGTTACGATTTTTAGGAAAAACGTAGTTGTTGTAAGAGATGAGCTGACTTTTAATACCGAAGAGCTGACCTGGAACCAGCAAAAGAAAATGTACTTTTCTCCAAAGGGGATTGTAACCAGGCCTGATGGGACTGTCTTAAATGCAATTAATTTTACTGCTCCTGAAGATTTTAGTTCAGTCGCTTTTGAGCAGGGCTCTGGCGAGACTTATGTTAAAGGTGATTTAACACAGTAAAAAAACAGATCTGGCCTCTTCCTGGCCATGTGATATCTTAACTCTTCTCTTCCCGGTAAATCCTTCTGGTGTGCCTCTTTTTTAGGGTCTGCATACTATTGTATTGGTCATAATAGGTTGGTCTCTTGATTTTGTGCCTTTTGATTTCTCTGTATAACTGGCTTTATTTTCTTTTTTTCGTAAGTAATTACATTTATAACTTATAATTTATTTTTAAGGTTGTGTTAAACTCGTTTCTTAACCGGGACAAATGACACATTATTGTGTTTTTATGCATATAAGTTAACATTTGTTCCGATTATTGAGATTTATACTGTTTTTGTGTTTTATTCGTGTTTTTGTTAATATGTGGTTAATGTTTGTTAAAATAATATAGCTTAATGTTGTGATTGTTCTTTATAATAGAAGATTTGTTTTATTTGTGCACAAATGGTTCTAGTTATTAACAAATAATTTGATAATGATTTGCAAATGTTATATTAGGTACTGGTAGTTTATACCAATAATCGACTAACAAGTAACTATAATTAACATTTATTAACTAAATTATTTCTAATTATGAAAAAACTTCTCCAAAGTTTGTTCGTGCTCTTGTTTTTTGCAGTGTCTGCGATGGCTCAGGAACGGACAATTACTGGTACGGTTACTGCCCAGGAAGATGGGCTGCCGCTTCCAGGCGTAAGTGTTAAAGTAAAAGGAACAGCAATCGGAACAAGTACATCCGGAGCTGGAAAATATACTATTCGTGTGGGAGGCCAGGCGGTATTGGTATTTTCTTTTATCGGTTATCGGCCCAAAGAAGTAGCAGTAAGTGCGGCATCTTCAACTCTTAACTTGTCTTTAATAGCTGATAATACTCAGCTTAATGAAGTTGTCGTAACGGCCATGGGGCAAATCAGAACAAAAAACTCTCTGCCTTTTGCAGCGCAACAGGTTAAAGGGGATGAATTAACGCAAACCAGGACAGCCAATGCAGCATCTGCACTTTCTGGTAAGGTTTCCGGATTACAGATTATTCAGGGTAACTCCATAGGTGGATCCACGAATGTTGTGATCAGAGGAAATAAATCGCTGACAGGTAACAATCAGGCCCTGTTCGTAGTGGACGGCGTGCCTATTGATAATTCAAATAATAATACCACTACTCAGAAAGCTGGTGGTGGCGGGTACGATTATGGTAATGCAGCAGCAGATATCAATCCTGATGATATTGAATCAGTAAACGTGTTAAAAGGTGCTGCTGCAAGTGCGCTTTATGGTTCAAGAGGAGCAAATGGTGTAATTATGATTACTACCAAAAGCAGAAAGCAAGGCGGCATGGGGATAGTCATCAACAGTGGTCTGACTATAGGTGCGATTGATAAAACGACATTTCCCAAATATCAGAAAGAATACGGAGCAGGTTATTCAAGCGGTTATGAAAGCGGCGATGGTTTCCTTTTAATCGATGTTTTGGGAAAAGGGATAAAGGAAAGGGTTGCGCCAACCGGAGAGGATGCTTCATACGGGGCAAGATTTGATCCGAATTTACTGGTTTATCAATGGGATGCTTTTGATCCGCTTTCTCCCAATTATCATAAACAAACGCCCTGGGTTGCAGCTGCCAATGGTCCGGCATCTTTTTATCAGACGGCTGTTTCCAACAGTAACAGTATTATGCTGGACGGGGCATCTGATAAAGGGACAATCAAACTTGGTTATAGCAGAAATGATGAAAGAGGTACCTTACCTAATAGCAGGATTTTAAAGAATATTGTGAATTTTGGGGCTACTTATAAGATTACGGAACGTCTGACTGCTTCGGCCAGTGCCAATTTTTCAAAAGTAGACGGAACCGGCAGATATGGTACTGGTTATGATGGTTTAAATGTGAATCAGAATTTCCGGCAGTGGTATCAGACCAATGTTGATATAAAAGCTCAGAAAGAAGCTTATTTCAGAGAAGAGAAGAATATCTCATGGAACTGGAAAGACCCGTCCAGACCTGAAGGCCTGGTTGCAAGGTTCACTGATAATTATTACTGGACAAGATATCAGAATTATCAAAATGATACCAGAAGCAGGACTTTCGGAAATGCATCGGTGAATTATAAAGTGGCTGACTGGTTAAATATAATGGGCAGAGTAACATTGGATACTTATAATGAAGCCCAGGAAGAGCGTATTGCTGTAGGTAGTAATGGTGCTGCTAAATATTCTCGCCAGGATCGTTCTTTCATTGAAACCAATTATGATCTGATTGCAAACTTCGATAAAAACCTGACCAAAGATCTTAATCTTAAAGGGTTGTTGGGTACGAATATCAGAACAAGTACAATGAAGAGTGTTTTTAACACAACCAATGGTGGTTTATTTATCCCGAAATTATATACCATATCAAACTCTATCGGAACTATTGCGCCCCCTATTGAAGAGTATGAACCAAAAGAAGTCGATGGCTATTTTGGTGGTGTAACATTGACTTATAAAGAGTTTTTGACTTTTGACGGAACATTCAGAAGAGACAGATCATCAACTTTGCCAGTAAATAATAACGCTTATAATTATTACTCGCTGGCTGGTAGCTGGCTGTTCTCCAAACATCTGGCTGCAGATTGGTTGTCTTCTGGTAAAATCAGGGTGAATCATGCTACAGTTGGTAATGATGCGCCCTGGGGGAGTATTGTGAACTCTTATGTTCCGGAAAATAAATACGGAGGCAGTATCGTGTACAGGAACCCGATAACGATAAATAATCCTAATCTGAAGCCTGAGCAAACAGCAAGTACGGAAGTAGGTCTTGATATGTCTTTTCTGAAAGGACGTCTGGGTTTTGATGCCACCTATTACACTGCAAAAAGTAAAGACCAGATTGTTCCTGTTGCAATTTCCAGAGCTGTTGGATATGAAAGTGCCTATGTAAACGCAGGTGTGATTCAAAATAAAGGAGTTGAGCTATCTGTGTATGGCACTCCGGTTAAAACGGAAAATTTCAGCTGGAATGTTAATGTAAACTGGACGAAGAACAACAGTAAAGTACTGGAGTTGTATAATGATAGTAAGAATCTGCAGTTAGCGGGCTTTAATGCAGGTATTAGTGTAAATGCAACCCTGGGTCAGCCTTATGGCACCATTCAGGGAGCAGACTATGTGTATAATGCTCAGGGACAAAAGGTTGTTGGGGCAGACGGTTACTACGAAGTTACAACAAGCACAAGTAATGTAATCGGTAATATCAACCCGGACTGGACTGGCGGGATTTATAATAAATTCAGATATAAAAATCTTTCTCTGGGATTTTTAGTTGATGTCCGCAAAGGTGGTGATGTTTGGTCATTAGATCAGTTTTATGCTACTTATACGGGTATTTTACCTAATACAGCAGGGCTTAATGACCTGGGAAACCCAGTCAGAAATCCCGTTACCAATGATGGCAAAAGCGGTGGTGTTATTTATCCAGGTGTAACTGCTGACGGAAAGCCTAATACGCAAAGGGTAGTGGTAGATGCCAATTCAAAAAGACTGCCGCAATCAGAATATACTTATGATGCCGGCTACGTGAAATTAAGGGAAGCCACACTAACTTATACCTTGCCAAAATCTTTCATAGCTAAATGGGGACCGGTAAAAGGTGTAGATCTTTCGGTGTTTGGAAGAAATTTATGGATTATTCATAAAAACCTTCCGGATGCAGATCCTGAAGAGAATTTATCTTCTGGTAATGTTCAGGGTTTTCAAAGTGGTGCTTATCCTACCACCCGCATTATAGGATTTAACGCTAAAATATCATTCTAAAATCTAACTCAATTAAGATGAAAAAATCGATTATATTTTTTATTGGTATGCTGATATTTGCAGGCTGTAAGAAAGATATTGCCTCATTAAATACCAAAACAAAACAACCAACTACGGTACCCGCCGGAACCTTATTTGCATATGCAACTAAGAAATATGCTGATGCAATTACCAATGCGAGTGTAAATACTAATGTGTTCAGGTTTACCGTCAGTCATTGGGCTATGGTGAGTTATCAGGAAGAAGCACAGTATGATTTCTCAACCAGAGGAATACCTCTGGCATGGTGGTCTGAAATGTATAACGAAGTCCTCAAAAACCTGGATGATGCTATGGGGAAGGTTGCTGCCGATCCTGCATTGTCTGCTGGTGAAAAAGCAAATAAACTGGCTATTCTGGATGTTATGCAAGTGGTTGCTTATAGCACACTGGTCAATACGTTCGGAAATGTGCCTTATACAGAGGCGCTGAATTCGGCTAATTTTTTTCCTAAATATGATGATGCCAAAACAATTTCGCTGGATTTATTAAAACGTTTGAATAATGATATCAGTAAGTTAAATGCAGGGAGTCCTGGGTTTTCGGCTGGAGAAGACCTGTTGTATAAAGGGAGTGTGGCTAAATGGATCAGGTTTGCCAATTCTCTGCGTATGCAGCAGGGATTGATTATTGCAGATGCAGAAAATGCTATTGCTAAAACAGCAGTTGAGGCTTCGGATGCAGGAGCAATTTCATCTGCCGCAGATAATGCTTCATTTGCTTATTTAGCAGGTGCACCCAATCAGAATCCTTTGTATGTTGATATTGTTACTGGCGGACGGGGGGATTATGTTTCTGCTGAAGATCTGGTTAAAAAGCTGATTGCTTTATCTGATCCCCGGTTATCTCAGTTTTTTAATAAAAATGACGCAGGTAATTATGTTGGTGGTATTGTTGGAAAAGTAAATACACCTTCTTTAGTGTCTTTACCAGCAGAAAAAGTTTACGCAGCAGAAGAACCGTCGTTGTTTATGGATTATGCGGAAACTGAATTCTACAGAGCTGAAGCTATTGAAAGAGGTTTTGCTATGTCTGGCAGTGCCGAAACACATTATAATAATGCTGTTACAGCCTCAATTCTCTATTGGGGAGGTACAGCTGCCGAAGCTGCGGCTTATCTGGCCAGACCGGATGTCGCATATGCGACTGCTTCAGGTAGCTGGAAGGAGAAACTCGGTGTGCAGAAATGGATTTCACTGTATAGTCGTCCATTTAACGGCTGGACTGAATTAAGAAGACTGGATTATCCGAAGGTTACGCCGCCGGTAAGTGCGAGATCAACTTTTCCTGCCAGATTCCCTTATCCAAATAATGAACAACAATTGAATGGTACTAATTATGCTGCTGCAGCTGCAGCAATTGGTGGTGATAAAGTAACAACAAAGCTATTCTGGGATAAATTCTAATCGATTTATGCAGAAAGTATTTATACCAGGAAGCCCGCGGAAATTTTTCGCGGGCTTCCTGGTTTTTAATAGTGTGGGAATAGGTTAATTCTTGTTTATTTTCTGTCAAACGAGTTTGATTTTTTTCCTGATGATGAAAAAGACTGCATATCCAGGTCTCTTTGGGATAAAATGCATTGTAAACCCGGGGTTTTAAGGTTAAAATATTGGCAGTTAGTAGTATGGGTCAAATAATGTTGTATATTAATGTAATATTATTATTACCTAAACCAAAACTATCATCCAAAATCTATGAAAAAACAATTATCAGGTATTGTTATACTGCTGTTTCTGTTTGCAGAAATGGCAATTGCACAAAAAAAAGTAATTAGCGGGACTGTTACCGATGGAGCCAGCAAAGAAACTATTGCGGGTGTGTCTGTACGTGTGAAGGGAGGTACCCTGAGTACAAGTACCAATCAAAATGGACAATTTGCTATTCAGGCAGGTCCGGCAGATCAGCTGATTTTTAGTTATACAGGTTATACAGCGGTAACTATGACTGTTGGAACCAATGCAAAAATCGACGTAACCATGGAGAGCAATACTGCGCAGTTAAATGAGGTGGTATTGATCGGTACACGTTCTGCCGGCAGGGTAAAGCTGGAAACAGCTGTTCCGGTTGATATTGTCAATGTCAGCAAATCTGCGGCTACTACGGGCCGTATGGAGCTTACCGATATTTTAAATTATGCGGCACCTTCATTCAATTATAACAAGCAGTCCGGATCTGATGGAGCGGATCATGTTGAGCTGGGTACTTTAAGGGGGCTGGGACCTGATCAGACTTTAGTACTGGTTAATGGTAAACGCCGGCATTCTACTGCTTTTGTCTCTGTATTTGGAACAAGGGGCAGAGGGAATTCGGGAGTGGATCTGAGTTCGATACCTACTGCCTCAATTGAAAGAGTCGAAATTCTGAGAGATGGAGCTTCTGCTCAGTATGGTTCTGATGCGATTGCGGGGGTAATCAACATTGTGCTGAAAAAATCTGTAAACCAGTTTAATATCAACGCAGGTTATTCGGGGTATTACGATCCGGCATTTAACAGTGGAAAGAGTATTGTTGCCAATCAGTATCCTCATGGAGGAGCTATTGATGGAAATGCAGTTAATATAGATGCGAATTACGGCTTTAAAATAGGGAAAGAAGGATTTTTAAATATTACAGCAGATTATTCAAAAAATGGAAAAACTTACAGACAGGTCCATGATACAGCAACAGCAAACCCTAAAGCACTGCCTGTAAATACAGCAAGACGGGCTAATGGTGACGGCTCTTCAGAGAATGGAACTATATTTTTCAATAATGAGATTCCAGTGAGTGCAAAAACTACGTTTTACAGTTTTGGTGGTTTTAGCTACAAAGCATCAGATGCTTATGCGTTTTCGAGAAATTTTCTGGCCAGACCGGATCGTTTTCCAACAAAGCCTGACGGGACCTTAATTCCTGTGGATGGCGTGATTTTTAATACACCAAACGGAGATTCTTATTATAATCCGTTAATTGAAACGCATAATAGTGATCTGGCATTTGCTGCTGGTCTGAAAGGGAGTTTTGGAGATGCGTGGTCATGGGATTTTAGTAATAATACAGGAAATAACAACTTTCGCTTTTACGGGGAAAAGACCTTTAATGCTTCTTTAGGCGCAGGAAAAACTCATTTTGATGACGGCGGTTCTGCTTTTCTGCAGAATACAAGTAACCTGAATTTCAGCAAACATTTTGACAAAGTATTATCGGGATTTAACCTGGGTTTTGGTGCTGAATATCGTTATGAACGGTACAAAATCTTTTCCGGGGAGGAAGCTTCCTATAAAAACTATGATCCTAGTGGGGTGAAAGCGGCCGGATCGCAGGGCTTTCCGGGATTTCAGCCGGGTGATGCTGCGAATGCGAACCGCTCGGTATTTGGTGGATTTGTTGATTTTGAAGTCGACATCACTAAAAAATGGCTGATTGATTTTGCTAATCGTCTGGAGCACTACAGTGATTTTGGTTATAATTTCAATACTAAATTTGCTACCCGTTATAAAATCACAGATAACTTTAATGTCCGTGGTTCGGTGGGTACGGGTTTCCGTGCACCATCTTTACAGCAGATCAATTACAGTTCTACATTTACCAATGTGCAGGGAGCTATCATCTCGGAGGTTAAGATTGCGCCTAATCATAGCCCGATTACCCAGGCAGCAGGGATACAAAGTCTTAAACAGGAGAAATCCAGGAATGCCGGTTTAGGGTTTACCTTTAAGCCTGTTCCTGAATTCAGTATTACGGTTGATGGTTATATCATCAAGGTGACAGACCGTGTGGTACTGTCGGGGCAGTTCAGCGCAGAAGACAAGACGCTTGATCCATCGTTTACCGATGCACTGAAAGCACTTCATGTAGGTTCTGCACAGTTTTTCGCTAATGCAGTAAATACAACTAACCGTGGTTTGGATGTAGTACTGGATTACAATAAAACTATTGGAGATAACCGGTACAGAATGTTATTTACCGGAAATTTCCAGCATATGACTATTGATAAGATTAATTATCCGCCAATACTGGGCAGAACGGAAGCTTTACAGGAAACTTTTCTGAGTTCAAGGGAGCGGAAGTTCATTCTGGCCTCAGCTCCGGCTACCAAGTTCTCTTTAAATCCTGAGTTCGGACATAAAGATTTTACTGCAGGAATGCGTTTTACCTATTTCGGTAAAGTAGATATCTACGGATATGGGGATGGGTCAGGTATTTATCCTACTGTGCCTGCAGATAACGGATCAGGACCTTTGCCGGATTTGTATAATTATACCGGTAAAGTAGTCAGTGATGTTTACTTATCGTTTAAGTTGAATAAAATTGCACGTATTACCTTAGGATCTGACAATATTTTTAATGTTCACCCTGATCTGGGTTATATTAAAGGAGCAAAAGGATATGCTTATAACAATGAACCTGCAGGGCCATTTGACGCAGTGCAAATGGGGAGTAACGGCAGACGTTTCTTTGTTCGTGTGGGTTTAACCTTATAACATTTGAGTTTATTGAAGAAAAATCCCATCAGCTGTTTTTGGTTTGCTGATGGGGTTTTTGCAAGCCCTTATTCAAAAACATTAAATTGTTTTCTTTTTTTAGCAAAAGTTGTATCTTGCGCCCTCTTTAAAAATATAAATAATAGATATTATGGGTTTTATGACTTTTTTGCGGAATCGCATGGGCATTATCTTAGTGGGCGCCATCGGTTTTGCAATTGTTGCATTTTTAGTCGGTGATGCAATTAACGTAGGAAAGCCTTTCTGGGCAGCATCTCAAAAGGTTGTTGGGTCAGTGGATGGTGAGGACATCAACATCGATGAATTTGGTCCTAAAGTAGATCAGAATTTACAACAGTTCAAACAGCAGTACGGTGGTAGTGCTAATCCTCAAATGACAGCTATGGCTGTTGACAATGCATGGAATGGTGAATTAGCTACTTTACTACTGGCTAAAGAATATCACCGTTTAGGTTTAGGTATCTCCAGTGAAGAATTGTTCGATTTATATCAGGGTAAAAATCCCAGCCCGCTGATCGTTCAGTATTTTGGTAATCCTCAAACTGGTCAGGTTGACCGTGCTGCGGTAATCAATTCGTTGAAACAACAGGCAACAAACCCTCAGTTGAAACAACAGTGGGATCTGCTGGAAGCTGAAGTTGAAAAACAAGCTTTACAACAGAAATATGGTAACCTGATTAAAAACTCTGTTTACGTAACTTCTCTGGAAGCTAATGATGAGTATCAGAACCGAAATAAACTGGCTAGCTTTAACTATGTGAGTCTGGATTATGCAAGTATTCCTGATGCATCTGTTAAGCCATCAGACGCTGATTATTCAGATTATTACAATAACAACAAAAAGAGATTTGATAACCCTGCGGAGACACGTTCATTTGAATATGTTGCCTTCAGTGTTAATCCAACTAAAGAAGATTCTGCTGCGGTTAAAACTCAGGTAGAAAAATTAGCTTCTGATTTCAAAGCTTCAAAAAGTGATTCATTATTTGCGGCAGTTAACTCTGATGTTAAAGTTCCATATGCTTATATCAATAAAGGTAAATTAGATCCTAAAATTGATTCGGCAGTATTTGCTTTGCCAGCAGGAAGCTTCTACGGACCAGTGTTCACAGGAAATTCTTATAAACTGGTTAAAGTTATCGATACGCGTTTCTCTCCGGATTCAGTAAAAGCAAGTCATATCCTTTTAGACGCAACTAAATTAGGTGGTGTTGATAAGGCTGAGAAAATGGCTGACTCTTTAAAATCCCTGATCCAGAAAGGTGCAAGTTTTGCAGCTCTGGCTAAAACTTACAGTGTTGACGGATCGAAAGATAAAGGTGGTGAACTGGGTACTTTTTCAAGAGGCCAGATGGTTCCTGAATTTGAGAATGCAGCATTTAATGGTCAGGTTGGTGATCTTAAGGTAGTACGCTCACAATTCGGTGTACACTTAATTAAAATAGAAAAACAAATCGGTTCTTCTAAAGTAGCTAAACTGGCTTATATTGAGAAAAATCTTACACCAAGCAGCAAAACTAAAGATCAGGCTTACAAAAAAGCTTCGAGCTTCCTGAATGCTGTTAAAGGTGATAACTTCAGTGCTGAAGCTAAAAAACTAGGTTATACTGTAGCTATCGCAGATAGAATTACAGGTAGCCAGGGTTATGCACCTGGATTGGATAATCCACGTCAGTTGATCCGTGATGGCTTTGCAGCTAAAAAAGGAGATGTATTATCTGAAGTTTATCAGATGGATAATGCTTTTGTTGTAGCGCATGTGACTGACATCAAAGCAAAAGGTATTTTACCTCTGGATGCAATCAAAAAGGATATTGAGCCAATGGTTATCAATGCTGTTAAAGCTAAGATGCTGACTGAAAAATTAAATAATGCTGCTAAAGGCGCAGGTAATCTTGCACAGATAGCTCAGAAAGTTGGTAAAACAGTTACTCCTGTTACAAATATTGTGTTTTCAAACCCGATTGTTCCGGGAGCGGCACAGGAGAATAAACTGATAGGTACTGTATTTGGTTCTGCACCAGGTAAATTATCTAAACCAGTTGACGGTGAGCACGGCGTATATGTATTTACAGTGAATGGATTCAGTAATCCTGCTCCAATTGGAAATACTTACAAACAAAAAGAAATCATGCGTCAGGCAATAGCTCAGAAGTCATTGGGAGCAGCATTCCAGGCATTACAGGATAAAAGTGATATAAAAGACAATAGAGTGAAATTCTATTAATCTTATTTTACGTAATTTTGAAACCGGAAGTACATCACTTCCGGTTTTTTTATTTAAGAAGCAAATGGATATTCAGGAAAATATAGTTAATAAGGTTGCTGCCAGTGGTTTAGTTACTTTTAATCTGGAACTCTATTATGATAAAGGCGAAAGGGTAGTCTATGATATTAAGGACAATCTTTTTCATGGATTAATGTTAAGGGAAAAAGATTTCAGGGAATTTATCAAGACACATGACTGGGCTGCTTATGCCGGTAAAAATATTGCCGTAACCTGCAGTGCGGATGCGATAGTTCCAACCTGGGCCTACATGCTGCTTGCCAATAAACTGAAGCCTTATGCAAATGAAATTGTTTTTGGAAGTCTGGAGACTCTGGAGGCTGTTTTGTTTAATAAAGCATTGGCTAAAGTCGACCTTTCGGTTTACCAGGATGCGAGGGTTGTGGTTAAGGGCTGTGCAGATATTGATGTTCCGATATCGGCTTATGTAGAAATTACTACTTTATTAACACCTGTTGTTAAAAGTATTATGTATGGTGAGCCCTGCTCTACAGTTCCTATCTTTAAACGAAAGGACTAGTTTTTTGGATGAGTTTTTGTTTAAACAGGGTATGAGAAAATTATTTTTGCTGTTAGTGTTTTTGATTACCATCGTAAATGCAGAAGCTCAGGAATTACCATTAAAGAAAGAACCAATTTTTCAGGCGGGTGAGGTTTTGTCCTATAAATTGAAATATGGCTTTATTACAGCAGCAGAAGCGACGATTAAAGTCATGAATTCGGATCTCAGATTTGAAGATAATGAAACCTACAAACTGGTTGTTGATGCAAAAACATCAGGTACTTTTGATATTTTTTATAAAATAAGGGATCATTACGATTCTTATATAGATAAAACAAAACTGACTCCCTATTTTTATCAGGAGGATGTCAGAGAAGCGAGTTATACACGGAAAGATAAGGCGAGATTTACCCAGGAAGCAAAAAAAGTAGTTTCCAACCGGGGTACTTTCACTGCTCCGACTAACCAGACTTTTGATCTGGTTTCGGCTTATTATTTTGCAAGGAGTCTGGATATTTCCAAACTCAAACCTGGTGAGAAGTTTAAGCTGAATTACTTTTTGGGAGATGGGATACATCAGCTGGAAATTAAATATGTTGGCAAAGAGGTTATAAAAAGTAAACTGGGGAATATACGCTGTCTGAAATTCAGTCCTTCCATTGAGCCTGGCAGGATTTTCAGAAAGGACAGCGCTTTGTATCTCTGGATAACAGATGATGGAAACAGAGTGCCTGTAAAGGCTCAGGTAGAGATTATAGTGGGTGCAGTCACCATGGAAATTAAATCGGCGGATGGATTGAAATATCCGCTGGCTAAAGAAAACTAATAAGATGATAGAAGTACAAAATACACTCATACACGAAGATGTTATACGCGAAAGTTTTGTGTGTAATCTGAATAAGTGTAAAGGTATCTGTTGTGTAGAGGGGGATGCGGGTGCACCACTTGAGGTAGCTGAAACAGCTATTCTTGAAGAAATTTATCCTAAGATCAAACATTTGCTTGCACCGAAAGGGATAGCTGCCATTGAAGAATACGGTACCTCGGTGGTAGATTCAGATGGAGATCTAACTACACCATGTGTAGACGGGAATAAAGAGTGTGCTTATGTGACTTTTGAGAATGGAATTACTAAATGTGCTATAGAGAAAGCACATGAACAGGGCATTGTAGACTGGCAAAAACCAATCTCCTGCCATTTATATCCGATACGTATTACAAAATATCCTGAATTCGATGTGCTTAACTATGACAGATGGCATATCTGTTCTGATGCCTGTATATTTGGAAGAGAACTTAAAGTGCCGGTTTATAGCTTTCTGAAAGGTCCGCTGATCAGGAAATATGGAGCCGACTGGTATGAGGAATTAGAAAATAGTGTATCTTCAAATCTATAACCTTAAAAATATAAAATCTTGAAAGGAATAATTTTAGCAGGGGGGAGCGGCACCAGGTTGCATCCCTTAACTCTGGTTATGAGTAAACAAATGATGCCTGTTTATGATAAACCAATGATTTACTATCCGTTGTCCATCTTAATGCTGGCCGGAATCAATGAAATACTGATTATTTCTACCCCTCATGATCTTCCGAATTTTGAGAAGCTTTTAGGTGACGGCAGTAGCTTAGGGTGTAAGTTTTCTTATGCAGTTCAGCATGAACCCAATGGTCTGGCCCAGGCTTTTGTGATTGGTGCAGATTTTATAGGAACAGATAAAGTTGCTCTTGTATTAGGAGATAATATTTTCTATGGTGATGGTATGGCCAAGCTTTTACAGGCGAGTTCTGATCCTGAAGGTGGAGTTGTTTTTGCCTACCGTGTATCAGATCCGGAGCGCTATGGTGTAGTTGAATTTGATGAAGATAAAAAAGCAATATCCATAGAAGAAAAACCTGTAACACCTAAATCTGATTATGCGGTTCCGGGATTGTATTTCTATGATAATAGTGTGGTTGAGATTGCAAAAAATATCAAACCTTCGCCACGCGGAGAATATGAAATTACTGATGTTAACAAAGTTTATTTAGAGCAAGGTAAACTAAAGGTTGGTGTTTTAAGCCGGGGAACAGCCTGGTTAGATACAGGGACTTTTGCTTCATTAATGCAGGCCGGACAATTTGTTCAGGTTATCGAAGAACGCCAGGGCCTGAAAATAGGATGTATTGAAGAAGTTGCTTACCGGATGGGTTATATCGATAGTGAACAACTGCGTAAAATAGCTACTCCGCTAG
This sequence comes from Pedobacter lusitanus, assembly GCF_040026395.1. Classification (NCBI taxonomy): domain Bacteria; kingdom Pseudomonadati; phylum Bacteroidota; class Sphingobacteriia; order Sphingobacteriales; family Sphingobacteriaceae; genus Pedobacter; species Pedobacter lusitanus. The sequence goes on from NZ_CP157278.1 coordinate 3,919,232, forward strand.
TTAAAAGCGGATATGGTGCCTATCTGCTAAAAATGATCAAATAAATTTAAAATAATCTTAACCAGAAACATGAATTATAATTCGCCTAAACTACCCTATATAGGGGTGGATATTGGAGGCTCTCATATTACAGCCGCACATGTAGGTGCTGCTGATTTGAAAGTAATTAAAAGTTCGCTTATCAGAGAACGTGTAGCTTCGATGGAAGGTGCAGATGTGATTATTAAGTCCTGGGTTGATGCACTGACACCACTGATTGAAAATCAGGGAGACCAGACGACTTATGTGGGGATCGCTATGCCAGGGCCTTTTGATTATGAAAAAGGTATTTCCTTAATGAAGGGAACTAAAAAGTATGATTCTTTATACGGACTCAATGTATTGGAAATTCTGGCTGAAAAGTTAAATATCCCTACCAGTCATATTCTTTTTCGGAATGATGCTGAATCGTTTTTGCATGGTGAATTAGCCTCTGGAGCGGTTGCCGGAGAGAAAAGAGCACTGGGAATAACTTTAGGTACAGGACTCGGTTCTGCAAGTAATTGCCAGGGCAAAACTGTTGATTCGGATCGTGCGTTTATTCCATTTAAGGATAGCATTGCTGAAGAATATATTTCAACCAGATGGTTCTCCAAAAGATTTAAAGAGCTGACAGGCGAAGAAATTAAAAATGTAGAATCTCTGCTGGCTTCTGGTCAGCAGGAAATCAAGGATCAGATTTTTGAAGAATTTGGTCGGAACCTGGCTACATTTCTTAATGATTTTATTGAAGAAGAGAAACCTGATGTCATTGTGATTGGTGGAAATATTGCCAAGTCATGGGATTATTTTATCCCGGAAGTACAGAAGCATCTTAATGATAAACATGTGGTACTAAAGCAGAGTGTCATGTGGGAAGATGCAGCGCTTGTAGGTGCCGCTTACAGCTGGCAACAATCCTAGTTGACATGCTATTCATAAAAAACGCGGGCCCCTGTTACAGATACCCGCGTTTTTTGGTTTCCGGGCAGATAATACTACCCGGATTTTTTTTATATAGCTTTCGTAGCTTCTTTAAGCCAGGCACTCTCATCCTGGGTTAATCCCGGACTTAGTTTTTCAAATACCTCTGCATTATAATTATTTAGCCAATCGATCTGTGATTGATCCAGCAATTCCTTTTTTACAATTTTAGTGCTGATTGGCGCGATAGTAAGCGTTTCAAAACCATAGAACTCATTAAATTCATTCGTTTCAATTGCAATAGTCTGAACAAGGTTCTCAATACGGATTCCATGTCTTCCAGGGCGGTATATACCTGGTTCAATAGAAGTAATCATTCCCAGTTCAATGGCTACCGGTGTATTAGTCGGATTGAATACCTGAGGGCCTTCATGTACATTCAGAAAATAACCTACGCCGTGCCCTGTACCGTGCCCATAATTAATAGAATAGTCCCATAACGGTTTTCTTGTAATCGCATCAATCTGGTAACCACAGGTGCCTTTAGGGAACTTTGCTTTACAGCCATCAATCATTCCTTTAAGTACAAGTGTATAGTCAGTCTCTTCCTGTTCGGTAGTAATGCCCATCGGAATAGTACGGGTGATATCGGTTGTTCCATAAAAATACTGCCCGCCTGAATCAACAAGAAACAGACTTTCGGGAATTACTTCTGTATCACTTTCTGCTGAGGCTGAATAATGTGGTAAGGCACCATGTGCTCTGTATGCACTGATGGTTGTAAAACTATCTCCGATAAAACCAGGTTGTTCTGCTCTGTATTTACGTAATTGCGCAGCAGCTGAAAGTTCTGTAATCTTAGTTTTTCCAATAGTTTCTTCTAACCATTTTAAAAATCTGGTTATTGCAATACCATCTTTAAGCATTGCTTCACGTGTGTTTTTTAACTCTGTATCATTCTTAACCGCTTTCAGGTTGGCAGAAGGGTTGGTTTCTTTGATAATTTTTACTGATGACGGTACTAATTTGGCATAAGCATAACAGTTACGCTTGGGATCAATAAATATGGAACTGTTTTGCGGTAGCTGACTAAGTGCACGCTCTATTTCTTCATAAGGGAGTACTTCAACACCACTTTTCAGTAAGGTCAGTTTTTCTGCTTCTGTCAGTTTACCTGAATTAATAAATAAAGTTGCATGATCCTGATTGATCAGTGCAAATGCCAGCACAACAGGATTAAAGTTCACATCTTTACCTCTGATATTAAATAACCAGGCGATATCGTCCAGTGAAGAAACCAGGTGATGATCTGCCTGATGTTTGGTTAGTGCTGCTCTTACTTCGGCAAGTTTGCTGCTTACAGTTTGTCCGATATGCTCATCTGCAATTAAAAATGCAGGTTCAACAGGTAGTGGCGGGCGGTTTTCCCAAATCGGACTCAGATAATCTTTATTCACTAATTTAATATCTCTGACAGATAGCTGTTGCGTAAGTAAATCGCCCAGTAATACTGAAAGAAGTTTTTCATTGGTAGCTACTATGGCTCCTTTATCCAGTTTTTCATTTAGCCACTGTATATATTCCGGTGCATGCTGAACTTTTTGTTTCACCAGTTCAAAACCGCTGCCCTGTAATTGTGCTGGCCCTTGTTCAAAATATCTGAAATCCGTCCATAAACCGGCAAAATCGTGTGTAATTACTAAAGTGCCGGCAGACCCGGTAAAACCTGAGGTAAATGGAATACATTTATAATGTTTCGGCAGGTATTCACTGATATGCGGATCAGCAGAGGGAATTATATAGGCCTGTACATTATCGGCCTTCATTTGTTTACGTATTTCGCGCAGTTTATCCTGGTATGTCATATGCAAAGATTTGTATAGAATTTGATGCCCAAATTTAGCGAATTTATTTAGACGCATGCGATATTGGTGATTTTGGTTAATGTCTGGCTATATTGGGTTAAAATCAAAATGGGTTTAAACGGATCATTTGAAGAATTTTAAATTATTCTTGATCAATAACAACAAAAAGGCTCTGTTATAGGAGTTTTAATTTATCTTTGGGGCCGAGGAGAAGAATATGGGATTGAAAATGCGTATAACGTATAGAGACACAGATTATGTGTACGAAATTGTAAATGGTGCTGCAATAAATAAAGAAACTACCGAATTGAAAATAATTTTAAACGGGCAGCCGGTAACTTTATTGAAAAATGTCAATCAGGTCTGGATGCAACAGGAAGGTGAATTTACTATTGAACCTGATCTTGCTCAGGCTTTGGGAAGATCTGTATCATTGCGTTACCGCATGTAATAAAATTCCAATATCCTTTATCAGATGTACAAAGCTATATTAAAGCTTTTTAAATCTGTCTATTCTGATATACGCTTTTTATGACGTTTAGGATACCCTGTTTTATTTGGTGAAAGTTATTCAATGTTTATCTTTACTTAATTGTAGGAACATTGAAGAAAGCAGGAAGCTAAAATGATAAAGGATTCTTTTAATCGTGTGCATAATTATCTGCGGATATCACTTACTGACAACTGTAATCTCCGTTGTTTCTATTGTATGCCGGAAGAAGAGTATGAATTTACACCGGCTTCAAAACTGATGCATGCTTCAGAAATTGAGTCCCTGGCTAAAATTTTTGTAAATGAAGGAGTCAGCAAAATCCGTCTTACAGGAGGGGAACCATTAGTTCGTAAAGATGCGGCAAGGATTATCTTATCTCTTTCAAAATTACCTGTTGATCTTTCTTTTACTACCAATGGAGTAAGGTTACATGAGTTTATTGATGTACTGCTTGAGGCAGGAATTAAAAGCGTTAATATCAGTCTTGATACACTGGATCCCGATAAATTCCGGATTATTACCAGAAGAGATCTTTTTCAGCAGGTCAGGGATAACATTGACCTTTTGCTGAAGAATAATATTGGCGTGAAAGTCAATGTTGTGGTGATGAAGGGGTTTAATGACAATGAAATTCCGGACTTTATTGCGTGGACAAAAGATTTACCGCTGGAAATCCGGTTTATAGAGTTTATGCCGTTTGCGGGGAACCGCTGGACGAGCAATAAAGTTGTCTCTCTGGAAGAAATTCTAAATTCTGTACAAATAAAATATAATTTTACAGCATTAAAGGCCGGTAAGAATGATACCGCAAAACATTTTCATATTGCAGGACATGCGGGAACGTTTGCTGTTATCAGTACGATGACTGCCCCTTTTTGTGGTACCTGTAACCGGATGCGTTTAACAGCAGACGGAAAATTGAAAAACTGTCTTTTTTCAGTTACCGAAACTGACTTACTGGGCCCGCTCAGAAGAGGTGAGGAAGTACTGCCATTAATTCATCAGTGTATAGGAAATAAAGCTGAAGCACTGGGTGGCCAGTTCTCCGGACTATTTGAAAATATAGAACCTGATCATATTCATAACAGAAGTATGATCACTATTGGTGGTTAAGATGATAATCCATATCTATGATAGCTGTAAGTAAGGCCCGATTATTAATACAGGAAAATATTAAGATGATGCCTGTTCAGGTAGTATCCTTAGCTGAGGCTGCAGGGTATACGCTGGCTATGGATATTTATGCAAAAATGGATATACCTGCTTTTGAGCAGTCTTCTATGGATGGTTATGCGATCCGTTATGAAGATCGTAATCTTAACTTAATTCCAGTTGGAGAGATGCAGGCTGGTGGACAGACTCAATATTCCCTTTTGCCAGGTCAGGCAATCCGTATATTTACAGGTGCCCCTTTACCCGAAAATGCAGACACAGTTGTGATGCAGGAGAAAGTTGAACTGGCAGATGGAATTCTAAAGATTCTGGACAAGCAACTAATCTCAGGAATGAATGTAAGACCTAAAGGTGCTGAAACAAAAACCGGGGAATTGGCTATTCAAAAAGGTTGCAGGTTAACTCCCGCAGCAATAGGTTTTCTGGCTGGAATCGGAGAAACTGAGGTGCCGGTTTATGGTATACCATCAGTTGGTGTGGTGATTACCGGGAAGGAATTACTGCAGCCCGGTAAAGAGCTGGCTTTTGGTCAGGTCTATGAATCTAATTCTTATGCTTTAACTGCGGCTCTGCGGCAGGCACAAATCACAAAGATTAAACTTTATACGGCGGATGATCAGCTGGATGAGGTCAGATTGGTTATGGAGCAGGCGTTGCAAAATAACGATGTGGTTTTACTCACTGGTGGAGTGAGTGTGGGAGATTATGATTTTGTAGTCAAAGCAGCCGAACTCAATAAGGTTACGCAGGTTTTTCATAAGATCAAACAAAAACCTGGAAAACCTTTGTATTTTGGTCTTAAAGGGCAGCAGGCGGTTTTTGGTTTACCCGGTAATCCATCTTCAGTACTGAGTTGCTTTTATCAGTATGTATTACCTGCTTTGCAAAAAATGTATGCTCACGTTGGTGTAGAAAAAACTCAGCCTGGTGGCTTGCAGATAAGGGAAGCAGTTTTAACTCATGAATATAAAAAAGCAGCTGGTCTGACACATTTTTTAAAGGCATATTTTGAAAATGGAAATGTTACACCTTTAAATGCTCAGGAATCTTTTAGAATGAGTTCTTTTGCACAGGCAAATTGTATGATTGAACTGGCGGAAGAAGAAACGGGATTTCCTGCTGGTACAAAGGTGAAGATTCATATTCTTCCGGAATAAATTTTTTAAAAGAGATAATATAAAAGAGTGAAAGTAGAGATTTTATTATTCGGACGGCTGACTGAAATTCTGGGCAGTACACATCTGCTGTTAGAGGGACTGGCAGATACGAATGCGGTTTGCTGTCATCTGGAAGAACAATTTCCTGACCTTAAACAGGTTAAATACAAGGTGGCTGTAGATCAATTGATAATTCACGGTAATAAGCGTTTAACAGACGGAATGACTGTCGCTTTGATGCCGCCATTTTCGGGAGGTTAACATGAATATAAAAGGTGAGGCACGTTATCAGCGGCAAATGTTACTTAAAGATTTTGGCTATGCTGGTCAGGAGAAACTCTTTAAGGCAAAGGTACTGGTTATTGGTGCAGGTGGATTGGGTTGTCCGGTATTACAATACCTGGCAGCTGCGGGCATTGGTACATTAGGTATCGTGGATAACGATGTAATTGAACTGAGTAATTTACACAGACAGATATTGTATACAGTCGCTGATGTAGGGCTTTCTAAAGCAGACTGTGCTGCTGAAAGATTGAAAAAATTCAACCCTGATATTACAGTTAAATCTTACCCTGTACAATTGAATAATCAGAACGCAATAGCCATTCTGCAGGAGTACGATATGGTCATAGATGGATCTGATAATTTCCCTACCCGTTATATGATTAATGATGCTTGCGTCTTATTGGATAAACCGCTGATTTATGCGGCATTATCTGAGTCAGAAGGACAGGTGTCTGTTTTTAATGTGGCAGGACCTGATGGTGTAAAAGTGAATTACAGAGACCTGTTTCCTGCAGCTCCGCGTCCAGGGGAAGTGCTAAATTGTTCTGAAGCAGGGGTGCTGGGTGTATTACCTGGTATTATTGGGACTATGCAGGCAAACGAAGCGATTAAACTGATTTCAGGGATTGGTGAGCCGCTCATCAGTCAGCTGATGATTTATAATTTGTATACCAGTCAGACTTATAAAATCAGATTATCGCCGGCTGGCCAGACAAAAACAGATTTACCTGGAAACCTGGAGTCGTTTTCAAAAATGAATTATGATTGGTTTTGCGGGATTAAGCAAAATACAGGTGAGGTAAAAGAAATGAGTCCGGGAGAATTCAGAGCTGTTGCCGGAGATGAAAGTTTTACGATCATTGATGTACGTGAACCGGGGGAATTACCTGCCGCATCGGGGTTCAGTTATCTTAGTTTACCTTTATCTGCCATAAGGGAAGAAATTCCGCAGGTTGAAGGAAATAAAGTAATCCTGTTTTGCCATTCGGGAATCAGAAGTATTATTGCGGGGGAGCTATTATTGGAAGCCTATCCTGATAAAGAATTTTATAGTCTTAAAGGAGGTGTTTTACGTTTGGACAGTTAGACAGATGAAAGAAAAAAAACTTAAAAATATATTTATCAATGGTGCTGTTTCGGCTCAGTTTATTGCAGATAGTATTCAGCAGCATCAGAGTAATCCTGCAACAGGTGCTCATAGTATTTTTTTAGGCCAGGTGCGTGCAGATATAATTGGTGAAGAAAAGGTAGTCGGGATTAACTATACTGCTTATGAGGAAATGGCCCTGGAAAAGATGTATGAAATCAGAGAGGATATTTTTCAAAAATATCCGGTAATCTGTTTACATGTACATCATAGTTTAGGTCTGGTGCCAGCTGGTGAAGTTTGTCTTTTTGTATTTTGCTCTTCTGCCCATCGCAAAGCTGCAATGGAAGCCTGTGACGAGCTGGTGGAAAGGATTAAAGCAGAACTGCCAATCTGGGGGAAGGAGATTCTGACTAATGCGGCTCATCAATGGAAAGAAAATATATAGATGGTAGATATCACACATAAATCAAATACGCTTAGAAAAGCAGTGGCTACGGCGAAACTTAAAGTTTCCAGTCTGCAAACTATTGAAACTGTTCTTGCGGGTAAAGTTCCTAAAGGAGATGTTTTTGAGTTTTCAAGAGCTGCCGGACTGTTTGCTGTAAAAAAAACGAGTGATGTTATTCCTGATTGTCATCCGCTGCCTGTAGAATACACCGCTATTACACATGAAATTGAAGGAATGTATATTATCATTCGTGTAGAAGTACATACCATTTATAAAACAGGGGTGGAAGTGGAGGCTATGCATGGGGCCTCGGTAACGGCACTCACTATTTATGATATGCTGAAACCGATTGATAAAGGTATAGAAATTGAAAATATCCGCCTTGAGCATAAATCGGGGGGGAAAAGTCAATACCAGCTTGCTGATCAGGAGCAATTGAAATGTGGGGTGATAGTTTGTTCTGACAGCATCAGTAAAGGTGAAAAACAAGATAGATCAGGTAAAGCGATTGTCCGAAAATTAGCATCCTATCAACTGGAAACAAATCATTATGATGTTATTGCGGATGATTTTAAACAGATACAGCAAAAAGTAGCAGATCTGGTAGAACAGGATTTTGATCTGCTGATTTTTACTGGTGGTACGGGACTTTCTCCAAGAGATGTGACACCCGATGCGATTGCGCCTTTGCTGGAAAGAGAGATACCGGGACTAATGGAAAATGTGAGGAAATACGGGCAGGAACGAATGCCGTATGCCATGCTTTCCAGAGGCGTAGCCGGTTTTATCCGGGCTACACTGATTATTACTCTGCCAGGTTCAGTAAGTGGCGCTGAAGAGAGCATGGACGCACTTTTTCCTGCAGTGTTACATGTGTTTAAAATTCAGAAAGGAGCAGGTCACGACTAATTTTTTTATTCGTAACGGAGTGCTTCAATAGGATCCAGACGAGAAGCTTTTAAAGCTGGGTAATACCCGAAAAATATTCCGGTTACTGCGCAGACAAGAAATGAAATTACTATAGAAAATTCGGAGATCACAGTAGGCCAGTTCAGCATTTTTGGGACAATGATCGCTGCTGAAACACCAATAATTACACCGATTACCCCACCTGTGATACTGATCATGACTGCTTCGATTAAAAACTGAAGCAGAATGTCAATCCCTCTTGCACCTATGGACATCCTCAGGCCTATTTCACGGGTTCTTTCAGTTACTGAAACATACATAATATTCATAATACCAATCCCGCCGATCACTAAAGAAATACTTGCTACAGCTGTTAACAAAGCAGTCATCATACTGCTGGTAGAATTCATCATAGTCATCAGCTCTGCCTGTGTTCTTACCTGGAAATCGTTATCCTGATTTTGTCTCAGGCGGTGGGTTTCTCTTAGCACGGAACTGATTTCAGTTACTGCGGCATCAGAAGCTCCTTCGTTAATAGCGGAAGCATAGATACTGCCAAAGTATATAGAAGATGTTATTCTTTTTTGAATTGTGGTATAGGGAGCGATAATCAGGTCATCCTGATCCTGCCCGAAATTACTATATCCTTTGGGTACCAGTACACCTATGACCTGAAAGGGGATTTTTCCAAAGCGTATAATCTTTCCTATTGGATTTTCTCCGTTGGGAAAAAGATTATCTACTACAGTTTTCCCCAGTAAACATACTTTAGCAGAAGCTCTGACGTCCTGCGCTGAAAATAAGATCCCTTCTTTGATAACCAGTTTCCGGATATCCATATATTCCGGACTTACTCCCTGAATCGTAGTAGGCCAGTTATTTGCCCCGTTAATAGCTTGCCCGCCTGATGAAGCCAGAGGTGAGATCATGGCGATATCCGGGGCACTTTCCCGCATGGCATCTACATCTTTAATCGTTAAAGTTTTAAAACTGCTGCCTCCCAGCCTTGCCCCTCCAGGCTCATTACTGTAAGGCGTAATAGTGATCATATTGGAACCCATACTAGCTAAAGATGCATTAATGCTTTGTTTTGAGCCTTCCCCTATAGACATCATTGTAATTACAGAAGCTACCCCTATAATAATACCAAGCATAGTCAGCAATGCACGTAGTTTATTGCGTTGAAGAGCTCTTATCGCTAGTCTGATGAGATTGATGAGTTTCATAATAATCTTTAATAGTCATCCGCTTCGGGCAATGAAGCCAGTGCCTCTCTTGCTGAACGACGATTTTCATTTATAGAATCCTTCTGAACTTTTCCGTCCCTTAACATAATGGTTCTGCTGCTAAATCCGGCTATATCTGGTTCATGCGTCACAAATACGATCGTTTTGCCATTTTGATTCAGATCCTGCATGAGCGACATAATTTCGTAGGAAGTTCGGGTGTCCAGATTTCCCGTTGCTTCATCAGCTAGAATCATAACCGGTTCATTTACCAACGCCCTTGCGATAGCTACACGTTGCTGTTGTCCGCCGGAAAGCTGGTTTGGTGTATGATCAAATCTGCCATCTAATTTTACAGCCTGAAGAGCCGCTATAGCTCTTTCTTTGCGCTCTTTTGTTCCGATAGAAGGATTATAGAGCAATGGTAATTCTACGTTCTCTAAAGCAGAAGTGCGGGGCAGCAGGTTATAAGCCTGGAAAACGAAGCCAATTTTTGTATTGCGAAGTTTAGCCAGCTCATCTCTGGAGAGTTCCTTAACATTGACCTTGTCAAGCATATAAATTCCATCCGTTGGTTTATCCAGACAACCCAGCATATTGAGTAAAGTGGTTTTTCCCGACCCGCTACTTCCCATAATAGTTACAAACTCTCCGGTAGTTACCTCGAAAGAAACCCCTTTTAAAGCTCTTACAATTTCAGTACCCATAGTGAACTCACGTTTCACATGCTGGATTTCAAGAATCTTGTTGCTCATCGTTTTCGTCCTCCTGGTCTTTGTGGCATAAATGGACTTTTAACTGCAGCAGCACTGGCTGCGGCTGTAGATTCCATACCGGTAACTATAACTTCATTTCCATTTAGCCCATTCAGTACCTGTACATGCGTATTGTCATTCAAACCGGTTTGAATCTTTTTCTGAATCAGTTTATTGTCCTGTAAGATCCAGACATAGCTGTCAGGAATAGTTATCGTTTCAGATTTTGCCTGATTTGGACCAGGAGTAACTGAATTTGAACTTTTCCTGCCTCCTGGTCTGTCTCCTTTTCTTTTTCCGGTTGCAGGTATCAGCTCATATTGCTTTTTCAATGTCGAATCCGGATTGAATTTTAATGCCTGTACTGAAATTAAAGAGGCGTCTTTAACTTCTTTGGTATAAATGATAATATTGGCAGTCATGCCAGGTTTAAGCTTCTTGTCATCATTAGGTGCGTCGATTAAGGTAGAATAAGTTACCACGTTAGCTGATATGGATGGCTGCAGACGAACTTCTTTGACTGTGCCGTTAAAAGTATCGTCAATAAAAGCATCTACTGTAAAAGTTGCTCTGAGACCTTTAACTACGTTACCGATATCGGCCTCGTCTACCTTGGCCTGCACCTGCATTTTTGTAATATCTTTTGCAATGGTGAAAATTGTAGGTGTGTTGAAACTGGCAGCCAGAGTCTGTCCTATATTTACGCTTCTGCCTAATACCACTCCATCAATAGGGGAATAGATCTGTGTAAAAGATAAGTTTCTTTCTGCGGCCCGTAACTGTGCTGCAGCGCTATTTACATTGGCTTTAGCTACCTGATAGGTATTGAGTGCAATATCATAATCAGCCTTGCTGATTGAACCTGTTTCAAATAGCTGTTTTTGGCGGTTAAAGTTGGCAGCCTGATAACTTTCATTACTCTTTGCCTGTGCCAGGCCAGCCTTAGCCTGATCGACTGTAGCCATAATCAGTGTTTTATCGAGCTCTGCAACCAGTTGTCCTTTCTTTACTGTAGAATTGAAGTCTGCATATAAAGCTGATACCGTTCCGGAAACCTGGGTTCCTACTGTTACTGTATCAACAGGCTGAACTGTTCCGGTTGCTGTAACACTGGTAGAAATGGCCCCTTTGCTTAAAGTTTCAGTAGTTAAAACCACAGGTTTATCCTTGCTTCTCATAAATAAAAACCAAACCAGGCCTGCTAAAACAATTACTGAGGCTATAATTAAACTAGTTTTCTTGGAGTTCATGATTTATAATTTAATGGGGATGCCCAGATAAAATTCGTAGATTCTTGCAGCAAGTGCAGCATTGTATTTTGCCTGGATATAGGACTGCATCGCCTGTACATAAAGATTTCTTTGCTGATAAAAATTAACCAGATTGACTGCGCCGATTTTGAGTTCCTGGCTGGCTATACGGTACACTTCTGTATTGTATTTTAACTGTTCAATAGCAGAAATGAATTGATTCTGTGAATTCTGAGCCGTGATATAAGCTTTTTCAGTAGTGAGTGCCAGTGTCGTTTTACTGTTTTCCAGAGCCAGCTCAGCCTGTTCAATTTCTATTTTTGCTTTTGCGACATTGGTTTTATTTTGTCTCTTGGTAAACACAGGAACCGAAAGCGTCAGTCCTGCCTGCTGATAAAAGTTATTATCAAATTGTCTGAAAGCATTATAAGTTGGATCATGCGCATAACTTGTTCCTATCCCCGCACCCAGTGTTAATGTAGGCAGGTAACCCGACTTTGCTTTGTCCAGGTCGTAACCGGAAATACGTACACCCAGTTCCGCATTTTTAATCTCAGGGCGGTTCTGTAAAGCGTATTGCTGCACAGTCTGAAGGTTCGGGATAGGTTGATCAGAGATTACAGTATCTGGCTTAACTACATCAAAATCATTTGTAGCAGGTAATTGAAGCAATTGTTTCAGTGCTATTTTGTCCTGGCGTTCCGCATTTTCTGCTGCGGTTAAATTATACCGGTCTCCTGCCAGTTGAGCCTGGAACTGTGCAACGTCTTTTTTTGCTGCAGAGCCGGCGTTAAAGCGGTTTTGTGTCTGACCAAGTTGTGCTATGGAAGTTTTAACGAGATCCTGGTTATAAATAATACTTTCTTTATCAACCAGGATATTCAGATATGCCTGCGTAATTTGTAAAGTAATATCATTTTCACTGGTTAGTACTGCATAGTTTGCGGACTGAACGGCCAGACCCTTTTGTTTGATATCAGTTTGCAGATAACCTCCCTTGTATAGTGTCCATGCTGAACTTAAACCATAGGCGCCTGAAGAATTAATAGCATTGGTTGAGCCATTTGTATTCAGATTATAATGATTAAAAGATTGGGAGGCAGATCCGTACAGGTCGGGGAGTAGTGCTGATTTTGCCAGTAACTTATCTTGTTTCGTACTTGCTGTGGTTAGTCTCAGCGTTTTTAGCTGGATATTGTTTTTCCTGGCATATTGCAGACAGGTGGCCAGATCCCATACTGCCGGAATATTCTCATTTGTCTTGTCCTGACTAAAACCCTTTATACAGGATAGTCCAAGAAATAGAAAGAGGAGGCTCTTTATGGTTAGTTGTGACATATAATGATGATCAAAAACCAAATTAATAGATCTAATTAACGCTTATTCAGGATGTTAAAAAAGCATAATCGACTGGTGACTTAAACATACCGACAAAGAACTGATTGTAAACGATGGAAAGATTTGCACCTATTGACGTAGGTTGACTACCTTGCCTAACTAAATATAATTAAAATTTTGAATAGATGAATGCAGTAAAAAGCCGTTCCTATATCACCGTTCTGCTCCATATTTTATTATGGATGCTTTTTGCCTCTATATTGCTTTTTTATATGCCTCTGACATGGAATATCGAGGTTCCATATCAACTTTGGATTAAGCAGAGCTGTGAACTGGTTTTCCTGATTATTATATTTTATCTGAACAGCCATATTCTGGTGCCGAAATTATTACTGAAGAATAAATCACTGGGTTATTTACTGGCTATTGTTGGTTTTGCAATAGTCGGGACTTTTATGGTCAGATATCTGGATGACGTGCTGAATCTGCCGTTGCTCATTGTAGAGGCTTTTCAGAAAATAGGAGTTAACAAGCTTCCAAAACATAACGATAAGCTGGATATTTTTATGATCATGCTGATTCTTCTGATTACCGGTATCAGTACCAGCGTAACGCTGATTCAGAAGTGGCAGGCAGATAAGCAATTGCGTGAGGCATTGGAAAAAGATAAAATCGGATCAGAGTTGTCTTTTTTAAAAGCACAGATCAATCCGCATTTCTTTTTTAATACACTGAATAATATTTATGCATTAACTCATGTAGACGTCGAAAAGTCACGTAATGCATTGCATAAATTATCCAGGATGATGCGTTATCTTTTATATGATACCCAGGCAGGAAGTACCCCTTTAAGTAAAGAAGTTTCTTTTATTGTAGACTATATTGAACTGATGAAACTTCGTCTGAATGATACAACTCAGGTAACTTTTGAAGGACCACTGATAAACAATGATATACAGATTGCTCCTATGTTGTTTCTGCCATACATTGAAAATGCCTTTAAACATGGGGTGAGTTCTACCTCACCTTCTGTAATTTCCATTGATCTGAGTATGGCAGATAACGTTCTTGGAATGAATGTAAGAAATACGGTTTTTAACGAAAATGCAGCAATTGCTGATAATTACAGGGGAATTGGTCTGAGTAATACCAAAAGACGACTGGATTTGTTATATCCTGGAAAACATACCTTTTCAGCGGGTAAGACTGAAGACACCAATGAATTTATTGTTCACTTAACCTTAATACTTGATGATACTGAATTGCATAGCGGTAGACGATGAACCATTGGCTTTAGGGCTGGTTTGCAGTTTTATTGAACAAACTCCGTTTTTGCATCTTGCAGGGAGCTTTTCAAGTGGAGTAACAGCATTGGCTGCACTTCATGAACAGCAGATTGATCTTGTTTTTCTGGACATACAGATGCCTGATCTTACCGGAATTCAGCTGGCCAGAATTTTAGACAGGCAGCCGGGAACCAGCGGCCCCAGAATAATATTTACAACTGCTTTTAACAATTTTGCATTGGAGGGCTATAAAGTTGATGCATTGGATTATTTGCTAAAGCCTTTCAATTATGAGGAATTTCTGATCGCAGCGAATAAAGGCAGGGCCTATGCAGAACTGGTGAAACCATCCGTGCAGGGAGTAATCCAAAATAATGATCAGGAAGAAGAGTATATATTCCTAAAGGTTGAGTATCATATGGTCCGGGTAGCAATTAAGGATATTCTGTATATTGAAGGTCTTAAGGACTATGTAAAGGTCTATCTGGAGAACGCGGATAAGGCAATACTGACCTTAACCAGCCTTAAAGTGCTGGAGCAGAAGTTGTCTCCTAAAATATTTATGCGGGTTCACCGTTCCTATATAGTATCCCTTGAAAAAGTGAATTCGGTAACAAAAAATAGTCTGAATATTGGCTCATTGAGTATTACTGTAGGAGAACAATATAAAGAAGCATTCAATACCTATTTAAGTAGGTGGATGTGAGGTGAACCAATTAATCCGTCTATGTTTAAACTGTTAAAGTTAGTTTTTGTACTTCTTTTTTTTGCTTCCTGCTCTTCAGTATATGTCCCAACAGTACCGAATACACCAATGTTAAGTGCACAGGGAGAATTTAGTGGTGGGGCACACATTAATCTGAAGGGCGATGCTAATTTTAACGGTGCTTATGCCGTGAGCAATCATATCGGTCTTTTGCTTGGCGGAGCGCTGATGAAAGATGAACGGAGGACCAGAGATATCCGTCGTAAGCAGCTGGAAGGTGGTATAGGGTATTTTGATACCTTCGGGCCTGATCATACCAGAATTCTGGAAGTCTATGCAGGAATAGGTACAGGTTCTACTCACCGTACTTACCGGGTGTATGACAAAGATGTCTTAATCAGTACAGAACTTCAGGAGGTAAATTACAGTAAAACATTTTTACAGGTTAACTACAGCTCCAGGAAGAATAGAAACTTCCATCTTTTCGGAAATAATTATCCAATAAATTATGGTACAGCATTACGAATCAGCCATGTAAGTATGGGTACCTTTTTAATTAACGGTTCCGGACAGCCTAAAGAAGACAATATCTTCCTGGAACCTGTGTTTTTTACCCGAATGCGTTTAAGCAGGGCGGTGCAGCTTCAATATACGACCAGTTATAATCTGGGCTTGAAAAACCGGAAATACATGACAGCGGGAAACTCTATTTTTAGTGTGGGTGCCGTTATCAATGTTGGCGGCTTAAAAAGCAAAAATTAATCAGTAGTTTCTTATTCTCTTTTAGGGAAATCTATTCAACTTACCGGCTTTTTTGTCTAAAAAACAGGGTGTTTATTCTGTTTTAGGGATCATTTTCATTTTACGCATCGAAACAAATAATAAAATTAATTAATTGAAACTCAGATAATTAATTAATTAAGTTGCTTGTTTTGTCTGTGAAATTGCTTATTGTGCAATAAAATTCCGTTCCGGATTGGTAGATTAGCTCCCAAATTGATAAATTTTTGTAGAAGCAGGCTTACCTATGGGTCTGAAATGCAAATGTTCGATGCTTAATGATTGTTCCTGTAAATATATTTCCAGAAATGAAAAACTATCTAAAGTACAACAAAAACGGTCTCTCTCCAATGCTCTTCATGCCATCTGAGTGGTACGGAATATTAGAAGATTCCTGATTTTCAATTTTTTAAAAGAAGAAACCAGCCAATATAAGGAAATGAATAAAAACGGCTTAACTCTGTTTGGAGTGGCTTTTTTTTATGCTTGTTTCCCTCTTTTGGTATAAAATATAATCTACTATTTTAAATTCAATACGCTCATGAATAAAAAAGTTAAGCATTTCGCCGTGCTTATCGGACTGCTCTCTGCATTCGGTGCTAAAGCTCAAGTTGGAATAGGAACAAATGTTCCTGATGCAAGTGCCCAGCTTGAAGTACTTTCTACTTCAAAAGGTCTTCTTATCCCAAGGATGTCACTTTTACAACGTAATGACATCAATAATCCTGCCAATGGTTTGTTAATTTATCAGACTAATAGTTCTCCCGGCTTTTATTTTTATAATAACGGTCAGTGGCAGAGGCTGGTAAATAACTCAGAGTTAACTTCTGGTGGTAGTGGATCCAATGGAAATACTATCTTAAATGGAAATATTGTTCCTGCCCAGAGCGTAGGTACAAATGGGGATTTCTATCTGAATACAAGCAATAATACGTTATATGGCCCTAAAACAGCGGGAAACTGGCCTGCAAATGGAATTTTGCTGGTTGGTCCTAAGGGGGATCCGGGTATTCCGGGGAATTCTTTACCCGGAGTAGGGAAAACCGTCACATCAAAAGGGACAATAGCAATTGGAAATGGTCAGGAGGCTGTTTTAAAAGACCTTACGTTGGATCTTGCAGATAATGCTGTTACCTCGGCCAAGATTGCTGACGGTGCAATTGGTGATATTGATTTAGATAAAAAGAATATTCCGCTGAGTGGTTTTGGCGTGCCTGATAAAAATGTGTCCTTTGGAGGATACAGAATTACTAACCTGGCTGCACCAACGAAAGATCAGGATGCGGCAACAAAAAAATATGTGGATGAAAAGATAGGTACCGGACCAGGTATACCTGGCGGCGGACAGGCACCTGTGCTGAGTTATGACGGAGCCAGTAACTTATCTATCAAGGGAGGAAATACAGTAAGTCTGGAAAATCTTAACCAGTCACTGAGTCTTGTGGGGACCGTATTATCTATATCCGGTCCAAGAAATAGTCAGGTAGACCTTTATTCTCTGTTAAGTGACGGGAGTAGCGGCGGGCCGATAGTTCATGATGCCACCCTCACCGGGCTTGGAAACCTGAGCAAACCTTTGGGACTATCCAATACCGGTGTTATTCCTGGTGAATATAAATCTGCAAATATTACAGTAGATGCAAAAGGCAGAATTACTGCTGCAACAGCAGGCGCTGGCGGTAATATAGGACAGGGAACTGTAACTTCTGTATCTGTAACCTCAGCAAACGGGTTAACAGGTTCAGTGGTTAATCCTTCAACGACACCAAATATTACGCTGGGTACTTCTGTTGAAGGACTTCTGAAGGGGATGGGTGGTGCAGTTACTGCCGCTGTTACAACAGGTTCCGGTCCGGTTGTTTTAGGCGATTCTCCGGTATTAACTACGCCCAATATTGGAAACGCAACGGGTAATATTGATGGTACCGCACGTAATGTGACCGGGATTGTTGCTATAATCAATGGAGGAACCGGCGCGAATAATGCACCGGAGGCAAGAACAAATCTGGGTTTAGGTAATGTTGACAACACTTCAGATCTCAATAAACCGGTAAGTGATGCAACTAAAAATGAACTGGCAAAAAAGATTGATAGCAATGCTCCGGTAACTGCTGCTACAAAAACAAAGATCACTTATGATACAAAGGGCTTAATTATAAGAGGAGAGGATGCAACAACTGCTGATATTGCAGAAACAACAAATAAAAAATATGTTACCGATGCCCAGCTGACACTGATTAATAATATCACCAACACCAATAGTGGCGATCAGATTGCACTTACCGTACCGGTTACGCCAAAAGGTGCTTTACTTTCAACTAATGTGCAGGCTGCACTGGAAGAATTGCAGGGAAAGATAACGACTTCTACCGGCGGCGGAATGACAGGTGTTAAACATGACGGAACATTAACCGGAGACGGCAATACGATAGACCTGGCTTTGGCAGATAAAGCAGTTACGCTGGCTAAAATGGCTGATGCCGTACCGAATTCATTAATCGGAAACAGTTCCGCATCAGCAGGAAAACCAGAATATATTACTGCCGGTTCTGGCATTTCTCTGAATGGCGGCACATTATCGGTTAATATACCGGATGCTACTGCATCCAAATCAGGTTTGATGAATCCTTCAGATAAAACAAAACTGGATGGGTTAACCAATTATACCTTACCCATCGCTTCTGCAGCTGCTTTAGGAGGGATTAAAGTTGGTGCAAATCTGAGTATTGATAATAATGGCGTATTATCTGCAAGCGCTTCAGGCGGTAGCGGAATAACCGGAGTAACAGCCGGAACAGGATTAGAAGGTGGTGCTACCAGCGGTAATGCTACGTTAGGACTTGCTCCTGTTCCTGCAAATACAATTCTGGGGAACCTCGGATCGGTAACTGCGGTACCAGTTCCATTAAATGCACTGGAAGTAAAGTCTGTATTGCTTTTGGATAAAGTTCAGAATGTTGATCAGACCAATGCGGATAACCTGACTACCGGAACGATCAAAGAAAAACTTTTTGGCAATGGATCTATTCCCGTAGGTGCATTGAAAACTACAGGAACTCCTGACGGAACAAAGGTTCTTCATGGAGATGGTACATGGGGACAGATCACTGCAGGTTCTTTAACCGGTATACTTCCGGTAGCGAATGGAGGAACTGGTATAGGTTCTTATACTCCTGGAAATTATATAAAATCAGGTAATGCAACTACATTGATAGAAGTTACACCAGCTGATCTTAAAACAGAGCTTGGCTTGAGTTTAAAAGAAGATGCAGCCAATAAAAGTACAGATGTAACCCTGGCCAGTGCATCAGACGATAAATTTCCAACAGAAAAAGCGACAAAAACCTATGTGGATAAAACCGTTGCGGCAGCAGTAAAAGCAGCTGAAATAGGAGCTGGCGCAGTACCTGATGCAGATGCAACTACTAAAGGTAAATTGAAGTTAACCTCAGATCTGGGTGGTACAGCTGACTTGCCATTGGTGAAATCTGTTGGAGGCTTAACCGCTGATGTCATTAAAGACGGAGTAAATCTTGCCAACGCAGCTACTCCGAATAATACGCCGAATACAATCGTTAAAAGAGATAACAACGGTGATTTTTCTGCTGGTAAAATTAAAGCAGACCTGATCGGAAATGCGGCTACAGCAACCACAGCAGGATCGGCAACTACAGCAGTAAATGTAACCGGAGTTGTGGCAATTGCCAACGGAGGTACCGGAGCTACAGATGCAGCGGGAGCAAGAACAAATCTGGGATTGGGTAATATTCAGAATACAGCAGATAAAGATAAAATCATAAGTGATCTGACTAAAGCAGCCCTGGACGGAAAGATCAATCTTACCGAAAAAGGACAGCCATCAGGAGTTACGCCATTAGATGGTTCGGGAAAAATTGACAGTAAGTATTTACCCAATTCCTTAACAGGAGCGGTTACTTATCAGGGAGTTTATAATGCGGTGACCAATTCACCGGCACTTGCAGCCCCAGGAGCAGCGAATAAAGGATATTATTTTGTGGTGACTGCTGCAGGAACTCAGCAGGGGCTGACTTTGGGTTTAGGAGACTGGGTGATTTCAAATGGTACAGCCTGGGATAAAGTGAGCAGCAGCAGCACCATTTCAACTGTATTTGGCAGAACCGGAGCAGTCGCTGCGGCACCTGGTGATTACAATACTGATCAGGTAACAGAAGCGGGAAATAAATATTATACAGAAGCAAGAGTAAGTGCAAACCCTACAGTTGCGGGGCATACAGCTGCGTTAGCAGGTAAGGAAGATGCGATTAATAAAAGTACCGACGGGACATTTGCTGCTAATTCAGATGTTAAATTTCCATCAGAGAAAGCAACAAAAACATACATTGATAAAAAAGTGCCCGCCTTTACTGCTGCCGATGCCAATAAAGTCTTAACCGTAAACAGTGGTGGCACTGCAGCATTATGGTCGGCCGCTGGCGGTGGTGGCAGCGGAACCGTAACTTCCGCATCCGTTGTTTCTGCAAACGGTATTAGTGGAACAGTGGCAACACCAACGACTACACCGGCCATTACACTGACTCTGGGCGCTATTACACCATTATCAGTTAATGCAACCGGAACTATAACCGGAAGTAATCTGAGCGGCATCAATACTGGTGACCAGACAGATATTCCAGGTAAATCCCAGACTGTGGAAACCAATGCGATTATAACCGGAGATGTTAAGACCACAAGTAAAAACACCGTAGTTATTCAGCCCAATGTAGTTACTTATGCAAAGATGCAAACGATGAATCCTAATAAATTATTAGGGTCCGGTGCATCAGGAACAGCAGTAAGTGAAATTAATTTAGGAACAGGATTAAGCTTCACCGGTAATACGCTCAACGCAGCAAGTGGTGGTGGCAGCGGATCAGTAAGCAGTGTATCGGTAGTTACTGCAAATGGGATCAGTGGTTTAGTTTCAAATCCAACTACTACCCCAGCCATTTCACTGACATTAGGCGATATCAGGCCAAATTCTGTCAATGCCACGGGAACAATTACCGGGACCAATCTTACCGGAATTAATACCGGAGATCAGACCATTATACTTTCTGGTGATGTTAGCGGTAGTGGTACCGGGGCGATTACAACAGCTATCGGTACCAATAAAGTGACTTCTACCCATATTCTGGATGGAACAATTGTCGCAGCAGATATTGCAAATCAAACCATTACAGCTACAAAACTAAATAATATTACAGCCAACGGAACTACAGGACAAGTCCTTTCTTCCAATGGAAGTGGTGGCTTTACCTGGACTACGCCAGCAGCCGGTGGTGGCGGCGGTACAACTGATTTAGCTTATACTTCAGCTCCGCTTCAGGGAACAATTACACCAACTGCTCCGGGAAAACCAGCAGTTATTCCCGCTGCAACAGCAGCAGCAGCAGGTCTGATGCCAAACACTGATAAAATTAAGCTTGATAAAATTGACGATATAGTCACCGCTACCGATGCAAAAAAGGTGCTGACAGTCAGTGACGATGGTAAAACTGCAAAATGGGTTACTCCGGCAGCAGGTGGCGGCAGTTCAGGTTATCAGGTTTATAAACTGAATGGCGGAAAGGTCCTTGTTAAAGCATCTGGTCCGGGCGTTACTTATACTTTAACGGGTAATGTGATGAATATTACTATCCCTGCAGGAGTATTGGTTTATTATATCAGAGCCAATACAACTCTGCTGGAGATTGGTAGTAAAACATTTATCAATCTTTCCATTAAAGACGAGTCAGGATTGGTTAACAATGATGCTACCGATGCAGTGATCCCATTTATAAGTTTTGGTCAGAGAACAGCTCCTGCAGCAAGTTTAAGCTCAATGGACAGTTACTTACCTGCAGGTACCAATAATGTCAGTGTTCAGACTGCAGGATACAGCGGAGGAACTGTAAATCTTATGTTATTCGGAGTGAACAATCTTACAAGCAGTAACGGGTTTTATGTAATGATTAATTTTTAACAGATGAAAATATCAAGGTTCTGCATATTTATTATTCTGATTTTTTCAGTCTGCAGTAGTAAAGCACAATCCATATCACAGTTCAACGGTCAGTTCCTTATTCAGAAAATTGAATCTCTGGGATCTGATGAATATCAGATTCGCGGGGTTTTCAGCGATCAGTCAAGTGTATTTCAGGCAACCGATGTACTGCCGGCAGACAGAATCATTGATGGTGGTGGAAAGATGTTTCAAATCATTTCTCTCACTACTGAAGGTTCTATCATCAATGCTTTATCAAAGGGAATGGACGGTGCTGCTCCAACTATTGGAGACGGGTTGATCTATCGGCCTTCAAATAAAGGATTTCCATTGATTACCAGTAATGCAGGTGCTGCAATTCTGACCAGTGCCAATAATACAGCAACCTTATCAATTGATTACAGTATACCAAACTATGGCTCTGGAACTGCGCTTCCTGCAGCATCAGCAAAATTAGGAGAAGTCGTGTTGCTTTCAGGTAATTCAAAAATATATAAGATGGAATCAGGTGGCTGGAAAATGGTTACTAATATTCCTTTTGTATTTGCCCTTCCTGAAAATGCTGTTAAAGGAGATGTTGTTTATAATGCCCTTGATGACAAAAATTACACCTATGACGGGAGTGCATGGATCTTGCCTAAAGTATTAGCCGCATTACCTGCCCAGTCTAAATATGGGGACGTATTCTATGATACGAGTCAGCAGAAACTTTTCATGTTTGATGCAAATAATAAGTGGGCGAATATTAGCGGCGCTTCAATTCCAGGTGGACCCGGTACCGAGTTTCCGGGCAATACAAAACCAGGAGATCTTTATTTCAATACTGATAATAATGCACTTTATGTCTTAGACAACTCTAAAAAATGGCTGGAAATTTCTGCTAACGGATCCACACCTTCCGGTGCAACTAATCCAGATCCTTCCGCTGTTAATGTGAAAGAAGGAAATCTGTTTTATAATACCTCAGAGCATAAGCTCTATGTTTATAATGGTACCACCTGGTTGCCTCTTGATCTTACGCTGCGCAGTGGACAGATCTTTATGGGGAACAGTTCCAATATTGCAAGTGGAGTTACTGTTTCAGGAGATGCCACATTAAGCTCTGCAGGCAGATTGATTATTAAAGACCATGCGGTAACAGAAGAAAAATTAGATAAAGTAAATATTCCTTTAAGTGGTTTTGCTATTCCAACCGATGATATTGCCTTAGGTGACGGGATTTCAAACTTCAAAATCACGAACCTCAAAGACCCGACTAAAGATTCTGATGCTGCAACGATGGGTTATGTCAATGCATTGATCACAAAACCAGGTATTTTAGCTTTACCCTTAAATTATTTTTTTATTGGAAACTCTTCTAATAAAGCAGTTCCGACAGCAAAGAATCTGATCCCGCTTAGTGGATTTGACAGAGCATATGCGAACATATCAATGGGAACCGGAACTACTGGTCCCAATTTCAAAATCATTAATCTGGCAGATCCCTCTTTAGCTCAGGATGCAGCCACTAAAAACTATGTGGATAGCCGCGTTCTTGCGCCTGGAAATTTAAGTCTTCCAAAAGGGAATATGTTTGTTGGAAATGATATCAGCACAGCAGAAGCAGTAGCTAAAAACACCATTCCTTTGAGTGAGTTCGGAGCGGCAGCAGCCCATGTTTCTATGGGTAATTTCAAAATTACAGCACTGGCTGATCCAGTAGCTGATCAGGAAGCGGCTACGAAAAACTATGTAGATAAAAAAGTGATCAGTCCGGCCAGTATCACGCTGACTAAAGGAAACCTTTTTGTAGGAGATGCAGCAGGAAAAGCAGCAGATGTGTCAAAAAACACTATAGCTCTGAGTGGTTTTGGAGCAGCATCGGCCGATGTTTCGATGGGCGGATTCGTGTTAAGCAATCTGGGTATTCCATTGGTTGACGGAGATGCGTCTACAAAAAAATATGTAGATGATCTTTTTAAAACACCTGCTTCTCATCTCGCTTTGCCAACCGGAAATTTCTTTGTTGGTAATGCAGCAGGTAATGCAGAAGCAACAGCAAAAAAGTTAATTCCTGTTAGTGGTTTTGCAAAAGCAACCGATAATATCTATATGGGAGATGCCACGACACAATTTGGTATCAGCTTTTTGAAATATCCGATGCTTGCATCAGATGCGGCTACCAAAGGTTATGTGGATGATCAGCTGGCTATGCCTGGTTCCTTAATTCTGCCAACAGATCATATCCTGGTAGGGGACGCTGCAAATAAAGCAGTACCAGTAGCAAAAAATGCAGTTCCATTGAGTGATTTTGGTATTGCCACGGCTGATATTTCTCTGGGTAACGGAACAAAAAACTATAAAATTACTAACCTTGCCGATCCGCAGACCGATCAGGAAGCAGCTACTAAGAAATATGTAGATGCTAAAAGTTCAAAAACTCCTGTAGGCCCGACTGCTCCGGATAAACCGGTAGCCGGTGATACCTATTACAATACCGCAGATAACCGTCTTTATGTCTATAACGGAAAAGACTGGGTTCCGGTAGATAATAAATTAAAAGAAACAGAATTATATGTAGGTGATGCCAAAGGAATAGCCGTTTCTACCCCAAAAAACACTATCCCTTTAAGTGGTTTCGATAATGCAAAAGCTAATATTTCTATTGGAGACGGAACGACGAACTTTAAGCTTATCAATCTTGCTGATCCCGAAAATGATCAGGAAGCTGCTACCAAAAAGTACGTGGATTCAAAATCTTCCAAAACTCCGACTGGTCCGACTGCTCCGGGTAAAGCCGTTGCCGGCGATACCTATTACAATACCGCAGATAACCGTTTGTATGTTTATGATGGTATTAAGTGGGTTCCACTGGATAATAAACTTGCAGACAGAGAACTATATGTTGGTAACTCAGCAGGTATTGCTGTGTCCACACCAAAAAAATCGGTTCCTATAAGTGGATTCGGTTCTGCTGAAGGAGATGTATCAATGGGGAATTTTAAAATCACCAATCTTGATGACCCGAAAAATGATCAGGAAGCCGCCACAAAAAAATATGTGGATGCAGGCTTACTGACTGCAGGTGCCAATGCTAAAGATAATCTGGGTAATCATAAAGCTACAGAAAGTATTAAGCTCTCTGTTTATGCGATCAGTAATGATGGTGCAGATGGTAAAGGGCTCACTTTCGATACACAGGGTAATGCGAGTTTCGGCCAGGATGTAACTATCAACGGTAACCTTTATACCCCATCAGACAGGAGATTGAAAATCAATATTGAAACTTTAAGTCATGTGCTGCAAAAAATTGATCAGCTGAGAGGAGTAAAGTTTGAGTACAAAGATCAGCATAAATATGCCTCAGGGCATAAGATCGGTGTGATCGCCCAGGAATTGCAAAAAGTATATCCTGAAATGGTTACCAAAGGGAAAGACGGGTTTCTGAAAGTGGACTATACCCAGTTAACCGGAATGCTTATTCAGGCAGTCAGAGAACAGCAGAAACAAATTGCTGAACTGCAGATCCGGATGAACAATCAGCAGGAACAGATCAACAGTATCCTTAAAAAAATACAATAACAACCAGGTCAGGAAACCAAGAGAAGCGAATCATTTTGAAGAAATTACTACATATTATTATTCTTTTCCTATTGCTTGCCGGAGCTGTTTCAGTTTCGGCACAGACATTTTTTAGGGTCATTGGTGGTGTTCCTCATCTTCCGGCAATAGATCCTGTTACCGTTGCTTCGCCTTTACCGGGAATGCTGATTTACAGTACGCCCGATAAACAACCGATGATCTATAACGGGGCAACCTGGGAAACTTTGTGCAGCAGTAATATCAATACGGCTACTGTAAAAGATTACCTCGAAGTAAAAACAGGAATTCCATATTTACCTTCTTTGAATGAGGAGCCTGCAGGAACCATATCTTCCGGAGGAGTTTATTTCTCTAAAACCGCAAAGACCATGATGGTCAATGATGGAAATTCATGGTATGCCGTAGCTGAATTACTGGCAAAAGGAAATTTTAAACCACACAATGGTTTCTCCACCAACAGCGGCTTAAAGATCTCCAAATTACCCGTACTGCCAGTTAACCCGGCACCTTTAGGTTTATCTGCTGGTGCTGTCTACATCAATACCGTATCAAAAGCTATCCGTTTTTACGATGGGGCTAAATGGAGAGATATAAGTTGTT
Organism: Pedobacter lusitanus; assembly: GCF_040026395.1. NCBI lineage: Bacteria > Pseudomonadati > Bacteroidota > Sphingobacteriia > Sphingobacteriales > Sphingobacteriaceae > Pedobacter > Pedobacter lusitanus. The sequence continues at coordinate 3,945,121 of NZ_CP157278.1, forward strand.
TACCTGTAATCTCGACCATACAACCGACAAAAATCACCAATATCTCAGCCCTTAGCGGAGCAAATATAATGAACAACGGCGGGTCTGCAGTAACCTTGCAGGGAATCTGCTGGGGGACCAGTATCTATCCCGATACCACGTTGAATACCAAAACCAGGAACTTTATTTTTGGTGCTGATACTGGTCTTTTTCCAGGTATTATATCCGGTTTACAGGCGAATACAGTTTACCATGTTCGTGCCTATGCTGTCAATAGTTCAGGTATAGTATATGGAGAGGATTTAACCTTTACCTCAGCGATGGCTTCCCTGCCATCAATTATTACACTCGAAATCGATAATATTTTTCCGGTTATGGCCAATAGCGGCGGGATAATTAGTAGTGACGGTGGTGCACCGGTTACTGCCCGCGGAGTAACCTGGAATACAACCGGCGATCCAAAAGATGATGAGCATGCAGAGATTACCCTGGACGGTTCTGGTGTTGGAACCTTTCCCAGCCGTTTGGTTAACCTGTTAAAAAACACAACCTATTATGTCCGTGCCTATGCTGTAAATATTATCGGTAAAGCTTATGGCAACCTGCTCCAGTTTACTACACCCGCAGCTACAGCACCTGTATTAAGCTCTCCGAATATCAAAATTGTGGACATTACAGATGTTTCGGCAGTCAGTGAAGTTACGATTATTAATAATGGCGGAGAGGTCGTGACCGAACGCGGGATGAGCTGGAGCACAGATCGTGTGAATATAGTTTATGGTCCGTCAGCCACGGTCAATACCACAGATATCGGGACATTTATTTGTAATATCACTGATCTTAAACCCGGCACGCTGTACTATGTCAGAGCCTATGCAAAAAATAGTGTCGGAACTAGTTTTAGCAGTGAATCCAGTTTTATCACCACTTCTTTACCTACGCTGACCACCTTAATCCCTTTTAATTATGATGCAGTTAGTCATATTGACGGGTCCTTTGAAAGTTATAACGGAAGAGTGGCCACAGGTGGCGGAGATATTACCAGTAATGGCGTTGCACCGATAACCAAAAGGGGCATTTGCTGGAGTACAGTTCCTGGTCCGACTACAGCACTGGCTACCAAAGCAGAGCAAAACATAACAGGCAATGCTAAAGGAGTATTCCGTAATTATATGACTTCGCTTACACCAGGTACAACTTATTATGTAAGGGCTTATGCGATTAATGCAATGGGAACTGCTTATGGAGAAGAACAGCTATTTACAACCCCTCAGCTTCCACAGCTGAAAACAACCTCTGCCGCATTAATTAAAAATACCAGTGCTGTCAGTGGCGGAGAAATTACAGATGATGGCCGCGTACCCGTAAACACACGCGGTGTTTGCTGGAGTACAACAAACAATCCTTCCATAGATGATCCGCATACCAGTAACGGAAGTGGTAATGGAACTTTTGTCAGTGATATTAAAGGATTAATGGGGAATACCACCTATTATATCAGAGCTTATGCAATCAATAATGTTGGAATAAGTTATGGAAATATGAGCTCCTTTGTGACCGGTCTGCCAGAAAAACCGGCTGTGGTAACCTCACCGGTTCTGGCAACCCTGGGTGCTACAGCTGCCGGCGGAGGAGAAGTGACTGAAACCGGAGGAGCAGAAATTACATCAAGAGGTCTGGTCTGGAGTCTGACAGCTGATTTTAGCCCCAGCCTGTCTATGTCAACCAGGACCCGGGAAGCCGGAGGAGCCGGAAAATTCAACAGTACAATCACAGGTCTGGTGCCTAATAAAACCTATTATGTCAGAGCTTATGCGGTCAATAGTGTGGGAGTGGTTTTTGGAGAGCAGCAGGTTTTTAAAACCTTTACTATCCCTTCACTGATTACTACAGCAGCAAGCAGTATTACCAGTACAGAAGCAGTTAGCGGGGGAGATATTTTTAGTGACGGAGGTGATAAAGTAACTAAAAGCGGGATTGTATGGAGTACAGCACCTAATCCGGCAACAGATTTACCAACCAAAACCCAAAGCGGAACAGGTGTGGGAACCTTTATTCATACCCTGCCTAAATTAATGGGTAATACCACTTATTATGTCCGTGCCTATGCGACTAACAATGCCGGTACAGCCTATGGCAATGAAATCAGTTTTACCACCGGTCCTCCGGTAATTCCGGTGATCAGGACTCTGGAAGCTACAGAAATTACCGGAACCAGTGCTTCCAGTGGCGCGAAGGTGATCAGCAATGGCGGTGCATTATTTACTGTAAATGGAATTGTCTGGAGTACAGTTTCAGGTTTCCGGCCCGACACGGCTACAAAACAAAAAACGATTCAGAAAAGCGCTGGTGATTTTGCCAGTGAACTCAAAGAACTGTTACCTGGTACAACCTATTACGTACGGGCATATGCAGTCAATTCTGTGGGGCTGATTTTTGGTAACGAGATTGTGCTCAGAACACCAAGTGTACCCACTTTGATGACCCTTACACCAATTCCGGCAACCATCACCAGTACCTCTGCGACCAGTGGTGGCAGTATTATAACCAATGGTGGTAATTATATCACCAGTAATGGAATTTGCTGGAGCACTTCAAGAAATCCGACATTAGCTGATCAAAATGTAATTGCAGGTTCGGGCTCCGGTAATTTTACCACAGCGCTGAAAGATCTGATGGGATCGACTAAATATTATGTACGTGCTTTTGCAACTAATTTTGCGGGTACAGGCTATGGAAATCTGGATAGTCTGACTACCAGACCACCTGTACCGGTTACGATCATTACGGCCAAAGGAACTGATATCACGGCAACTACTGCTACTTCAGGTGGTGAAATTACCAGTAATGGTGGTGCGCTGGTCAGTACCAGAGGTGTTGTCTGGAGTATACATCCCGATTTTAAACCAGATACAGTTTCTAAAAATAAAACTGCAGATACAGGTTATGAGAAAGGGGTTTTTATCAGTTATCTGAAAAAACTGGTTCCCGGAACTACCTATTATGTACGTGCCTATGCAGTGAGTATTGCAGGAACCTCTTATGGAGAAGTGATTAGCTTTACCACCCCCGATTTTGCAAGCCTGACAACTAATTCCCCTTCGCTGGTTGCCAATACTTCAGCAACTACCGGCGGAACAGTGACCAGCTCCGGAGGCTCTCCGGTTACCGAAAGAGGAATAGTGTGGAGTACCACAGCTAACTTTATACCTGATATGACATCCGGAAATGTGACCAGTAATGGAGCCGGCACAGGAAGTTTTGACAGCAAACTCAAAGACCTTAAGCCAGATACCAAATACTATGTCAGAGCTTATGCGGTTACGCTGGCTGGTGTGGCTTACGGGCAGCAGGTCAGTTTTACCACCTATCCCCCGGGACTGAGTTTATTAACTACACTTAATCCCTCACAAATTACAGGAACAACCGCTTCCAGTGGTGGAAGTATTACAGATGAAGGTGGGGTTGTTGCAGATACCCGCGGCGTAGTCTGGAGTACCCAGTCTGGTTTTAATCCGGCGACAGTAACCGTTAATAAAACTGCTCAGTCAGGGGCAGGCAACGGACAATTTATCACTAAAATAACCGGTTTATCTCCGGGTGTCACTTATTATATACGTGCCTATGCTTCCAACAGGGTTGGTACAGCTTATGGTAATGAAATCAGTTTTACCACGCCAAATCTTGCTACGCTGACCACCATTGAAGCCTCATCAGTAACCGGAACCAGTGCCTTAAGCGGTGGTATTATAACTGCAACCAATGGCACACCAGTAACTGCACAAGGAGTTTGCTGGAGTACCAGTTCCGGCCCGACTATAGGTCTGGCTACCCGAACAAGTGATGCCGGGGCAGGTGTTTTTACCAGCTCATTAAATGCCCTTAAACCGGTTACCAAATACTATGTACGCGCATACGCAACTAACCAAATTGGTACAGCTTACGGCAATGAAATCAGTTTTACTACAGGACCATTATTAGCCAGCATAACCACGAGCGATCCTGTAATTACTTCAGAGAACTCGATCAGTAGCGGGGGGACTATCACTAAAGATGGAGGAAACCCGGTTACTGCCCGCGGTCTGTTGTGGAGCAGAAGAGCCAATTTCAAACCAGATACTGTAGTTAACAATAAGACAGTTAATGGAAGTGGGATCGGAAATTTTATCAGTGACATTAACCAGATGGAAAGAAGTGCGACTTATTATATTCGTGCTTATGCAACCAATAGTGCGGGAACAGCTTACGGAAACCAGCTTACCGTTTCTATTTTTCCTACTTCACCTGTCCTGAATACAAAAGTCGTAACGGCAATAACAGGTTCGTCGGCAGCAAGTGGAGGAGAAATAGTTAAAGATGGGGGAGCATTAATTACCAGGCGGGGTATAGTCTGGAGTACTGCACAAAATCCAACCCTGTCTTTAACTACCAAAACCAGTGATGTGGATTACGGTGATGGAAACTTTACCAGTTATCTGACCGGTTTGCAGCAAAATACAACTTACTATGTCAGAGCCTATGCCGTTAACGGGATAGGTGTGGCCTATGGTTTGGAAAAATCATTTACCACACTCACCGTTCCAACTTTAACTGCAACTACTCCGGCTACAAATGTTCTGGCTACTACAGCAGTCAGCGGAGGTAAAATTACAGATGACGGCCGAACACCAATAACCAGTCGTGGAATTGTTTGGAGTACTTATGATAATCCGACCGTAGACCTGCCTACCAAAACTATAGACCGGGTTACAGAAGGAATAGGTAGTTTCACAGCAAATCTTTCCGGTTTAAAACCAAAGACCACTTATTATGTAAGAGCTTACGCGACAAATAGTGTTGGAATTACTTACGGAAGTCCGGTCATGATAACGACGAATTCAGTTGCCCTGCCTACGTTGACTACTGCGCCGGTTACTGCCATTGAAGGATTCTCTGCAATGGGCGGTGGAAATGTCACAGACGATGGAGGAATGCCGGTGGTAACCAGAGGAATTGTATGGAGCTTAACCAGTTCACCAACCATCGCCCTGCCAACTAAGATTATCAATGGCACTGCAGGTACCGGAACATTCAATAACGTATTTGCAGGTTTAATTCCGGGCACAACTTATTATATACGCGCATTTGCAACCAACAGTGTTGGCACAGCTTATGGTAATGAGCTGACTTTTACCACATCGGCCATTGTACCAGCTTTAAGTACAGTGGTGCTTTCCAATACCAAAGTGAATAGTGCCGACGGGGTAGCGAACCTGGTTTCTGATGGTGGTGCGGCAGTTACTGATCTCGGGCTGATCTGGAATACAGAAGATGTGATCCCCGCAGATTTTACCAACAGCCTGTCTGTTGGTGCTATGGGAACTTCAATCTCAGGAACGCTGACCAATTTACTGCCTGCAACAAAATATTTTGTCTGGGCTTATGGTAAAAATAGTATAGGAACAGGATACAGTGCCAAATCAGCCGTTTTCACCACACCTGCCTTAGCTACCCTGATCACAACTAAACCGGGCACAATTACCCAGAATTCTGCGAATTCAGGAGGTACAATCAGTAGTGATGGCGGAGTACCGGTAACCGCAAGAGGGATATGCTGGAGTACTGCCGAAAATCCAACTGCAGATGGTTTGTTAAAGACAGTCAACGGACAGGGCAGTGGTGCTTTTACCAGTAGTATGACCGGTTTAACCAAAGGCACAAAATATTATGTCAGAGCCTATGCAACCAATAGCGTAGGCACCAGTTACGGTAATCAGGAGAGCTTTACCACCTTTGATGTACCTTCACTGAAAACTATGGCTGTAACAGCTATCCTGACCACTTCGGCTGTCAGTGGAGGAGAGGTTACCGCGGATAATGGTGCGCCGGTAACTGCCAGAGGAGTGATCTGGGATACACAAACTGACCCGGTAGTGAGTCTGACCAGTAAAACCGCAAACGGTACAGGTACCGGAGTCTTTGCAAGTAATCTGACTCCTTTAACCGTAGCAACTCAATACTATGTCAGAGCTTATGCAACCAATAGTATTGGTACAGGCTATGGTAATCTGGAAACTTTTAAGACCCCGCAGGTTCTTCCTGTAGTCAGTGTGGTTACGCTTTCAGAAATGACGCAGACCACTACAAAGGGAACTGCCGAAATCACTTTTGACGGAGGGGCTGAAATTACTGCCCGTGGATTAGTCTGGAATACGACCGGTAATCCAACCCTGGAAAACGGAACAGTTATTCCCAAAGGAACAGGAACCGGCAGTTTTACCGATCTGTTGAAAAACCTGATTGAAGGACCGACTTATTATATCACTGCCTATGCAACAAACAGTGTCGGAACAGCCTACAGTCCAAAACCAACCAGTTTTAAAATCTGTCCGGCTGAATTTACAGTAACACATACTGCAGGTCTGGGTGGTGCGCCGGTAACAAAAACCATAACCTATCATTCCGTAAGTACTGATATTTCCGGTGCGGCAAGATGCTGGATCACACAGAATCTGGGTGCCGACAGGCAGGCATTATCAGCAACAGATGGCACAGAACCCTCGGCTGGCTGGTACTGGCAGTTTAACCGTTTGCAGGGTTATAAATCTGATGCAGCTACAGGCCGTACTCCTGCCGGATCATGGCCGGTCGCGACCAGCGAAACGGTTGACTGGAGTTCAGATAATGACCCTTGTGTTCAGTTATTGTCAACAGGCTGGAGATTACCAACAGAGACGGAGTGGAATAACACTTATAAGGGCTGGAAGAGCATGGCCGATATTTATGGTTCGGTACTTAAACTGCATGCTGCAGGATTACTTAATTTAAGTACCGGTGCATTGGTCAATCCGGGTAGCCAGGGTAATTATTATTCCAGTACTTCGAAAGATGCAAACTATGTGAATTTTACTTATTTTACCGGTGGAGCACCTGTAACAACCATCATCCAGAAAACCTATGGATTTCCGCTGCGTTGTCTTCGGGATGAGATTATATTCAGTGTCCCTTCGGTAAGTAAGGTTGTGGTACCAGCTGCTACGATGACCGCCAGTTCGGCCGTTGCGCAGGCAACCATCACGACTGACGGAGGGAAGGAAGTTACCGACAGAGGTTTTGTCTGGAACACTACCGGCAACCCGACTTTTGCAGATCAGGTGATTCATACGGGAGCAGGAATAGGAGCTGTAACTGCACAATTAACAGGCTTAACAGAAACCCCGTCTTATTATATCAGAGCTTTTGCAACCAATAGTGTTGGTACTGGTTATAGTAAGGAAACTCTGAACTTTAGAATCTGCCCGCCATCATTTGTCGTTACTCACGTAGCCGGAATCAATGGTGCACCAGAGACTAAAACAGTAACTTATCATGCTGTGAATTCTACGCTTTCAGGTGCAGCCAGATGCTGGCTTACCCAGGATTTAGGCGCGGATAATGAAGCGGCTTCGGCTGCTGATGCCAGCGATGGTGCCTCAGGCTGGTACTGGCAATTCAATAAAACGCAAGGATTTAAATCTGTAAAAGGAGTCCGTACCCCTAATACACCGTGGATCGGATCTATTACTGAAAACTCAGACTGGACACCGGCAAATGATCCTTGCGTATTACTGCTGGGTGGGGGCTGGAGAATTCCAACAGCAGCAGAATATACTAACCTGGTTGTACCGGCTAACGGACTGGCTTCGTTAAATAGTGGATATGCTACAGAATTAAAACTTCATGCCGGCGGATACCTGATCTATTATACAGCAGAGAAATATGCTGCCGGTACACAGATCAATTACTGGTCTAATGCTCAGGATGGAGCTAATGCCCGCTACCCTTATATCAATGGTGCAGCAGGTATGTTTTCTTCATTAAAGGCATATGCCATGCCGATCCGTTGTATTCGCGACCAGATTGTGATTTCGCCCCCTCCGGTTACCAATGTCACTATACCCGCTGCTACCATGACTGCTGAGACCGCCGTGGGTTCTGCACAGATTATTATTGATGGAGGTGCGCCGGTTACTGCAAAAGGTCTGGTATGGAATACAACAGGAAACCCGACAATAAATGACCATGTTATTCCGGATGGTGCCGGTATTGGTGCCATCAACGGTGTGTTAACTGATCTTGAAGAAGGACTTACCTATTATGTAAGGGCATTCGGAACAAATAGTGCAGGAACAAATTACAGTATGACTGACGCTTCTTTCACCATCTGTAAACCAGTTACTATTATCCATAGAGCTGGTTTTAACGGGGCACCTGCAGATAAAACGATTACTTATGGTACAGTAAATTCGAGTGTAACAGGAGAACCGAAATGCTGGATTACGCAGAATCTGGGTGCGGATAAACAGGCGGCAGCCATAAATGATACTAATGAAGCAGCTGCAGGCTGGTACTGGCAGTTTAACCGTTTACAGGGATATAGTTTTACAGGTACAGTACGTACACCAAATGTGGAATGGAACCCCTGGGCTGCTTCGATCAGTGATAATTCTAACTGGACCGCTGCCAATGATCCCTGTACCCGGCTGCTGGGAAATGGCTGGCGTTTACCAACCCTGGCCGAATGGACAAAGGCTGTCGGTCCGCCGCAAAACTGGACAACTGAAGCTATGGCCTACGCTTCTGAACTGAAACTTCATCAGGCAGGTTATATCGCTTATAATTCCCCGCAAACAGGAGTTACCTATAAAGGCTCTGCTGCTTTTTACTGGAGCAGTACGCAAAATGTCAGTACAGAATATGGTCAGGATCTTTATAAAGGCGCAGTTAACAGAGAATATAAAGCTTCTGCATTACCTGTTCGCTGTCTGCGGGATGCGGTGATTAAAAGTGTTCCTTCAGTAAGTAAGGTGATTGTTCCTGTTGCAGCGATGACGGTTAATACTGCGGACGGACTATCTACAGTGGTTAGTGATGGAGGTGCGCCGGTAACTGCAAGAGGTTTGGTTTGGAATACTACCGGTACTGCTCCTGTACTGAATGACGGAGTGAGCTCATCAGGAACAGGAACAGGTGATTTTACAGCTGTGCTTAAAAATCTTGCAGAAGGCCCAACTTATTATGTACGCGCTTTTGCAACCAATAGTGAAGGAACGGGATACAGCCCGGTGATCAGCAGTTTCAAGATCTGTAATCCTTTTACTGTTATCCATAAAGCAGGTCTGAACGGGGCACCGGTTGATAAAACAGTTACCTATAAAACAGTAAGCAGTAATATTTCAGGATCTGCTAAATGCTGGATTACCCAGAACCTGGGTTCCGATAGAGAAGCTGCCGCAGTAAATGACGTGGCTGAGGCAGCTTCAGGATGGTTCTGGCAGTTTAATCGTTTACAGGGCTATAAATTTGAAGGAACCGTCCGTACCCCAAATCTGGAATGGAAACCCTGGGCAGCCTCTATAAGTGAGAATTCTAACTGGCTTGCAGCGAATGATCCTTGTATTCAGCTTTTGGGTGGTGGCTGGCGTTTACCGACTCCGGCAGAATGGGCTGCGGCAGCATCACCTCCTCAAAACTGGAAAACCGAAGCTGATGCTTTTGCTTCGGAACTCAAATTACATGCAGCAGGTTACGTTCCCTATAATGGATCAGCTTCAGGTGTGGCTTCCAGAGGTGCTTTAGGACTTTACTGGAGTAACACTCAAAACACAAGTTCAGAATTCGGGCAGGATTTGTACAGAGGATCTCAGGTTAACAGAGAATATAAAGCATCGGGTCTGACTGTAAGATGCCTGCGTGATGAGGTTATAAAAACTATTCCTTCAGTAAGTAATGTGGCTGTTCCGGTTGCAGGCATGACAGCAAGTACGGCCAGCGGTTCTGCTACAGTGACCACTGATGGTATTGTTCCTGTCACGATCAGAGGACTGGTCTGGAATACTACCGGGCTTGCACCGACAACGGCTGATCAGGTAATTGCAATTGGCAAAGGTACAGGAGAGATAACCGGTACATTAAATAATCTGGTAGAAGGCCCCACTTATTATGTGCGCGCTTTTGCAACCAATAGTGAAGGAACCGCTTACAGTCCGGAAGTCACCAGTTTTAAAATTTGTAATCCTTTTACCGTAATTCATAAAGCAGGTTTAAATGGTGCCCCAGTAGATAAGACTGTAATTTATAAAACCGTAAACAGTAATGTTTCGGGTTCTGCCAAATGCTGGATAACCCAGAATCTTGGAGCTGATAAAGAAGCTGCCGCAGTAAATGATGTGACAGAGGCAGCTTCAGGATGGTTCTGGCAGTTTAACCGTTTGCAGGGGTATAAGTTTGAAGGCACAACGCGTACCCCAAATCTGGCCTGGGCACCCTGGGCTGCCTCTATAAGTGAGAATTCTGACTGGCTTGCAGCGAATGATCCTTGTATTCAGCTTTTGGGTGGTGGCTGGCGTTTACCGACTCCGGCAGAATGGGCTGCGGCAGCATCACCTCCTCAAAACTGGAAAACCGAAGCGGATATTTTTGCATCAGAACTAAAAATTCATGCCGCCGGATATGTACCGTATAATGGTGCAGCATCAGGTGTCAGCTCCCGTGGCAGCCTCGGACTTTACTGGAGTAACACGCAAAACACAAGTTCAGAATTCGGACAGGATTTGTACAGGGGATCCCAGGTTAACAGAGAATATAAAGCATCAGGATTAACTGTAAGATGTCTGCGTGATGCTATCGTGAAAACTGTTCCTGCGGTAAGTAATGTGGTTTTACCAGTTAGTGCTATGACGCTGAATTCGGCAGAAGCTTCTGCTACTATTGCCATAGACGGAAGTGCTCCGGTAATCTCGCGGGGTCTGGTCTGGAATACTACCGGGCTGCCAACACTGGCAGATCAGGTTATCAAGTCTGGAAACGGAACAGGAAATATTACCGGAACCATAACAGATCTGGTAGAAGGTCCAACCTATTATGTACGTGCTTTTGCGACCAATGCAATAGGTACAGCCTATAGCCCTGCTGTAAGTAGTTTTAAAATCTGCAATCCTTTTACTGTAGTGCATAAAGCAGGAGTAAATGGAGCACCGGTAGATAAAACGGTGAATTATGGGGCTATTACCAGTACGGTAACCGGTACGGCTAAATGCTGGATTACCCAGAACCTGGGTGCGGACAGGCAAGCTGTGGCTAATAATGAGATAGCTGAAGCAGCTTCGGGCTGGTTCTGGCAATTTAACCGCTTGCAGGGATATAAAGTTGAGGGAACAACACGCACACCCAATACGGTATGGGTAACAAGTATCAGTGAGAATACCAGCTGGGCTGCCGCAAACGATCCCTGCATCCAGTTGCTGGGTGGTGGCTGGCGTTTGCCAACTCCTGCTGAGTGGGCAACGGCAGTATTGCCTCCTCAAAACTGGAAAACCGAAGCGGATATTTTTGCATCAGAACTAAAAATTCATGCCGCCGGATATGTGCCTTATAATGGTGCAGCATCAGGTGTCAGCTCCCGTGGCAGCCTCGGCCTTTACTGGAGTAATACGCAAAACACAAGTTCAGAATTCGGACAGGATTTGTACAGAGGGTCACAGGTTAACAGAGAATATAAGGCATCCGGACTAACTATCCGCTGTCTGAAAGATTAAACAGGAATACCCATTAAAAAGATTGAATAGAAATCAAATTAAATAATACATACAGAAATGATCAAGAACCAATTTAAAAACGCAGTGCGGCCATTATCCATTGCATTTTTATGCCTGCTGGGGATACGTGCGAACGGACAGGAGATTAGTCTGAAAATACATTTATCAGGAGTAGCCGGAAGTAAAATTACTTTACAATCCACGGCAGGATCTTCCCTGAAAACTATAGCCGAAAATCCGGGGATAAAAAATGGAGAAACGGCAATACTTCAAATTGCTAAAGCACAATTACCCGGAGAGTTTATCCTCCGGTTTGATTACAAAGAAAAGGAAGCCAGTAGTCCTTATCCGGCAGAAAAACATATTTTCATTAATCAGCAGAACCTGGAACTGTGGGCGCGTCCCAAAGCATTGAATCATCCGGACAGCACCTATTTTCAAAAGGGAGAAACCGAGAATACTTTGTTTGTCTCTTTTTCAAAAGATAATGGAAGCAGGAGAGCGCAGCTGGGTTTACTGCAGAATTTTTTGATGAACTATGACCGTCCTGAGTCTGAGTTTTTCACTTTGGGAACCAAAGAATATGAACAAAGAAGACTGAGTTATAACCAGTGGATAAAGACACAGATTGAACAGCATAAATCTGCTTTCATCAGCAATAGTTTTGCCTTCCAGTATATCTCTCCCATTTTATGGAAAGGAACAGAGACTGACAGAATGAACAGTGTCATTGCGCACTATTTTGATGGAATGGATTTTAAGAACCCACTGGTACTGAAAACCACCGATATCAAAGACTGGATGGATAAATACGTAAATATTTATGGAGCAATGTCTACTACCGTTCAGCTCCGGGATTCCCTTTTTACGCTGGCAGGAAAAAGAGCAATTGAGCAGGCACGTAAAGGTCACCCGCTGGTTTACGGCTGGATGGTGGATTATTTCTATAACGGTTTCGAGAGTTTCAATATGACCGCCGGGATTAAAATGCTGGAGCCTTACCTGAATGATCCACTTTGTTTAACGGCTAAAAGAAAAGCTATTGAACAAAGACTCAAAGGGATGGAGACTTTGGTAACCGGTTCTGTTGCGCCTGATTTTAGCTGGACACTGAGTTCTGGTAAGTCTGTGCCGTTTCATCAGTACAAAACTGAGGCTAAATACAAATTAGTCCTGTTTTGGTCGGCAGAGTGCCAGCATTGCAAAGAACTGCTGGATAAGCTTCATCCCTGGTATCAGCAGGCAGCAAACAGGGAGCTGATGGATGTATTTGCGATTAGTCTGGATGAAACTGAAACTGAAATTCCTGCATGGGAAAAAGCAAAAATTAACCTGCCGGCTTTCAGGCACAAAAGAGCAGAACAGGGGATCAGAAGCCCTGAGGCTAATGCATATTTTGTATTGTCCACTCCAACCCTGATTCTGGTAGATGCAAAAACCAATAAAATTGTTGCCCAGCCAGAAACCGTTGAGCAATTACAGGCAGCTATGAAATAATAAATGACAGATAAGATGAAAAGAATAATTGTATCAATTGCCATAGGACTGCTGTTGTTGAGTAATCAGGCTTTAAAGGCGCAGTTAAGCGTAGGCTCTGATGGTTTGTTTATTCAAAATGGAACAGTATTCAGTACGGATGGATTAACGCTGGTCCCGACTAATAACTGGGGCCTGAATAACCTGAAAGTAATCATGAGTCCCGCTGTTGTGATCTGGCCAAGATATAACAGTATTCAGCGGATGTACAGATTTAGCAGACCAGTCACCTTTGAAGGAGAAATGGCGCTGAGTTTCCAGGATATAGAGCTCAACGGGAATGAAGCAAAAGACCTGGTACTTGCTCATGCTAAAGTAACCAGTACCAACTATAAGGATTATACCCTGGTTAAGGAGAGTGTTGCTTCTGAAAAGGAACATTATGTTGGTCAGTTGTTTACCAAACCCATCACCTTTTCAGATCTGAACGCTGTGAGTATGATCTCTACAAGTGCTGTGCTGTATAAGGATTTGGAAGCCAATAATATGATTACCCCTAACGGAGATGGAGTCAATGATACCTGGATTGTGAAAAACATCCTCCAATATCCAAATAACGAGCTGAAGATCTTTGACAGAGAAGGGCGCGTGGTGTTTTCCAAAATTGGCTATGACAATACCTGGGACGGACAGTATAACGGAAGTCCTTTACCAGAAGATACCTATTACTATATCCTTTACATCGATTCAGGAAAAGCAAAAAAGACAGGGTTTATTACTATAGTGAAAGAATAATATTTAATATAAAATAATAATGATAAAATTTCTACACCAGCAATTTGTGTTTGCCGCATTATTGACAATCAGCTTATTTGCTGGTCTGCAAAAAGCTTCAGCACAGATAAGACCATTGGGAACTCAGTATTACGAGAATCAGTATATCAGTAATCCTGCTTTTGCCGGTATGGACCAGGGGATGAATATTAATATAAGTTACCGGAATCAGTGGAGATCAATACCAGGTTCACCGGTGACTATGGCGGTGAGCGGAGATTACCGGGTAGTAGATAAAGTAGGAGTCGGGTTTAATGTATATAATGATAAGGCGGGTCTGATAGGCCGTACCCGGGTCATGGGAACCTATGCTTATCATTTACCTTTAAATATTGATAACCGGGAGCTGCATTTTGGAATATCTCTGGGAATGATGAAAGAAAGACTGGATGAACAAAGCATTATTGCTACTCCTGATGATATTGCAGCAGCCAGGTACAATCAGCGCAAGAGTTATGTAGACGGAGATTTCGGGATTGCTTATACTACAGACAGACTGACTTTACAGGCAGCTTTACCGAACCTGAAAAAATTCTTTAAGAAAGATGAGATGAACGCGGTAATGGGGTCAACCTATCTCGCTGCGGTGTCTTATAAAATAGGAACGACACTGGATGTAGTATCTATAGAACCAAAGATCAGTTTCAGAGGGGCGAAAGATATAGACAACATCTGGGATATCGGAACAAATCTTAAACTGGAAAATAACCTGGTTTCTTTTCTTGGAATGTACCACAGTGACAAGAGTTCTACTTTTGGCGTAGGGATAAATTATGAGAACTTTTTTATACAGGGTTTTTATACCAGTCAGCTGGCCGGCGAACGTCAGCGCACGGGAGGTGATTTTGAAATCAATCTTAAGATAAACCTGTTAAAGGATCAGAGAAGATAAATTAAGCAGGCCTGGTGGGAATAATAATCGTAAAAGTTGTTCCCGCACCGGGTTCACTTTTGACCTGGATATCTCCTCCCATTTCTATAGTCTGTTTTTTTACCAGATACAGACCAATTCCATGACTGTCATGCCCGCTATGAAAAGTCTTGAACAAACCAAAGATTTCAGTTCCATATTTATTCAGATCTATTCCCTTGCCATTATCTGAAATGACCAGTTCCACATTGTTTTCTTTTTTATAGGTTTTCAGTTTAATATGATTTTCGCGCTGCGGATCACGGTATTTGATGGCGTTGGTGATCAGGTTCTGGAGAATACTCTGCATGTATACTTTAACAAAGGGTACCTGATCCGACTCCCCGAAATCTGCTTCTATAACTGTCCCCGAATTTTCTATCTGTACTTTATGATTAATCTCAACCTCTTCCAGCAATTCAGAAAATACGATGGTTTCTTTAAGTAAGAACCCGTTTTTTTTCTCTTTTAATAAAATAATCAGGTCATCCAGTTTATGAAATAATCCGGAGGAGACATTTTTTAACATTTTGAAAGCGGGGTCATTTGCCTTAGGGTCATCCTGATCTTCCAGAATTCTTGTCAATGCCAGAATGTTGTTCAGCGGACCTCTGAGGTCATGTGAAATGATATGGGTGAAATGTTCCAGCTCAGAGTTTCTGGAAGAAAAATTTTCACTTAAACTTCGTAATTCCTGCTGATGGGTAATCAATCTGGAATTCTGTTGTTCCAGCACATCAAATAAACTGGTAATCCTTTTCTGGCGGTTTCTCAGTTTAAAACTCATGATCCCGATAACCAGGATCACTATCGTACTAAAGAAGAGCAGACTTATTTTTGTTCTGGTCAGTGTTCGGGTTACCTTATCATCTTCTGTTTTTATATTATCATAAAAATCTTTTAACAAGGCATTACAGATCTCCCTGATTTTATTCATTTGATTTTCCCCGATATCAGAGTTGATCTCTTCCAGAACCTCAGCATCTTTATGCTGATTTTTCAATTCGATAGTTCTTTCCAGCTCCTTGCGTTTTGACGCAATTGCTTTATTTAACAGGTTAATATCATCAATGCTATCCGTATTGAAATTTCTCCGGATGTGGTTGGTTAATCTTTGCTGATTTATATATACAACTTCAATTGCCCTGGTATAAGGCAGCATATATTTTTTTCTGCCTGTCAGAATATAACCCCGTTCCCCGATTTCAGCATCTTTCATGTTGCCAAGAATTCTGCGGGTAAGCAGCATTGCTTTTTCATTCTGCTCCCTTTTAATCAGACTATCATTATTCTGGCGGATGAGATGAAAAAAGAATATACCATTGATCAGCACTGAACTGAAAATAACCAGGATCAAAAGCTGTACTGTTCTTTTGCTATATATATGCTGGAGTTGATGCCGGGTGTCAAACTTCATATGATTTTAAACTATTATTTGTTATCAACAATAAGCTGTTTTCATTTTCCGGATAGTTGTTGTACCACACCTTCCAGCTTTTCTTTGAGCAATTGAGAAGAAAATGGTTTGGTCAGATAATCATCAAGATAGGTGTA
Source organism: Pedobacter lusitanus (assembly GCF_040026395.1). Classification (NCBI taxonomy): domain Bacteria; kingdom Pseudomonadati; phylum Bacteroidota; class Sphingobacteriia; order Sphingobacteriales; family Sphingobacteriaceae; genus Pedobacter; species Pedobacter lusitanus. The sequence goes on from NZ_CP157278.1 coordinate 3,961,429, forward strand.
GCTGAATGACTGTTGAATATCTACGTCGCTTGAAGCGGTTAGTGCAATTATCTTAATTTTAGAAATGTTAACATCAGGTAATTCCCTGATTTGTCTGGAGGCTTCAAACCCATCCATTACCGGCATATGAATATCCATCAGGACTACATCAAAGACACCGGTCTTGACCATGTCGAGGGCTTCTTTTCCGTCTTTGGAAAGAGAATAGTTGCAGTTCCACTGATCCAGTATCTTTTTAAGCAGCATGATATTGATAATATTATCTTCTGCAATCAGAATGTTCAGATTACTGATTGTAGAAATGACCGGACTGTTTACCGGTTCAGGCTCCTGGGAGACGATGGGAGCTGCGAGTTCATAGCTGATTTCAAAAGAGAACACAGATCCTGTATTTTCTTCACTAACCAGGTTAAGTTCACTCTGGTGTAATCCGATTAGTCTTTTGACAATTGCCAGGCCTAAACCAGTTCCGCCATAACGTTTGGTAATATTATTATTGGCTTGTAAAAATGGCTCAAAAATGATTTCCTGTTTATTTCTGGGAATACCTATTCCTGAATCTTTAACTGCAAAAAGTAAACTGATATGGTCTTGTGACCGGTTTTTTATGCTCACCGAAATTTCCACTCTGCCACCATTATCGGTAAATTTTACCGCGTTGGAAACCAGGTTGTTTAAAATCTGGGCCAGACGGGTCTGATCACCGGTAATATGCAGTGGCAGATTTCCGAAATCCAGGTTCAGTCTGATGTCAATATTTTTCTGTTCAGCTTTTGGTCTGAAAGATGCCAGTATATTATTGAGGAGCACAGTCAGGTTAAAAGGAGACTTGTTCAGCACAATCTGTTCTGCATTCATCTTGCTGAAATCAAGCGTATCATTAATCAGAGCGAGTAAATTTTCGGCCGAGAAGCGTAAAACGGCAAGATTCTCTTCCTGATCTTTTCTTGGGTTTTCTACACTCAGGACATTAATCAGGCCTATCACTGCATGCAGTGGAGTGCGTAATTCATGAGACATGGAAGATAGAAAATCTGATCTTAGTCTGGTGGCTTCCTGGGCCTCTTTTAGTGCTGACTGCAATTTGATATTTAATTCCCTTTCTTTTGAGTTGCTTTTGAAAAATGATTTGAAAAACTCATGATGCATAGCAATCAAAATGCCGAAGTTGACTACCAGTGCCAGCATAAATGAACTATTGTTAAGCTGTAATGGTGTTACTGTAATTTTTCCATTCTGACTATGGGTAAACAGCAGATGCAGGATGATGGGGAGTACATTAATCAGTGAATAAACAATTCCCCAGTTTTTTCCCAGTATATAGAAACTGGCAGAAATTATGATCAGCGAAAGCTGTAAAGTGACCAGGTTGATGCCAAAGGAATAAAAGAGAATATTAGTCCAGATAATACTGCAGAGAGACAGCATAAAAAGGTGTCCGGCCAGCCTCCATCTGCTTTTTTCAAACAGAAAATACAGACCTGCTGACATAGCTGCAATGGAAATGCTTAATCTCAGGGCGGTTTTAAAATCGGATTTTACCAGAGAGTTGATTGTGATAACAGTGATCAGGGCAAGCATCAGCAGTAATCCAAAGGTTAAAATCCGGATTCTGGAATGAATTAACGGAATTTGCTTATCACTTAATAAGGTCGCATATTTTTCTCTGAGTCTGATAATAATATTCATATGCCTGATCTTAGCATCAATATTACAAAAAAAAGAGTTCGTTTTTATGGGTAAAAGCTATTATATGTTTAGCTATGAGGATAAATCTTAAACCGCCTGATTGCAATAGTTATATGGATTGCACGCTCAGGATTGTTCCTGATGCAGGTATAATTCCTTAATACAAACATATTCTGTGGCTAATATGGGGGGCTTTAAATTTGCGGAAAAAATAAACCTCAGCCACATGATGAAAAATTTACTCTGCACAGTATTGCTGTTGTTATTTTGTTCTTTATATAAAAACGAATTAGCAGCGCAGACAACACAGGCATCTATTTCCGGAATCGTAACCGACAATCTTAAAAAAACTATACCTGGTGCATCCGTACAAATCCGGAATGAGTCTACAGGATTCACAACCAGAACAACAACCAATGCAAAAGGTGAGTATACTTTTAAAGAACTTCCTTTGGGTACACCTTATACCGTTACGATAACCTATATCGGTTTTGGAGAACAAAAAAGAACTGGTTATTCCCTGAATCAGGGTGATGCCTTAAGAATTGATGTAACTATGCAGGACGCGGTGAACGATCTTGCTGTAGTAGAAATTGTAGGATCAGGGATGAAGAACAAGACGGAAACTCTTGGAGCTGCTACTACTGTTTCTGCCAGAGATATTACCAGGCTGCCGGTACTGGGGCGTAATTTTACTACACTGATGGATCTTTCTCCATTAAGTAAAGGCAATAATATTTCAGGCCAGCTAGGATCTTCCACAGGATTTACTATTGATGGTATGACGGCTAAAAACCCTACATCAGCGGGTTCAACAACCAGCAGAAGCGGTGCACCTTATTCTATCTCGATAGAGGCAGTCCGCGAGTTTAAAGTGGTTACCAATCAATACGATGTAACTCAGGGTAGAAATGGCGGAGGTACAATCAGTGCTGTAACCAAATCAGGAACCAACACCATAAGTGGTAGTGCATTTACTTACGGACGCGCTGACTGGTTATCCAGCCCTTATGATATCAATGGGAACAAACGTAAATCAGACTTCTCTACTTATCAGTATGGTTTCTCATTGAGCGGCCCGATTATTAAAGATAAATTACACTTTTACATGGTTTGGGATCATCAGAAGGAAGCCCGCCCTTTACAGATCGCCAATATTTTATCACCTGCGGATGAAACCAGATTAAAAGTTAACCAGCCTACGCTGGACAGGTATGTTGATATTGCCCGCAGGGTATATGGTGTTGCCAATACGCCGCAATTTGGATCATTTGATAAAAAAAGAGGATCTGATGCTGCATTTGCCCGTATTGACTGGCAGATCAATGAGAAAAATTTACTGACAGTACGTGATAATTATACCAATGACAGAAATCCACTGGGACTGGAAGATAATACGGCTATCAATTTATATGAGTCATATGGTAATGATAAGAATGTGGATAATAGTTTTCTGGCGTCTTTACGTACATCTATCAATCCGCGTTTAACCAACGAATTAAAAGCACAACATTTATATACTTATCAGTTAAGCAGTCCTGGTAATCAGTTGCCGGGTGCAAATATTCCGCGGTCAGTTGTGGAAGGTGTTGCCTCTACAATTGGCGGCAAGTCACTGACTACTGATATTCAGATGGGTGGTCACAGGTTTGCCCAGGAAGGATTTACCAATAATGTATTCCAGTTAGTAGATAACCTGTATTTCAACACAGATAAGGTGAAGTATACTTTTGGTGTTGACTTCATGTATACCAATGCACATTCCACTTATGGAAGTGAGTTAAACGGACGTTTCTATTTCAGAGATGACGCGGCCACCAAAACCAGTGCACTGGATAATTTTGAAGCGAGAAAACCTTACCGTTATACCAGAGAGGTACCTCTGGTTGCAGATCCAAGTGTGCGACAGGGAATTTACAATACAGCAATCTATGGTCAGATGCAGACCAAACTTGCTTTAGGTCTTGATGTAATTGCGGGTTTACGTCTGGATTATAGCAGCTATCCTAAAGGGAAATTTAATCAGCTGGTTTTTGATGAACTGGGTTTAAGAACTGATAATTCTCTTTCCACACTTCAAATCCAGCCACGTGTTCAGTTTAACTGGGATATTAATGACAGACATCAGGATTTTGTTCGTTTTGGTGCGGGTATTTTTGCTTCAGACATTAATAACTATGCAACGATTAACAATATGGTGTTTGATGGAAACCATCTGGCTTCAATTGATGTCAGGGGTGCGAGTGTACCTACACCGGATTTTCCTGGTTACCGTGCAAATCCGGCAACAGCACCAGGACAGGAACTTTTTGGTCTGCCGGGTGTGAACAGATTAACAACAATCAATGCAAATGCAAGTGACGCGCAGGTTCCTGTAATTTATAAAGCAAACGTATCTTATAACCGTTTCATTACGGATCGTTTAAAAGTTGGTATTACCGGTTATATGACTTTAGGAAGGCATAACTATATGTATGTAGACCGTAACATGGTTGCAGATCCTTACTTCCGTTTATCAAATGAGGGTGACCGCGGTGTTTATGTGCCTGCAGCAAGTATCCAGAACAGCTCTCCGGACTGGCAGCAAGGTCGTATCAGCAATAAGCTGGGCCGTGTGCTGGAGCTGAACAGTAAAGGTAAGGTAAACCAGTTTGCAGTGGTTATTGATGGTAGTTATCAATATTTTAAGGATGGAGCGATTTCATTCAGCTATACCTGGAATGATACCAGAGATAATACTTCTTACAATGGTAACGTGGCTAACAGTGCAACTTTATCTTTACCAGTTAAAGATGATCCGCGTGATTTAAGTAAAATGACTGCGTCTGATAACCAGTTCCGCCACAAGATTGTAGTTTATGGAACACTACCTACTTTTTATGGTATTGGTATTGGTATCCGTTACTCGGGAATTGGTGGTACGCGTTATACGCTATTATCCGGAGGTAATACCAACGGTGATTTTGTGGGTAGCAATGACCTGGCCTATATCTTTGACAGAAACAACCCTTCAGTGCCTCAGAATGTACGTGCTGGTTTGCAGGCTGTTTTAGATAATCCAAATGCAAGTCAGAGTGTAAAAGATTATATTCTGAAATACTCGGGACAAATTGCGGAAAGAAATGGTGGTGTTAATAGTTTTTATGGCATCTTCGATTTAAGAATTACCAAGAAGTTTAAAATTTATAAAACGCATAGTTTAGAATTATCAGGTGATATTTTTAACGTAGGTAACCTGCTGAACAAGAAATGGGGTGTGAATGAATCGCTGGGTACCCAGGCATTGTATTCTTTAGGTATTCCTAAAACTGCAACAACTCCTCCTGTTGATGGATTTGATAAAACAACCAATAACTTTGTTTACAGTGTAAACGGTGCCGGAGTAGTGAAACCTTCAGGTAATCCTTATCAGTGTCAGATCGGACTTCGTTATAGTTTTTAATCATTTGGATATGAAATATATATTTTTAATCATCAGCTGCCTGGCTATTACCGCAGCAAATGCTCAGCAAAAGATTGATGTGGAAGCCCATCGCGGCGGAAGAGGAATTATGCCGGAAAATTCTATTGCAGCTATGCTGCATGCGATAGATCTGGGGGTAAGAACCCTGGAGCTGGATTGTGTGATTTCTCAGGACCAGCAGGTCGTAGTTTCCCATGACCTGTATATGTCTGCTGATTTTATGCTTAAACCAGATGGAACGGAGATTAGTAAAGCAGAAGAAAAATCATTGCTGTTATACAAGATGCCTTACGAGCTGATTAAAAGTTATGATGGCGGAACAAAGGGAAATGCAGCGTTCCCTAAACAGCTGAAGATTAAAACTGTAAAACCATTATTATCGGTATTGATCGATAGTGTTGAATCTTATGTTAAACTTCACCGGTTGAAACCTGTGTCTTATAATATTGAAATCAAAAGTTCTGCAGACGGTGATGGCACTGCGCATCCGGATCCTGAATTGTTTTCAGGATTGGTTATGGGCGTACTTAAAGCTAAAGGAATTACTAAAAGGGTGATTATACAATCATTTGATACCCGGCCGCTTGTTGTATTACATCAAAAGTATCCAAAGCAAAAACTTTCTTATCTGGTAGCCAATAAAGATAATTTCAGCACTAATCTGAACAAATTAGGTTTTACTCCTGATACGATCAGCCCTTATTATTTAATGATAGATGCTGCATTTGTAAAAGATGCACATCAGCTAAAGGTAAAGGTATTGCCCTGGACGGTGAATGAGGAGTCTTCACTGAAAAAAATGGCCGAACTGCAGGTTGACGGTATCATTTCGGATTATCCGGATCTGGCTGTTACCCTGTTCGGAAATTATCAGCGATAGATTTTAAACAATTTTTAATACGGCCATGCTGTTTTTCTGCCTGATCTCTTCTCTGAAGAATCCGGTTCTGAAAACAGCATGGCTTTTTTGTGGAATCTGTTCAGCTGCGGTCAACATCTCTGTGAGTCTGCATCAGGTCTGTCGCAGGTCCACCATGAGTCCACGTTTTTACAGGAAAAGGTGGACTCAACGTGGACTCACTGTGGACTCGCGGTGGACTCATACAAATGTTGATCAGTTGTCATATGGACCCGAACGGTTGTAATTTTTTGCCGGTTTGCCGGTCTTTTTAAATAAAAGCTTTTAATAACTCATATTATTAATATTTATTGCCCAAGAGTGATTGCTAAATGCTATTTTAGATTTCAGAAGCGTAAGCTGGTATTATTTTCCGGGAATATTTAGGGGGTTAAGGAGTATAATGGCGTTTAATGAGATAACAGAAAATATAACTACAGGGGAGGATTTGCTTAATCTTATAGAAGATGATGACAAGAGTGCATTTACTGTTTTTTATTCTAATAATTTTCAAAAACTAATACTGGTATCGGATAGGTATGTGAAAAATATGCATGTTGCTGAAGAGATCGTTCAGGACATGTTTCTAAAGATATGGGAAGATAAGGAGCTGTTGCTTTATGTGAACTCCGTTAAAGCTTATCTGTACAGAAGCGTTGTTAATGCTTCTATCAATTATATCAACAGACAAAAAAACATAGAAAAACATCATCTTAAAATAGCTGAGCATTTAACAGATGACGATATTGACATCATTAATGAACAAAATGAGTTAATCGTACTTCTTTATAATGAAATAGAGCAATTACCCGAAAAATGTCAGAAGGTTTTTAAATTAAGCCGCCTGGAAGGCCTAAAATACAGGGATATAGCTGCTGAATTATCGATTTCTGAGAAAACAGTTGAAAATCATATGAGTAATGCCCTGAGGTTACTCAGATTGCGCGTGATTCATAATATACATGAAGAAGATCCAAAAAGTAAGGCTAAATATTTCTCTTTACTGTCGCTGTTTCTGTATTAAAGACTGTTTTTCTAATTGTTTTAAATAAATATCATTTTTTTGTAAAATAGACTAGGGGTTTTTGGGTGGTTATTTGTCATCCTTACAAAACCAACTAACTTGAAAGACAATTTAACCTTTCAGAATATTATTCTGAACCATTTTAATGCCCCTGAAGATGAAGTTCTGGCCCGGCAGGTTGCTGACCTCAGAAAACTGTCAGAAGAAAATGAAAGAATTTTTCAGGAGACCAGAACTATTTGGGAATCTGCTGTTTTAACTAAAAGACTGTATGAAATAGATCCTGTCAGCTCGGCCAGAAATTTCAATGCACGTTTAACTGATAAAGGTCATCAGAAGACGAGGTCTTTTGGCTGGCTTAAAATTGCGGCTGTCATTGCAGTAACTGCCAGTGCCGGTATTTTCTTCTATCCCAAAAAAACTCCGGAAGTGCCTTTCTTAGTCAGGGAAACCAAACAGCAGATAGATTCGGTTTTTTTGAGTGACGGTACTAAAGTCATTCTGGCTGAGAACAGCCGGATTAAGTATCCTAAAGTATTAGCAGATACTGCACGTGAGGTGATTTTAGTCAAAGGTCAGGCTTTTTTCAAAGTACATCATGAAGTAAAGCGGGCTTTTAATGTCCGGGTGGGGCAGTCGAAAGTTACCGTACTGGGAACATCCTTCAATATTAACTATCATCATGCTTCTATCAAACTGGCGGTGAGTACAGGTAAAGTCATGTTTACCCCAAATGCGATTAGCTCTTCTGCTATTCTGATAGCGGGACAGGCAATCAATTACAGTGAGTCTCAGCATAGAATGGAATGGGAAAACGGCTCGAATTCGACTTCATGGATCACGAAAGAGCTTGTCTTTGTGGATATGCCACTTGAAGAAGTTTGCAAGCAGGTTAGCGCTTATTATAACGTGAACCTGGTAGTTCATGATCAGATGCGCAGTGCCAAAAAGTTCAACGCCAATTTTAAGGACAGCAGTCTTAAAGAAATTCTAACCGTACTGAAACAGACCTATAAAATCAGAATCGACTCCAATGAACATCAAATTACTATAAATAACCTATAACAAATCAACTTAAACCTAATAACTAACAACCAATTATGGAGAAAAACTACTCAAAAAAAATGCGTAAACTAAAGTATGGCCTCATGGCTATGCTGATGTGCATTATTTTTTGCACCTCTTCTGCAATGGCAGAAGAAGCGCAGCGTGAAGCACTTAAAATCGAAAGATTAGATAGTTATCTGAAAAAAATTGAGCAGGCTTACCAGGTAAGTTTCGTTTACGATGCTGCTCAGATTAATAAAGCCACAAATCTTGAAGTTCCGGCAAAGCTGGTTTCAATTAGGGCTGACCTGGAGCCCCTGAAGGAAAAAGGGATCAATTATAACATTGTAGGGAAACAGGTGATTCTAGTAAAAGTCCCGCTCCAGGTTATAAAACAAATGATTACTGTTACCGGCCGTATCACCTCTAAAAAAGATGGCGGATACCTTCCGGGAGTAAGTATCAGAGAAAAAGGGGCCAGAAATGCGGTTTCCAGTAGTGCTCAGGGTGAATACGCGATTAAAGTTCAGGATAATGCAGTGCTTACGTTCAGTTTTATCGGTTATAAAACTGTAGTTGCGGAAGTAAATGGCAGAACTAAGATTGATATTACCATGGATGAGGATGCCGGCCAGCTAAATGAAGTAAGCATTGTTTCTAATGGATATCAGGATATTAACAAAAAACTGTTTACCGGCTCATCTACTGTGCTAAAGGCTTCTGATGTAAAACGTGATGGTATTACTGATGTGAGCAGAATGCTGGAAGGCCGGGTTGCCGGTGTATCTGTACAAAACGTATCTGGTACCTTTGGTGCTGCCCCTAAGATCCGTGTCCGTGGTGCAACTTCTATTACAGGTGATAACAAGCCATTATGGGTTGTTGACGGGATTATCCTGGAAGATGTGGTAAATATTTCCAACGAGCAGCTTTCTACCGGAGATCCTTCTACTTTGGTGGGTTCGTCTGTAGCAGGTTTAAACCCTGATGATATTGAAAGCTTCAACATTCTGAAAGATGCTGCGGCAACTGCTCAGTATGGTGCAAGAGCGATGAACGGTGTGGTTATTATTACGACCAAAAAAGGTAAAAATACAGATGGTAAACCTGTTATTTCCTATACAGGTAACTTTTCAAGTTATATGAAGCCTTCTTATAACAATTTTGATATCCTGAATTCTGCAGATCAGATGAATGTTTATCTGGAAATGCAAAACAAAGGGTTGTTAAATCATGCTGATGCTTCACGCGCTGAAAATGGTGGCGTTTTTACTAAAATGTATAATCAGATGTATATCTATAATCCTTCAACGGATTCTTATGCATTGAGAAATGATGCACCAAGTCAGAAACAGTTTTTACAGCGTTATGCAAATGCAAATACGGATTGGTTTGATGTATTATTCAAACAATCATTTATGCAGGAGCATTCTGTAAGTATTTCTTCAGGTACTCAGCGTTCAAAAATCTATGCTTCAACCAGTTTTCTAAAGGATAATGGCTGGTCTATTGGTGATAATGTCAAACGTTTTACAGGTAATATCCGTGGAAATTTTGAGATCAATGACAGATTAAGCGTTGAATTAATCACCCAGGGATCTATCCGTGATCAGAAAGCTCCGGGTACTTTAGGCAGAAAAGGAAATCCCGTATATGGAACATATGACCGCGATTTTGATATTAACCCTTTCAGTTATGCTTTAAATACCAGTCGTACACTGACTCCTTATGATGAAAATGGTAACCGTGAGTATTTCACCCAGAATTTTGCTCCTTTTAATATCCTCAATGAACTGGAGAATAATACATTAGAACTTAATGTTTTAGATTTAAAAGTGCAGGGAGGGTTAAAATATAAAATAACTGATAACCTGAAATACTCTTTTGATGGGGCATATCGTTTTGCCAGAACCAGTCAGGAGCACAAGATAACTGAACATTCTAATATGGCTGAAGCTTACCGTGCAGGTATTAGTCCGCTGGATGCGACCATTAAAAGGAGAAACAGATTCTTGTACAAGAATCCGGATGATCCTAATGCATTGCCGGTTTCTGTATTGCCTTTTGGTGGATTCTATAATACCAATGATGATAACATTACCAATTACTATGTGCGTAATAGTTTAGAGTATAATAAGGTATTTAATACAGATCATACCGTAAATATTTTTGGTACACAGGAATTACGCTATATCGATCGTCAGAATAAAACTTTTGATGGTTATGGTTATCAGTATGACAAGGGGGGAGTACCGTTTATTGATCCTGCTATCGTAAAATCAAATGTTGAAGGTGGTTTCAATTATTACAGTATGGGATACCGTTACGAAAGGTATCTGAACTACTCGTTAAGAGGTGCCTATTCTTATAAAGGAAAGTATGCTTTTAATGCGACAGGAAGATATGATGGTTCAAACCTTTTAGGCGAATCTACTACTGCCAGATGGTTGCCTACATGGAATGTGTCGGGTTCATGGAATATCGATACTGAAAACTTCATGCAGAATGCAGCGATTAAAAAGATAGTTAACCGTGCGACTTTACGTGCGACTTATGGTTTGGTTGCAAGTATGGGAGATGCGACAAACTCAAGTCTTGTCGTAAAGAGTATGGCGACCAAACGTCCTTATCTGACTGAAAAGGAAACCAAACTTTATATTTCAGGTTTGGAAAACTCTGAGCTGACTTTTGAAAAATTGAATGAATTCAACATAGGTCTTGATCTGGGTTTATTTGATGAACGCCTTTCATTAACTGTAGATGCCTACAAAAGAAAAAGTTTTGACCTGATCGGTGAATTCAGAACAGGTGGAATTGGTGGTGAAGCAGTGAAAAAAGCTAATTATGCTGATATGAAATCTCAGGGTATTGAGGTTGCACTTGGCGGAACAGTTCTTAAAGCAGGTGATTTTAACTGGAAAACACAGATCATCTTTGCACATAACACGAATAAAATTACCAACCTGAAAAGCCAGCCGCTGATTTTTGGGCTAACTGGTGCTGATGGTGGTGCTCTGGAGGGATATGCTCAAAGAGGATTATTCTCCCTGGATTTTAAAGGGCTGGATCCGAAAAATGGTTCACCAAGTTTTATCAATGAATATGGACAAGTTGGAAATGATATTAACTTACAAAGTAATCAGGTTCAATATTTAAAATATGAAGGTCCGGTAGATCCTACTTATACAGGAGGTTTCTCTAATACTTTCAAATATAAAGAGTTTACCTTATCGACTTTAATCACGTTTGCTGCAGGAAATAAAGTAAGATTAAACCCTGCTTTCAAAACCTCATACAGTGACCTGGATGCCATGCCCCGCGGCTTTTTAGACAGATGGGTATTACCAGGTGATGAATTGAAAACGAACTGGCCTTCTATTCTTGATAAACAACAGGCTGCGGCTTTTGAAAGAATATATGCTTATAGTAACTATAATTATTCTACAGAAAGAGTTGCAGATGGTGGTTTTGTGAGAATGAAACAAATCATATTAAGTTATGCAGTTCCGGCAGCATTCTCGAAAAAATTAGGTTTTACTAATTCGTCGCTGAGTTTTGTTGGAAACAACTTATTCCTGATTTATTCAGATAAAAAGCTAAATGGTCAGGATCCTGAGTTTTTTGGCACAGGAGGAGTAGCCCTGCCAATCCCACGTCAGTTTACATTATCATTAAAAGTAGGATTCTAAAGAGAACAACATGAAAAAAATATATATACCGTTTCTTGCATTGGCTCTGGTCTCTACCGGAGGCTGTAAAAAATTTCTGGAACATTCACCAGATCAGAGAACACAAATAAATTCTGTAGATAAAGTTGCACAACTATTAACCAGTGCTTATCCGGAGTCTAACTTTATTGCTTTTGCTGAGGCAGCATCAGATAATATGGAAGATAAAGGACCTCAGGTAACAAATCAGGAGAGATTTGTTACACTGCCTTATTTCTGGCAGGACAATCCGGATAATTCTCAGGATACACCTACTGATTACTGGAATGGAAGTTATGCGGCTATTGCTGCTGCAAATGAAGCATTGGCGGCTATTGAAAAAGCTGAAGATAAAACTGCATATCAGCCCTATAAAGGGGAAGCTTTACTGGCGCGTGCTTATGCACATTTCATGCTGGTTACGTTGTATTCAAAAGTTTATAACCCGGGAGGTGATAATACTTCTCCGGGGATTCCTTATGTTACCACGCCCGAAAAAGTGGTGAACGGACAGTATACCCGCGGAACAGTAGCTTCAGTATACGCGCAGATTGAAAAGGATCTGGTTGAAGGCTTACCATTAATTAAAAACAGTGCTTATGGAACTCCAAAATATCATTTCAATATAGCAGCAGCACATGCTTTTGCAGCAAGATTCTATTTGTTCAAAAAAGATTATGCTAAAGTAATAGAGCATGTAAGTGCAATTTCATCAGGTAATGCCTTTGCAGGGATTATCAGACCATGGAGTACCCGCTACCTGAATTATTCAGGAGCTGAGATGTATACCAATTTCACCATGGCAACAGAGCCTTCTACTTTGCTCCTGATAGAAACAGCTTCTTCGTGGGCAAGAACAAGAACTAACCGTTATGGATTTGGCCAGACACTGAATAATGCAATGTTTGGCATTGCCAATGTTACCGGTAAGCGATGGGTGCATTCAGTGTATAATTACAGTGTGCCAAATTATTCACTTTTAAAATGGAACGAGTATTTTGTTAAAACAAGTCAGAATGCAACTATTGGGGAGCCTTATACAATCGTTCCGGTATTGACTACTGATGAAGCCTTAATCAACAGAGCGGAAGCTTATGCTGCTACCGGACAAAATGAACTGGCCATTCAGGATCTGAATACTTTTGCGAGCACAAGACTTGCTAATTATAATGTAGTGTCTGATGGACTTACATTAACTAAGATTGCCAGTTATTACGGTACTTCGGATGTTAAACAAGGACTGATTTATACTGTGCTTGACTTTAAGAAAGCCGAATTTGTAATGGAAGGTTTGAGGTGGTTTGATATTTTGAGATATAATCTGCCGGTTAAGCATAATGTTGTAGCAGCGAATGGAAGTTCTACTACTATAGAATTGAAAGCTGACGATCCGCGCAGGCTGTTCCAAATGCCATCACAAGTTGAACTGTCTGGTATATCACTGAACCCTAGATAATTAATTATGAAAAATATATTTAATACAGGTGTTTTTACACTCATCATTTTAATGGCACTGGCTTCCTGCAAAAAGGAAGAAAAATTAAATGCGAATCTGAATATCATAGATAAAAATATTATTGATAAAACCGCCCGGGATTTGTGGCTGGAAAACAATTATTTGATTCCTTATAACATAGAAACGAAATATAGATTTGACCGTTTTGAGCTGGACAATGGAAAGAATATTACTCCTCCGGATGAGTCGCAGGTTATTCCTATGATGGAAACTGTGAGGGATGTATGGATTAAGCCTTTTGAGAAGATCGGAGGAGCTGATTTTATTAAAAGAATTTCTCCAAAACAATTTGTTCTGGCAGGTAGTGCTGCTTATAATCAGGACGGAAGTATCACACTGGGAACTGCTGAAGGTGGTCGTAAAATCGTATTGTATGTAGTTAATACTTTTGATAAAACTAACCTGGCTTCTGTAAAACAAGCTATTCAGGTTATCCAGCATGAATACACCCATATTTTGAATCAGACTGTAGATTATCAGACAGATTTTCAGACTATTTCGAAAGGTGGATATATGGGTAACTGGCTTTTAGGAACTCTGGCAGAAGCAAGAGCACTGGGCTTTATTACACAGTATGCAAGAGCGGCTCCTGAGGAAGATTATGCTGAAATGTCGTCCAATATGCTTATGATGGGTCGTGTGGCTTATAATGCAGCTGTAAGTACAGCTCCTGCTGATGCGCAGGTAAAGTTGAAAAAGAAAGAACAATATGTAGTAGATTACTTTAAGTCTGCCTTTAATATTGATTTTTATGCTTTACAGACTGAGGTGCAAAATGCATTATATAATATAAGTACTCCGGTATTAGCTAAGCTGATCGGACCGGGTATTGGCTATACTACCATGTATTCTAATCCGGGTAAAGACGCCAATCAGTCAGCTGAATTTGCAGACTTGTGGAAAACGGCTGCGACAAATATGACTGGTGCCGGATTTAGTTTGCAGGATGTAAAGATGACTTTCAAGGCAGCAGGTACGATGACGTTAACTTATAGTTTTACCCGGGGTACTACAGTATTTTTTGCTGATGCTGATTATACAATCAAGATAGATGCTGCGGGTGTAGCCACCCTTGCTTTGGTGACTCCTCAGCCAACGACGACTACTTATGGTAATATGACTTTTGTAGCTACGCAAATGGCCGGAGTTAACAACTATTTCAAAAATAATAAATTCAAAATTGACTGGATCAATACAATTATACCGGGTAATATTGGTGGTTTAGGGTCTTTGGGTGCGTTTTATAAGCAGACTGACCCAAAGTCGTATTTCTATGGTGTTATGGGACAATAATTTAAAAGATAAACAAATGAAAAGAATCATCATATATGCTTTGCTATCCATAGGAGTATTTTCTGGCTGTAAAAAGAACAACGAGATACTGGTGGATGGAGAAAGACCAGAAGACAGAGTAGCTGAGGCACTCACCAAATACAGTGACCAATTAACAGATAGCCCTTACGGTTGGAAGGCCTATTTATACCCGGCAGGGGGCGGCGGGTTTTCATTCTATCTGAACTTTACCAAAAAGAACAGGGTAACGATGTATTCAGATTTGGATAATGGCCCGGCAACGACTGCTAAAGAAAGCTCATATCGCTTAAGAGCAAGTATGAATCCTTCTTTGGTATTTGATACTTATAATTACATGCATATACTCGCTGATCCGGATGCAAGGGTATTTGGAGGAACACCGGGATGGGGTTTGTATTCTGATTTTGAATTTAACTTTGGAGTACAGACTGGTGATACTTTAAAGCTAACCGGTAAATTGCTGGACAGTAAACTGGTTATGGTGAGAGCAACCAAAGCTGAGCAGGATGCTTATAACAATAAAGGTCTGCTGACTTCATTAGTGACTTCAACAGATTATATCGCTGCGAACAGTACATTGTATACCAATATTGACGGGGCGGTTAACTTACAGACTATCTTTGATTATTTTCAGAAGAAAATGACCCTGGTATGGGATGATAAGGGAACGATCAGTTCTGCGATCAGCCCTTTTGTTTTTACACTAAACGGCATATTACTGCAGGATCCTGTTTCCTATAAAGGTAAACTGCTGAGGGAGTTTATATGGGATGCAGCAACGCAGGGATTTTATACTACTGTTGATGGGAAAAGATTTGATCTGAAATCATCTCCTTCACCATTATTACCATTAAATGCACTGATAGGGATCAACTATACTTCGGTAACAGTCCCTAATGGAACTACTTATCCGGGATGGTCTGCAGATTTTATAGCCAGAAGAGCTAAGGCAGCATCAGGTACGCTAACGAGTGGGTACAACCTGAGACTGGATAAGATGGCTTTAGTATTTAATGTGAACCAAAGCATGCTGACATTAACCGCAGACGTATATCAGACTGCAAACAAATTTCTGGCTATCTATCCTTATAGTTATACCAAAACTCCGGCAGGAGTGTATAAGTTTACTTTAGGGGCAATGAATGGTAATGCTTCGGTAATTGCTACTGCGATGGCACCGCTGCTCAGTGAAAGATTAGGTGCTGATACCTTTACCCTGGATTACTTTACGAATCTAACTAACAAACAGGTATTGGGTCAGTTTAAAAGTGTTGAACACCCTGATTTTGCATTTACGGGTACGCTACAATAAATTCTGTCACACCTTGAAAAACAAATAGCTAAGCTTCTCTTCTTTAATTAGAAGGGAAGCTTTTTTATTTACCTCTTTACTTTACGCGACACTATTGGGGATTTATTTAATGAGTGGGGAAAATAATTCCCCAATTGAGCACTTTTTTCCCCTTATACGATGTATTTAGATCTACCTGGAAATCGGTATATCGCTTTGATTTAATGAGCAGCAGACTTTTGAGTCCTTATGATTTCATATAACTGAATTATTTTTTTCTGCTGATCGTTATATTTTTCACTCAGTTCATCCAGCTGTTTTTTTACATCCGGATATTGTTCATCCTGGGCATCTTTTTCTCCGATACGCAGCATATCAATTATTGAAACACCGTATATATCAGCTATTTGCTGAACTTTATAGAAAGACACGTCTGTTATTCCAGTCTCTATTTTAGAGTAGGCTGTAACAGATATACCCAACTGATCGGCTACAATTTTCTGGCTAATGCAATGTGTGTTACGAATTGCTCTAAGCTTTTTTCCAATATTTTGAATCATGTGTTATAGATTTTAACGGGGATAAGAAAATAATGTTTTTCAAAAAAATATTTTTGTTATGTTAAATGTTGCAAAAGGGAGGCCAAGGAGAAGTTTTGTTTGTATCAAATTTGTTAAGAAAGGTGCCGGATTGTCCCGAAGCAGTACAGTTAGGGGGAATTACAGATTTGGGAAATTGTTTATTCCTGATTTGGCGTGCGGGCTGATTTCTGGTTAATCATAATTAAAATAGGCAGATTTGAAGGAGAAATATTGATGCAACAGGTATTTTATTAACCTTAAGAATAATTTGGAGGGTTGAACGCAGTTTAACGGATGGTTGCGAACTGATATTGTTGCTGTGGGCCGCTGGTTGTATTCAGGAGATTTTGGGAAGAAAAGGAGCTTTTGTGTATGGTTATGGTATTTTGTTGTATGCTGCCTGTTGATTTGTCTTTTGGGTTCTCTGCGGAATAGCTCTGAATTTCGTGTTAAAATTATTACCGGTATCAGATTAATTGGATTAAGTTGTCTGAAAGAAGTGAAATGGTTTCTTTTCGGATATAAATGATAAATCACAAAATATATAAATCCTTTGATGGATTTTGTTTTTAAAAATATATCCGGCTGTGATCCTGATCAGGATTTGCTCATTGATTTTTTTAATGAGGAGAGGCCGGACATATATCGCAGATTTAGTCTGATGTATTTATATTGAATTACATGTTTTTGTAAAGATGTCGGGTCATCTGGAAACTGGTTTTAGCTTAAATTTTTGTCCTTTATATTTTTATAATATCTCTTAGTCTGATTTGCATGATCAGGGAATAATAAGAAGAATTGTATAAAAAAATTGTCTGTAAATTTAGAGTTGTGTTGGTCAGGTTAATTTAGAATGATAGTACTTAAATTATGCATTTTGGTAGAGTTATTGCACATGGTGCATTTTATATGATTTGAAGCTAAAATGTATTTTATTAAGTACTTTTAACTGAAATCCCACATACATATGGTAAAAACATACTTGATTATTTTTTTTGTAATGCTTTCAACATTTGCATATTCACAAAGTAATGGTGATTATCTCTATAGTGTTGGTGTCAGAGGTTACAGTTATATGCAGATGCCGAAAATTCTGAATCAGACGGCTGGAAATACTTATCTGAATAGTTATTTTAATAGTTTTATTTTGAAATTTAATGATAATCTGTTCAGTTACAGATTAAATGGAAGCTATTTGAGCAGAAATGAAAACTTTCGAAATAATTGTGATAATTGTGAACTGGTTATTGGTAAGATGACCGATTATTCTTTTAAACTCGGTTTTGAAAAGAACCTTACTTATTCCAGATTTCAGCCTTACTTTGCCTTAGATCTGGGATACAGGTCAAATAAGTTTGACGGAACCTCAAGAAATATCAATCCGATATTAAATGCTCAGGCAGATCAGGCAAATACGGTGATTCCACCAAATCAGATAATCGCAACAAAAGAAGGCTTTACAATTACCCCTGTTATCGGGATAAAAATCAGTCCTGTTAAACAGATCTCTGTTTTCGTGGAAAGTAATCTGGAATTCTTTTATTCTTATGAACGCCAGGAATCTGTATCTCAGGATATATCGAATGTACGTTCTTTAAATAGATTTCATAAAACAGAATACTTGTTTAATCCTGTTTCGGTGGGCGTTCAATTTCATATCGGGAGTAAAAATTAATGGAAAGAAATATTATCGTAATTGGTGGGAACGGGCAATTAGGACAATGCCTTTCTGAGGTTGTTTCGGGGAAAGAGCAATCGTTTAATTATGTATTCCTTTCTAAAAGTGATTTGGATTTTGTGAATGCTGATGAAGTCTCAAAATTATTTCAGGAATATAATCCTGTTTTTTGTATAAACTGCGCCGCTTATACAGCGGTTGATCATGCAGAAGAAGATGCTGATAGTGCTTTTGAGATCAATGAGTTTGCAGTGAAAAGGCTTGCGGAAAATTGCTTGTTATATCACACCACGTTAATACACATCTCCACAGATTTTGTTTTTGATGGCAGCTCAAGTGTTCCTCTGTCGGAGGGCATGATTGCCAGTCCTGTCAATGTATACGGTTTATCCAAGTTGAAAGGGGAACGAGAGATCCAGAGAATTATGGATCATTATTTTATTATCAGAACCAGTTGGCTGTACTCTGAAAAGGCTAATAATTTTGTCAGAACAATGCTGAAACTTGCCCAAAACAGAGATGAACTAAATGTTGTATATGATCAGATAGGTACACCAACTTATGCAATGGATCTGGCCAGGGTTATTATTTATATCGTACGAAGTAACCAGAAATCTTATGGTCTTTATCATTATAGTAATGAAGGGATTGCTTCCTGGTATGATTTTGCAAAGGCAGTTTTTGAGTTTGCTGAAATCGATATGAAAGTTTTGCCTGTTGCTTCTTCGGCCTTTGTGACCAGAGCAAAGAGACCGCATTATTCAGTGTTGGATAAGACGAAAATTAAGACAATAATGGGGGTTGAAATACCATATTGGAGAGATAGTTTAAATTTCTGTATACAAAATTTTTAGAGTGTTTGTAATGTTAGATATTTCCCAGTAATCAAATAATTCGCTTATCTTTGACCCCTACATAAAAAAATATTAACCAAATGAAAGTTGCCCTAATAACCGGTGTTACAGGCCAGGATGGAGCCTATCTTGCAGAATTTCTTTTGAAAAAAGGATATTTTGTTCATGGACTTAAAAGAAGATCATCGTTGTTCAATACTGAGCGGATCGATCATCTGTATCAGGACCAGCACGAACATGGGGTTAATTTTAAATTGCATTTTGGTGATCTGACTGATTCTACCAATCTGATCCGTATTATTCAGGAAACACAGCCAGATGAAATTTACAATCTGGCAGCCATGAGTCATGTACAGGTGAGTTTTGAGATGCCGGAATATACAGCAAATGCGGATGGTATCGGAACTCTAAGATTATTGGAGGCTATACGAATTCTGGGGCTGGAAAAGAAAACCCGGGTTTATCAGGCTTCTACATCCGAATTGTATGGTTTGGTACAGGCGGTTCCTCAAAGTGAAACTACGCCTTTTTATCCGAGATCGCCTTATGCCGTTGCTAAAATTTATGGTTATTGGATAACAGTAAATTATAGAGAAGCATATGGCATGTTTGCCTGTAATGGAATTTTATTCAATCATGAAAGTCCACTGAGAGGTGAAACTTTTGTCACACGTAAAATTACCAGAGCAGCAAGTAAAATCGCTTTGGGCCTGCAGAAGTGTCTATATTTAGGGAATCTTTCTGCACAGCGAGACTGGGGGCATGCTAAAGATTATATTGAGGCTATGTGGCTAATTCTTCAGCAGGATAAGGCTGAAGACTTTGTTATTGCTACCGGGGTGACAACAACTGTTCGTGATTTTGTGAAGATGAGCTTTGCAGAACTGGGTATAGAAATAGAGTTTAGCGGTAAAGATGAGAATGAGAAAGGTGTCATTATTGATGTTGATCAGAATCTTGTTTTGTCTCTCGGCTTAAATGATACCTACTTAAAACCCGGAACTACAGTTGTACAGGTAGATCCTAAATATTTCAGACCAACTGAAGTTGATTTATTGCTTGGTGATCCAACGAAATCCAAGACTCAGCTAGGCTGGAAACCAAAATATGATTTGCCAATGCTGGTTAAAGAAATGATTCATTCTGATCTGCAACTAATGAAAAAAG
This sequence comes from Pedobacter lusitanus, assembly GCF_040026395.1. NCBI lineage: Bacteria > Pseudomonadati > Bacteroidota > Sphingobacteriia > Sphingobacteriales > Sphingobacteriaceae > Pedobacter > Pedobacter lusitanus. The sequence continues at coordinate 3,981,658 of NZ_CP157278.1, forward strand.
ATGAGTATTTGAAAGAAGGCGGTTTTAATACGCTGAACCATTTTGAATAGACCAAAAAATATTACTATAGGTTACCCTTATGAATTTAAAAAAAATAATAGCTGTATTCTTGTTTTTTAGCAGTTTAATGATTTGCCATAGCAGTTATGCACAAACAAATTATTCTGATGTAAAGGTTGATGAATTGACAGATTTACAGGTGCGTCAGTTAATGCAACGTGCAGAATCTGTTGGTTATAATGATGCTCAGCTGGAACAAATGGCCGCTGCCCAGGGAATGCAACCGGGCGAAGTGGTGAAGCTAAGGGCAAGGGTGACAAAAATCAGAAAGGGTAATGGTACCGAGAATAAGGTGACTGATCAGATGTCAGCTGAAGACTTTTCAGGTAGAACTTATGAAAATGCTGATTCTACAAGCAATAAAAAACGTAATCAGTCTGAGAATGCCAGGACTGAATTAAAAGATGCTTTTGGTAACCTGATCCCGAAAATTTTTGGTGCTGAGTTATTCAAAAGTAACGATATGAAGTTTGAGCCAAATATGCGGATGGCAACTCCTAAAAGTTATATTATTGGCCCTGATGATCAGTTGTTAATTGATTTGAATGGTGATAATGAGGCAAATTATAAGTTACAGGTAAGTCCCGAAGGAACTATCCGGTTACAATATGTAGGTTTGGTTTCTGTTGGCGGGTTATCTATAGACCAGGCTATTAATAAAATCAGGGCTGCAATGTCCAAAACTTACCCGGGCTTAAAAACGGGAAGAACAACTGTATCAGTGAATCTTGGTAATATCAGAAGTATCAAAGTTACACTACTGGGTGAAGTGGTTAAGCCTGGTTCTTATACCTTATCTTCTTTATCGACTGTGTTTAATGCATTAAACGCTTCTGGTGGACCTAATGAAAACGGGTCATTTAGAAAAATACAAGTAATTCGTAATAATAAAGTCGTTTCTACAATAGATGTTTATAACTTCCTTTTAAAGGGTATACAAATGGGAAATATCCGTTTACAGGATCAGGATGTTATTAATATTCCAGTATATCAGACAAGGGTAGAAATGGCAGGAGAGGTGAAAAGACCGGCTCTTTATGAAGTTTTGAATAACGAGTCACTGGAGGATGTAATTAACTTTGCTGGTGGTTTCTCCAATAAAGCATATACGGCAAAGATTAAAGTTTTGCAGAATACAAATAAGGAGAGACGCATCATCGATGTAAATGCAGATGATTTTACCAGATATAATCCATTAAACGGAGACAAATATGTGGTGGAAACTATTTTGGATCGGTATGCCAACAAAGTTGAGATTGCCGGTGCTGTATTTCGCCCTGGAGAGTATGAACTTGAAAAGGGATTAACACTGAAACAACTGATTCAAAAAGCCGATGGGATTAAAGAAGATGCATTTTTAAACAGAGGATATATTTCCAGATTAAATTCAGACAATAGTCTTGCATTAATATCTTTTGATCTGGATAAGATTTTAAAAGGGACTGAACAGGATGTGCCTTTAAGAAGAGAAGATAAGGTAACTATATCTTCAATATTTGACTTACGGGAAGAATATAAAGTAGATATTAAGGGAGAAGTGAGAGCACCGGGAGTTTTTGATTATGCAGAGGGAATGACTCTGGAAGCATTGATTCAAATGGCTGGTGGTTTTAAAGAAGGTGCTACCCCTAGTCGTATTGAGATTGCGAGGAGAATAAAAAATAGTAATGTAAACTCAATTTCTGCCAAGACTGCCGAAATATTAAATGTGAATGTATCAAGGGACTTGAAATTGCAGGATACTACCTTTGTATTGCAGCCATTTGATATAGTATCTATAAGAAGTTCTGAAGGGTTTCAGATCCAGCAACAAGTTAGGGTTGAAGGAGAAGTCCTTTATCCTGGTATCTATACAATTACCAGAAAAGATGAAAGAATTTCAGATGTGATTAAAAGAGCTGGTGGATTAACTATCCTTTCTTTTGCTGAAGGGGCATCCTTAAAAAGACCTGGTGCTGAGAAAGCGGAAGTGGTAGATAAAAATGGAAAAATTGTTTCCTCGGGTAAGAATATTAGCGATAAGCAGGAAGAAGAGATGCAGAAGATGGCGAATCTGAAACGTTTACAGGGAGTTGGCGTACAGGATACCGCGCAGCTAATCAGAGAGGTTAAGATTTTAGGCAGTGATTTAGTAGGAATTGATCTGATTAAAATATTAAAGGATCCTAATTCAAAATATGATTTGTTATTGGAGGATGGAGATATTATCAGGGTACCTAAGCAATTGCAAACCGTTAAAGTTACAGGAGAGGTTCTACGACCAACAAATATTGTTTATAGTCCAAATAAAAGTATGAAGCAATATATTAATGGTGCAGGAGGATTTACTTATAATGCAAATAAAAAAAGTGCATATATCCAGTATGCAAATGGGTCAGTAGATGCGGGGAGTAGATTTTTGTTTTTCAATAATTATCCGAGGGTGAAACCTGGTGCTGAGATCTTTGTCCCTAAACGTGCACCAAGAGAAAAATTTGGCGTTGCAGGAATAGCTGCTGTTTCTGCTGCTTTGTCCGGACTCATTACAGCACTTGTACTTATTTTGCGTAAATAGGCAAGGTCTAATTATAGTTCATAAGTTATTTGAGAAAGAAGCTTGCAATGGCATAATATGGAAGAAAATACAGTTGAAAATAAAGATGAAATTTCTTTAAGGGATATTATTGTTAAATGTATCGAATGGTTTCACTATCTTAAAAGTAAGTGGCTGATTATTGGCCTTTTTGCTTTATTAGGTGGTGGTTTGGGTTTTGTTTATACTTCAATTAAAAAGACAATTTATACAGCGACTACTTCCTTTGTTCTGGAAGAAGAGAAAGGTGGTGGTGGTATGGGCTCTCTTTCGGGGCTGGCATCTATTGCCGGAGTAGATTTAGGAGGAGGCGGCGGATTATTTCAAGGTGATAATATAGTCGAGCTCTATAAATCACGGTCAATGATTGAACAGACTCTTTTAACCGCTGCGATTATACAGGGTAAGAAACAGCTGTTAATAGATAGATATATTGAATCAAACAAATTAAGAGATTTGTGGAGTAAACAGCCTGATTTGAAGGGGATTGATTTTTCAGATTCCGCTCATTTTACTGTTAAACATGATAGTATTATTGGGCAAATTGTTAAAGATCTAAATACCAGAAGCCTCACGGTAAGCAAACCTGATAAAAAACTAAGTATAATCGAAGTTAAGGTGAAATCACAGGATGAAGCTTTCGCAAAGGCATTTGCAGAGCAAATCGTATCAAATGTGAATGCTTTTTATGTACAAACCAAAACTAAAAAATCATTATTTAATGTAAATATTTTGCAGAAGCAAACGGATTCTGTGATGGCAGTAATGAACCATTCTATATATTCCGCCGCTTCGATAATAGATGCTACTCCTAATTTAAATCCAAGTCGTCAGGCATTAAGAGTCCCCGCTCAAAAATCTCAATTTTCTGCTGAAACTAATAAAGCTATTTTAATAGAATTAGTCAAAAATCTTGAAATGTCAAAGATCGCTTTGAGAAAGGAGATACCTTTAATTCAAATCATTGACAAACCGGTGCTACCGCTGGAAAAAGCAAGGCTTGGAAAGATTAGTGGAATTGTTTTTGGAGCAGTAATCGGATCTTTTTTAATCATTTTGGTGTTAATTTTCAGGAGAATTTTCAAGATGTTCTTAACTCATGAATAGATAATATGAAGTTAATTAAGACATCGGTATTTTCTGGAATTATTACATTTATAAAGATTGCTGCCGGATTTGTTGCTGCAAAGGTTATTGCAACTATAACAGGACCTTCAGGAGTCGCCTTATTGGGACAGTTTACAAGTTTTTTAGCAATTATATTTACTATCTCCAACGGGGCAATCAGTAATGGAGTTATCAAGTACACTGCAGAATATGAAAATGATAAAGAAAAATTAAAGTCACTTTTCAGAACATCGTGTCGCATATCTCTGTATGCTGCATTGATCATTGGTGTGATTTTAGTGTTGTTTGCCTCTCCCATATCGAATCTGATACTCTATAGCACTTCTTATGTGAATGTTTTCAGGACATTAGGGCTAACAGTGGCATTTTATTCAATTAATGTTTTAATGATTTCGATCCTGAATGGGATGAAAGAAATAAAATTATATACGTTAGTTAATACATTAGGAGCTTTATTTGGACTCGGTTTAACAATATTACTAGTCGTTTTTTTTAAAATTGACGGTGCATTATATGCATTGGTAACTACCCAGACTCTGTTATTAATAATTACTTTTTTCTTAATCCGTAAACTTGATTGGGTTTCATTAGACTACTTCAGAGGAGCTATAGATCTGGATCTGGCAAAGAAACTTGGGGGTTATGGTATGATTGCACTGGTTTCTGCCTTAACAATGCCGGTTTCTCAGATCTTATTAAGGAATATGCTTATTCAGAAGCTTGGTGTTGATAGTGCTGGTTATTGGCAGGCTATGATGAGAGTTTCTGATGGATATCTATTATTGATAAATACTTCGATTAGTATTTACTATTTGCCAAAATTATCTTCCCTGAAAAATGATATTGATATCAGAACGGAGATCTTTTATGGGTTTAAGATAATTTTACCCGTAACTACTCTGGGGTGTGTGCTAATCTATTTTATGAGGTTTTTTATTATAAAAACGTTATATACTCCCGAATTCTTACAGATGGAGAATTTATTTATTTACCAATTGCTTGGTGATATTATGAAGGTTGCCTCTTTGATTCTGGGATATTTACTTATCGCAAAAGCGATGGTTAAGACGGCTATGTTTACAGAAACTTTTTTTGCTGTGATTTGGGTCGTTTTAGGTAGTCTGTTTGTTGATTTTTTTGGACTAAAAGGCATTACAATTGCTTTCTTCATTAATTACATTATATATTTTTTAATTATGGTGTATGTGTTTAGAGAGATTCTGTTTGGTGATTTAAAGAATAAGTTTAGTTGATACTGTGAAAATGAAAAAAATACTATTGATTTTTGGCACCCGTCCTGAAGCTATAAAAATGGCTCCTTTAGTGAAATCGTTTAAAACTTATAGTCAGGATTTTACGGTTAAAGTATGTGTGACAGCCCAGCATAGAGAGATGTTGGATCAGGTACTTGATTTTTTTGAAATTGAGCCGGATTACGATTTGGATCTGATGAAGCCAGGGCAGAATCTGTTTCAGTTAACAGCTGATCTTATAAGTGGTCTTAAACCAATTTTAGAAGAGTTTAAGCCGGATTTTGTCTTTGTTCATGGTGATACTACTACTTCAATGGCATCTGCATTATCAGCATTTTATGCAGGGGTGAAAATCTGCCATGTTGAGGCAGGTCTTAGAACTTTTAATAAATTATCTCCATTTCCGGAAGAAATGAACAGACAGTTAACAGGTAGGTTAACAGATCTTCATTTTTCACCAACTCATCTTTCTGAGCAAAATTTGCTTAATGAAGGTTGCAAAAGGGAAGATGTTAAGGTTGTTGGTAACTCAGTTATTGATGCATTGTATTGGGCAACAGAAAAACTAAAAACATATGAAGATGATGAAATAATTGCACTGAAAAAGCTTATAGATCCTGAAAAGAAAATAATATTGGTCACCGGACACAGACGTGAAAATTTTGGTGACGGATTTATCAATATCTGTAAGTCAATCAGACATCTGGCAGATCGCGAAGATGTTCAGATCATTTATCCGGTCCATTTGAATCCTAATGTGCAGGGGCCTGTTTATGAATTATTATCAAAAACAGAAAATATTAAGTTAATAAATCCGCTGGGATACCCGGCATTTGTCTGGTTAATGGAAAAAAGCTATTTAATCTTAACGGATAGCGGAGGTGTTCAGGAAGAAGCACCTAGTTTAGGCAAACCTGTTCTGGTTATGAGAGATAATACAGAAAGGCCTGAAGCAGTTGATGCCGGTACGGTCAGACTGGTTGGAACTAATGAAGAAAGAATCATAAGTGAAGCAAGCTTGTTACTGGATAATAAGGAACAGTATGCTAAAATGAGTAAGGCACATAATCCATATGGAGATGGTCTTACTTCATCAAGAATTGTAACTATGCTGAAAGATGAATACAAATAATAAAGGGGGAATTCTGTTTGTCGCTGAGTACCCGAATGAGAGTACTATTAAAGAGGGAATGTCTCAACGGATGATTGCTATTGATGGACAATTTCTTAACGACCAACGTGCTTATTTATTTGTATCTCACCGGTTCTTTCTGAAAAAAGAGATTACTCAGATTGCAAATGGTGTCAAACAATATAAATGTAATTTGTTTTTACATTTCTTTTTTATTCTTAAATTATTGGTAAATAGTAAGTTTATATATTTCCATTCAATTCAGAATGCCCTCCCTATTCTTCCATGTTTGCTATTTCTTAAGTCAGATAAGCGGATGATTTTAGATATACATGGTGTGGTTCCGGAAGAGCATATACTTGCAGGTCAGAGTTTTAAATCTAAGTTATACAGTATAACTGAAAAATATCTCTTTAGCCGGTTGTACTTAGCTATATCTGTGACAGATGCAATGACCAGGCATTTTAAAACTAAATATCCAGATAATCAGGTTAAAATGATGACCTATCCTATTCTCCCGTCAAATATTAGAAATGATACATACGATTTAAAAGAGAATGATGACAGGAATTTTGTTAATGTTATTTATAGTGGCAATCTGCAGGCATGGCAAAATATAGACCTGATGATTAACGTTATTTCCAATAATTTATCACCTCATGTAAAGTATACGATCCTAACCGGTAATCCGACAGCAATGACAAGGGTCCTGACAGAAAATGGATTAAAAGAAGAGAATAATGTTTTCGTTTTCTCTGTATTGCCGGAGTTTCTTGGCGAATACTACAGCAAGGCCGATTATGGTTTTATATTACGTGATGATATAACTGTAAATAACGTAGCTTGTCCGACAAAAGTTGTCGAGTATATGCACTATGGATTAATTCCAATTGTGAAGAGTAAAAATATTGGTGACTTTTATAATCTTGGTTATGAATATCTGGATGTGAAAGATTTTAATGTGGAAACTATCCGCGTGGGAAAAAGTAAAAAGAATAAGTCTATAATAGCAGAATTAAAAGATAAATGTGACAAGATAAATATTAGATCTTTTTTAATGGAAAATGTTGAATCCTGATTAACAAATGTTTATTTATTACCTGATATTCGTTTTAGCATTCTTATTATGTGGGTTGGACTACGTTAAAGAAAAGAATATAAAGCTTTTTTTTTATGTTCTGTTTTGCATGGTCCTGATTTCTTTGCCGGCATTTAGAGAAATAGGTGTTGATAATGATAGTCTCAGCTATAGTGAAATATTCAAATCAACTAATAATTATTCCATAGGCCAAATTATCTCAGGAAATTACGAAAGTAATATTGAGAGAGGTTTTATGTTGCTGAATAAACTTGTGGATGTATTTGGGGGAGATTTTAATAGCGTACTTTTTATTGTTGCCTTATTAACAGGTTTATTAAATTATACAATAATTTATAAGATTTGCAGATTCCCATTTACAGCCCTCTTAATTTATCTGAGTTTTTTTTATTTGTACAGAGACTTTACGCAGATACGATATGGGCTAAGTTGTTCAATTGTTTATTGGGCTATTTATTTCTTTACCAAGAAGAGATACTTTGCATTTGCTTTTAGTTTTGTTCTTGCTTTCTTATTGCATAATACGGCACTTATTATAATTATATTATTACCACTCTGCTATTTTTTCAAGAACAGATATGTATATCTTATAGCACCATTTGTGTGTTTAATAGGGTTATTTATAAACCCATTTCCAATATTACTTTCGCTGGGCGGCGTACCAGAACATATGCAGATTTATTTCAATGAAGAAGGTGGCGGAGGTATGGTTGTTTCAGTAATTGGAATGGCAATTATGATGATTTATGCTGTATTCTATACCAAAGTTAAATCTGAGAATTTTGATTTCGATATGTATTACCGGTTATTGGCAGTTGGTGTCTCTCTTAATTTATTATTTATTCAGGCCTCTATTTTTCAGCGATTTTCATATTTGTTTTTTCAGTTTTGTGTCCTCTTCCTCCCCAATATGTTAGCCGAACTGCAAAAAATGAAGGATAAATATTATTTTGTTCTTTTACATTTTCTATTTAACTGTTTCTTTGTTTATTACGGAATCAAATTAATAGCACCAACGTTAATCAGACCCTACTTTTAATTATTACAAACAATGAAATGTGTAGATATTCTACTTGCAACTTATAATGGTTCTATATACCTGGAGAACCAGTTATTATCACTATTAAGTCAAACATATAAAAACTGGAGACTCCTTATTCATGATGATGGTTCGAATGATAATACACTTGAAATCATTTATAAATATCAAAAGATAGACAGCCGTATTATTTTAATCGAAGATGAAATAAAAGGAAATGGTGCTGCCTATAACTTTATGCATCTTTTGTCACTGTCTGAGTCTGATCTGATAGTGTTTTGCGATCAGGATGATATCTGGTTTGAGAATAAGCTGATGCAACTTGTAGAAGGGTTTAACGGGGAATTTGATAAGCCGCTTGCTGTTTTTTGTAATGGATACGCATATTCAGAACAGAGAGGTATTATTAGTGATAAAATAACAAATGTTTTTCCAAAAGATCTAAATGAGCAATTATTCTTGAATGCAGGTATTCAGGGTTGTTCATTGATGTTTAATCGTATGCTAAAGCAAAAATTATTGCCATTTTCAGGGTTTATCGTTATGCATGATCATTTTATCACTTTAGGTGTATTATGTTTTGGAGAGCTTAGATATGTTGATAAATCCTTAATGCTTTATCGTCAGTTTCATGTGAATAAAGTAACCGCCAATATAGAATATAGTTTTGCTAAACGGTTGAAATCCATATTTATAAGTGATATACCTGTAATAGACCGCCGACATAAAGAAGCGTATGAGTCATTTTATGAAGGGTTCAAAAATGAACTAAATCAGAGTCAGATAGACCTATTTCAGGCATACTTTTTGTACTCAAGGAGCGGCCTGCTTAAACGGCTTTTGATTGTTATAGTAAACAGATTCAAGTTATATAATAGCGTATTGGCCTTGCTATTAAAAACAATCACCCGAAAACCTATAAATTAAGGATGCAAATTACTTTATTCACGCCGACATATAATAGAGCTTATCTTTTAGAACGTTTGTTCCTTTGTTTGCAGAAGCAGAACTTTGATAGTTTTGAATGGATTATTGTTGATGATGGTAGCACTGACGATACTGAGGAGCTTGTTAAAGGTTTCATTAAAGCAGGAGTTACCTTCCCCCTGAAATATATTAAACAAGAAAATCAGGGAAAACATATTGCGATTAACAGAGGTGTTAAAGAAGCAACCGGGGAATTGTTTTTTATTGTAGACAGTGATGATTATCTAGCTGATGATGCATTGATTTTTATTAGCAAAGAATGGGATAAAATCAGTGATAATGAGTTATACGGAGGAGTGGTGCCAAATAAATGTATTATAGGTGGAACTTCTATAGGTAATCCGCAATATGATCAGTTGGATTGCAGCACCATCGATTTCAGATATAAACGTCATGAAAAAGGTGATAAGGCTGAAGTAATACGTACATCTTTATTTCGTAAATATCCCTTCCCTGAGACTAAGGGTGAGAAATTCTGTCCGGAAGCATTATTTTTTAACAGATTGAAGGAATATAAGTTAAGATACTTTAATAAGGATGTCTATTTTTGTGAGTATCTGCCAGACGGGTTGTCTGCCAGAATATTTAAAATCAGAAAGGATAGCCCTGTAAATGCTTGTCTTTGCTATTCTGAATTATCTGAATGTGATATCCCAATTAAAGAAAGATTAAAAGCCTGTATAAACTTTTACAGGTTTTACAGATATACAGATAAGAAGATAATGACTCCTGGAGGTGGCTGGTTGTTAAATACGCTGGCCAAATTATTATCTAATGTGCTTTATATCCTTTCAGACAGGAAAAAATAACATTTGAGCGGTACGTTTGTTGCCCAACAATATTATACAACAAGTAAAATTTGATGAGTATAAAAGTTCTTCATGTAATAAATAGTTTAGGTACAGGAGGCGCGGAGAAACTTCTGGTTGAAACTCTGCCCCAGTACGCTGAGCAGGATAGTGAGATTAGTGTTGATCTTTTACTTTTAAATGGGACGAAAACCCCCTTTAAGAATTTATTGCTGGAAAAATTCTCAGGGAAGATCTTTTCTCTTGGAACTGGGTCTGTATATAATCCATTACATGTTTTTGGCTTATTTAAGTATCTGAATAATTATGATATAATTCATGTGCATCTGTTTCCAGCTCTTTATTTTGTTAGTATTGCAAAGTTTCTGACACGAAGTAAAACTAAACTGATATTTACTGAACACAGTACAAACAACAGAAGGGTAGACTCTGTCTTTTTTCGCATATTTGACAGAATAATATATAAAAACTACTCCTTAATTACTGCTATTACACCAGAAGTAAAGCATATGCTGGAAGATAAGCTAAAGCTCAAAAATAGGATCGTAGTGATCTACAATGGTGTAAATCCGGATAAAATAATCAGTGCAGCTGGAATTCCGAAATCTGAATTTTTCAAACAGGAAGACTCAAAAATTTTAATACAGGTTTCCAGGTTTAGTGTACAAAAAGATCAGAAAACTCTTATTAGAGCATTGGATTTACTCCCACCTGATGTTAAATTGCTTCTTGTGGGTGAGGGGGTGTTTCAGAAAGAATGTGAAAAATTAGTAGAGGAGCTAAATCTGACTAATAGAGTTAGATTTCTTGGTGTGAGAATGGACGTGCCTGAATTGCTGAAAACCAGTGATATTGTGATTCAGTCTTCAGTTTGGGAAGGGTTTGGATTAGCTGCTGTTGAAGGAATGGCGGCAGGGCGGCCAGTGATAGCATCAAATGTTCCCGGACTTAAAGAGGTTGTAGAGGGCGCCGGACTACTTTTTCAAAAGGGGGACGAAAAAGCACTTGCTGCCCATGTTATTAATTTGCTGGATGATGACTTTTTTTATCAAAAGGTGGCAAAACTTTGTATGGATAGGGCGGATAAGTTTGATTTAAAAAATATGGTAAGTCAGATTATAAACAGTTATAAAAATGTGCAGATATAAATTTCTTCTTCTGATTATTTGTCAATTGTTAAATTATCAATTGTCTTTTGGTCAGCAATCAGTAGCTAAAGTGTTAAATGTTAAGGATTTTGGCGCAAGGGGTAATGGTATTACCGATGATTATATTCCTATTCAGAAATGTATCGATGAGGCGTTGAAGAATCAAAAATCCAAAGTGATATTCCCGCCTGGAAAATATATAATTTCCAAGGGATTGGTTGCACATTATATAGCTAATGATCTGGAAATCTCAGGACAGGTGCAAAATAATATCTATCCTACTGTCTCCTGTATTAATCCTGTTTCGGTTTTAAGTATCAGGGGCTATCTGGAGCCTGAATCTATCGGAACAGTTTCAATTAACAACCTGAATATAAAAGGGGCATTTGGTAAGTTCCCATATAGTAAATCTAACAGATTTGTAAATGGAAATCAGTGGTATAGTGGTATCTCTGTTACAGATAAGAAAAGTGCAATAGTTAAGAACGTTAATATTTCTGACATTTATGGAGAAGGGTTATACATCAGCACGACTAAACAAGTTGATATTCCATTGAAAGCAAGATTCAATAATGTTAGTGTATTAGACTGCAAGGTCATTAATTGCTGGGGTTACAATCCGAAATCCGACGATTATGGCGATGGTATTTACATTGCAGATGTTTCTTCTGCTATTATAAAAAATAACCTGATTCAGAATAATTTTAGTGTAACCAAGCAACTCGGACGTTGTGGAATTGTTATTGAATTCATGGCTGAAAACTGTATTGTATCAGGTAATAAAATCTTTGGGTATGACAGAGGGATACATCTTGAAGCTGATTATGGCAATCATACAATCAGTCAAAATGTGATCTCGGGATCTGATATGGGGATTGTCCTGTTTAACAGTAGTATTCCCGGACAAAATAAGCCGGTTAAAATTATTGGCAATACCGTGTCGAATGATGGTTTTCCACGCTTAAACGGGTTAAAAAGAACACGGGATATCCAGGCAATCAGTGATCGTTCTTTATTAAATTTTGAGGCTGCAAATAATAGCCGGGCAGGGAGCTTAATTGAGAATAATACCTTTATTATATCAGGTAATTATGATTATTTTTCAAATACCATTGTCAATATAAAGGCAGATGGTCTTGTAATCAGAAATAATAAATATGAGGTTAGGCAACCGGAAAAATTGAAATACCCGATTCTATATAATAATTATTCTAATTCAATCCCCGCTAACGATTCATTTAAAGGAATTAGAATTCTGAAGTTCAAAGCAAAGAGTAAAGTAGAGATTGACAAAGTGAAAAGAACAAATAATTTAAGTTCGGCGACATTAGAAACAAATTTATAATATAATAATGTTAGGAGGATTAATAGTTAAGTCCTTGAATAGTAAACCCCGGAAGTGGAATGAGCTTGTTAAATAAAAAAGTAAAGATTATCAGATCAAGTACCGTTGCCTTATCTCTGAATTATCTCTTAAAAGGGCAGTTGAGATTTCTTAATCAGTATTTTGAGATTGTAGCCGTGTCGGGTAGTGGGAGTGATCTGGATGAAGTTCAAAGAAGAGAAGATGTAAGGGTTATCCCGGTGAAAATGGAGAGAAAGATATCGGTGTTCAAAGATATTGTATCATTTTTTAACTTATATTTTACCTTTATAAGAGAGAAACCACTTATCGTTCATTCTATTACACCCAAAGCTGGTTTGCTCAGTATGTCGGCTGCTTATTTTGCGGGGGTACCAATTCGGATGCACACATTCACCGGATTAATTTTCCCAACCCACACAGGGTTCAAACGCCGGATATTGATTGGAATGGATAAGCTTTTATGTTTATTTGCGAGTAAAATTTATCCGGAAGGACAGGGTGTTAAAAACGATCTTGTGAAATATGGAATCACTAATAAACCACTAAAAATTCTTGCTAATGGCAATGTTAATGGTATAAATCCTGATTATTTTAACCCTGAAAAATTTAATGAAGAGCAAAATGAATCGTTGAGATCATCATTAAATATTCTTAAAGATGAGATGTTATTTATCTTTGTTGGCCGCTTAGTTAGGGATAAGGGGGTTAATGAACTGGTTGCCGGATTCAAAAAATGTAATGCTGATTTTCCTCAGGTAAAGCTTTTATTGCTTGGTTTGACTGAAGATGATCTTGATCCTCTCTATCCGGAGACTATCGAAGAGATTAAAAATAATAAGTCAATTATAGCAGCAGGATTTGTTACAGATGTCAGAGCTTATCTTGCCATAAGTGATGTTCTGATTTTACCTAGTTATAGAGAGGGGTTCCCAAATGTCGTTTTACAGGCTGGAGCAATGGGCTTACCAAGTATTGTAACTGATATTAATGGTAGTAATGAGATCATTACTAATGGTGAAAATGGATTGATCATCGAAGTTAAGAATGAAAAAGCAATTGCAGATGCTATGGAACTATTGATTAGAAGTCCGTCTATTATAGATTCTATGAAGAAGAATGCAAGAAAAGAAATTATCGAGCGTTTTACTCAGGAAATAGTATGGGATGCCATTTTGGAAGAATATAATATGGAGATAAGAAATGTATAAGCTATTTTTTAAACAAACATTGGATATAATTATCGCCTTGGTTGGGCTGGTCATATTGTTTCCTGTATTTATTATTGTGCTGTTATTGCTATATTTTGCAAATAATGGCAAACCATTCTTCTTTCAGGTCAGACCGGGGAAGAATGGAAATTTGTTTAAAATTATCAAATTCAAGACGATGAATGATAAACGTGGAAGTGATGGCGTTCTTTTGCCTGATTCTGCCCGTTTAACGGCTGTTGGAGCTTTCGTTCGTATGACTTCTTTAGATGAGCTGCCACAACTATTAAATGTTATTAAAGGTGATATGAGCCTGGTCGGACCAAGACCTTTATTACCGGAGTATTTGCCTTTGTATTCGAAAGAACAAAATAGAAGACATGAAGTTCGTCCGGGAATTACAGGTTGGGCTCAGGTTAACGGGAGGAATGCAATCAGCTGGACAGAGAAATTTACTCTGGATGTTTGGTATGTTAATAATCTTAGTTTTTGGCTAGATTTGAAAATCATATTGTTAACGATTAAAAAGGTAATTGTGAAGGAAGGAATTTCTTCTGATACGTCTGCCACTATGGAAAAATTTACAGGGAATTAAACCCAGCTATTCTGCTGTAGTTGATAACCTTTGAAAATTAAAAATATAATATTTTAAAAATGAATGATAAAATCTGGCTTTCATCTCCCCATATGGGAGGTACTGAGCAAAAATATGTGAATGATGCTTTTGTGGAAAACTGGATTGCCCCACTAGGTCCGAATGTAAACGGTTTTGAGGCAGATTTAGAAAAGTACACAGGTGTTGCACATGCAGCAGCGCTAAGTTCCGGTACTGCTGCTTTGCATCTTGCATTAATCTTGTTAGGTGTTGGTGAAGGAGATGATGTAATTTGCCAGAGCTTTACGTTTTCAGCTTCTGCAAATCCTATAGTTTATTGTAATGCTACTCCGGTATTTGTGGATAGTGAATCAGATACCTGGAACATGTGCCCCATTCATCTTGAAGAGGCGATTAAAGAGCGTCTTGCTCAGGGGAGAAAAGTTAAAGCTATTATTCCTGTTCATCTATATGGTATGCCAGCAAAGATGGATGAGATATGTGCTATCGCGAAGAAATATGATATTGCTATTGTTGAGGATGCTGCTGAAGGTCTTGGTTCAAAATATAAAGGTAAGCCTTTAGGGGCCTTTGGTAAATTTGGGGTACTCTCATTTAATGGCAATAAGATTATAACTACCAGTGGTGGTGGTGCATTACTTTCCGATAATATGGCCGATATAGAAAAAGCACGTTTCTTAGCCACGCAGGCAAGAGATAATGCGCCACATTATGAACATACGCATATTGGTTATAACTATCGTATGAGTAATATATGTGCAGGAATTGGCCGTGGTCAAATGGAGGTCTTAGATGATAGGGTTAATCAGAGAAGAGCTGTTCATAATTATTATATGAAAGAACTTGGTGATATTAGTGCTATCTCGTTTCTTTTGGAACCGGAAGGGTTTTACTCAAACAGATGGTTATCCTGCATTTTGATTGACCCAAAGCATAAAGTAAAGAGAGAGGATCTTCGCCTGGCATTAAATGCTGAAAATATTGAATCAAGGCCGTTATGGAAACCTATGCATTTACAGCCTGTTTTTATGAACTATCCGTATTATGGAAATGGGATCGCCGAAACTTTGTTCAATACAGGCTTATGTTTGCCTTCTGGATCTAACTTATCAGAAAGTGACCTGGAAAGAGTTGTAACAGTAATTAGAAGGCTGTTTAAATAACTTAAATTATTGTTTAAAAAGGCATTGATTTGCTTGACCACATATTGTATAGATTTTTATGAAAAAATATCTCCTTTATCTTGTTTTTGTATTTTCGGTTTATACTGTCTCAGCACAGGAGCATACCCCAAATCAGAATATGCCTTATTCTTTTCAGTTCTATCAGAAATTCAATCAATCTGTTTATGATGTGAATTCCAGATTTCATAGTTCAATTAAAGGGTATTATAGCGATGATACTATATTGGTTGGCCGATTTAAAGAATTAATGAATATGGGTGTTGATTCTGTTAATCATAGAAGCTGGGTAAGACGAAAACTCACACAGGAACATTTGTTAAATTTTACGGCTGATGATTATAGTGTGTACGCCGATTTTTTACCTGATCTGCAGCTTGGACGTGATTTTAAGGGGAAAAAGAATACATGGCTAAATACAAGAGGTTTTCAGATTGGTGGTAATGTAGGTAAGCAATTTTCTTTCTATGCCAGTGCATATGAGAATCAGGGAGTTTTTTCTGATTATTATACGCAGTTTATTGACAAAAATCAAGTTGTCCCGGGGCAGTCTTCAGGATACAAGGTTAATAATAAAATCAGGGATTATTCTTATGCAACAGCATTACTTTCTTACACACCAAATAAGTATTTAAACTTTGCTTTAGGATACGATAAGAATTTTATCGGAGATGGATATCGTTCGATGTTGCTAAGCGATAATACAGCGCCATACTCATTTTTAAGAGTACGTGCATCTTTGGGAAATGTTCAGTATCAGACTATATTCGCTTATATGCTTGATCCGGGAGCACCGAAACTGACTACCGACAGAAGATTGGGCGATAGAGGGAAATGGATGGCTGCTCATTATATTGACTGGAATGTGACCAAAAGATTTTCAGCAGGCTTTTTTCAGGCAGTAACGTGGGCAGATGCTGAGCCGGAAGGAAAGAGAGGATTCGATTTTAATTATGTACATCCATTTGTTTTTCTGCGATCAATTGAAAGCGCTAATAGTACTTCTCCTGATAAAATGCGTCTGGGTTTTAACCTGAAATATGAAATCCTGGATAAAACAGCTATATATGGTCAATTTATGTTTGATGAGTTTATTGCCAAAGAGTTTTTTTCCGGCAACGGTTTCTGGGCTAATAAATCGGCTTTTCAGATTGGGATAAGAGGATCAGACCTTTTCAAGGTTAAGAGCTTGAATTATCTGGCTGAATTTAATAGCGCAAGACCTTTTACTTATTCCCATAACGATAGGGTTTCTAATTATGCCGCCTATAATCAACCTCTTGCAAACCAATTAGGTGCTAATTTCAGAGAGGTGATAGGGATGCTGAATTATACATATAAAAGATTTGACTTTAATTTAGAGCTGATGTATGCACGTTATGGTCTGGATCCTGCCGGGATGAATTATGGCGGAGATATTTTCAAAAGCTACGATACCAGGACATTAGACTACGGAAATAGGATCGGGCAGGGAATAGGAACGGATTTATATTATTCAGAAGGTAAGGTTGCTTATGTACTTAATCCGAAATATAATTTAAGACTTGAATTAGGTGGGATTTTAAGAAGAGAAACTAATTCGATTTCTAAAACCGGAACAGCAATGTTTACTATTGGATTACGCAGCACGTTTAGAAATCTTTATAGTGATTTCTAGGGATTGATAATATATATTATTCATTTATCAGTTTCGGTTATAGTAATGAATTAAGCCTTGTCAGAAGACTAATACGGCTCTTTTGTAACGTAAATATATTGTATACTCCATTAAAAGCCTCAAATTTTTGTTAAATTTGAGCATTATCACATTAAGAAGTAAGCTATAGTATTAGTAGAGAAGATAACTTATCTCGTAGATTTATTACATAAACAAAAATGAAAAATATTGCAATAATAGGTGCTGGAGGATTTGGACGAGAAGTTAAGATGTTAATAGACCAGATAAATAATCAGTCGAAAGAATATAACTTATTAGGTTATTATGCTGATGGCGTAACTCCTTCTACCTTGATCAACGGGTATCCTGTTCTGGGTCCGATAGAGAACCTGAATAAAGTTGACGAAGAATTATTTGTTGTAGCTGCAATTGGATTACCATCTTTAAAAAAGAAGTTACTGAGTATAATAGATAATCCATTTATATCATATGCGACATTAATTCACCCTAATGTTATAATTGGCAGTGACGATGTCACTATAGGTGAAGGATCTATTATTTGTGCCGGAAGTATTATAACAGTGAACATTAATATCGGCAGGCATGTAATATTTAACCTTGGTTGTACTGTTGGCCATGATACCATAATTGAAGATTATTGCTCGTTCATGCCATCTGTTAATGTCTCCGGAGAGGTTAAGATAAAACAGTCTGTTTATGTAGGGACTGGTGCGAAAATTATTAATCAACTGGAAATAGGAGAAAATACAATTGTGGGTGCAGGAGCTGTTGTCTATAAATCTCTCCCTGCAAACTGTACGGCAGTTGGTATTCCTGCGAAACCAGTTAAATTTCATGATTAGAATAAGTAACTCAATAAAATTTATTTAAAGAAAGCTCAAGATAAGTATATGGAAGAACAAAAATTTGTGAATAATTTTGCACTTCAATTTGATGAAACGGATTCTGAATTAATTCAGATGGACACTAAATTTAAAGATCTTGATGAATGGAGTTCTTTAACTGCATTATCAATAATGGCAATGGTTGACGAGGAGTATGGAGTTAATATAACTGCAGAGGACCTTAAAAACTCAACAACTTTAACAGATTTATTAAACATAATTAATTCGAAAGTCTAAATTATGTTCTCACTACAAGGTAAAACATTTCTTGTTACTGGGGCCTCTTCTGGTATAGGACGGCAAATAGCTATTTCTATCTCAAATTTTGGGGGTAAAGTAGTGGCCGTTGGTCGTGATATTAATCGTATCAAAGAAACATTAGATCTCCTTGAAGGAGAAGGACATTCTTATCATCTCTTCGATTTATCCAGTTATAAGGAAATATGTGAATTTGTAAGTAATTCCATAAAATTTGACGGAATAGTCTTTAATGCAGGTGTAATAGATTATACACCGGTCAAATTCATTACTGAAGAGAAAATGATTAAAATATTTGATCTTAATTTTAAAAGTGTCGTATTTCTAAGCCAGCAGCTTATTAAAAATAAGTTGATTAATAAAATGGGCTCTTTAGTGTTTATTTCTTCAGTTTCATCAAAACTAGGTGTATCCGGTACAGCACTATATGCTTCTTCGAAAGCAGCAATAAATGCATATTCGAAAGTTATAGCATCGGAACTGGCAAATCAAAAAATCAGATCTAATAGTATTTCTCCAGGGATAATTGTAACGAAGATGACTGAAAAGGCTATTGAAGTGATTTCTGATGCCTCTGTTAATGATGCTGAAAAGGCCTATCCTCTTGGATATGGGACACCAATAGATGTAGCTGGATCAGTTATTTATCTTTTGAGTGATGCGAGCAAATGGATGACCGGGTCTGAGTTAATTTTAGATGGAGGCTTAACGCTGAAATAATACTGATGAAAGCAAAAATAAAAGCGATAGCTTACTATCTGCCTGAGACTAATTTAGGGAACGAAGAAATAAACGAGCTTTTTCCTGAATGGTCAGTAGAAAAAATTTCGGGTAAAACCGGAATATATAACCGTCACATTGCTGAGGTTGATGAATTTTCATCAGATATGGCTATTAAGGCTGCCGAAAAGCTGTTTTCAGATTATGATATCGATCGGAATACTATTGATTTTATTCTTCTTTGTACACAAAGTCCGGATTATATCTTACCTACCACAGCTTGTATCATTCAAAATAAACTGGGGATTCCAACTTCATGCGGGGCCCTGGATTTTAATCTTGGGTGTTCTGGCTATATTTATGGGTTAGGGTTAGCTAAAGGACTGGTGCTTTCGGGGATAGCGAAGAATATTTTATTCCTGACTGCAGAAACCTATAGTAAATTTATACATCCTAAAGATAAAAGTAATCTGACTATTTTCGGTGATGGAGCATCAGCAACTCTGATTTGTGCTGATGATGGTTTCGCTGAAATTGCAGAGTTCAATTTCGGAACTGATGGTAAAGGAGCTGAAAATTTAATTGTGAAAAAAGGTGGAATTAGATTTCCAGGTTTAAGTAATGAAAAAGACGACATTACTGACGAGTTTGGAAATGTAAATAACCCTGGGAAATTATATATGAACGGAGGGGAAATATTTGGTTTCACTTCTGGCGCAGTGCCAAAATTAGTTCAGAATGTTTTATCTGGTAATAGTTTACAGCCTTCAGATATTAGTATGTATATTTTTCATCAGGCTAATAAATACATGCTTAATCATCTCCGGAAAAAGATAAATATAGAAGAAGAAAAGTTTTTCTATTTTTTGAAAGACTGTGGTAATACTGTTTCTTCTACGATCCCCATAGCATTAAAAGAAGCTATAAATTCCGGTGATTTAAGTGGAAATATCTTGCTGGCTGGTTTTGGCGTCGGATATTCCTGGGGCGGTTGTGTACTTAAAATGCAATAGTGCGCAATACTTAGAGGAAATGGAAATTATTCCAATTTTATATACTGATTTTACATACACTGGACAAATACTTGTTCATTATTTAGGTCAGATGGAATTCTGAACTCCCCCGCTTTATTTAAAAAATGAAATTATTGGTGTTTATTTGAGTTTTTTGTCAAATGATGCTTTTTGTAATCTATAGTTGATCTTTTTGTACTTTGTTTCATTTGAATTATAACTTATTGGTAATTTTCAGATTGGTGACGGGATAAATGAAATTGGATAATTTGAACTTGGTATGATTTTTTGATTAAATTTGTAGATTATTAAAATATAAAATCTTGTTCAGTCAGATAAACATAGTACCCAGATGGATAATATTTACGCTTGATTTAACGATATGTTTTATATCGTTGACATTGGCATATCTAATCAAAAGAAATTTTGATTTATCTACTTTAGATTATTTAGAGTTTAGCAGAAATGTATTGGTTACTACTGTCATCAGTACATTAGTTTTCCTAAAGGTGAAAACCTTCTCTGGTATTATCAGATATACAAGTGCTCAGGATACTTTCCGTATCTTATATGCAGTTATTGTAATTAACAGTACATTTTTTCTGGTTAATATGGCATTCGTTGCTACTGGTAATCTGGCAATAATTCCAAATAGTATTCTTATTATCAATGGTCTTTCCAGCTTTCTGCTTTTAATCACCTATCGTGTTCTGATCAAGTATTTCTTTATCTATATCAAAAATTTAAAGCTTGATAAGATCAGAGTAATGATATATGGTGCCGGAGAAGCAGGTGTCGCTACCAAAAGAACTTTTGATCATGATCCTAATGTCAATAAAAATATTATAGCCTTTGTAGATGATGATCAACGAAAAATGGGTAAGACCATTGACGGGATCAAAATCCTTGATGCTAAAGATCTGGTAAATCTGATCGTAGAGCATCAGCTCGATGAAATCATTTTCGCTTCATACACGATCCCTAAAGAAAGAAAAAACCAAATCGTAGACGTCTGTCTTGAAAATGGAATAAAAGTCTTAAACATTCCTCCGCCGAATGTATGGACGGACGGGAAGTTACAACCAACTCAGATTAAGAAATTAAACATCGAAGATTTACTGGATCGTAAGTCTATTCATATTGATATTGAAGGAATCGGACATCAGCTTAAAAACAAACGAATACTTATAACCGGAGCAGCAGGTTCAATAGGAAGTGAAATTGTTCGTCAGCTGACTAAGTTTGAGATAGGATTGATTATTCTTTGTGATCAGTCTGAAACTGCCTTGCATGAGTTATATCTTGAATTAACTGAAACTGCCAAAAATCAAAATTTCCATGCTTTTATAGGGGACGTTAGAGATGAAAAAAGGATGGAACACCTGTTCAGTACTTTTAAGCCTCACTACGTCTACCATGCCGGCGCATACAAACATGTACCGCTGATGGAAGATAATCCTTGTGAGGCTATTAAAACTAACGTATTAGGTACAAAAACGATCGCAGATAAGGCGGTTAAATACGGGGTTCAGAAATTTGTAATGATTTCCACTGATAAAGCTGTAAATCCTACTAATGTAATGGGAGCCTCAAAGAGAATTGCTGAAATCTATGTTCAATCTCTTAACAATTCTCTGCATAACAATAATCATATTTTCAGTAACGGATTAAGTTATATCAACGAATTGGATATTAAGCCGATTACTAAATTTATCACTACCCGCTTTGGGAATGTTTTAGGTTCCAATGGCTCTGTGATCCCACGATTCAAGCAGCAGATTGAAAAAGGAGGGCCGGTTACTGTTACTCACCCTGAAATAACCCGTTATTTTATGACTATCCCGGAGGCTTGTCGTCTGGTACTGGAAGCAGGCTGTATGGGTGATGGTGGTGAGATCTTTATCTTTGATATGGGGAAATCGGTGAAAATCGTGGACCTCGCTAAAAAGATGATTCAATTGGCTGGCCTTGTTCCAAATCAGGATATCCAGATTGAGTACTCAGGATTAAGGCCCGGAGAAAAATTATTTGAAGAATTGTTAAATGATAATGAAAATACGATGCCTACACATCATGAAAAGATTATGATAGGTAAAGTAAGAGAATATGCGTTTGATGAGATCCAGCTTCAGATTTATGCTCTTATAGAGCATGCTAAAAGATGTGATGACCTCCAGGTAGTTACACTCATGAAAGAATTAGTCAAAGAGTATAAGAGTAAGAATTCTATTTTTGAGGATTTGGATGTGAAATCTTAAAAATAAGATATCAGCTCTGTATCTATTTTTTAATCCAAAGTTTTAATGCTTCACCTGTAATATGCTGCACTCTTTTATAAGATGGTGGAACATATTCATTGTTGCAGTGATAGGTCGCAAGACGTGTGCCTGAGGGCTTCTGTTCCAGCAGCTCATAGAACTGGGAGAGATATTCATTGTAGATCTCTTCAGAGATATTAATCAGATTATCTATTGGTTTATAGTGAAACAGGTTTTCACTGAAAGAATTGTAGAAATAGATATGATCATAATCTTTCATATCCAGTTCATTAAAATTAGCATGAATGAAGTTTACATTAGTAGTCTTTGTTGCATTTTGGGCAATAATTGCCTCGTCTACGAGCGCCTTCCTCTGCTCCACACCATGAAAAATGTAATCAGGAAAAATATGGGCAGCCACTATGCAAAATTTACCAACACCACTTCCAATATCAAGAATGTTTTTACCAGTGATACCACCTGTAAGGTGTGTAGCAGCCTTTATTGCAATATCAATGGGAGTCCAGTGAATAGAAGACAACTGTTGGGCTCTCAGTGAGTATAAACTATCAAATGCTGTATCGCTTGAAAAATTGTCAATCATAATAATTTTCTGCCACTAACAAAGGTACAGCGTAATTTTATTAATGCGATTAAGCTTCATGAAAAAAGATGGAGTAACTTTTGCTGTTTTGTATTCAATTATTTAAAATTCTATGGATATAAAAAAAACTTCTCTTGTCATTTTAGCTGCAGGCATGGCCAGCAGATATGGAGGAAACAAGCAAACTGAATCTTTTGGTCCTTCGGGAGAAACCATAATGGAATATTCTATTTATGATGCAATAAAAGCGGGATTCGGGAAAGTTATCTTTATTATAAGAGAAGAATTCTCGGCTGCATTTAAAGAAGTTATAGAACCAAAATTAAATGGTAAAATTTCAACCGGATATGTATATCAGTCACTGGAAAGTTTTAGCGGTGGGAGACAGATTCCTGCGGACAGAACAAAACCTTTCGGAACCTCACATGCATTATTATGTTGCAAGGATATACTGGACGGACCATTTGCAGTAATCAATGCGGATGATTTCTATGGTTTCGATGCCTTTAAACAAGCCTATAACTTTCTGACTACAGAAATAAAGGAAGATAAATATGCTTGTATCGGTTATGAGCTGAAGAATACATTAAGTGATAATGGATCGGTGACCCGTGGTGAAATTAATGTAAATGATCAGAACGAAATTACAGGTATTACCGAACGCAGGGAGATTTATAAGGAAGCTGGTAAAGCCTATACAAAAACCGGGGACACTGTTACAGAATTGCCATTGGATACCAAGGTAAGTATGAACTTTTTTTGTTTTACACCCGATTTTGTGAACTGGTCTGAAGCAGAGTACTATAAGTTCCTGGATGAGAATACAAATAATCTTAAAGCTGAATTCCTTATTCCTGAGGTGGCAGACATACTGATTAAATCTGGTCAGGGAGTTGTTAAGATGATTCCAACACAAGCTAAATGGTTTGGGGTAACCTTCAAAGAAGATGCACCAGTAGTTAAGGTAGCGCTGCAGAAGCTTGCAGACGAAGGAGTTTATCCGGTTAATCTTTGGGCATAGAAAGGTATGTTTTCACTTAGAAAATATTGGTGGAGAGTTAAACGTCAGATAGAGCAGGCGGTACTGAGGAATTCTGATCCTTCAGAAGAGGAACATGTTTTTTGGCGCAAACGACTTTTTACGAATATAATCAGCTATGGGTTTGTCGTTAGTATCATAGCATTTGTTTCTTCTGTGACTTTCGGCTTTTTTGCAGGTAGCACTATTGTACAGTGGTTCAACATTGTTTTTGTATTTGCTTTATTATCTATTATTTTCAACAAGAAAATCATGATTCATACCAGGAAAATATTAGCACTTTTTCTTCTGTACGTGCTGGCGATCATTTATATAGCTGTTTTGGGTTCTGAGGGCCCAGGCGTCCTTTATCTGATTATTATTACCATATTCTCTGCAATGATTTTTCCACGTCCGGCTGCTTACTGGCTTGTGGGGTTGAATGTATTGATATGTGCCGGTTTTGGTGCTGTGATCCAGTATAAGCTATTTGAGAGCCCTCTGCTGCAGAGTTATGATCTCCCTTTATGGGCTTCTTATTCCGGTAACCTTATCTTTGTAAGTCTGATTAGCGTGATGTTGATTAGCAAGGTCTTAAATGGTTTAGAGCAAACCATAAAAAAAGAGGCCAGTCTGATCTCCAGACTCGATGCATCAGAGCGTTATTTTCGGAATACTTTTGAAGCGAACCCTGTTCCAATGTATGTATTTGATATGGAGAACGGTAATTTCCTTCATGCAAACGAAGCTGCATGTAATAAATACGGCTATACTAAAGAAGAATTCCTTCAGATGAATATTGTGGATATAAGACCACAATCTGAAAGCAGCAAATTGATGGATTTGCATAGTATGATTAAGAACAGGGATTATTCTGGGATATTAATTCATATTAATAAAAATAAAGAAGTTTTTCCGGTAGAAATAGAAACGAATACAATTCGTTTTGAAGAAAGAGAAGCCCGTTTGGTATTAGCTACGGATGTATCTGAGCGGATAAATTATATTAAAGAAATTGAACGTCAGAACAGGGATCTTAAAGAAATTGCATGGATACAAAGCCACATGGTTAGAGCTCCTCTGGCAAATATTATGAGTTTGACAGAATTTTTAATCAAATATCCGGGAGAAGACACACAAGAAACCTTAAATTTTCTGAATGATTCATCTCAGAAGCTAAATATGGCCATAAAATCTATTGTTGGGCAGGCTGGCGGATCTGGTTTAACAAGTTAAGAGCTTCACCTCTGAAAGTAATAATAAAGGTTGTTCCATGATTAACTTTGCTGGTGACATCTATACTGCCCCCCAGAGATGTGATCTGAGATTTCGTAATAAACAGACCTACACCATTTCCGGTAATATGATTATGGAAACGTTGATGGAGCCCAAATAGCTTATCTTTATTACTCTTCATATCAATACCCATCCCATTATCTGAAAAGGTTAATGTGCAGGTATTCTGCTCATCTCTGGTTAAGGATACTTTAATCTCTAGCTGTCTGCTATGCAGGCGATATTTAATCGCATTTGACAAAAGATTCATTAATATGCTTTCCAGATAACTCTTATTAAAAAGGATATGATTACAATCAAAATTGGAAGTTAGTATCACGCCAAGCTGTTTGATTTGCTCATTGAATGAATGGCATACTTTTTCAAATATCTTCTGTACATTAACTTTTGTGACCTTTACACCCTGGTTATCTTTAAGTGTCAGGATATGTGTGAGATCAAAAACTGTTTCACTTAGTCTGTCCGTGGAGCATTTAAACAGATCAACTATTCCTTTATTATAATCATCAAGCAGATCAATTTCCAGTATATTAATGAGGCCGATCAGGTTGGCTAATGGTGTCCTCAGGTTATGAGAGATGATATAAACAAACTGATTAAGATCCTGATTCCTTTTTGTAAACTCCTGAATAAGTAAAGTTTGTTCGTTTTCGCTGTTTATCCGCTCAGTGATATCATTGAATCTTATCATCAGAGCCTGCATGCTATCATCCAGCATATTTGTCGCGGTGCCTTCTATCCAGAGATACTCCCCGTGACTGGTTCTGTTCCTCAATTTTAAATTTACAGTTGAACCCGGACTGGAGAGTAACAGATGAAATCTTTCTCTTACGTTACTTAAATCTTCAGGGTGTATATGATCTGTAATATTAGTTTGAAGGAACTCATCGTTGCTAAATCCAAATAGTTGTTCAGCAGCTGTAGTTACGTGAATAAAATCTCCGTTTTTTTTGGTGAAAAATATTAAATCGTTGCACTTTTCAATGATAGAGAGAAAGTTTTCGTTCATCTCAGCGTAAGCTATCATATGCTTGGTCTTATATCCTGTATCATATCTAAAGTTTTGTCTCATAACCATTTAAAACTCTAAAATATTCAAACATCCTGACAATTTCTTAATTTTTTTGTAGATAATGAATAAAATGACCGAGCTTTATTCACATAATTATAGAGATGATGAATAAAAAGAACAACTGTTTACTTTTGAGCAGGATTGAATGTGGAGAAAAAATTCTATCTTGGATAAATGATCACAAGGCTTTTTCTTTTTGACAAAAGAATAAATCTAATAAGTAGCTTTGTATCGTCAAAATTGTTGACTGAAACCTGCATATGATTAATATCCCATCACTTAGGAATGAAGCTGACAGAATTGCTGCGCTTTATGTGTTGGAAATTTTGGATACTGGTGAAGAACAGGAGTTTGATAATATCGTCAAACTCGCTGCTATTATAGCGCAGGCACCGGTTTCTGCTATTACTTTTGTAGATAAAGACAGGATCTGGTATAAAGCAAAACTTGGTATTGAGCTGAAAGAAACATCAAGAGATAATTCTGCGACTGATACCTTTCCTTTTTTTGTGGCTATTCCTATAGTCGTCAACAAGAATCTGGTTATCGGGCATTTAAGTGTCGCAGGTCCAGTACAGGTCACATTAAATCAGGAGCAGCATAAAGGTCTTGCATTGCTGGCGCAGCAGGTTACCAGTTTGCTACAATTGAAACTCCCGGTAATTAATAATAGTATCAAAGAATTTTATGAAAGTATCCTGAATAATATTCCCCAGGATATCGTGGTTTTTGATGCCGATCATAAGTATCTTTTCGCTAATCCTATGGCGATTAAGAACGAAGAATACAGGAAATACATTATCGGAAAAGATGATTTTGAATACGGTGCTTTCAGAAACCGTGATCCAAAGATCGCTGAAGCCAGACGCGAGCAGTTCCTGGAAGTGAAAAATACAGGAAAAGCCATTGGCTGGGAAGAAAGCCAGAAAGATCCGGACGGAAATACGATCACTTTTTTACGTAGAATGTTCCCAATGCATGATGAGAATGGAAATTTTATCATGGTTATTGGTTTTGGAATAGACATCACTGAACGTAAACTCCTGGAAGAAAAACAAACCATGATCATGGAACAGCTTGCTATTCAGAATACTCAGCTGATAGATTTCTGTAATGTAGTTTCGCATAATTTGCGGGGGCCATTAATTAATATGGCTATGCTTGCAGAATTTATACAGGAAGCTGAAGATGCTGAAGAACAGAAGTTGCTGGTTTCAAAACTGGAACCTGTAATCGAAAATCTGAAGAGCACGTTTAATGAACTGGTAGAATCTATACAGATCAGACTGGACAGAGATATTAAATTAGACAGACTTAATTTCAGTACCTGTCTGCAGGAAGCCCTTGATGGATTGTATGTCGAAATTCAAAAGGCAAAAGCAAAAATTAAGGTTGATTTTGAAGATGCTCCCGCAGTCTTGTATCCACATAAATATCTGGCCAGTATATTTTATAATCTGATCAGTAATGCTATCAAATATCAATCACCTGAAAGACAGTTGTCTTTGAATCTTGCTTCTAAAGTTAAAGAAGGTAATATTGTACTGACAGTTCAGGATAATGGACTGGGCATAGATCTTGTTAAGCATAAAGACAATATTTTTAAAATTGGAAAGGTATTTCACCGTCATCCTGATGCCAAAGGACTGGGGTTATTTATGACCAAAACGCAGGTAGAAGCAATGGGAGGAAAGATTTGGGTGGAGAGTTTTCCAGATCAGGGATCTATTTTTTCTATAGAATTTGTAAATCAAAATATGAATTGGTGAGGAAACTATTTGTGCATTACAATAAGAACAGGAATATTAGCAAATGATAGCTTCGTAACCTTTAAAAAACAATAACATTCTGATGAAAAAAGTATATCTCATTGATGATGATGATATTTTTGTATTTCTTACAAAAAAAACGATGCTTAAAGTGTCTGAAAATGTAGAAGTTGAAGTTTTTTCAGACGGATTACAGGCAATTACTCATCTTAAAGAAATTCAGGATAAAAAGGAATTATTACCTGATATTATCTTTCTTGATCTGAACATGCCTGTTATGGATGGCTGGGAGTTTCTTGCTGAATATCAGGAAATATATTCTTCTTTTGTAAAGAAAAATGAATTGTATATCGTCTCTTCATCAATCTCCCCACATGAGATGGAACGATCAAAAAATATAAGTGAAGTTTGTGAATTTATAATTAAGCCACTGGTCAAAGAAAAGTTTCTGGAAATTCTGGAAAATTTATAGTTTTAGAGGATGTTTGAATCCCATTCTGTCAACCTGGATCTTTTAAAGAAACGGGCATTTAATTTGCGTTGGGCTACTGTCCCAGAGGGAATTATACCATTAACAGCAGCCGATCCGGATTTTCCGAGTGCACCTGAGATTGCTGAGTCAATAATTCGATTTACTAAAGATAGATATCTCTCCTATGGTCCTCCCGCTGGATTATCTGAATTCAAGGAAAGTGTCGCTGCTTATTTTTCCGGCAAGCGTAAGATTCCTGCTCAGGCAGATTTTATATTTCCGGTAGACAGCGCTGCTTTTGGTATTTATTTAATCTGTAAGGCTTTTCTTTCGGCGGGTGATGAAGCAATTATTTTTGATCCTGTAGACTTTCTTTTCAGATATTCGACTGAAGCAGTGGGTGGTGTTGCTGTTCCATTTGCTATTCCACCTGGGTCTGATCACGTAGATTTTGATCTTCTGGAAAAGTTAATTACCAGTAAGACCCGTATGATCTGTCTTTGTAATCCATTAAATCCTACCGGAAAGGTTTTTAAAAGAGATGAATTACTTAAACTAGGTGAAATAGCCTGTAAACACCGTCTGATTATTTTATCAGATGAGATCTGGAGTGATATTGTTTATACCCCTTATCAATATACAAGTATAGCTTCATTAAGTGAAGAGATACGAAACCAGACTGTAACCGTTACTGGTTTCAGCAAATCTTATGGTTTGGCTGGTTTAAGGATTGGGGCGGTGATGGCCTCCAATCAGGCGCATTATGATCGTCTGTTTGAAGTTTCGCTTCATGGATCTACTATCCATGGCGCCAATATACTTTCGCAGGTTGCGGCTACTACGGCATTGAATGAATGCGGCTACTGGCTTGATGGTTTTTTGGTGCATCTTCAGAAAATGAGAGATCTGGCAGTCAGAGAACTAAATGCAACACAAGGGTTTAAATGTATTTCTCCGGAAGGATGTTATGTCGCATTTACAGATATTACGGGAACCGGAAAAAGTAGTCAGGAAATTTATCAGCTTTTACTGGATAAGGCTAAAGTTGCGGTAGTACCAGGTGCTAAAGAATGGTTTGGAGAAGGAGCGGAAGGATTTATCAGAATGAGTTTTGCCACTTCAGAAGAGATTCTGGGAGAAGCATTATTTAATATAAAAACTACGGTAAATAATTTATGAAGGTAGTCATCTTAGGTGGGGGAATTGCTGGATTATGTATGGGAATCTATCTGCATCAGCATGATGTTGATGTAAGCGTAAATGAAAGACAGCGTTTTACAGCTGTTGGCGGACATGCTTTTCTGATGCATCACGATGGGATTACGGTGCTGAACGAACTTGCAGCAAACAGTAATCATCCGCTTCCTGGTAAACCGGTATATTCTTTTATACTGAGAGATCCAAATGGGTATGTAATTACTGAAACACCACTGGAAGACTGGCAGTGTTTTAAGCGGACAGATCTGTTAGCCTGCTTAAATCAGTTCCTGCCTGAATCCAGGTTAAACAATAACCGCGTGTTTTCTCACTTTATATATGAGCAGAATCAAATCGTAGCAGCTCAGTTTCTGAATGGAGAACGGGAATATGGAGACGTTTTTATCGGTGCCGACGGTGCGAATTCGGTTGTTCGTCATCAGATATTCGGAGAAGTGAAGTTTGAATCAGGTAAAGTGAAAGAGGTTGTTGGAATTGTAGAACATGCTGAACTGGCTATGGCTCTTCAGGGTAGGTTTACTAAGTTTCAGCAAAAAAATAAGGGACTGTCATTCGGGCTTATCCCTACAACAGGAATAGAAATGGTGTGGTTTATGCAGTACGATCCATTACTGGATGATATTTCTGAAGGAATCAGTGAGCGGACATCAGGGGAATATCATGAACGGCTCAGTGAGTTATGCCACAATCTTTTAAGAGACTTTCCTGCTGAGGTGCAAACAGTCCTGAAACATAATGATTTTCAGACTAGTTATATCTGGAATACCAGAGATTTTGACCTGCTTCCCCACTTTCACTATCAAAATGTTGTACTGATAGGAGATGCTGCACATGTTGCACTACCTTTCACTAGTGCAGGCACGACCAATGCGATGCTTGATGCGAAGACTTTGTCCCATTGCATATTGAACTATTCAGATTTAAGTGCTGCATTCACAGCATATTATCAATCCAGAGCAGAGAGTATCCGAGCACATGTTACGTTGGGCAGAGAACTAAGAGATTCGTTTCTGAATCCATCTTCTTTAGGGACTATACCTCTCATTAGCAACGTATTAAAATAGCTTTTATTTTAGTGGATCTTCTGTCGCTGTGAATGAACAGAATGAACGGAATAGCGCCTAAAGTATTTCTTAACTTTATTTCATATCATTTTAAGTTATTTACGAAATGAAGTAAAGGAGGGGAAAACTATGATTAAGGTTGGAATTATTGATACTAATCAACAGAGCAGAAATATGATGCGTGTGATGCTGGATCATCAGCATCAGCATAATTTAAAAGTAACCCTTGACATCGGGTCTATGGGTGAATGTAAAAAAGTACAGCCATCACAGGAACCCAACGTCACTTTACTGGACATAGAAGTCAATGGAATTGATATCATTCCTGACATTTATCGTAAATTTCCAAATACCAATGTAGTCGTTTATAGTAATATACAGGACCATAGCAGTGTGCTTGCCTGCGTTAAGGCTGGTGCAATGGGGTACCTGACCAAAGACACCTGTGTGGATGATGTTATTTCAACCATAGTTACCACCTATCGTGGAGGGTCTGTTTTTAGTCCTTCAATTTCCAGAAATGTAATTCAGCAGGTACAGCATACAGTAGATTATCAATCTAAGCTGAGCTATAGAGAACGTCAGATAGTTGAAGGCCTGCAGCATGGACTTAGCTATAAATTAATAGGCTATAAGTATGGAATCTCCCTGGATACTGTTCGTCAGTATATCAAAAGAACCTATAAAAAGCTAAATATTAATAGTAAAGGCGAATTGCTTGCTCAATTCAAATAGGTTCAATAGGCGGTACTCCTTGTTTTGCAAGGCAGCTATGCTTTTATCATTCTGCTATGATGCATAAAATCGGCTATTTGAAGATATTTTGTCTGATTATGTGCTGTCTGACCGGGCTCAGTGTATCCGCTCAGGTAAAATATAATTTTACACGTGATACCCTGGAAATTAAAGGCGGCGAGACCTTTTCCAACTTGTTGAAGATTACAAATTTTGAAAAAGAAACAATAATTCTCAGACAGGATAGAAAAGAAAAATCATTGTATAAAGGCTTAATCTCATTACCCGACAGTCTGGTCCTTAAAGCAGGTGAAAGCCGGGTCTTTCCATTAAAATATATCGCTGACAGACAAACTATCAACAGTAACAGCCAGCTTTTTGCACTTCATCTGATTGCTCAGAAAGAAGGTATTGCAGTACAGAAATCTGCCGGATTTTTGACGCAACTTAGCGATGTTGGTGGTTTAACTATTGGTACAGAAGAAAATGAAGTCTATTTAAGCCAGCTGACTAACCAGGCACAAGTTGTAGTTCGCTGTGCAAATAACGGTTTTGTCCCCATCACCTTTAGATTATTGCTATCCGGTATCCCGGATGGACTGGAATTTACCGGGCAGACTATGAATCTCACCCTACAGCCCGGAACACAGCAGTTATTACCTTTCCTGGCCAGGAATAAGATTAATAACCGTATACCAGCAGATTTTACAGTTACCATACAAGCCGTAGATGCCAGCAATAACCAGCTTGCGGTAAAAATAATCCGTATCGTGAATGTAACCAATGCCAGAAGGTTAAGTATGGGCGGAGATCAGTATAGCGGTACACTGGCTAATACTATTGCCTTTCGCTACGCAAGTATGAGCAGTAATTCATCTTTCTATCAGCTACAGGCTAATGGCAAAGTTAAAACCGGAGATAACGGATCACTGGAGTACAGATTAAATGCAGATCAGTATCATCAGCCCGGGGTTGACGGTATGAACATCTATAATACTTATCTGGATTACCAGACAAAGGACTGGGGTCTTAAAATGGGAAATATATATGAGAACATTGATTTTAATTTAGGCGGAAGAGGAGTTAAGGCGAGTTTGAAATTTACCCCCGATGAAGTTTTATCCGTATATGGTGTTCAGAATA
The DNA here is from genome assembly GCF_040026395.1 of Pedobacter lusitanus. Taxonomy (NCBI): domain Bacteria; kingdom Pseudomonadati; phylum Bacteroidota; class Sphingobacteriia; order Sphingobacteriales; family Sphingobacteriaceae; genus Pedobacter; species Pedobacter lusitanus. The sequence continues at coordinate 4,014,458 of NZ_CP157278.1, forward strand.
ACTTCCTTTTATATGATCAGATTAATACAACTATTCCCGGAGCAAAAATCCTGGCAGTCGATTATAATCTGGTTACCCGGGAAGGTAAGGGCGACAGGCGACTTACTTATGTCCATAGTCATGATTCATTTACAGGACTTGATGCAGATCAGCTGAGTCTTAAAGCAGGGGTTAAGTTAAAAAAAGGGCAGTCTCTTTCTTTCGAAGCTGGCTATTCGCTGGAAGAACAGAATGCGATGCGTTTTAGCCCCAGACAGGGTATTTCTGCGGGAATAAACTATGGGGTGGATCATATAGATTATCAGTTTTCGGGAAGCGGATATTACAGTAGTCCTTATTATACAGGATTGAGACGGGGCCTGCTGCTGGGAGATCTTCGCTTAACCCGGAAATTTGAAGATAATAAATCCCTGACCGGGCATGTAAGCATGCAGGTCAATAACCCCAGGTATCAGTATAATCTGAATCAGATATTTAATACCGGAATTAATAAAAATGCGGTGTATATCTATGAACTGGGATATAATACCAGGGCCGGGAATCTTTTCATTGGTTTCGGGCCATATTTTATGAATCAGCAGGTGATAACTTCCGCAATAACTGACATATCAGGTGCTAATGCAGACTGGAAATCATCATCTATGCGCTTTGCAGCGAATATGGCTTACAGCGGGCGGATACACAGCTTCTCGTTGACAGCAGACTATGGATATACCTACGTTAATACCTCAGAAAGACCTCTGGCTCCTTTTCACTCTGTAAAGATCAATACCAGTTATAATATGCCATTCCTTGGTTTCAGCAGTTATATACAGTTAAATCCATTTTATATTTCGGATGTTTTGTCAGCGACAGCAAATAACCAGTACAGATTATATTCATTCGGGCCAAATGTGCACTTTGATCTTTTACAAAACAGTCTTAATCTTCGCTTTGGGGGGATGTATAATTACTATGGTTTTACCCACAGTAATAACTACTCCGTTAACGGTAATCTGAGATATATGATGAAGGGGAACTGGGCGCTTACCGGGGAGTTTTTATACACAATAACCAAACAGAAATCACTGATCCCCATTGCTCAGAATACCCCTGTCAATGTGGAAAATCCTTATTTTGAAAACAGACAATTGCGGGTAGGAATAGAAAAACAGTTCGGAGCACAAGGAAGGTCCGGTTCAAAAAAACTGGTACTGACTTATTATGAAGATCATAACAGCAACGGAATGCGGGATGCGGGCGAAGACCCGGTAGCAGGAGTCCTGGTGAAGATAAACGGAGAAGCTGCGCTGACCAACAGCAAGGGGGTGGTTGAATTCAGAGATATGAAGAAGGAGGCCTATACCGCCACAGTAACCAATACAAGAGGCTGGAGCTTACAGGAACCAACGGTAGTCTTTCTGGATAAAAGTAAAAAGATAGAAGTGCCGCTGGTAAAAACACAGGCACTGAATGGATGTTTGAAATTAAAAGCTGCGAAATATATAGACGGAGCACCAGTTCTGGCAGGAATAAAAATTAATGCAATAGACCCCAATGGTCATGTCCACCAGACCTTAACAGATGATCAGGGGAATTTCTGCTTTTATCTGCCAAGAAATAATTATACAGTATATATTGAAACTGCCGGTATGCCTTTTTCTATTGAGAATGAGAAAGAAGAAGTTTCACTTCAGGGAGCTCCTGTGGGGATGTTAACCTTCCTTTATCATGATGAACGCCGGAAAGTTAGTATAAGCAGATTCTAGAACACGTTCCTCAGGGCGCTACAATAGAATAAGTAATTGTTGTATCATAACTCCCTGCAGCTTTATTCAATAAATTGGAAGTTTGCGTTGATGGAATCCTGTATTGAAGATTAAGTAAGCGGTCTATAACAGGATTGGCAGAAGAAATAATGAGTTGCGGGCTTGCAGATAAAACAACAGGCGTAACCCCGGTCTGACCTGCCATTCCCTCAATAGTAATCACGCCAACCGGTATCTGTACTCCGCCCGAAGAATTTAAAAAAGAACTGCTTGCTTTCACTGTTACATTGTAAGGTACAGTACTGCTTACCTTAACATGATTTGGCATGGTAGTGGTAACTCCCTGCTGATACTTTGTCACTGTGTTTACAGTGAGCGTTACAGATGGATCCTGGACCACCACTTCCATGATATTACTGACATTCACCTGAACAGAACTGTTCATGGTTTTTGATGGCAGGGAAGCCGGGAAAGAAGAAGCCGTTTTAGAAATCGTATAGACTACAGGAACAGTATAGGTGCCAGCCTGTACAAAATTACTTTTAAGGTTAGCCCCGCTAATACTTAATGTTGAAGTCAGACTGCTTTTATTTGTGGCAACCACTGGTATACCAGCAGCAACAGTTAGTAACTGGTCACTGGCAGAAAGATTGAGTGCGGCGCCGCCATAGGGTCCGGTAAGTACAGAGCTCATCAGGTTAACATTATTTGCCGCGGGTAACTGATTATATGGCTGGGTAGTAGAAAATGAAAATGTACTGCTGCTGGCTTTTAGATCTACTAATGTGGGTACTGTGGTAAAATAATCATTGTTTACATTGCTGCTTATACCCAGGGCATTTCTGAAGGTGGCAAATGAAGTGACGTTAAGTGGTATTGTTGCCGGTGCCAGTGTGTTTAAAGTGATATAAGCTGGTACATTAAGTGTAAGCGTTGGCGTAGCCGGATTAATCCCACCTGTAAAAGTTAAAGTTGTCGCATAACTTCCGGCCGCCCAGGCAACCCCCACAGGAGAAACGGTATAATCTACAAGCATGGTGCCGCTTAGCAGGCCAACGGCGACAAAATAAATGTTTTGTGATACACTGGAAAGTATAATCTGATTTGTACCAGAAAGGAGATTTACACCACCAATTGAAGTTACCTTCATATTGATCAGGTTTGGAGCTAAAGGAATAGCAGGCAGTGTACCGGGCGTAGGAGTAAGAGTTGTTCCGCTTGCTTTAGCATTTATTGCAGACAGCAAGCTTAAAAAAGGAGATGCACCACTATTTAAATTGACCAGATAGCTGGTTTGTCCCGAAATATTTGCTTCAGGTAGGTCGATCGTCAACTGCGCATTGGCATTTCCAACTATAAAACAGTAAAAAACAACACTAAGGGCGATATATAATCTCTTTTTCAGCAACTTTTAAATCATAAGTAGATCCGGCATCAAGCAAAGCAACGGCAAGGAATTTGCCCTTTAAATCAGTTGGTAAATCAACAATAACCCATTGTGTTGCATCGGGGAGCATAGCAATGACTTCAGGTTTGATTTTAATTTCTTCTCCTGTTTCTTTATTGGTTAATTCGAAACGGATAAAGGCATCTTTATTCAGATTCCCTTTGTTATGTATTTTCAGCGCCAGTCTGCGGCTTTTGTTTTTACCATTATCATATATTCCGCGATCGTCGAACGAAAGGAATTCCAGTTCCCCGGCATTTAAGCCTCTTGGGACATAATAAACCTGCACACCAACCTCCATTAAGACATTAAGACCAATTTTGGCTGCATTTTTCTGCTGTGCTTCCTGTTCTTTTACCTGTGTAAAAAAAAGCATGCTGTGCGTTAGCTGTTTTGCGTCTGGCGGAATAGTTAATGACACAATTACCTGTTTATTTTCTCCTGGTTGTACAGAAACAGCATTTGAAGAGAGCGTTATCCACTTAGCATTCGATAAGGGTTTTGTATTGCTGTCGTAATATATTTTGGTACCCACTGAGTCTCTGTCCCAGTCCTGTATTCTGGTTATAAAGGAAAGCGTTGTTTTCGAGGTATTACCAAATGTTACAGTTTGACTGACAGTTTCGCCTGGGTTTCCACTAAAAAAAATTCTGGAAGGAGAAATAGAAAAGCCTTGTCCACTAGCTGTATTTAGCAGCAGAGTAGCAAGGCCTAAGGTGAATAGAGCAGTTAATAACCTCATCAAGATGATTATGGTTGTGTAATTGTATAGACGACATTTGTCGCATAAGTTCCGCTCTGTTTGCCAATAAGGGCGGCAGCAGTTGGAATAGAATAATTTACATTAAAGGCTGTAGCAACAGTTGGAGAGGCAGCAGTAATCAGTGCCTGATTAGTTGTGGTCAGTGCAGGAGTAGCATAAGTTGCACCGGTAGTTGGTGTGCTTGGATCTATGCTGACCTGTACAACACTTAAAGGTACCGGCGTTGCATTACCTACAATCGTATTGAATTCGGCAGTAGCTTTTACAGCTACACTATATGATTTGTTACTGACAACAGTAAAATGATTGGCTTTAGCCACCGTTTTACTTCCTGCATAATCAGCTGCAGTTGAATAATTGAAAACTACGTCAGGAGTTGGCCCCAATGTAATGGAGAAAGCGTCTGCCAGTACGATGCTAAGTGGTACATTTGCAGTTACAGTCTGAGCACTGGCTTTCAGGTTGAAAAGAGTGATGACAGCCAGCAGTGCGGCGATGAGGAGTAGAATCTTTTTCATGAGCTTTGAAATACGTTAATTACAAAAATATAGCTAAAAGGAATACTAAATCGCTAAAATAATGACACATGTTGATGTCACATAAATTATATTGATTTGAACGTAATCGTGAAAGCAGTGCCCTTGTCCACTTCACTATCAACAGTGATTCTGCCCCCCATTGAAGTGACCTGGGTTTTGGTAATAAACAAGCCGACGCCACTTCCGATAACATGGCTGTGAAAACGCTGATTGAGTTCGAAAATTTTATCACTATATCTGGTGAGGTCGATTCCTATACCATTATCAGTAAAAATAAGCACTACATTTCCATCCTCATTTTTCCTGGTAATAATTTCGATTCTCAGTGGTCTGCCGGCCGAACTATACTTTATGGAGTTGGACATCAGGTTCATGAGTACACTTTCCAGATAGCTTTTGGGAAACGGAATCATCTCACACAGGAAATCAGTGTGCATATTAATTCCCAGTTTGAGGATTTGTTTATTGAAATAATTGCAGACTTTTTTAAATATACAGGAAACACTAACGTCTTCTACGATTACTTTTTTATTGCTTTTAATACTTAGCATTTGTGTCAGGTCATAAATAGTCTCATTCAGCTTGGAAGCTGAATCCCTGAACATGTCTACAATTGTTTTATTATATTCATCCAGATGGTCGTAATTGAGAATATCAATGAGGCCGATCAGATTAGATAAAGGGGCACGGAGATTATGTGAAGTAATATAGGCAAACTGATTCAGATCCTGATTTCTGGTAGTCAGATCTTCTATCAGCTGATCTCTCTCGTAGATTATTTTATTTCGGGTGATATAATCGCGAAAATTAGTCGCCAATGCACTAAAGTCTGAGTTTTTAATCATAGTGTCCTTCAATTGAGTTGACATGAGTTTAAATTCATTGGAGATGTCAGCTATCAGACAAACATCTTGCCATACTCTGATTAAAAAGGCGCGCTGAGCGGTCTGATTTTACTCCCATTAGGAATAATCAGCGCTTATGACCTGGTATACCGTTTTTTCTTTTATGTAATGTAGTTGTCTGTTTATCAGTATTATGGCTATATGTGTAACGCAATACTTTATTCAAAAACCGAATCATGGTAAAGATTTGCCCAGCTTATTTTGATTATGCATCATTGTTGTTTAATAACAGATGTGCAAGTGTTGCTTCTGCAGCTGTGTTTGCAGCGAGGCTTAAGATATATTCATCTCTGGAGCCATCTCCTGTATAATCAGTATTTTTATTACCCAGAAGATCGGTGACGCCATTCAATGGGTTGTAAATGGTGATTTTTATATCACCTTCTGTAAAACCATTGCTGATCAGCAATCTGTAAGCAGTTTCTGCTTTATTTTCTTCCTGATAGACCTTTGTGATTATCTGATAGGGGATGTGATCAGTGTAACTTCCATGAGATTTTTTAGCGTCTTCACTCGCCTCGTCAAAATCTTTATGTCCGTATACTTCAGAATCAGTCGATACGATGCTATTTCCCTTTTTATAATCTGGCAGTACACTAATCTGTTGTGCCGTAATATTTGGCAGTGTTGCCTGTTCAGTATCTTTATTCAGTTCTGCTACACCGACAGGAATTAAAACCTCGCGTTCTTCAATATGCCATACATTTCCTTTAAGGTTGAGTACCAGGTAGCGTACTTTTTGTTGCTCCCTGTCAAATAATAAATCAGTGATTGTACCTATGAATTGCTGAGCTGAATTGACAACTTTCCATTTAATAATATCTGGCTGGCCATCTTTAACCGCAAAAACACTGCTGCTTAATGCGCTTAGATTTTTTATCTCGTGTTCATTCTCTTTGTGTTCCATAATTAACCTATTATCTGTTTAACACAAACAATTGAAAACTGCCATTGTTCTTTCCAATCTATCTCAGTAAGCTCATTCGTTAACTGATATCTTATTTTGGTTTAACCGGGTGATGTTTATAACTGTCAATAACTTTTTTTTTGTATTCGGAGACGTGTCTTAATAATTTAATTTTAACTATTTGTTTATCAGTTGTTTGTTTTAGTGGTTTTTGCTGAGTTAACTATAAAGACCAGAAATAGCAGGCGTTGATAAGTTTCAATTATTGAGTTATTCACATGAAAATGTGGATAACTCAAAGGTGTTATGGGTAATGACAGCATTGAAATCAGACTATTAGACATAAAAAAGCCCGCCCCTTTTAAAGGGCAGGTTTTTTCTCTTTATATTGAGGTGTTGTTATTGAATTACAACGCCATCTTTGCCAATTTTTAATGAAGCTGTTTCTTCACCTTTTTTAGCATCAACCTGATAATATTCAGCTTTTTTAGCATCAGTTATTTTGAATGCTGCAATTGGCGCCCAGTCTTTATATTTATCTGAAGTTAAAGTCGCTTTTACTGCATCAGGTAACTCCTCAATTTTAACCGGAGTTTTAGTTGTACTGTCTTGTTGAGATACGATAGCAACAGGGTTTTTAATATCGTTTGCTTTAACTGTTGAAACTCCTGCGAATGCTAATATGGCTGCACCTAAAATTAAATTTTTCATATTTCTATATTTTAAAAATGTTTTATACGACGATTCGTATGAACACATACTAGATAATGATGCCAATGATTTTTATCTATTTAATTAATTGATAATGAGTATTTTAGTTTTTTACTGTACATAATTTAGTGTAGAGAAACTCCACAATCTGGTGCCTGTAGAATCAATCAGATTCATTTTTCTAAGCTAAAACGAATTAATGACATCAGTATGCATGTATACCCTTTGTTAAACGGGAAATTATCCAATGTGTGGTGTTGAGACAATTGTCCCAAATGGAGAGTCCAAATTTTATTTTAATATAAATAATTCATTTATTGACTAGATTTACACCTTTATATTAGAATAATATGTGTGGAATAGTAGGATATATAGGTTATAGAGAAGCGTGGCCAATTGTGCTGAAGGGCTTAAAAAGATTAGAATACCGTGGGTATGACAGTGCAGGAATTGCATTGATTAATCCTGATGGATTGCATTTATACAAAAAAGCAGGAAAGGTTCAGGAGCTTGAAAATTTTGCTGAAGGAAAAGATCAGTCAGGGACTATAGGTATGGGACATACCCGTTGGGCAACCCATGGTGAACCATCTGATCGGAATTCACATCCTCATACTTCCAATGATGGTAAATTAACCATTATTCATAATGGAATTATAGAGAATTATGCTACACTGAAAGAAGAACTGCTTTCAAGAGGCCATATCTTCAACAGTGATACCGATACAGAAGTACTGATTCATCTGGTTGAAGAAATCTATAAAAAAGAGAATACAGACTTATTGGAAGCTGTGCGTCTGGCATTACATCAGGTTAGTGGTGCTTATGCTATTGTAATTATGGACAATGATCATCCTGATCAGCTTATAGCAGCCAGAAAAGGTAGTCCTATGGTGATTGGTGTTGGTACAGGAGAATATTTTATTGCTTCGGATGCTACACCAATTATTGAGTATACAAAAAATGTAATCTATCTGAATGATAATGAAATTGCTTTTCTGAAACGTGATGAGTTACTGATTAAGCGACTGGATAATATCATACAGACCCCTTATATCCAGGAACTGGAACTTAAGCTTGAGATGCTTGAAAAAGGTGGTTATGAGCACTTCATGTTAAAGGAGATTTTTGAGCAGTCCAGATCTATCAGAGATTGTATGAGAGGTCGTATATATCCTAACGAAGGAAGAGTACAGCTGGGTGGAATCAAAGAATATGCTGATAAGCTTAAAAATATAGACCGGATAATTATTGTTGCCTGCGGAACCTCATGGCATGCGGGATTGGTTGGAGAGTATTTAATAGAGGAGTATGCAAGGATACCGGTTGAAGTTGAGTATGCTTCAGAGTTCCGTTACAGAAATCCGATTATTACCGAAAAGGATGTGGTTATTGCAATTTCTCAATCCGGAGAAACAGCAGATACTATGGCCGCGATAGAAATGGCCAAAGAAAAAGGGGCAACTATTTTTGGAGTTTGTAATGTTGTCGGAGCTTCTATTCCACGACTTACTCATGCAGGTGTTTATACCCATGCCGGTCCTGAAATTGGAGTTGCTTCTACAAAGGCATTCACCGCTCAGGTAACTGTACTTACACTGATGGCTTTTTATATGGCACAGCAGAAAGGTACTTTGACACAAGCCAAATTGGTAGAGTTGTTAACTGAACTGGATTGTATTCCTGAGAAAATCACCAAAGCCTTAGCATCTAATGAGCTGATCAAAGAGATTGCCCATAAATTTAAAGATTCCAGAAACTGTCTGTTCCTGGGTAGAGGAAGTGGTTTTCCTGTAGCTCTTGAAGGTGCATTGAAATTAAAAGAGATATCTTATATCCATGCTGAAGGATATCCGGCAGCTGAAATGAAACATGGCCCGATTGCACTGATTGACGAAGAAATGCCGGTAGTGGTGATCGCTACTAAAAACTCTTCTTACGAGAAGGTAATCAGTAATATTCAGGAAGTAAAAGCAAGAAAAGGAATTGTTCTGGCTATTGTAACTGAAGGTGATACTGAAGTTCGTAAAATGGCAGACTATTGTATAGAGATTCCTGATTCAAGTGAGGCTTTCTTACCATTACTGGCTACTATACCATTACAGTTGCTTTCTTATCATATTGCTTTGTTAAGAGGATGTAATGTGGATCAGCCAAGAAATCTGGCAAAATCCGTAACTGTAGAATAAGAATAAGAGTTTTTCTGCTATACAAAAGGCCCCCGGTTTATTTAAACCGGGGGCCTTTTATTTTCCTGTAATTGATATCAAAACAATTTCTCTCTGAAGAGAAATGTGTTTTAAGAAGCGATAGTAGCAGTTGTTCTGCCCACCACCATCTTTTTTACCGTTTCTATAATTCCGGTCTTATCATAACCACAGATTGCCCATAACTCACTCTGTTCCCCATGGTCAACAACCTTATCCGGAATACCCAGACGGATTACATTGGCCTGGTAATGGTGATCAGCCATAAATTCCAGAACTGCTGAACCCATCCCGCCTTGCAGACAGCCATCTTCTACAGTGATTATTTTTTTATAGCGTTTAAAAACATCATGCAGCAAAGCCTCATCCAGAGGTTTAACAAAACGCATATCATAATGTGCCGGATGAATACCTTCCGTATTTAGGTCTTTACAAGCTTCAACAGCGAAGTTACCCACGTTTCCGATAGTCAGAATAGCGACTTCCTCTCCATCACAAATTTTTCTGCCCTTTCCAACCTCAATAGTTTTGAAAGGACGTTTCCAGTCTACCATCACTCCATTTCCTCTGGGGTAACGAATAGAAAAAGGCCCCATGTTTTCCAGCTGTGCCGTATACATCAGGTTTCTGAGCTCTTCTTCGTTCATTGGGGCAGCAACAGTCATGTTAGGTATACAGCGCATGTAAGCCAGATCATAAGCACCGTGGTGCGTTGCGCCGTCAGAACCTGCAAAACCTGCACGATCCAGACAAAAAACAACATTTAAGTTTTGTATAGCCACATCATGGATCACCTGATCATAAGCGCGCTGCATAAAACTGGAATAAATATTACAGAAAGGCAGCATGCCCTGCGTTGCTAATCCGGCAGAGAAAGTAACCGCATGCTGTTCAGCAATACCCACGTCAAATGCGCGGTCAGGCATTGCTTTCATCATGATGTTCATCGATGATCCCGAAGGCATAGCAGGGGTAATCCCTACAATATTTTTATTAGCCTCAGCAAGTTCAACCAGTGTATGTCCGAAAACATCCTGGTATTTTGGTGGCTGCGGTTTATCAGTTACAGACTTTTTAATTTCACCGGTGATCTTATCAAAAAGACCTGGCGCATGCCATTTGGTCTGATCCTTCTCTGCTAATGCAAAGCCTTTTCCTTTAACAGTTACACAATGTAATAGCTTGGGGCCGGGAATATCTTTAAGATCTTTCAGCACAGCAGCTAATTTTTTCACGTCGTGACCATCAACCGGGCCAAAATATCTGAAATTTAACGATTCAAAAAGGTTGCTTTGATTCAATAAAGTCCCTTTGATGCTCTTCTCTATCTTTTTGACGAATTTATGTGCATTAGGACCAAGTTCAGAAAGTTTGATCAGTACATTTGAAATATCATCCCTGAACCGGTTATAAGATTTAGAAGTGGTAATATTTGTTAAATATTCTTTAAGTGCACCAACATTCGGATCAATAGACATGCAGTTGTCATTCAGAATAACCAGCAGGTTTGAATTTTCAATTCCAGCGTGGTTAAGTCCTTCGAAAGCAAGTCCGGCAGTCATTGAACCATCACCAATTACGGCTACATGCTGACGGTCTTTTTCACCTTTTAACTGTGAAGCTACAGCCATACCCAATGCTGCAGAAATTGAGGTAGAAGAGTGACCAACACCCATGGTATCGTATTCACTTTCACTGATATTCGGAAAACCGCTTATACCATTAAGTAACCGGTTGGTATGAAAGACAGATTTCCTGCCGGTAAGAATTTTATGGCCGTAAGCCTGATGGCCCACGTCCCAGACTAATTTATCATAAGGAGTATTCAGAACGTAATGTAAAGCAACAGTAAGCTCTACAACACCAAGACTGGAAGAAAAATGGCCCCCGTTTACGCTAACAGTATCAATGATGTACTGACGTAATTCCTGGCTGATTTGTTCCAGATCATCTTCTTTATACTGCTTTAAGTCAGCAGGATAATTTATGTTTGGTAGTAATGGAGATTTGAAGTTTTCCATGCAGGGTTTAATAGACAACAATATACAAAGTACGGGATTTTAGTTAAGATAAACACAAAATAATAGTCATTCAAATAACAGGAACGTTTTTGGTTTGAGGGATAGGGCATTTAAGCTATTTAAACCCATAAATAAACTATAAACAATTTGAGCATCTAAATTTCAACAGCTTCTGGTGAAAATGATTATTTTTACAAAAATATACTTTGATAAATGGAACGAGATACTTTAATTTTTGATTTGATTGACAGGGAATTAGACCGTCAGGAAAATGGCCTTGAGCTGATTGCTTCAGAGAATTTCGTAAGCAAACAGGTAATGGAAGCTGCGGGTTCAGTATTAACTAACAAGTATGCTGAAGGCTTACCAGGCAAACGTTATTATGGCGGTTGTCAGGTAGTTGATGAGGTTGAGAACATTGCGATTGAACGTGCAAAAAAACTATTTGGTGCTGAATGGGTAAATGTTCAGCCGCACTCTGGTGCACAGGCTAATGCAGCTGTGATGCTGGCAGTAATACAACCTGGCGATAAGATTCTGGGATTTGACCTGTCACATGGCGGGCACTTAACACACGGTTCTCCTGTTAATTTTTCAGGTAAATTGTATCAACCACTTTTCTACGGAGTAAAAAAAGAAGACGGGCTGATTGACTATGCAAAACTGGAAGAAGTGGCTTTGGCTGAACGTCCAAAACTGATTATCTGCGGTGCATCTGCTTATTCAAGAGAATGGGATTATGCATTTATCCGTAGCGTAGCTGATAAAATTGGTGCATTGGTTCTTGCTGATATATCACATCCTGCAGGACTGATTGCAAGAGGCTTGCTGGCTAACCCGCTTCCGCACTGTCATATTGTAACCACAACGACCCATAAAACACTGCGTGGTCCTCGTGGCGGACTGATCATGATGGGTAAAGATTTTGAAAATCCATTTGGTTTGAAAACTCCTAAAGGGGAAACCAGAATGATGTCATCCGTTTTAGATATGGCTGTTTTCCCTGGAACTCAGGGTGGACCATTAGAGCATATTATTGCAGCTAAAGCAATTGCATTTGGCGAAGCTTTAAGTGACGAATATCTTGTTTATATCAAGCAGGTACAGGCTAATGCTCAGGCAATGGCAAAAGCATTTGTGAACAGAGGTTACGGTATCATCTCCGGAGGTACAGATAATCACTTAATGCTGATCGATCTGCGTAATAAAAATATAACTGGAAAAGTTGCAGAAAATGCGCTTGAAAAAGCAGATATTACCGTGAACAAGAATATGGTGCCGTTTGACGATAAATCTCCTTTTGTAACTTCAGGTATACGTGTAGGAACTGCTGCAATCACAAGCAGAGGATTTAAAGAGCAGGAAATGGAGAAAATTGTTGATTTAATAGATCAGGTTTTAACTAATCCGGAAGATGATGCCCATTTGAGTGAAGTGAGAAGACAAGTGACTGAATTGGTTGCAGGTTTTCCATTATACAAGTAACAAATACGGGTTAATCAATTATGCCAATAAATACAGGAGTATTATCACCTAGTGAAAAGGAAAGATTATGTGCTTTGTACACATATCACATCCTCGATACTCCCGTAGAGAAAAGCTTTGATAACCTTGCCAGACTGGCAACACAAATATTTAATATGCCCATTGCCTTGATTTCTCTTCTGGATAAAGAGAGGCAATGGGTTAAATCTGCTGTCGGAACCGAAGTAAAAGAGTTCCCCCGTGAACAATCCTTTTGTGAATATACGATCAGAGGAAATAGTGTATTCGAAATTCCCGACACTTTACAGGACAGCCGTTTTGCTGATTACCCCGTAGTCACAGGTACACCCAATGTCAGATATTATGCCGGAGCACCGCTGATTGATGATAATGGATATGCCCTTGGTACGCTCTGCCTGTTTGATCAGGTTCCCCGTCAACTGAATGATAATCAGAAAGATATTCTAAAGAGTATAGCTGAAGAAGTTGTAGTGCATCTGGTTCTGAAAAAGAAAGATGAACAGATCCGCTCGAGCGTTACGCGTTGTCAGGAGCTGCTGGATATTACCGGTGTCTCACCGGAAATTCATTGTATTCTTGATTTCAGAGGAAAGGTTTTGTTTGTTAATGAAGCTGTGACCCGTTTGCTGGGCTATACTGTAGCCGAAGCAATGGAACTGGGGCTTTTAGATGTATGTTATCCTGAAGATGTTCCCCGGGTTATCAAAAGTATCGAATCGGGGCTGAAAAGCAATTATAAAGAACTTCATATTGATTTCCGTGTAGTTGGCCGGGATCAGATCATTCGCTGGATCAGCTGGTCGCTGGTGTCCAAGAATCGCCGCTGGTATACCTATGGCAGAGACATCACCGATAATAAAAAGATTGAGAGTGATTTGATGCGGTTGTCTTTTGTGGCCAGTAAAGTCAATAATGCTGTAGTGATCAATGACGCAGATAACCATGTAACCTGGGTCAATGCAGCCTTTGAGAAGATAACCGGCTTTAGCCTGGAAGATGTCAGGGGAAAGCGTCTTGGAGATTTGATTATCGGGCCCAATACTGATCTGGAATTAATTGCAGAAGTAAGAAAACTGACTAAACAACGTCAGTCTTTTACGATTGATATGCTTGCTTACCGGAAAGATAAGAAGGAAATCTGGCTGTCAGTTTATAATACAGTCGTGCTCGATGACAGAGGTAATGTAGACATCGAAGTTGAAATTATTATTGATATTACGGATAAAAAACGGGCAGAAGAAGAGCTTCAGGTCTTGTCTATGGTAGCCAGTAAAACCAATACCGGTGTTAATATCCAGGATAATGAAGGCATTACAACCTGGGTAAACCAATCCCTTGAAAAATTAACCGGATATAAAAAAGAAGAACTTTACGGACATCATTTAGGTAACATTCTCTCTCCGAATTTTTATGATCAGGAGCTGATTGCCACGTCGAGAAATAAGAGCAGGAATAATCAGTCTTACACCATAGAGGTACATGCAGAGAAAAAGGACGGATCACCGATCTGGTTATCTGTTTCCAATACACCTATTATCAATAATAAGGGAAAAGTTGAACGGCAGATAGATCTGATATCAGATATTACACAGCGCAAGCAGGTAGAGAAAGAAATGATTGAGGCCAAAGAACAGGCATTAAAGCTCAGTGAAGCTAAAGAAATGTTCCTTTCGGTCATGAGTCACGAAATCCGGACTCCTTTGAATGCCGTAATAGGTATGACACATTTACTGTTGGATAATGACCCTAAAATATCACAGATCGATGATCTGAATATTCTGAAGTTCTCTGGTGAAAATCTGTTGCATATCATTAATGATATTCTGGATTTTACAAAAATGGAGACTGGTAAAATGGAGCTGGAAGTTTTCCCTTTTAACTTGAAAACACTGGCCAATGATATAGTGAATTCCTTGCAGGTAAATGTCAGAAAAAAAGGAAATCAGTTAAATCTGGTTTTTGATCCGCTGATACCTGCACTGGTTTCGGGCGATAAAAACCGTTTGTACCAGGTCCTGATGAATTTTCTGGGCAATGCGATCAAATTTACAGAGAATGGTCAGATACAGCTTAAACTGAGTCTGGCAGGAGAGAGCGATGAAAAATCAGTGATCCGGTTTGAGATAGCCGATAATGGAATTGGAATTCCCAAAGACAAACAGAATTATATCTTTGAAACCTTTACCCAGGCAAAAACTGATATCTCCAGGAAATACGGAGGAACAGGTTTGGGGCTGGCTATTACCAAGAAGCTGCTTCAGATGTTTAATTCAGATATTATTGTAGACAGTACAGAAGGTGAGGGAACAACTTTTTCATTTGAAATTGCCTTCAGTAAAACAGCAGAATTATCAGCACCTCCCGGAAACAGTACAGAAATGAGTGTTTTTATTGGCAGGAAAATTTTGGTGGTGGATGATAATGAAATTAATATCCTGATAGCCAAACGCATTTTAAGTAAGTGGGGGCTGGAAATTGAATCAGCAATTAATGGATATGAAGCTATAGAGAAGATTATGACCGAAAGTTATGACCTGATCTTTATGGACATTAAGATGCCAGGAATAGATGGTTTTGAGACTACCGGTATTATCAGAGATATTAGCGGGTCATATTATAAAAACGTTCCTATTATTGCACTGACTGCTTCTACACTTAAAAATGATCATTATAAGTTTAAAGAATGCGGTATGAACGGACATGTTTTAAAACCGTTTAATCCCGAAGAAATCAAACATCTGCTTTTTGGATTTCTGTCCAGAAAAAAAGAGTAGACAAGTCCCTTACTGATAACCTTAAAAACAAAGAGCCGGAAATCTATTACAGAAATTCCGACCCCTAAATTAACGCTCTCAGATAATAAACCAGTTTAGGAGCTGATTTGTTTGAACTCAAATGATTTTTTTTATAAAAGGGTCTGAATCAGACGAAAAAAGATAATTATGGAAGCCTTAAAAGATAAAGGGCCGATATTTCTATAAAGAAAATATCGACCCTTACCATCTAAATTAACGCTCTCGAATATATAAACGAGCATAAAATCAAAATGTTATTCATCAGCATAATTTTTATTGTAAATAATTTTAAGCTGTAAAAGCTATTGCCGCAATAGATAGCCTGCTTAACCCATTGTCCAGCAATATCTTTCCGCAAGCCTCCAATGTGGCACCTGTAGTGATGACATCATCAATCAGCAGTACATGTTTGTTTTTCAAAAGCCCGGGCTGAAGAATTTTAAATGCAGTCTGCATATTCTCAAAACGATTATATCTGCTTTTTTTAGTTTGTGTAGCTGTATTTTTCTGCCGGATGAGCAACCTGGTGTTTACCGGCAGCTGTAAAACTTTAGCTACCCCATCTGCAATGCATTTACTTTGATTATAGCCCCTGCTGTATGCTTTGCTCCAGTGAAGCGGTACCGGAATAATCAGGTCCGCTTTCATTTCTGATCCGGTTTTCAGGAGTTTTTCACCAAGCATGCAGCCCAGTAAGTATCCGGCATCTTTCTGTCCTTTGTATTTTAACTGATGAATCAGCTGCTGAACTTTTGTTCCTCCTTTTTTAAAATAAAGCAGGGCGATGACCTCATGACAATGAATTCGCCCCCAGAACAGTCTGGCAGCAGGATTTTCAGGATAAAGATGAAAATCGGTATAGGGGAGGTCATACAGACAGCCAGTGCAGATGGTTTTTTCACCATAAAATAAGGCTGTTCCACAGGCATTACAATAGTCCGGGAACAGTAAATGGAAAAAGTCGGCAGTAATACGTTTAATCAGGAACATATGGTAATGTAATCCCGATTAAGCAGAATCAGTTAAATTATGCCTGATCTTTTACAGCAAGCTGACCGCAGGCTGCATCAATATCTTTACCACGACTGCGTCTGATATTTGTATTGATACCCTGACTTTTCAGATAATTAGAGAAAGCATCGATTTTATCTCCTTCAGCATTAATGAAATCTGCAAACTGAATTGGATTATATTCAATCAGGTTAACTTTGCAGGGTACATGCTTACAGAATTTGGCCAGATCCATTGCATCCTGAATTTCATCATTAAAATTATTGAAGACGATATATTCGTAGGTAACAGGATTTTTTGTCTTGGCAAAATAGTATTTTAAAGCCTCAGCCAGAACTTTTAAGGTGTTCTGTTCATTGATAGGCATAATTTCATTTCTTTTTTTGTCATCAGCAGCATGAAGTGAAAGCGCCAGATTGAACTTTACCCCGTCATCACCCAGTTTCCGGATCATTTTAGCAATACCTGCAGTCGAAACGGTGATTCTTTTATACGACATATTTAAACCATCAGGAGCAGTAATCCGCTCTATGGATTTTAATACATTGGCATAATTCAGCAGTGGTTCTCCCATACCCATATAAACGATATTGGTCAGGGGAGCATTGTAGTTCTTTTTCGCCTGCTGATCAATTAATACAACCTGATCATAGATTTCATCCGCATTAAGATTACGTTTTCTATCCATATAACCCGTTGCACAGAATTTACAGGTCAAACTACAACCAACCTGAGAGCTTACGCAGGCTGTCATTCGTTCTTCCATCGGGATTAATACCCCTTCAACGATGTTTCCATCGTACAAACGAAAAGTGTTTTTGATAGTATGATCATTACTAAACTGCGAATTATTTACCTCAACAGCATTGATGGTATAATTCTCATCCAGTTTCTTTCTCAGATCTTTAGACAGGTTACTCATTTCCTCAAAAGAACGTGCAGATTTTTCCCAAAGCCACTGGTAAACCTGTTTGGCGCGGTAAGCGGGTTCTTTCATTTCAGTAAAGTGCTGCTGAAGCTGGATCAGACTCAGAGAACGGATATCAGTTTTAGTTATTACTAGCATTTGATGCAAAGTTACCTAAAAATAATAAGCCACCCAATTTTTCATTGGAACTTACTTGTTTTTAGTAAGTTATGAAATTTGTATGACCTTTTGCCGCTGTTATTCGGCTAAGGTCATACAAATGATATCGAATGGGTATTCAGAACGAATAACCCTGATGTGTTTGATTTTAGTTCAACTAACGTTTCGGACTTTTGGTTTTTGCTCCTGCTGCACCAGGTTTTCCATTCGCTGGTCTGACCGATCTTCTGCTCGGTCCGCTGCCTTTGAACCAGTCATTGGAAGCTGAAGGAGCCTTGAAAGAAGAGCCTGAAGCAGGTTTTGCTTTAGATCCCCTTGCCGGTTTTTCAGTTCTTTCGCCTCTTGCCGAAGCTGCTCCCGGAGTTTTTCCTTTAGACGGTCCCGATGGTCTCGCTCTGAAGGCTTTTTTAGGAGTGACATTAGCTTCTTCCGGAGCCTCTTTTGTTTTTTTAGCCACTCTTTTTGGAGCCGTATGCTGAGCAGAACTTGATTTGGCAACCAGTTTATTGATTTCATCCTGTTCTTCAGGAGTTAATTCTCTCCATTCCCCTACAGGTAAACCTTTAAGGTTGATATTCATAATACGGGTACGTTCCAGTTTGGTCACTTCAAAACCGAAATGCTCACACATTCTTCTGATTTGTCTGTTCAAACCCTGAATCAAGGTGATTTTGAATATAAAAGGACTCTCTTTGGTTACTTTACATTTTTTGGTCATTACCCCTAAAACAGGGACACCTTTGGCCATTCCGGTAATAAACTGGTCTGTAAGTGGTTTATTTACCGTTACCAGGTACTCTTTTTCGTGGTTATTACCCGCACGAAGAATTTTGTTAACCAGATCACCATTGTTGGTCATGAAGATCAGCCCCTGAGAATCTTTATCTAGTCTTCCGATAGGAAAAACTCTTTCACTGTGGTTTACATAATCAACAATATTACTTTTTACACCGGCTTCGGTAGTACTGGTAACACCTACAGGTTTATTGAAGGCAAGTAAAATAGAGTTTTCTACCTGTTTAGGCTCAATTGTCTGTCCGTTTACCGTAATCAGGTCACCGAAATAAACCTGGTCGCCAACTTTGGCTTTTTTGCCATTAATAAACACATTTCCCTGTTCAATGTATCTGTCTGCTGCTCTGCGCGAGCACATGCCGCTTTCACTAATGTATTTATTTAATCGGGTGGTAGAATCGGACATAATAGTATTTCTTTTTACAAAGTAATCAATTTATACCCATATATACTATCAAAATTATTGTTTATCGTGCTATTCTTTAAAAAACGTGGATGATTTCCCCCCTTTTATTCTCTCACCGGAGGAATAAACCTTAAAAATCAGCATTCTTTTTTTTGACAGGGAACCGGCAATAATCAGCCTCAGCGAGAGCAAAACAGAAAACCCCGGTTGGCGCAGTAAACAGTGTTTTTAATGCGGTTAAAAACCGTGTTGAAAGGACATTGACAGGGGGTTGGAAGGACGTTGGAAGGACCTTGCAATGACCCTGGTCCTTCCAACCCCCTTTTAATGTCTTCTCAATGCCCTTAGAACACCTGATCAGGCCCTTTTCTGGTCAGGTCTCTCCGGCAGATTTCAGGCGAAAGCCAAATTCTCGGTATATTCTTTTATGCTTTGGGCAGAATAACCGTAATTTGTAAATATGAGTTCTTATTTGTCGGCAACATGGATTTATCCGGTCAGCAGCGCACCTTTAAAAAATGGAATAATTGC
This sequence comes from Pedobacter lusitanus, assembly GCF_040026395.1. Classification (NCBI taxonomy): domain Bacteria; kingdom Pseudomonadati; phylum Bacteroidota; class Sphingobacteriia; order Sphingobacteriales; family Sphingobacteriaceae; genus Pedobacter; species Pedobacter lusitanus. Next base: position 4,033,837 of record NZ_CP157278.1, read on the forward strand.
GGTCAGCGATGACGGTATCATTACAGCTGTGCTGACTGCGCAGGAAGGAGAAACGCTAAATATAAAAGACATCAGGTATTACGATGGCGTACTGGTACCCGGACTGGTCAATACACATTGTCATCTGGAATTATCACATCTTGTCGGAAAAATACCTGAACATACCGGTTTACCGGGTTTTGTACAGCAGGTGATGCAGCAAAGACAGGCTTCTGAGCTTGAAATTGAACAGGCCATGCAGCTTGCAGATACAGCAATGTATAACAATGGGATTGTTGCCACCGGCGATATTTCCAACCAGATATATTCCAGAACGGTAAAACTCAGCAGTAAAATTTACTATCATACCTTTGTTGAGGTGATGGGTTTTAATCCGGCACGTGCAAAGGAAATTATTCAGAAAGCAGTAGAAACCAGAGCTGCTTTTCAGCCTTTAAGAGCGACGGTTGTTCCTCATGCTCCTTATTCAGTTTCTGAAGAACTGTTTAAAGAGATTGCGCAGGAGTCAGGAGCTGCAGCTGACTCAGTCTCTATCCATAATCAGGAAACAGCTGATGAAAATTTGTTTTTTGAATATAAAAAAGGGCATTTTCTGAAACTCTACGAATTCCTGGGTTTAGACATCAGTTTCTTCCAGGCAAAAGGGAAAACCTCTCTGCAATGTTATCTGCCGCTTTTATCGGCTGCTGCAAAAACATTACTGGTGCACAATACTTTTACCACCAATGAGGATATAGCATTTGCCGGTGCACAGCATCCGCATCTTTACTGGTGTTTATGTCCCAATGCGAATTTGTATATTGAAAACAGATTGCCCGATGTCGCTTTGCTGCAGGCAGCCGGAGTGATGATTACTCTGGGAACAGACAGTTTAGCAAGCAATCATCAGTTAAGTATCCTGGCCGAGATGAAGACACTGCAGGAATATCAGCAGATTCCTTTTGAGGAGTTATTGTGCTGGGCTACACAAAACGGAGCGTTGTTCCTGGGGATGGAATCAGAGCTGGGCAGTTTTGAAATAGGAAAGAGGCCGGGGGTGAATTTGATTGAACAGCTGGAAGATGGGTTGATCACCAACAATACGCGTATTCAGAGAATAATATAAATATATATGTCAAATCGTATCACTTCTTTATTTAATATTCAATATCCGATTATTCAGGCGGGTATGATCTGGTGCAGCGGCTGGAAACTTGCAGCTGCGGTATCAGCTGCTGGTGGCTTAGGGATTATAGGGGCAGGTTCTATGTATCCTGAAGTGTTACGTGAGCATATTCAAAAAATCAAAAAAGCAACAGACAAACCATTTGCAGTAAATGTGCCGCTGCTTTATCCGAATGTTGAAGAGATTATGCAGATACTGGTTGCAGAAGGTGTGAAAATTGTATTTACATCTGCAGGTAATCCGGCAGCATGGACAAGCTTTCTGAAAGCCGAAAATATAACCGTGGTACATGTGGTGGCCAATACTAAATTTGCGTTGAAAGCAGAGGCCAGCGGAGTTGATGCCATAGTGGCCGAAGGATTTGAAGCCGGAGGACATAACGGAAGAGAAGAAACGACAACGATGTGTCTGATTCCGATGATTGCAGATACGGTGAAAATTCCTGTGATTGCAGCTGGAGGTATTGCCTCAGGACGCAGCATGTTAGCTGCAATGGCCCTGGGGGCTGATGGGGTTCAGATAGGTTCTGCTTTTGCAGTGGCCGAAGAGTCATCAGCACATCCTTCCTTCAAACAAAGGATTATCGGAGCGGCAGAAGGAGATACTAAACTGAGAATGCAGAAACTTGTTCCGGTACGGTTATTAAAGAACTCTTTTGAATCTGCTGTCGCTGCGGCCGAAGCTGAAGGTGCAGATGCAGAAACATTAAAAGTTTTGTTAGGGCGTGCCAGAGCAAAATCAGGTATGTTTGAAGGAAATCTGGAAGAAGGGGAACTGGAGATTGGTCAGGTTTCTGCATTGCTGAAAGAAATTAAGCCTGCGGCTGCTATCTTAAATGAAATATGGCAGGGATTTCTGACCGAAAAAGACAGGATCAGTCAGTTCAATTATTAAACCGGCTCCCGGCTGGCCGTAGCAGCCGGAATTAAAAATAAAACAGAGAAATGAAGCAGATAATTATAAGAATAACAGGAAAAGTGCAGGGAGTGGGGTTCAGATATACCACAAAAGTAGTAGCCGATCAGATGGGGGTTCGCGGAATCATCAAAAATGAAAAAGACGGCAGTTTATATATTGAAGCTGAAGGCGACGATACCCTGCTGGATATTTTTGAAGAATGGTGTAATGAAGGGCCGGACCGGGCTAAGATAGAAAAGGTAGAGATCACACCCGGAGAACTGAAAAACTATCGTAATTTTGAAATCATTAAGAAATAAGTCGCTTTATTATCCGTTTAACCATATCAAGTGTCAGTTTTAAAAAAGTTTTTAGGTCAGACTGCAGTATATGGTGTCAGTACCATATTATCCAGACTACTCAATTTTATATTAACTCCTATTTATGTCAGGGCATATCTGCCCGGCACCTTTGGTATTTTGACCAAACTTTTCAGCTATGCCTCACTGATTAATGCGGTACTGGCCTTTGGAATGGAAAGTACTTATTTCAGGTATCTGAATAAACATGAAGATAAAAAAGACGCAGTATACAATAACTCCTTTATCTGTATAGCCTTTATTGCAGGGCTGTTTCTGATTACAGGATCTGTTTTTGCTGATTCAATTGCTGCCTGGATTAATAACGGGGAGCAGGCCCAGGTACTGGACTATCAGAAGTATGTGAGATATTTTGTGGGAATTTTATTTGTGGATGCCATCTGTGTCATTCCTTTTGCTAAAATCCGTGCAGATAATAAGGCATTCAGATACAGCGTGATCAAGTTCCTGAACATTGGTAGTTTTGTTGGGCTGAATCTTGTTTTTATTTATGTTATTCCGGCAATCATCAAACATCATCTGCCCCTGTCGGCCTGGTTTGAAAGCTGGTATCATTATCAGTGGGTAGGTTATGTTTTTATCTCTAATCTGGTTGCAAGTATACTGACCTTTTTGTTGTTACTGCCTGAATTTATGCAGATCAGGTTTAAATTTGATAAAGAGTTATTTTTAAAGATGATTTCTTACAGCTGGCCTATACTGGTAGCCAATCTGTCTTTTATTATCAACGAAAATCTGGATAAAATTGTACTGAGTAAATTGTTACCAAAGGCAGTGGCTGATATTGATGTCGGAATCTATGGGGCAGTCTGTAAGATTGCAATTTTCTTAAGTATTTTTATTACTGCTTTCAGACTGGGAGCGGAGCCGTTCTTTTTTAGTCACGCCAAACAGGAGAATGCAAGAAAAACCTATGCTACAATTCTGCATTATTTTGTAATTGCACTTTCCTTATTGTTTGTTGCTTTAGTAGCCAATATTGAGATCCTGAAGTATTTCATCAAGGGAGATAAAGCACATACTGCCCAGTACTGGTCAGGGTTGCCGGCAGTGCCCTACCTTTTATTCGGGTATGTCTGTCTGGGAATTTATATGAACCTCTCCATCTGGTACAGACTGTCAGATCAGACCCGTTTCGGATTGTATCTGTCTGTAATTGGTGCGGTGATTACTATTGTTTTTAATTTTATACTGATCCCGAGATATAGTTATATGGGGTCTGCATGGGTTTCTATGCTGGCTTATTTTGTGATGATGGTGATGTCTTATATACTGGGGCAGAAATATTATCCGATTCCATATCAGTTAAAGCGGATCTCGGGTTATTTAATTACTTCGGTAATCCTGGTGATTCTGTCTTTCTGGGTTTTTAACAGAAATATCTTTATCGGAAACGGATTGCTGCTGCTGTTCTTTGCAGGGATAGCTTATATAGAAAAAGATGAACTTAAAGTGCTTCTTTCCAAAGGAAAATAACAAGAGCCTGCCGGAACAGGGCAGGTTTAATAACAAATAAATATAACAAGATGAAGATTAACATTATCAACAAATCAGGACTGGCATTGCCTCAATATGAAACTGCACATGCAGCAGGCATGGATATGAGAGCTTTTGTAACCGAAGAGCTGGTGATTAAGCCGATGCAGCGTGTATTAGTACCAACTGGTTTACATATTGAACTTCCGGTAGGCTATGAAGCACAAATCCGTCCGCGCAGTGGTCTGGCCTATAAACATGGAATCAGTATTGTAAATTCTCCGGGAACAATTGATGCTGATTATCGCGGAGAGATCAAGGTATTGCTGATCAATCTCTCAGATACTGATTTTGTAGTCAATAATGGTGACCGTATCGCACAGATGGTGATTTCAAAACATGAGACCATTACCTGGGAAAGTGCAGAAGAATTAAGTGATACTGCACGTGGTGAAGGTGGTTACGGACATACCGGTAAATAGAAGATCAAATGAACAGGATAGTTGTTTTATGTAGTATACTTCTGCTGGCGCTGCAATCAGCCGCTCAGCGGACACCGGTTTCTGCCAGAGACAGTGTACGCATTAAACAACTTTTCTTTGCAGGTCTGAGTGATAAACTCAAAGAGAATTATGCAAAGAGCAATGATAGTTTTAGTAAAATAACCGCGATTGATGCAGATAATGCAGCTGCGTGGTATGAAATAGCCTTGTTAAACTTCAGACAGAATAAAATGCCTGAAGCAGAAACGGCGATAAAAAATGCAGTCAGGATTGATCAGAATAATTCCTGGTACTGGAAACTACTGGCCGAACTTTATAAAAGTACCGGCAGTATGGATCGCCTGATTCCTGTTTTTGACCAGCTGATCCGTCTGGTTCCGGGACAGCAGAGTTATCAGTTTGACAGAGCTAATGCCATTGCTATATCTGGCAGAAAAGAAGAGGCGCTGGCTGCTTATGCGTTGCTGGAAAAAAAATATGGCCCATCAGAATCTCTGGACAGAGCCCGCCGCAGAATTACAGATGGTCCGAAAGAGGCTGCTCCGGCAGTAAATGGCACTGAGGCTATGGCAACAGCTACGCTGTATCTTTCACAAAAGAAATTTCAGGCGGCATCCGTTGTGCTGGAAAGTATTGCAGGCACACATCAGGATGATCCGCTTTTTCTGGCACTTTATGGAGATGTACTCTATGAAACAGGGAATCTGCCGGCAGCACTCCATCACTATAAAAAAGCACTCAGATTAACTGATCAGCTTTATGGCGTATGGGAGAAAGTGCTTAATATATCCATCCTGATGGGGCAGTATAAACAAATGATCGCTATTGGCGAAGATGCACTGTCTGTCTATCCCAATCAGGCCATTTTATATTATTATATGGCCTTCGCCCTGCACAGGGAAAATCAGAATCAGGCGGCAATGGAGCATATCCGGTCTGCTATGGCACTGGATGGTGAGAATAAAGAATTACAGGCCCTGATCCTGGCTTTGCAGGCTGAAATTCTCATTGATCAGGGAAAAGCCGCAGCTGCTGATGCTGCTTTTGAAAAGGCAGTCAAGCTGGACCCGCAAAATTATCTGATTATGAACAATTATGCCTATTACCTGGCGTTAAGAAATGAGAATCTGGATAAAGCGGTATCTTTGATTACTGTTGCAGCCAGGGCTTTACCACAGGATGCTTCTATAGCTGACACTTATGCCCTGATTTTGCTGAGGATGGGACAGTATGAGCTGGCCAGAACATGGATAGAAAAGGCGCTGAAGAATAATGAAGCTGAAAATAGTGTGTATCTTGAGCATTACGGAGATATTTTATTTCATACCGGAGCACCCGACGATGCCTTAATTCAATGGAAGAAATCCCGGGATGCCGGGAATGACTCTCTCCTGTTAAAAAGAAAAATAGATGAGAAAAAGTACTTTAAGAAATAATCTGCTGGTTCTTTTGCTGTTAAGCACGGTTATGGCCTGCAAAGCAAAGAAAAATCTGGTTAAGGCACCTGATGTTCGCCCTCTGCCTGTAGTAAATAATCACATGGCAGAAAATCTCTTGCTGCTGAAAGGGAAAGACATTCCATTTAATACTTTGTCACTTAAAGGAAAAGTAAGTCTGGAGATGAATGGTAATGTCAATAATGTGAGCATGACTATCCGGATTCAGAAAGATCAGAAAATCTGGGCAAGTGTGACTGCTATTGCCGGAATTGAAGTAGCCAGGGCATTGATCACCCCGGACAGTGTACTTTTACGTAACAATTTACAGTCAGTAGGCGTGAAAAAACCATTCAGTTACCTGAACAATTTTACCAGCAAACAGGTTACTTTTAAGACGCTGCAATCTATCCTTTCGGGGAATACCGTTGCTGAATTTACCAATGATCCGGATGCGCTTGATTCGGATACTGGTGTATTTAAAATCAAAGGTGCTCAGGGAGAACTGGCCTATCAGGTTCTGTTCAATACACTGCTAAAGACTTCAGAGCTGAGTATGAATGAGGTGAAAGCTGGAAAATCACTGAAAGTTGCCTATTCAGATTATCAGCAGGTGACTGATGCATTATTTCCTTCGGTGGTGAGAATCAATGCTGTTTCGGGTGTTAAGATAACCAACCTGGCTTTTGACTTCTCTAAAATAGAGCGCAATGTTCAACTTGATTTTCCGTTTACTCTTCCTAAGAGGTTTGAGATAATAAACTAATTTTTTTATACTTTTGATGCAATGAAGCTACACAAATTACTTTTGTTTCTCCTGTTTATTACGTTTGCGTCAACGGGCTTTGCCCAAAGCAGTTCTCAGTTAAAGAGAAAAAAGGAAGCTATCCAGCGTGAAATTGAACTTTTGCAGAAAAATCTGAATAAAGCGTCTCAAGGTAAAAAGCTTACTTTGAGTGAGATACGTGCGTTGAGTGCAAAGATCAGTTTGATGCAGAATAAAATCACGGTGATCAATTCAGAAATTAAAAACCTGGATAACGAGATCCATGAGAATAAAAACACCGTACATTCATTGCAGGGACAGCTGGCACAGCTTAAAAAAGAGTATGCCGGAATGATCAGGTTTGCACAGCGCAATAAAAATTCATACGATAAGATGATGTTTATTTTCGCTGCGCGTGATTTTAATCAGGCTTATAAAAGAATAAAATATTTACAGCAATTTGGCCAGTACCGTAAAAAACAGGCTGATTATATACAGGGAACGGAAAAGAATCTGAATTATAAAATTGTTGTACTGGATAAGAGTTTAAAAGCAAAAAGCAGTTTACTGCATGAGCAGGAGACTGAGCAGAGTAAACTGGCAAAAAACAAAAGTGAACAGGCTTCTGTCCTGAATAAATTCAGTAAACAGGAAAAAGAGTTTGGACGTGATATTGCCAAAAGAAAAAAACAACAGTCCGCTATTGACCGGGAGATTAGAAATGCGATTAACCGTGAGATTGCTTTAGCGAGAAAGAAAGCAGAAGAAGAGGCCAGAATTGCGGCTGCAAAGGCCAGGGCAGAAAGTAAACCAGCTCCTGTTGAGAAAGCAAAAACCAATAGTAATTATCTGACTTCAACTCCTGAGGCAGCGAGATTATCGGCGGGATTTGAAAATAACAGAGGACGTTTGCCGTGGCCGGTTGCAACAGGATCTATTACAGAAGGGTTTGGAAGACATACTGAAGGTCAGGCGAGCTATAGTAATGACGGGGTGAATATCATGACCAGTGACGGCGCAAATGTACGTGCAGTATTTGGTGGTGAGGTATTGTTTGTCAGAGTTATACAGGGTATTTATGTGGTGGCGATACGTCATGGTGATTATTTTACAATTTATCAGGGCTTAAAGTCATCCGGTGTATCAAAGGGTGAAAAAGTAGAAACCCGCCAGAGTATCGGTACGGTTGCCACTACGTCTGATGGGGCTGTATTGCATTTTGAGATTATGAGAGGACAGTCAAAACTGAATCCTGAATCCTGGATTGCAAAATAATTAAGAACGGACATTAACGGAACATTTTCAGCAGAATGACCAATGTATCAGTTTAATGACATTAGAAAGCCATTAGAACTGACATAAAATACAAGAGGTGCGCCTGAAAAATGTTTATATTTGTTACCATAATAATTGAATGGATATGTATACTGGAATAGTATTAGAATTTTTAAATATGGGCGGCAGTGAGATCATGCTTATCCTTGCAGTTGTATTGCTGTTATTCGGAGGTAAAAAATTACCTGAACTGGCAAGAGGACTGGGAAAAGGAATAAGAGATTTTAAAGACGCTTCGGAAGGAGTGAAAAGAGAGATTCACCGGAATATAAATGCAATGGATATTGAGGATGAAATCAAAGCTACTGACGCAGCTTATCCTTCAACTCCAAAAACAGGCACAGAAGCTCATGATGCAAACAACTCTGCTCATGTTGATCCTTCTGCACCGGTAACAGTACCTGCGGAAACTCCAGCTGCAGAAACCCCATCGGAAATAGAAAAAAACAAAATTTAACTCAATAACCATGTTAAACACAACAATATTAGCAGCACTGGGTACCCCAGAGATCATTATTATTCTAGTAGTTGTTTTGCTGCTTTTTGGCGGTAAAAAAATTCCTGAATTAATGCGTGGACTGGGTAAAGGCGTTAAAGAATTTAAAGATGGTAAAGACGGAGCAGATAATGATCCTGTTGATACTAACAACACACATAAACCACAATAGGTTTATCAGAATTTAAACAGATTTAATCCCTTTTTATAATTGAAGAAGTATAACTCTCTGTCAGAGATACAAGCGCTTATTGCACAAAAAAAGCTTGATCTTCCTGATTTACTCGACTATTATTTTACGCAAATAAAAACACAGCAACACCTCAATGTATTCAATGAGGTGTTTGTTGATTCTGCCAGTAAACAGGCAGTTCATGTTCAGCAGAAAATAAATAATGGTACAGCCGGTAAACTGGCAGGGATGGTGATTGGTATAAAAGATAATATTCTTTATAAGGATCATATTACTACTGCATCTTCAAAAATGCTTGAAGGATTTATTTCTCCTTATTCTTCTACCGTTGTCAGCAGATTGATTGAACAGGATGCCATTATCATTGGCAGAACCAACTGTGATGAATTTGCAATGGGCGGCTCTAATGAAACGTCTTATTACGGCCCGGTAAAGAATGCCGCAGATACTGAAAGAGTAGCAGGTGGTTCATCGGGTGGTTCTGCAGTAGCAGTACAGGCTGACATGTGTTTAGCTGCACTGGGCACCGATACTGGTGGTTCGGTCAGACAACCTGCAGCATTCTGTGGTTGTTTTGGTTTAAAGCCAACTTACGGCCGCATTTCAAGATATGGTGTCATTGCCTACGCTTCTTCCTTTGATCAGGTTGGGCCGGTTACCTCTTCGGTGAGTGATGCTGCATTACTGCTGGAAGTACTTGCAGGAGCTGATGAGGATGACAGTACAGTATCGCGTTTGCCTGTTCCGGATTATCTGTCAGCACTAAATACCTCTTCTCCAAAAAAGATTGCTGTATTAAAAGAAACACTGGAAAGTGAAGCTCTTGATCCTGAAATTAAGACTGCGATTCTGCAGGCAATAGAAGAGTTTAAACAACAGGGGCACACGATTGAGTATGTGTCTTTTGATCTGCTGGACTATCTTGTCCCTACTTATTATGTACTGACAGCAGCAGAAGCATCTTCTAATCTTTCCAGATATGATGGGGTGCATTATGGTCACCGTAATCTGCAGGCAGAAAACCTGAATCAGTTGTATAAAAAATCCAGAGCTGAAGGTTTTGGAGAAGAAGTGAAAAGAAGAATCCTGCTGGGTACTTTTGTACTGAGCGCAGGATATTATGATGCATACTATCAGAAAGCGCAGCAGGTAAGACGCCTGATCAGAGAAAAAATTGAAACACTTTTTACAGATTTCGATATTATCCTTACACCGGTTGCACCCACGCCACCGTTTAAAATAGGTGAAAATATACAGGATCCGCTGGTGATGTATATGGCCGATATTTTTACTGTACTGGCCTCATTAACCGGGGTTCCGGCAATAGCTATCCCTCTGGGCAATAATAAGCTGGGTTTACCGTTAAGTCTTCAGTTAATGGGTAAACACTTTGACGAAGGAAGCCTGCTTTCGCTGTCACAGAGTTTTACTTATTTATTTCCACCCGGATCATAAACCAAAGATAATAATTGCATTATTGCAAGGACCGCCTATGAAAAGAAATGTACTTATCCTCTCATTTTGTCTATTAACCTTCGCCGCTTTCAGCAGCAGCGCACAACAAAAGATCAACAGGCTGGATTCCATTTCTCCGATCAGCTTTCTGTCCACTACATATACAGGTGATACTACTGCAGTTCCCCAGGTATTGGAAAACCCACTGTTTTACAATTATAATTTTGCCTATAAAAAGCGCCTGGATTCCATTCAAAGAGAAATTCCTTTGAGCTATAATGAATCAGTGCAGCGTTATATTGATGTTTACAGCGGCAGAAAGGATATGATGGGTAAAATGCTCGGACTTTCTGAATACTATTTCCCGATATTTGAAAATGCACTTAAAGCTTATGATGTTCCTTCGGAACTTAAGTTTTTGCCAATCATAGAATCTTCAATGAATTCTCATGCTATATCCAGGGTCGGTGCGACAGGATTATGGCAGTTTATGTTCTCCACAGCCAAAGACTATGGATTAAACATGGATAATTTTGTAGATGAACGCAAAGATCCTATTCAGGCCAGTTATGCGGCTGCGGCCTATTTTAAAGCTGCTTATCGTGAACTGGGTGACTGGTTACTGGCTATTGCTGCCTATAACTGTGGTACCGGTAATGTCAACAGGGCTATTGCCAAAGCACATTCAAGAGATTTCTGGGCAATCAGACCTTTCCTGCCACAGGAAACACGCAATTATGTTCCTGCTTTTATTGCAGCGATCTATGTGATGAACTGTCCTGATAAACATCAGATTAAAGCGCAAAAATCATTATTTGCCATTAAAACCGATACGATACAGGTGAGCAGATTCGTCTCTTTACCAGAACTGGCTCAGGCTCTGGCAATGGAAGAAAGTGATCTATGTACGCTGAATCCTTCCTACAAGAAAAAAATCGTTAACGGATCAGCAGATCAGCCCAAGCGTATTATCATACCCAAGGTAAGTCTTGCAAATTTTGCAGGTATTTATGAGGTGCTGAATAACAATGTCGTGGAAACCAGTACCCGGGTTATTCTTGCTTCCAATGATGACAGAAGACTGCATAAAAAGCAGAGAGCCTCTGCAGAAAGCGGGCATGGGATTAAATATCACAAAGTTGGCGCCGGCCAGAATTTAAGTGCAATTGCCGATCGGTACAATGTAGAAGTTCAGGATCTGAAAGTATGGAATAAGCTGAAGGGAAGTAATATTGTTCCTGGTCAGCGTTTAATTGTTTCCAGAAAATCAGGAATTGCCAGAGTGAATGAGGGCAAATCCGGGAAGAAATACATTTCTTATAAAGCCAAAGGAAAATCGCGCTCAGGAGCATCAGAAAGGTTATAATATAGCCCCGTTCTTTTTGTTCATTCCTGTTCAGAATATCTTATTACTAAAATATTTATCCATATTCGTTTCGTGCAATCTTAAAAAAAAGCATTGATTAAGGCGGTTTAATTTTGCTTTTCAAGCGGTTGTGCTATCTTGTATAGATGTTTTAAATCTGCGTTAAATTTATGAACACCATAGTGTTTTTATTTTATAGGCATATTAAAAGAATTGTAACTTTGAATCTTTTATCCAAAACAAACGTATGAGCAAAATTAACAGGAAGCAAGATGCATTAGATTACCATTCGCAGGGCAGGCCGGGCAAGATAGAAGTTATTCCAACCAAACCGACTAATTCGCAAAGAGATTTAGCACTGGCTTACTCTCCGGGAGTAGCTGAACCCTGTCTGAAAATCGCAGATCATAAAGAAGATGTTTATAAATATACTGCTAAAGGGAACCTGGTAGCGGTAATCAGTAACGGAACAGCAGTTCTGGGACTGGGCAATATAGGTCCGGAAGCCTCTAAACCAGTAATGGAAGGTAAAGGCTTATTGTTTAAGATTTTTGCAGACATTGACGTGTTTGACCTGGAGCTTGATGCAACTAACGTAGACGAGTTTGTCAGTATCGTTAAAGCGCTTGAACCGACTTTCGGCGGAGTTAACCTGGAGGATATTAAAGCCCCTGAGTGTTTTGAAATAGAACGCAGACTGAAAGAGGTCATGAATATTCCGGTTATGCATGATGATCAGCATGGTACTGCAATTATTTCTGCAGCAGCTTTACTGAACGCCTGCGAACTGCAAAAGAAGAAAATAGCTCAAATTAAGATTGTGGTTAATGGTGCAGGTGCAGCAGCAATATCCTGCAGCCGTCTGTATATTTCCCTGGGTGCTAAAAAAGAAAACCTGGTGATGTGTGACAGATCCGGGGTTATCCGTAATACGCGCGAAAACCTGGATCCTACAAAAGCTGAATTTGCTACTGCAAGAAATCTGTCGACACTGGCAGAAGCACTGAAAGATGCTGATGTGTTTATTGGTTTGTCATCTGCTGATTGTGTAACTGCAGAGATGTTAAAATCAATGGCCCGTAATCCGATTGTGTTTGCAATGGCTAATCCTAATCCGGAGATAGCTTATGAGCTTGCTGTCAGTTCACGTAAAGATCTGATTATGGCTACAGGCCGCTCTGATTATCCTAACCAGGTGAATAATGTACTGGGATTCCCTTATATCTTTAGAGGAGCTCTGGATGTAAGAGCAACAGGAATTAACGAGCCAATGAAGATAGCTGCGGTCAGAGCAATTGCAGAACTGGCAAAAAAATCTGTACCGGAAGCTGTTAATATGGCTTATAATGAAAGAAATATCAAATTTGGTAAGGAGTATATCATTCCAAAGCCAATGGACTCGAGATTAATTACCAACGTATCCATGGCAGTAGCCAAAGCAGCTATAGATTCTGGTATTGCCCGTAAAATTATTACAGACTGGGACGCTTACGCAGAAGAACTGAAACAAAGGCTGGGTGGCGATGATGCCATTATGCGTGCGATCACGAATAAAGCTAAATCTGATCCTAAACGTGTGGTTTTTGCTGAGGCAGATAACTATAAGATTTTAAAAGCTGCGCAGATTGTTAAGGATGAAAACATAGCTATCCCAATTTTACTGGGTAATAAAGAGGTTATTCAGCAAATTATTGAAGAAACAGCGCTGGAGCTGGAAGGCGTATTGATTATCGATCCTTTCCAGGAGCCTGAACGTATGGCTAAGTATTCAGAATCACTGTATCAGAAAAGACAGCGTAAGGGTATTACCCTTTTTGAGGCTACTAAATTAATGCGTGACAGGAATTATTTTGGGTCTTCGATGGTAGAATTTGGTGAGGCTGATGCGATGATTTCAGGACTGACTAAAAACTATGCTTCAACAATTAAACCTGCACTGCAGATTATAGGAACTGAAGCAGGAGTGAACAGGGTTGCCGGAATGTATATGATGATGACCAAGAAGGGGCCGGTTTTCTTTGGAGATACTACCGTAAATGTTGATCCTACTGTACAGGAACTGGTCGATCTGACTTTGCTGCTGGAACGTTCTGTAGCTAAATTTAATATACAACCAAGAATTGCTTTACTTTCTTACTCTAACTTTGGTTCTAATGATGGTGTTGTTCCCCAGAAAGTAAGACAGGCAGTAAAAATATTGCATGACAAGCATCCTGAAATTCTTGTAGATGGAGAAATGCAGGCAAATTTTGCAATTAGCAATTCATTATTAAAAGATAACTTTCCTTTTAGTAGATTAGCGGAAAGCCCGGCGAATACACTGGTTTTTCCAAATTTGGAATCAGGAAATATTGCCTATAAATTATTACAGGAATTAGGTGAAGCCGAAGCTGTAGGACCAATATTACTGGGGCTGAAAAAGCCGGTGCACATTGTGCAGCTTGGAAGTTCGGTAAGGGAGATTGTGAATATGGTGACTATCGCTGTACTGGATGTACAGGGAAAACAGGCGGGTGCAAAACCCAAAAGAACAGGATTATTAAGAAAAACGAGTAAAGAATAAAAATTATGTATGACTATATTGATGGCAGGCTGACTTTTAAGTGTCCTGCTTATATTGTGGTAGAGGCTGGTGGTATTGGGTATCACATCAATATATCATTGAATACCTATAGCAGTCTGGGAGATAGTGAGCGTTGCAAAATATATGTCTGGCTGCATGTTAAAGAAGATGCACATACTTTATACGGCTTTATAGATGAAGGAGAACGCAGACTGTTTTTACACCTGATATCGGTTTCCGGTATCGGACCAAATACAGGTCGTATGATGCTTTCGTCTATTACGCCTGCCGAAATTCAAACTGCTATAGTAAACGCTGATTTACCTTTGATACAACGTATCAAAGGTATCGGTGTTAAATCAGCACAGCGCTTAGTTTTAGAGCTTCAGGACAAATTGAAAAAAGAGGGTACGGGATCGCTGATAGCCGCACCACTGAATCATACTGTCAGAGAAGAGGCATTATCTGCATTAACGATGCTTGGATTTGCGAAAGCACCGGCAGAGAAAGCAATTGACAATGCAATTAAGAATGGAGGACAAGATTTAACTGTTGAACAGATGATTAAAATAGCTTTAAAGAACTTATAATACAAAACTACCTGGCCTTTGAGAAACACTTTTACATTAATCATTCTACTGATTTTTTCCTTTTGGGGACAACAAGCTTTCTCACAAGTGAATCCGGAGGACCGCAATGCGGATACCACCCGGAATAACTTTGGGCTGAAAGAAAAACAACGGCTGGGGATTCGTCAGCCCTATAATTCATTTTCTCCGCTACCTGATAATATTAAAAGGGAAGTGGAGTTTGATGCCGTAAATAAACGTTATATCATCAGAGAAAAAGTAGGCGGCAGATATTTTAATCCTCCTCAGTATCTGACTATAGAAGAATACCAGCGCCTGGTCAATTCTGAAATTAAAAGGGATAACTGGCGTATAATTTCCAACGCAGAGGCAAATGAGATACGTCAGACAGGGGTAATTCCAAGTCTGACTGTCAATAATCCTGCATTTGAAAAAATATTCGGAGGCAATCAGATCAGTATACAGCCCAGAGGTGAAGCAGAATTAACCTTTTTAGGCCGCAGAAATAAAAATGAAAATCCGCTGTTTAACGAACAGCAGAGAGTGCAGAGCAATTTCGATTTCAACCAGAGAATTCAGATGGATCTGGTAGGAAACATCGGAACGAAATTAAAGCTCAATATGAATTATAATACCGAAGCTCAATTTGATTTTGAGAATCAGATCAAGCTGGATTATACAGGTGGGGAAGATGATATTATCAAGAAAATAGAAGCTGGTAACGTAAGTCTGCCTTTAAGTACTTCACTGATTACCGGGACGCAGGCCCTTTTTGGGGTGAAGACACAATTACAGTTTGGAAAACTGAATGTAACCACTGTCTTTACCCAGCAGAAGTCACAATCCAGGGAACTGCAGATCAGTAATGGGGCCCAGCATAATGAGTACCGGCTGGGAGGTGATAATTATGAAGCAAACAAACATTATTTCTTAGCAAAATTCTTCAGGGATAACTATAACAAAGCCATGATGAATGCACCCAATCTGTTATCGGGTGTAAACATTACCAAGGTAGAGGTGTGGATTACGAATAAGACCGGAAATACGCAGGATTCAAGAGACGTTTTAGGTTTAATGGATCTTGGAGAAAATCAACCTTATAATGCTTTATTCACAGGCGGATCAGCCTATTCTGCAGCACCATCAGGATTTGTCCTTCAGGGTGTAAGACAGTCTAACGATATCCTGAGTAAGTTACCTCCGGGAGCCAGACAAACTAATTCAAACGATGTTATTTCTTATTTTCAGGCTAATAAAGGAACGGATAACTATGCCAAGTTAACCTATGCCCGTAAACTGCAGGACAGGGAATATACTTTTCATTCTCAGCTGGGATATGTTTCCCTGAACAATGCATTGAATTCTGATGAGGTTCTGGCGGTAGTTTTCCGTTATACCTACAACGGTGTGGAATATCAGGTGGGTGAATTTTCAACTGATGTACCTTTTGATCCGGCCAATCCAAAAGTTCTTTTTGCAAAATTACTAAAAAACGAAACGACCAAAACGAATCTGCCAACCTGGAATCTGATGATGAAAAACATCTATTCTATCGGTGGTTACCAGATCAGCCCTCAAAACTTTAAACTGGATATCTTCCGTCTGGATAATGAAAGTGGTATTGAAAGACCTGTCATGTCAGAAGGAATGAATACCATGAATAAATTGTGGATCAACCTGACCGGGTTAGACAGGCTGAACCAGCAGAATGACCGTAAACCGGATGGAGTATTTGATTTCCAGGCAGAAGATAAACCGTTTACCAGTACAACCAGTGGTATTGCACCAACTTCTGTTGGCAGTATTGGAAATATAGGCAATACCGGCACTAACGGGAATGGTGGAATGGCTGCTTTTGCAACTAATATGAGCAAGGGTTATATCACGATAGATCCGCTGAACGGACGTATTATATTTCCGGTAATAGAGCCATTTGGAAGAGATCTGGCAGCTCAGTTTAGTCCGGGAGAACAGAACCTGATTGATAAGTATACTTATACTGCATTATATGACTCTACAAAGGTCGTGGCGCAGCAGCTTTTCACCAAACAGAACCGGTATATTATTAAAGGGGTATATCAGTCACAGGTAGCCTCGGAGTTCAGCCTGAACTCCATTAATGTTCCGGAAGGATCTGTAAAAGTGTTTTCAGGTACTATTCCGCTTCAGGAAGGTGTTGATTTTACCGTGGATTATCAGGGTGGAAGGGTAAGAATTATTAATACGGGTGTATTACTTTCCGGTCAGGCCATCAGGATTACAACAGAGAACAATGAATTATTTGGTTTGCAGCAGCGTTCTTTGTTTGGAACCAGGCTGGACTATAAGGTTAACAACAAGCTGAATTTAGGGGCAACTTATATGAACCTTTCCGAGAAGCCGTTAACTCCAAAAGTTAATATAGGTGAAGAACCAATCTCCAATACGATCTGGGGTATGGATCTGAACTATAGTACTTCCTCAAGGTTTTTAACAAAAATGGTTGATCGCCTGCCATTTATTTCAACCAAGGCACCTTCAAAATTCTCTTTCTCAGGAGAGTTTGCCCAGCTGGTACCGGGCCATCCCAAAGCGTTAAACAGTGCCGGAGATAAAGGCGGGGTAAGTTATCTGGATGACTTTGAAGCTTCACGTTCTGTAATTGATTTAAAGAGTGCAATTGCCTGGCAGATTTCAGGTACGCCGCAGCTTTTTCAGGAAGCAGAGTTAACCAATAACCTGGCTTATGGATATAACAGGGCCAGACTGGCTTTTTATAATATCGATCCTACATTTTATAACAGAACGGCTTCGAATATTCCCAATAGTTTAAGGAATAACAAAACAGAATTATCGAATCACTATGTCAGAGAGATTATAGAGCAGGAAGTTTTTCCGTTCAAAGAAACTCCGACAGGTCAGGCGGTTTCATTACCTACCCTGAATCTTGCATTTTATCCGACTAAACGCGGACCTTATAATTATGCGACCAGTGGTTTTAACAGTAATGGTGATTTATTGAATCCCAGATCACGCTGGGGTGGAATATTCAGAAGAATTGAAACCAACGATTTCCAGGCCTTAAATATTGAGTATATAGAGCTGTGGGTGATGGACCCTAATATCTATAAGACTAATGGTACTGGAGGGGATCTGTATTTTAACATTGGTAATATCTCAGAAGATATTCTGAAAGACGGAAGAAAATCACTGGAAAATGGTCTTCCGGCTGATGGTGATCCGGCAAAATTTGATGAAACAGCCTGGGGAAGAGTTCCCAAGTTACAACCCGTAGTTCAGGCATTTGATAATGATCCGGCTGCCCGCAGAGCGCAGGATGTTGGTTTGGACGGATTGGGTGATAACGATGAGCAAAATAAGTTTGCCCCGGTGATCAGTCAGATTGTACCGCAACTGACTCCGGCAGCAGCAGGTGAATTAAGAGGTGACCCAAGTTCTGATAACTATACTTATTTCAGAGGCCCTCAGCTGGATCAGGAAAATGCAGGAATCCTGAAGCGCTATGAGAAATATAACGGAACAGACGGCAACTCAAAAACATCTCAGCAATCTTTACAGGAACTGGGAATTGATAATTCTGCATCTACTTCTCTGCCGGATGGTGAAGATGTAAACAGGGATAATAACATGACACAGTCTGATGAGTATTTTCAGTACAAGGTGTCTATGCGTAAAGGTGACCTTGAAGTTGGAAAAAACTATGTGACTGATGCGGTAACTTCACAGGTGAAACTGGCTAACGGACAAACACAGCCTGTTACCTGGTATCAGATCCGTATCCCTTTGTCAGATTATCAGCAAAAAGTAGGAAACATACAGGACTTTAAATCCATCAGATTTTTCAGAATGTTCCTGACTAATTTTGAGGATACCACCATTTTAAGATTTGCCAAAATTCAGCTGGTAAGAGGGGAATGGAGAAAATATAATGATCAGAATATCGGTACTCAGCTGATCACTGATCCGGCGCTGAATAATACGGTTACTCCTGATAACTCAACTATCGAAATCAGTACGGTAAATATTGAGGAAAATGGAAAACGTTCTCCTATTCCTTATGTGGTTCCGCCGGGTATTCAGAGAGAACTGGATTTCAATAATTACAGAACCAATACCAGGTTAAATGAGCAGTCACTGTCTTTCATTGTCAGAAATCTGCGTGATGGTTATGGGCGTGCAACTTTTAAAACTGCCTTAAATGATTTCAGATCATACAAGAGACTTGAAATGTTTGTCCATCTGGAAGCTTTGGGTAATACGGTGGTTAATAATGGAGACCTGAGTGCATTTATCCGTATCGGAACTGATAATCAGGATAACTATTATGAATATTCACAGCCACTGGTGGTTACACAGCCTAATACCAGTGATCCTTATGCGATCTGGCCGGATGCCAATAAAATAGATATTCAGCTATCTCTTTTCCAGGATATCAAACTTGCCCGTAACAGAGCTACCGGACCAACCGGGGGGATGTGGGATATAACCAAGCCTTTCTCTTATGTGATCGATGGCAAGACCATTACCATCAAGGGACAACCGGATATGAGTCAGGTGAAGGTATATATGCTCGGTGTGAAAAATCCTTTAAAGATTGTTTCGGCTCCGGGTATGGATGATGGTCTGGATAAAACCGGACAGGTCTGGTTTAATGAGCTCAGGTTAACTGAATTTGATGAACGGGGCGGTTGGGCTGCGGCAGCGAGAATGAATGCACAGCTTGCTGATTTTGCCGAGGTTAATATTTCCGGAAGTAAATCGACTATAGGTTTTGGTTCACTGGATAAAAGAGTCAGTGAAAGAAACAGGTCTGATAATACTTTCTTTGATATTTCTTCAAGTATGGAGCTGGGTAAATTCTTCCCTAAAAAATCCGGTATAAAAATTCCAACCTATATCAGTTATTCCAAACAGGTAAGTACCCCTCAGTATGATCCGAGAATGCCGGATATAGAATTGAAAACTTCCTTAAAGAATGCATCTGCTGAGGAGAAAAAAGCTATACTGGAATATGCACAGGATTATACCACGCGTAATAGTGTCAACTTTACGAATGTGCATAAAGAACGTACTGATCCAACAAAAACACCTAAGCTCTGGGATATAGAGAACTTTAGCGGAACGTACTCGTATACTAAAATCCTGCATCATGATTTTATCAATGAAAGCTCGATACAGAAAACATATTTTGGTTCCCTGGCTTATAATTATTCCGGACGGTCAAAAAATTACAGACCTTTTGATAAACTGATCAAATCGAATCTGCTGACCATATTAAAGGATATTAATTTTAGTCCGATGCCAACAGCCATTAATTTCAGAATTGATGTGAACCGTTTTTATTCAGAGAACAGTCTGAGAAATAATGATCCGGGCAATACCATCCCGATCAATACGACCTACAATAAAAACTTTCTGATCACCAGGGTCTATGCAATTTCATGGAACCTGACCAAATCACTGACTCTTGATTTTGATGCAACAAATTACTCGATAATAGATGAACCTGAAGGTCGTATTAATGGACTGAAAAGAGATACGGTATGGCAGAATCTGCTGCGTCTGGGACGTACTACTGATTACAGCCATAATATGAATATTACCTATGCGCTGCCAATCAATAAGATCCCGGGACTGGACTGGATTAATGTGGCTACACGTTATGGAACCAACTTCAGCTGGCAGACAGAACCGCTTTCCACACTGAGAGATCCACTGATCAATCTTGGAAATACAATTCAGAATGCAAGAACAGTTCAGATCAATCCGACGCTGAATTTTACGAGTCTGTATAATAAATTCGGTGCGTTAAGAAGAGCTAAAAATGATGAAGGGGGACCGGGTATCCTGCTAAGTCTGTTAACCAGTATCAAGAATATTAATGCGGCCTATACACAGACCAAGGGGATATTCCTGCCGGGTTATTTACCTACAACTGATTATTTTGGAATTGATAAGTTTTCTGGTGCACCGGGGCTTGGTTTTGTATTTGGCAGTCAGCGTGACATCAGGGATATGGCTATCAATAACGGATGGATTACCAGGGATACTCTGCAAACCAAATTATATGTAAATACCATGAGAGAGGACTTAAGTATAACCAGTGTGCTGGAGCCTTTCCGCGATTTCAGAATTACACTGACGGCCAATAAAAACAGGACGATGAATTATTCTACCAATTTCAGGTATGATAATACTAGTCAGGCCTTCCGTAATCTGAGCCCTTCTACCATGGGAGATTACAGTATCTCGTTTATCACTCTGGGAACAGCATTTTCTGAAAATCCAGGGACTACGTTTTCTAAACTGTTCAGCCAGTTTATGGCCAACAGGTCTGTTATTTCACAGCGTTTAGGTGCATTAAACCCGAACTCTCAGGGAGTATCCGGCGGCTTTGCTGATGGTTACGATAAAAATTCTCAGGATGTAATTATATCTTCATTCATTGCAGCTTATACGGGGCAGGATGCGGCTAAGGTCAGCCTGAATTCATTGCCTAAAATTCCATTGCCTAACTGGCGGATTAATTATGGTGGATTAACCAGATGGAACTTCCTTGGGGATTATTTTAAATCTATTGATTTAAGACATTCATACCGCTCTATCTATAGTGTGAATGGCTTTAATTCTCTGATTCGTTATCAGGAAACTGATGGCTTTGTAAGCAGCAGGGCTGACGATAAAAACTTCCTTCCTTTTTATCAGTATTCACAGGTTACGATTGCCGAGCAGTTTGCTCCGCTGATTGGAATTGACACCCGTTTGAAAAATAACCTTACGGCCAATTTTGAGATGGGCAGAACCCGTTTACTGGGACTGAGTCTGGCTAACAGTCAGCTTGCGCAGTTATCTGAGAATAACCTGGTTTTTGGAATTGGTTACCGGACTACTAAATTCAGGTTCCCTTTTGGTTTGTTCAAACAAATGAAAATGGATAATAATATGGATTTCAAACTGGATATTTCTATCAGGGATAACAAAACAGTGATTTACAGAGCGGACATCTCTACTGCTGAGATTTCTTCGGGAGCCAAGAATATCACTTACAGACCGAGTGTGGATTATATCCTGAACCAGCGGTTCAACATTAAGGTTTTCTATGATTCAAACATTACCAAACCTTATACATCTCAGTCTTTCAATACTTCATTCAGTAATTTTGGATTTAGTCTGAGAATCACGCTGAATTAAACATCATCCTGTGCAGCTCCATATTCACCGGAATATGGCTGCACAGGATAGATTCATGACCATTGAAAAGCAAAACAATACTTATGAAACCATCATGTGCAGTAAAAAGCAGCCGAATAAGCACTGAATAGAGTAGCACATGATAGATTCATGACCATTGAAAAGCAAAACAATACTTATGAAACCATCATGTGCAGTAAAAAGCAGCCGAATAAGCACTGAATAGAGTAGCACATGATAGATTCATGACCATTGAAAAGCAAAACAATACTTATGAAAAACTAACGTTTTGTATAAAGCAGATATTAATTACCTTTGAGCAATCAAATCGAATAAAAAATGAATTTTCCATCAGAACTAAAGTACACTAAAGACCACGAATGGGTTAGAGTTGAAGGTAATGAAGCCTTTATTGGTATAACTGACTTCGCACAACGCGAATTAGGTGATATCGTTTATATCGATATCAATACTGTAGGTGAGGAAGTAAGTAAAGATGATGTTTTTGGCAGTGTTGAAGCTGTTAAAACAGTTTCAGATTTATTTATGCCTGTTACTGCTACTGTATTAGAAATTAATGCTGCATTGAACGATAGTCCGGAATTAGTGAATACTGATCCTTACGGAGAAGGCTGGATGGTAAAAGTAACACTTACTGATGCTGCTCAGGTAGCTGAATTGTTAGATGCTGCTGCTTACCAGACTTTAGTTGGTGCTTAATAAATGAATAAAATCAAAGTATTTTCACAACAACGCCTTGCCCTTTTATGGACGGTGTTTATATTAATCCTTTGTACAATGAAAATGCCTGATTCAATTGGTGAATCGGGCTTTTTCTTTACAGGATTTGATAAGATGGTCCATTTAGGCTTTTTCTTTGTGTTAACTATTCTATTGTTTTACGGTGAAACCAAAAATCAGCGCAGCTATAATTTTGGTATTTTAACTGTCTTCAAAATCCTGTTGCTTACTTTCGCACTGGGAGGAGCAATTGAACTGATACAACTCAGATTCTTTACCTACAGATCTGCAGAATGGTGGGATCTGGGGTCGGATATGATCGGGGTATTTATGGGTATATTTGCTTATGTGTTTTTAAATAAATCCAACTATAATGAAAAGGAAAGTTAGTATTCTGTTTTTATTAGCGATAGGGTTGCTTAGCAGCTGCAGTATTTTTAAACCAGGGTGCCACTGCCCGAAAGTGAGTTATTCTGCTCCTATGCAGGAGAAGAACAGACATAACTCCTGATTTATACCAGATATTAAAAGATTTTATCGGTTCTTTAAGCCGCATAAATGCATGTATTTAAAATGTTACCCTTCTTTTAATACGCAAAACAAACCATTTAACATTTATAGAGTCAGATAGGGAGAAAATAGAAACAAGCTACCTTAAATGATGACTTTTACAAAAAACCTTCTGCTGATCGTATTCCTCCTTTTCAGCGTTTCTTCGTATGCACAAGTGAAAAACGGCTCCGTAAGCGGAAAGGTCGTTAATGCAAAAGATAAACTACCCGTAGATTATGCTTCAGTAGCGGTTAAAAGTCTTAAAGACTCCAGTGTTGCAGGAGTCATTAATACAGAAACTGACGGCTCCTTTGCTATTAAAGGACTGGCTCCGGGACCTTACAGACTTACAGTCGCCTATCTTGGCTTAAACAATGTCAGTAAAGAATTTACGATAACGGCTTCGGCCCCCTCGGTCAATGTAGGTACGCTGGCTATGGAAAATACCGGTTTAAACTTAAATACGGTAGTCATTAAAGGGGTGGTAACTCCGGTCGTAGTCAAGACTGATACTGTTGAGTATAGCGCGGGAGCGTATAAGGTTAGGGAAAATGCCGTAGTAGAGGATGTACTGAAAAAGCTTCCTGGTGTTGATGTGGCTAAAGATGGATCTATCAAAGCCCAGGGAGAAACGGTTACGCGTGTACGTGTAGATGGAAAAGACTTTTTTGGTAATGATCCTTTACTGGCCACAAAGAATCTGCCGGCAGACATGATTGATAAAGTACAGGTTATTGACCTGCTTTCTGATCAGGCCCAGTTTACCGGAGTTGATGATGGTAACAGGGAGAAAATTATCAATATAACAACCAAAAAGGATAAGAAAAATGGTTATTTCGGTAATTCGAGCGTTGGTTACGGCTCTAATGATCGTTATGACGTTAATCTGAATGTCAATAAGTTCAACCAGGAACAGCAGTTCTCTGTTATCGGACAATTTAATAATGTGAATAAGCAGAATTTTGGTGGGGGTGGTGGTATCGGTAATGGCGGTGGTGGCGGCGGTGGCCGTTTTAGTGCAGCATCGGGAGCTCCTCCGCAGGGGATAACAACGACCAATGCTTTTGGTGTTAACTTTGCAGATGTTTATACTGACCAGACAAAGATCACTGCAAGTTATTTCTTTAATAAAACATCACTTTTCAACGATCAGACCAGCTTCAGACAAAATTTACTGGGAAACAGCACGACTACTTTTAATCAGGATCTGAATAGCACTACTGATAGTAAAAATCATCGTTTTAACTTTTTAATAGATACCAAAATTGACTCTACGACGTCTATCCGTGTACAGCCAAACATTACTTATACGGAAAGCGGGACAAACCAGAATAGTAATTATATAAATAATTATGGTGCCTATCAGACGGTAGGAACACAGGGTTATAATACTAAATCTACTTCGCCGGTAATTAGCAACAATATTCTTTTAAGGAAGAAGTTCGCTAAAAAGGGGCGTACTTTATCATTGAACGTGAATACGAATATCAATGATAACGACGCTAAAATCAATAACGAGATCAATAATGTCACCACTCAGGGTGACCTGGTAACCAATGATGTGACCAACCAGCTGAACAATCAGAATAGTCACGCCATCAGCAATACTTCAAGATTGGTTTATACCGAGCCGGTCAGCAAAACACTCAATCTGGAAGTGAATTATCAGAATATGTATAATTTCAGCAACAGCGAAAGATATACTTATAATTTTAACCCGGTTACTTCTCAGTATGATATACCTGATCTTACCTATACCAATACTTACGAAAACAGAACACTGACAAATGCAGTTGGCGCGAGTTTGAATAAGAATACCGAAAAATATAACTGGAATATAGGGGTAGGGGTCCAGAATACAGATAGAAGAAACGAGAATCTGACTACAGGTAATATCATTAATCAGAATTTCTATAATATAGTTCCTACAGCCCAGCTGCGTTATAAGTTCAGCAAGAGCAAAAGACTGGTATTCAGATATCGCGGAACTACCTCTCAGCCTTCAATTGCACAGATTCAGCCTATACCTGATAATACCAATACGCAGACTATTCCAATCGGTAACCCTGGTTTAAAACCTTCGTTCACTAATAACCTGACTGTATTATATAATAATTTTGACTTTGCTAAATTCAGGTCTCTGTTCATCTTTGCCAACATCAGCCAGACTTTTAATGCTTTTGGAAATAACAGTATGCTGATTAATGATCCGAATGACCCGAATTTCGGAAAGATCGCTGTTGTTCCGGTGAACGTGGGTGGTGTTTATCAGGGTACATTGGGCTCTTCACTTGGGGTGCCAATTATAAAAGAGAACAAACTGAATCTGAACATAGATCTTGGTGGCAGTTATGCCAGAGGTGTGAATTTTACTAACTCCATTCAAAATATCACGAACGATTTATCGATCACAAATAAATACAGACTGGTTTCTTCAATGGATAAACTGGATCTGACAGCAAGTATTGCGGGATCACTGAACAGGGCAACTTATTCGGCACAGTCCAGCGCGAATACGACTTATTATACTTTAAATCCTGCTATTGATGTGAGTTATATGTTTCCGGGAAATATCCGTCTTGCTGTAAATGTTGATTATTTTCAGAACACAGGAAGAGGGGAAGGTTATGATACGAACTTTACGATCATGAACGGATATGTGAGCAAACAGTTTTTCAAAAACAGGGGAACGTTTAAGTTTGCAGTGAATGATGCGCTGAATCAGAATCAGGGGATCTCCAGAACTTCAAGTAATAACACAATTACAGATTTGAGATATAATGTACTGAAAAGATATTATATGTTCTCGTTTACTTATTCGCTAAGCCGGATGGGAGGAAAAACGATGCAGAGTGATATGCAGATGCCGGGAATGGGCGGCGGCGGTGGCGGCGGCCGGGGTTACGGAAGAGGAAGAGGAGGGGAGTAAAAAAAAGGCCTGTCAGTATTTTCAAACTGGCAGGCTTTTTTACTTATCTGGATAAATATTCGTCAATCCACCGGATAGTGATTTTAGCAATCTGATTATTTTCCGGAGTGTCTCCTTTGTTTATTCCCATCAGCCAGCATTGTGCAGCATTGAAAATGTTGGCTGGTGTATTCTGGTGTTTATCTTGTCTTGCACCAGTAATGACATCCATCAGAAAGCTATAGTTTCCAATATAAGAGGGCTCATCAAAATTTCCGGTTAACAAAGCCGTCTTAACACACTCAATTTTATTACCGGTGAGAGAGAGAAGCCTGAATACGTCTTCTTTAATCTCAGAAAGATTTGCACTGCTCAGGTCTGTGTCTTTTAAAATTGCATTACTGAAAAGTGCACCAGATAGATTTGCTCCGTTAAAGTTAGCTTCACTCAGGTTTGCACCGTGAAAATCAACATTACGAAGGTTTGCACCGCTTAAATTTGCACCACTGAGGTTCGCATAAATGAAATTTGCTTTTCCGTTTTTTTTATAAGTTTCCGGGTCAGTCAGATTTGCACAGCTCAGCATTGCTCCACTGAGGTTTGCATTGCTAAGGTTTGTACGAAGCAGATCTGCACCATTAAGATTTGCTTCGGAGAGATTTGTTTCACTCAGGTTCAGATTACTGAAGTTGACGAAACTCAGATCAGTTGCCTGTTCAACTGCTTTTTGTATGGTGGTGTTTACAGTGTCGTCAGGATTAACAGAAGAAAATAATACTGCTCCGGTAAATCTGTTTTTAAGTTCCGTTTTTGTCATAGTGCTATTGATTAAGTATCAATTCAGTAAATGGAAAACGTATAAACTGCCGGATAATGTATTAAAGGTGTCACAACATAGGCTTTATTTGGATTTATTATTGATAAAGGGTACATTGCGGCATAATTAAAGATATGAACCTTTCGCAGTTAAATCCAGGAGAACGTGGTACTATTGTAGCTTTTACGGACTTAGAGATGTCAGTAAAATTAATGGAAATGGGTTGTTTACCTGGTGAAGTTGTGGAGGTTGAGCGTTTCGCGCCACTGGGAGATCCAATGGCTATCCGCGTTGCGGGATATCAACTTTGTTTGCGTAAAAACGAAGCTTCTGTTATTATAATTTCTTAGATAAATCTTGGCTGCTACACTAAAAATTGCGTTAGTTGGTAATCCGAATACGGGAAAATCAACGCTGTTTAACTTACTTACCGGGCTAAACCAAAAGATTGGAAACTTTCCGGGTATTACCGTTGATAAGAAAACTGGTTTCTGCAAAGTTTCTGCTACTCAGCAGGCTGAAATAATTGACCTGCCCGGAACCTATAGTTTATATCCAAAAAGCAAGGATGAGAGTATCGTCTTTCAGGTACTTGCTGACCGGAAAAATATAAGTCATCCTGATCTGGTTGTACTGGTTGCTGATGCTACTAACCTGCGCAGAAATTTATTGCTTTATTCACAGGTTGCTGACTTGCAAATTCCTGTAGTATTAGCATTAAATATGACGGATATGGCTAAAAAGGAAGGAATCAGTATTCATATTGATGAACTTTCTGCACGTCTTGGGGTACAGGTTGTATCCATCTCTGCAAGAAGTAAAACAGGGCTGGATGAACTGAAAAAAGCAATTGCCAATACAACAAATATACCTACGCAGGTAGAGGGAACAGATGTGAACGTACTGGCAGCTGCCGCTATCAATGAAGCGAAAACTGCTCTGGGCACTGATAACGATTATTTTGCGTTGCAGGTCCTTCATCAGCATGAACATCTGGATATTTATACTGCTGAGCAACACCGTCAGTTTGAGCAGATCAGAAAAACACATGGTTTTGAATCTTCAAAATTACAGGCTGCAGAAACAATTGCCCGTTACAGATATTTAAGTACTGTATTATCCGGTGTGATTGAGGATACGGGAGCATTGAAGAAATTTGCATTCAGTGACAGGATTGACTCCGTTTTAACTAATCGTTTTTGGGGATTCTTTATTTTCATCTTTATTCTGTTCTTTATTTTTAATGCCATTTTCTCATGGTCTGCTTATCCAATGGAGCTTATCGAAAGCCTGTTCGGATGGATAGCTAAAACAGGACATGAATATCTTCCTGATGGGGTGTTAACTAATCTTTTACTGGATGGGGTAGTGGCAGGATTAGGTGGTATAGTCGTATTTATCCCGCAGATTGCTATCTTATTTGCACTGATTTCTATACTGGAAGATACCGGATATATGGCCAGGGTAACCTTTATGATGGATAAAATCATGAGGAAGTTTGGGATGAGCGGAAAGTCGGTTGTACCGATGATAGGTAGTTTTGCCTGTGCTGTCCCTTCTATTATGAGTGCGCGAACCATTGAAAACTGGAAAGACAGAATCATCACGATTATGGTCTCTCCTTTAGTGAGCTGCTCGGCCAGACTGCCTGTTTATACTTTACTGATCTCTCTGATTATTCCTGATACTAAATTATTCGGGGTTATCAGTATGCAGGCCCTGGCACTGATGGGAATGTACCTGATCAGTATTTTTGCTGCGGTGATAGTGGCTTTTGTTATGAAATTTATCATCAAAGCTACGGAGAAATCATACTTTATTATGGAACTGCCTGTTTACAGGATGCCAAGGTGGGGTAACGTGCTGTTCACGATGTTCGAGAAGTCTAAAACTTTCGTATTGGAAGCGGGTAAGGTAATTATTGCCATCTCTATAGTGCTATGGGTAATGTCCACTTATGGTCCTGTGTCCCGTTTTGAAAAAATAGAAAAGAAATATGCGGAGATTGAGCTGAAGAAGGATAGTGTACAGATCAGTACACTGGAAAGAGACAAGTCGGCTGAAAAACTGGAGAACTCTTATGCAGGTATCCTTGGTCGCACGATAGAGCCGGTAATTAAACCCCTGGGGTTTGACTGGAAGATAGGTATTGCACTGATTACCTCTTTTGCGGCCAGAGAAGCATTTGTAGGTACGATGGCGACTATTTACAGTGTGGAAAACGGAGAAGAGAATACAGGCACGATAAGGGATAAAATGAGGGAAGCCAGAAATCCTGGTACAGGATTGCCTGTCTTTACTTTTGCTACCGGATTTGCACTGATGCTGTTTTATGCTTTTGCAATGCAGTGTATGAGTACCGTTGCGGTAGTTTACAGAGAAACCAAATCATGGAAATGGCCTGCTATACAAATGGTCTATATGACTGCTATGGCCTATGTTGCCAGTTTAATAGCCTATCAGTTTTTAAAGTAAATTCTTTATCTTAGTACTGTGGAAAAAGTTGATGTTTTAGCACAGTATATGCCCCCTGCGGCAGCCCCGGTGATTGCTAAATGGATTGACTATTTTCAATGTGAATTTAAGATATCCAGGAGCAGGGCAACTAAATTAGGTGATTACAGACATCCCTTTAAACAATCCGGGCATAAGATATCTGTTAATAATAATCTGAACCGTTATGCTTTTCTTGTTACAACCGTGCATGAGTTTGCGCATTTATTGACCTGGAATGACCATAAGAATAAGGTTAAGCCTCATGGTGGTGAGTGGAAGCATAATTTTAAACGGATGATGACGCCTTTTCTGGATCAGCAGGTTTTTCCTGAAGACCTGCAGCTGGCTATCAACACTTATTTAAGTAATCCTTCTGCTTCAAGCTGTACGGATTTAAAACTCTCCAGAGCACTTAAAAAATATGACGGAGCCATTGATCATTCCCGTCTTGAAGAATTGCCTGAGCACGCTATATTCACTATTAAAGACGGCAGGAGATTTAAGAAGGGTGAGCAACTCAGAAAACGTTTCAGATGTGAATGTCTGGATAACGGAAATATCTATTTGTTCAGCCCGCTTGCAGAAGTGGTACTATCGGCTACAGGAACATAAATAGAAAGATTGTCCTCTATTTTCCATTTGAATTTTAACTTTCCTTCTTTAAACAGGGAAGGGAAATTCAACAGGCTGTCGATATAAGCATCTTTATTTTTTACGAGTATACTGGCTCTGTAACTGGGCTGTTTTTTGCTTTTAAGCATAATATAGAGGGCATCGGGATAAGTTGAGATATTATCAAATGCCATATCAAACTTATCTGTTCCGTTGATCGCATCGTTTATACCTTTGATATCAGAGACATAATTATCCTCAGGATATTTATTGTCAGCAGCCTGTACCGGCAGATAGGGAAGTGTACGCAGGGCTTCCGCTGAACTTGCTGTGCGGCTGTCTATTTTAAATGTGACATTATTGCGTATGTAGGTACGGACATCCTTATAAATCCCACCTTCTTCATTCATCAGTTTTATGCGCTCTTTAACCAGAATCAGACTGTCATTTTTAAAATAATAGCTTTTTACAGTATTACTTATTGTTCCGTTAGCTGTGTAGGTTTTATATAACATCCCATCATTATGTGCACTGTATTTTTCTGCGTACACAGATAGATCACCGGACTGATAGATCAGGCTGTACTGTCTTTTATAATCATTGAGATTTCTGTCAATAGCTGCGGCAAAATTCAGTATAGACTTATCTGTCATACCAGTAGTGCCTTCTTCCGGTAAACCGGCTTGTGGGTGGGTTGATTTGAAATATTTACAACCCGGAAGTGTAAACAGTAAAATTCCTAAACATAGTAAATAAATGGCTCTCATAGTACTCTGGTAAATAATGGCATCGTTATCAACAGGCCATTATCGTGCCAAGGAGTTACCAGGCCATTAATTTCAGGATGGTTTCATGCAGACGGTTTTTGGCCAGAAACTGGTCCTCCAGTATTTTACTCATTGGAATAGCGGTATCCAGACTTGCACAGCGCATTACAGGGGCATCAAGATCTGTAAAACAATGTTCACCTATCCATGCAGCAATCTCAGCTCCGAAACCACTGCTTAAGGTGTCCTCGTGAAGAATAATTACCCTTCCGGTAGATTTTACAGCTGCTGCTACGGTTTCCTTATCCCAGGGTTGCAAGCTGCATAGGTCTATCAGGCTGACTGATAAATCAGGATGATCTTCCAGGTAGGATAAAGACCAGTGAACGCCTAAACCATAAGTGATAATAGTGAGCTGATTACCTTTTTTTAACCAGTTGGCTTTTCCGATTTCAATGGTGTAATAACCTGAAGGAACCGGCCCGCTCAAGCTTCTGTACAGATATTTGTGTTCGAAATAAATAACCGGATTAGGGTCTTCAATAGCTGCCAGCAGCAGACCTTTTGCATCATAGGGGAAAGCAGGGTATACTATTTTCAGTCCGGGTGTCTTGGTAAACCAGGCTTCATTGCTCTGAGAGTGAAAAGGGCCTGCTCCGGTGCCTGCGCCTGTGGGCATCCGGACTACAACATCTGCTTTTTCTCCCCAGCGGTAATGGGTTTTAGCCAGGTTATTAATAATCTGATTAAATCCGCAGGTTACAAAATCTGCAAACTGCATTTCTACCACAGCTTTATAGCCATTGATGGATAAACCCTGTCCAGTACCTACAATTGCTGATTCACAAATTGGCGTATTGCGTACTCTGGCTTTCCCAAACTCCTCTACAAAACCAGCTGTAATTTTAAAGGCTCCTCCATATTCTGCTACGTCCTGACCCATGATTACCAGATTTGAATGTTGCTGCATCCCGATTCTCAATCCGTCACTGATTGCATCAATATAGCGGATTTCTGTGCCCTGATCAACGGGACCGGTAACCTGTTGTATATAGGGGTAGTACATATCGGTCAACTCCGTAGCTGCTGAAGGCTCCGGATCAGCATCATTGAATGCCTGCTCGGTTTCTTTATCCAGCTCTGTCTTAAATTCTGCTTTGATTTCCTCTAAAAGGTCATCTGTCAGTATATGCTGTTCAAACAGATAGTGTTCAAATGTTTTGACCGGGTCTTTGGCAGACCATTCTTCAAACAAATGCGGAGGGACGTATTTTGTTCCTGAGGCTTCTTCGTGTCCTCTCATCCTGAAGGTCAAACATTCCAGTAAAACGGGTCTTGGATTTGCACGGATACTTGCTGTAATTTCAGTAATGGCATCAAAAACTTCCAGCACATTGTTCCCATCAATCTGAATGCCTTCAATTCCATAACCAATGGCCTTGTCAACCAGATGTTCACAGTTGAATTGTTCATTAACAGGAGTGGATAACCCATAGCCGTTGTTTTCGATCAGGAAAATAACGGGTAAATTCCAGACAGACGCTACGTTGACTGCCTCATGAAAATCACCTTCTGATGTCGCGCCTTCACCTGTGAAAACAAGTGTAGCCAGTTCTTTTCCGGCAATAAGATCTGCCAGGGCGATTCCATCAGCCAGAGCCAGCTGAGGACCCAGATGAGAGATCATCCCTATAATTTTATGGGCCTGTGTACCAAAGTGAAAAGATCGGTCTCTGCCTTTGGTAAAGCCGGTCATTTTTCCCTGCCACTGAGCCATTAAGTTACGCAGTGGAATATCTCTGCTGGTAAAAACCCCAAGGTTTCTGTGCATAGGCAGGATATATTCTTCAGCTTTCATCGCTAAAGTGGAACCTACAGCAATTGCTTCCTGACCGATACCCGAAAACCATTTCCCTATGCGACCCTGTCTGAGCAGGATCAGCATTTTTTCTTCGACCATTCTGGGATAAAGGAGACGCTTATAAAGCGACAATAAAGTTTCATCGTCTTTTTCTTTCCGGTCGAAGTGCATATTTATCAGGTTTGTGGTTTGGTTTTAGATTCTTCTTCCCATTGTTTGGCGAAGGATTTAGACGCAATTTCAGGCATAGCACGATACTTTCCCCACATTTTTTTGAAGAAAAGCTTCATAAAGAAATTCTTTATTTTTCCTCCAAACATATCCATTTTAGATCTTTTGGACATCCCTGAATTCCATACCTTCCATCCAATATCTTCCATCTTAGTATTCTGATGCTGCTGTGCTGCATCTCTTCTGTTAAGCAACAGCATTTTGTGAATATCAATCTTTACAGGGCATACTTCTGAACATTTACCACAAAGACTTGAAGCATAGCTCAGATGTTTGAAGTCTTTCATCCCCTCTAAATGAGGAGTGATAATTGAACCTATAGGCCCGCTGTAAGTTGTATTGTAAGTATGACCGCCGATGTTTTTATAAACAGGGCAGGCGTTCAGACAGGCTCCGCAACGGATACAATAGAGTCCCTGACGCTGTTCTTTTTGTGCCAGCAGGTTCGTTCTGCCGTTATCCAGCAAAATAACATACATTTCTTCCGGCCCATCCGTTTCATTTGGCTGTCTGGGCCCGCTAAGAATAGTATTGTATACGGTTAAGTTCTGACCTGTTCCATGGCTGGATAACAATGGCCAGAAGAGGTCAAGGTCTGCCATGGAAGGAATGATTTTCTCAATTCCAACAATGGCAATATGTATTTTAGGAAAGGTTGTGCTTAGTCTGGCATTTCCTTCGTTTTCAGTTAATGCTATACTGCCTGAATCTGCAATCAGAAAATTTCCACCGGTAATACCAATATCAGCAGTAAGATATTTTTCTCTTAATAATTCCCGGGCTTTTTGTGTAAGCTGCTCGGGTGTATAATCTATTGGTGTACCAAATTTTTCATGAAAGAGTTTGGCAATCTCCTCTTTGCTCAGATGCATCGCCGGAGTTACGATGTGATAGGGAGCCTGTCCGAGTAACT
Source organism: Pedobacter lusitanus (assembly GCF_040026395.1). Classification (NCBI taxonomy): domain Bacteria; kingdom Pseudomonadati; phylum Bacteroidota; class Sphingobacteriia; order Sphingobacteriales; family Sphingobacteriaceae; genus Pedobacter; species Pedobacter lusitanus. The sequence continues at coordinate 4,067,547 of NZ_CP157278.1, forward strand.
GAACTATAAATTCACCCAGATCACTTTCCAGAGAGGTAATTCCATTTTTTTCCAGAAAGTCATTCAGATGAATTTCTTCGGTAGTCATGGATTTCGATTTAATAACCGATTTACCACCACTTTTATTAATGATATTTAATATTTCTTTTTGTGCTTCTTCTGCATCATTTGCCCAGATTACTTTTCCACCACGGCGCTGGAAATTGGCCTCAAATTCCGGTAAGAATTTGTCCAGATTTTCCATCACTCTCCATTTGATTACATGCGCCTTCTTTTTTGAGTTTTCTAAATTCTCAAATTTCGTTAAACCCTTTTCAACCGCAGCATTATATTTTCCTATGTTATGGTTGATCGTGTTACGATGATCTACATCAAATGCCTTCTCATCTGCCTTTACCAAAAACTCATCAGCAATCTTCGTCATGTTCAAATATAATAATTAGACTTAGAGTCTGTTTAAATTTGGATGATAATTTTAAAACAGACTCTTACTGCTAAACGAAAAAACCTGCAGGTTATGCAGGTTTTTGAAATTATTTTTTTGGAGTACCATCTTCGTTTTTATCAACAATGGGCCGGGTTTTACGGTTAGCAAGATCCCATGCTGTATAATAAACCAGTTGTGCTCTTCTGGCCAGCAGATCGAAATTGATCTTGCTAACCTCATCGCCTGGCTGATGATAATCTTCATGTACACCATTGAAATAGAATATAACCGGAATACCGTGTTTAGCAAAGTTATAATGATCAGAACGGTAGTAGAATTGATTCGGATCTGTCCTGTTATTGTATTTCATATCCAGGTTCATGTTCAGGTACTGTTCATTTGCATTAATTCCTGCAGCGTTTAAATCAGAACTCAGCATGTCTGATCCAATAATATAAACATAATCCTGCTTGTTTTCGTGCTCTTTATCCACACGGCCGATCATGTCAATATTCAGGTTGGTAATTGTATTTTCCAACGGCAGAACAGGATGCTCAGAATACCATTCAGAACCTAATAGTCCTTTTTCTTCTCCTACAACAGTCATAAACAAAATACTTCTTTTTGGTCCTTTCCCTGCTTGTTTAGCTTTGGCAAAAGCATCGGCGATCAATAATACGCCAGTAGTTCCTGAACCATCATCATCTGCACCATTGTTTACTTTATCAGTGCCGGAAACTGTTAAGCCGATATGGTCATAATGCCCGGTAATCACTAAAATTTCCTTTTTTAAAACCGGATCAGATCCTTCCAGAAAACCCAGGACATTTTCTGCTCTTACTTTTACTTCTTCTTTCTGAGCACTTCCGGATACTGCAATATTGATCATCTGTGTAGCTGGTTTGCCGGTTGAACTGATCTGTTGCTGTAATGCTTCTACTGTAGTCCCTGCGGCTTTCAGTATATCATTTGCTGTGGAAGTAGAAATGTTAATAGTAGGGAAAGTTTTAACCTTTGCCATCCTGGCTGTGTTTTCTTCGGATTTCAAAGACAGCTGTCCAGAGCCTGCTAACATCACTTTCATTTCTTCATTCAGTGTATCTACTGCAGGGTCTATCTGAATTACGGCCAGTGCTTTATGATTAGCCAGGTACTGTAATTTTTCTCTTTTGGCCGACATGGCTTTTCTTCTTGCTGCACGGTCAGCAGGAGCTGCTTCTTCTTTCATCGACGGGTTTCCGGATGCGAATATCATGACTACTTTACCCGCTACATCAATACCCGCATAATCATTGTACCCTTCGGTATCCAGACCGTAACCTGCAAAAACAACTTCTTTTGCATTAAACGTAAAACCTTGCAGGGATACATTAGCTGCAGGGATAACGAAGTCTTTGTCATTCTCTCTGGCGTTACCATCAATGGTAAAAACTGATTGGGTCAGCTTATAGGTTACCATGTCTATCGGCTGAAAATAATCGCCCTGTACGGGGCCCTTCAGACCGATACTTTTAAAATAGTTTTTGATGTAATCAGCTGCCATCCAGGCACCTTTTTTACCGGTTTCTCTGCCTTCGTATTCATCAGATGCAAGTACAGAAAGATGTTTGTAAGCATTAGTCTTATCGATGCTTGCACTGAATTTTACTGCTGTTTTATTCTTAACAGTGTTCTGTCCTTGTGCACATGCGCCTAAGCAAAGCAATAAGGCGATGCTTGTACTTAAAAAATGTTTGTTCATTATTTAGTTTTATACTGTTTTTATAATCTGTTTATGTTTAACTGATCAGGGATTATTTTTAAGATACAGCATTCAAATCTTTTCTTTTTAGCTGCAATATCATCAGATTGCTCATGGCTAATTTATAAAATGACTTCCCTGGATTTTAAAAGGTATCAAGATAAGAAATTAACTATATCCTTTTGTAAACAATCTCCGTATCACTATTATGTTACAGCAGAGATGGGGCTGAAATAAAACCGGCCCGAGCTTCATAAAAGTTCGGGCCGGTTTTATTATTACTTCTGTTCTAATAGTTAGGCTCAGAATAACATTAAATATTTGATGATTAACAGGATATTTTATCTACGCGTCCTGCGTGTCTTCCTCCTTCAAATGCAGTGTTAAGAAATGTAATTACCATTTCTTTAGCCAGGTTTTCGGTCACAAATCGAGCAGGGATACAAATGATATTTGCGTTGTTATGCATTCTGGCCAAAGATGCCAGTTCATTTTCCCAGCAGATTGCAGCTCTGATTCCCTGATGCTTATTTGCTGAAATAGCAATCCCGTTGGCACTTCCGCAAATCAGGATACCAAAATTGAAATCTCCGTTCTCCACAGCTGAGGCCACCGGATGTGCAAAATCCGGATAATCGACTGAAGCTGCCGAATAGGTTCCGAAATCCTGTACTTCATAGTCGGTCAGAAAATCTCTTAATAATTCTTTATAGGCAAAGCCGGCATGGTCAGCTCCGATAGCGATTTTTATTTGTGTAGACATGGTTTTATTTAATTATTGCCTTTAGTAGTACCGTAAAGTTCCTTGTTTTTTCTGCGCTCAATTTTAGCAGAGATGAATATACTCAGTTCATATAAAATGAAGAGCGGGAATGCCACTACAAGCATCGTCATCATATCCGGAGTAGGGGTAACCACAGCTGCGATAATCAGGATGATCACGATAGCATATCTCCGGCTGGCACGCATAAACGCAGGGGTCATAATACCAAATACAGAGAGGATATAAATCACAACAGGTAATTCAAATATTATCCCCGTTCCTATAGTTAAAGTCGCGACTGATGATAAATACGAGTCTATAGTAAACGTATTTTCAATCATCGGACTTACCGAGAAATTGGTCAGGAAATTAATTGATAACGGACAGATGATAAAGTAGCCGAAACATACACCTATCAGAAATAATACAGAAGAAAAGAATACAAATCCGCTTGCTGCCTTCTTTTCTTTCTCATGAAGGGCAGGTTTGATAAATAACCAGAGTTCAAAAAGGATATAAGGAATACCAAAAACAATCCCGGTCATAATACAGGAATTGATCTGTAAAGTAAACTGACCAGCCATTTCTGTATTGATAATCTTACCTTTTATTTCAGTAATACAGAAGTCTGATCCGAGCGATGGAAAAATATTAACCAGTTTACACATCATCCGGTAAGTCCAGAAATCGGGGCTCTTAGGGCCCATAATGATTGTGTTAAAGAGGAAATCGTAAAACCAGAATGCTAAACCGGTAAAAATTACAATGGCAAGTAATGCCCTGAGCAAGTGTTTTCTTAATACATCAATATGGTCAAAGAAAGACATTTCGGATTCCAGATTCTTTCCTTTATTCTTAACGGCCTCTATAAGGTCCTGCGCTTTATTATCACTCATGTATGTTATTTGTAAAACAAAAATACCATTCTATTTTATTAGAATGGTATTTACGTTTTAAATATAATAATTAGATGTCTCTATTCTGAAAAAACAAAAGTTTCCATGAATTTAGTAGTGAAATTCCCGGCTCTGAAGTTAGGGTCTTTCATTAATTTCAGGTGGAAAGGAATTGTTGTTTTTACACCTTCAATTACAAACTCGCTTAAGGCACGCTCCATGGTGCTGATGGCTTCTTCACGTGTTTGTGCAACACAGATTAGTTTAGCGATCATTGAATCATAGTTGGAAGGGATCTGATAACCTGCATAAACATGTGTATCAACCCTTACACCGTGTCCACCCGGAGAATGGAAATTAGTGATTTTTCCAGGACAAGGTCTGAAATTGTTGAAGGGATCTTCCGCATTGATTCTGCATTCAATAGCATGCATATTTGGAAGATAGTTTTTACCGGAAATAGGAACACCGGAAGCAACTTTAATCTGTTCTTTAATTAAGTCATAGTTGATTACCTCTTCAGTAACCGGGTGCTCTACCTGGATACGGGTATTCATTTCCATGAAATAGAAGTTACGGTGTTTATCAACCAGGAATTCTATAGTTCCGGCTCCTTCGTATTGTACGGCAGTGGCACCTTTAATAGCAGCTTCACCCATACGTTCTCTCAATTCCGGAGTCATGAAAGGAGATGGAGCTTCTTCTACTAATTTCTGGTGACGACGCTGAATAGAACAGTCACGTTCAGATAAGTGACAGGCTTTACCATACTGATCACCAATAATCTGGATTTCAATGTGGCGTGGATCTTCGATATATTTTTCTAAGTATAAACCGTCATTTCCAAAAGCTGCACCGGATTCCTGTCTTGCACTATCCCATGCGTTCTCAAAATCTTCATCTTTCCATACCACACGCATTCCACGGCCACCACCACCGGCAGTTGCTTTAAGAATTACAGGATAACCAATCTGATTAGCTAAAACAATACCTTCTTTTACGCTTTCCAGCAATCCTTCAGAACCTGGAATAGTAGGAACGCCAGCTTTTTTCATTGTCTCTTTAGCTGAAGCTTTATCACCCATGGAATTGATTTGCTCAGGTGTAGCACCAATGAACTTAATTCCATAGTCTCTGCAAACAGAAGAGAATTTAGCATTCTCAGATAAAAATCCGTAGCCAGGATGAATTGCATCAGCATTGGTTAATTCTGCAGCGGATATAATATTCGGGATACTTAAATATGAATCTTTACTCGGAGGAGGGCCTATACAAACAGCTTCATCCGCGAAACGAACATGGAGACTTTCCCTGTCAGCAGTTGAATAAACCGCAACAGTTTTAATGCCCATTTCCTTACAGGTACGAATAATACGCAACGCAATTTCGCCCCTGTTGGCAATTAGTATTTTTTTAAACATATAATTGATAAGATGATAATTTGCCAGAAGCAAATATTACATAGGTTCTACTAAAAATAATGGTTGGTCGTATTCTACTGGTGATGAGTTATCAACCAGTACTTTAACTATTCTTCCAGAAACTTCACTTTCAATTTCGTTGAATAACTTCATTGCCTCAATGATACAGATAACTTTACCAGGAGCAATTTCATCACCAACATTGACAAAAGAAGGTTTGTCAGGGCTTGATGAACGGTAAAAAGTTCCGATCATTGGAGATTTGATGGTAATATATTTAGAATCATCAGCTTCTGCAGCAGAAGCATTATTTGCTGTTACAGCAACAGGTTGTACTGCCGGAGCAGATGGCAACACCTGAGGGGCTACTGCCTGAGCAGGAACTGTTGTAGTAATAACTGTTGGGGTCTGATTAGTTTTAATAGTTATTTTGAAGTCCTTTTGTTCTATTGCAACTTCATTGACGCCCGAACGAGAAACAAATTTAATGAGTTCCTGAATTTGTTTGATATCCATTTTTTGGTGTTTTGTTGAAAAGATATTGGTCTTTTAAAGACTCTAAGTTAATATTTTATTTGTATAAAGTTAGTAAGCCCACTTTATGTATACTGATCCCCAGGTAAATCCACCTCCAAAAGCAGCAAGAATAATATTATCGCCTTTTTTAAGTTTATCTTCCCATTCCCACAAACACAGGGGGATAGTTCCATTGGTAGTATTACCGTAACGCTCGATATTGATCATTACTTTTTCAGATCCTACACCCATTCTCGATGCCGTAGCGTCAATAATTCTTTTATTGGCCTGATGTGGAACCAACCACGTTACATCTTCAGCACTAAGCTGATTCCGTTCCATGATTTCGGCAGCAACATCTGCCATATTGGTAACTGCAAATTTAAAAACAGCTTTTCCTTCCTGGTAAACAAAGTGTTCCCGATGGTCAATGGTTTCATATGAAGCTGGTTTTACAGATCCACCTGCTTTCTGATGCAGGAATTGTCTTCCGGCACCATCCGACTTTAGTACAGAGTCAATGATTCCGTTACCTTCTTCATTAGGTTCCAGTAATACAGCACCACATCCGTCACCAAAAATGATGCAGGTTGTTCTGTCTGTATAATCTATGATAGACGACATTTTATCGCCACCAACTACCAGTACTTTCTGATGTTTTCCAGATTCAATAAATTGCGAAGCAGTAGAAATCCCATAGATAAATCCAGAACAAGCAGCCTGTAAATCAAAACCCCATGCATTTTTTGCACCGATTTTATCAGCTAATATGTTTGCAGTGGCCGGGAAAGGCATATCAGGAGTAGTTGTACAAAAGATAATCAGATCGACTTCTTCTGCAGTAATACCTCTTTTTTTCAACAGGCCATTAACAGCATGAACCGCCATATCAGAAGTACCTAATCCTTCACCTTTTAATATTCTTCGCTCTTTTATACCCGTTCGTGAGGTGATCCATTCATCTGTTGTGTCAACTATCGTTTCTAATTCTTTATTAGAAAGGACATAATCAGGAACATAACCTTGAACCGCAGTAATTGCAGCGTGAATTTTACTCATTTGTTGTCAGATTTTATTTAAATGCATCTTGTATTTTTCCAACCAGACCTGTATTGATCATGTCTCTCGCCTGAAAGATCATGTTTTTAACAGCGGTAGGCGAGGAGATTCCATGACCTATGATCACAGGTGCATTTACTCCAAGAACCGGACTTCCACCGTAATTCTCATAATTGAACCTGTCAAAGAACTCATCTTTAAGCCCTTTTTTAATGGTCATTATGTAAAACGATTCAGCCAATTTAAGCATAATGTTTCCGGTAAACCCGTCACATACAATTACATCTGCTTTTTCATTGAATAAATCTCTTCCCTCAATATTTCCAATAAAGTTAAAGAGATTACATTCTTTCATTAAAGGGAACGTCGCCAGACTCAGCATATTTCCTTTCTCATCTTCTTCGCCAATATTGATCAGACCGACTTTAGGATTATTTATCTGCATGACATTCTCAGCATATAAACTACCTAAAACTCCGAACTGGAGTAAAGTATCAGGCTTACAGTCGGCATTTGCACCAACGTCAAGCATTAAACCTCTTCCTCCGTCAAGCTTGGGTACAATTGTACACAGACAAGGTCTGATAATGCCAGGAACAGTTTTTACACTAAAAACAGCCCCAACCATCATTGCACCAGAATTACCTGCGCCAACAAATGCGTCGATTTCCCCATTTTTTAACATTGAGAAACCAAGAGAAATACTTGAATTTGGTTTTTGAGCAATTGCTCTTGTGGGATGTTCGCCCATACCAATTACCTCTTCGGTATGAACATATTCAAAGTGATCGGGATTAAACCCGTTTTCAGCGAGCAAAGGTTTAATTTGCTGCGTATCCCCAATTAGCACTAAATGCTCGTTTGGAGATAATAACTCATGAGCTGCTATAGCTCCCAAAACGTTAGCTTTGGGAGCATAGTCTCCGCCCATTATATCGAGACCTATTTTCATAGTAAAAAATCAGTTTGTGAGTAAAGCATTATTGCCTTTTTTTCAAGCGCCTAAGTTAAACTTAATGAGGCTGAAAACACAAACAATTTCTCCGAAAAAATTAACCTATAGTGGTGTTTTCAATAACCAGTTTACCGTTGTAGTACAAATTACCGTCAACGTTGTATGCGTGGTGAGGAACGTGGATTGCACCAGTAGTTTGACAAGTAGCCAAAGAAGGAGCTACCGCTTTATAGTGTGTTCTTCTTTTATCTCTTCTACTTTTAGAGATCTTGCGTTTTGGATGTGCCATTGCTGATTTATTTAATTATTATTTTAATTTTTTTAATGCTTCCCAACGCGGGTCAGCACTTGTTGTATTCTCTTCTTGCTGAGATGGGTTAGCCAGACTTTCCAGTCTGTCAATCATCTCTTTGTCGCATGTGGCACCACTGATGCCATTCTGCTCACAAATCTTTATGTAAGGAACCGATACCGTGATAAATTCATAAAGAATCTCAGCAATATCGATGCTACTTTCTTTTTTATTCAGGATGATGATCTCTAAATCATCACTCTCCAGGTCGTCTTCAGCGAACTTTACAATCTGCCTTTCTGAAATATCCAGAGGGGCATCAAATTCTGCTAAACATTTATCACAATCAAGTTTTATTGTTCCGGCAATACGAATCTTTAAGATTAGCATTGTCTCCTGTTTATCCAATTCTACAGTTACTTTCAGGTCTCCTTTTTTTACTAAAGAATACTCGAATGCGTCAAAAAAGCTGTTATCAATCTCAAAATCAAATTGATGCTTGCCAATTTTTAAGCCGGTAAAAGGGATTGAAAATTGTTTTAAAGGTTTCAATTGTAACAAAATTTTAGCCCGCAAATGTATGAATTAATTTGATATTTCTGAAATGTTTTAGAAATATTATTGTCGTTAGTTTGCATCATCCTTCACATCCGCTGCAGTTTCGATAATTTTTCCACCGCTTCTTAACTGGTTGCTTAACAGATCATCCTGCTCACGTCTGTGTTTTACAATATGTGTTGCTGCAAAAACTGCCTCTATAAAAGATGAAGGATCTGCAAGGTCTTTTCCAGCTATATCGAATCCGGTACCATGGTCAGGTGAGGTACGTACGTACTTCATTCCTGCAGTATAATTTACGCCCGTTCCAAAAGCTATAGTTTTGAATGGAATCAGACCCTGGTCATGATACATCGCCAGGACAGCATCAAATTGTTTATACGCACCTTTACCGAAAAATCCATCGGCCGGGTAAGGACCAAAACAAATTACCCCGGAATCAAATGCTTCCTGGATGGCTGGCATAATAATATCCTGTTCCTCACTACCTAACAGACCATTATCACCGGCATGTGGATTTAAGCCCAGTACAGCGATTTTTGGTTTCTCAATCCAGAAGTCTTTTTTCAGACTTTTATTGATCAGGAGTAGTTTTTTAACGATACTTTCTTTGGTAATGCTTTCTGCAATCTTTGAAACTGGAATATGACCGGTAACCACACCAACACGGATATCTTCACTTAATAAAAACATCAGCACATCGGAACTTCCGGTACGTTCCTGCAGATATTCTGTATGACCCGGGAATTTAAAATTCTCGGATTGTATATTATGTTTATTAATCGGAGCGGTAACTAAAGCATCGATATTTCCACTGATCAGATCTTCTGTTGCTCTTTCCAGAGATAACAGTGCGTATTTTCCACCAGTTTCATTGGATACACCCAGTTCAATTTTTACATCCTCTTCCCAGCAGTTGATCATATTTGCTTTTTTAGGATTAGCAGCTTCGGCATCATTGATGACGTTAAAACTGAAATCTCCAAGACCCAATGCCTTTCTATGATAAGATGCTACTTTTGTATGTCCATAAACGATAGGAGTACAGTAATCAAGGATGCTATTATTAGCCAGGGTTTTCAGAATGACCTCTAAACCAATGCCATTTACATCACCTATACTGATACCTATTTTGATTTTATTGCTCATGCTCAAATGAAAATTTGCGCAAAATACAGAATTTCAACCGTTTCTTAGCAAAAAAGGTGTTTTTGAAGGGGATGGAGATCAGAAAGGCTGATTTAACGATAGATGTCGCGCATTGCGAAATTAAATTGCGTCATGATTTGCCTGGTCAGCTCTCTGTAAAGCTCATTATAATCTGGTCTGTTACCTGCCACACCATTTATAACAGCGAGGTCTCTTGCGTTTAATGCTGCAGGATCACCTGTATATCTGCCAGTAAGACTTTCCCAGGTGTATTGGGCCGGAATACGGTCTGAAGCTATTATTTTTTGTGAGGCAGCATCTGTTATCCGGTAATCCATTACTGCCCTTGAATTAATAATACGTCTGGTTACATAAACGGTTGCCGAAATAGTTTTACTACTTGTGCTGCCAGCCATTTTATCACTTTTTACGGGGATATTTTTGGAGGTGGTATAAGAATAAGTATTGGTAGCCAGATTACTGAACCATATATCATACATGTTGATATCCATATACTGATCTACTTTCATACCGGCTTGCTGCCCGGAATTTATGCTGTAAAATTTGTAAAAATTTCTGTCCCCGATGGAATTGAGATTCCAGATAATATCGCTTTCCAGGAAATTACCATTGATAGTATAGTATCCAAAGCGCTGATCGAGTCTGTTAACCACTACATTGGTAATGGCAGCATCGTATGCCTGTTGTTTTTTCTCTATGACGTCTTTATAACCGGGGACATAAGTGTCTGCTGTTTTGAAACTCTCGTATGCTTTTCTTGCACTTGTTTTATCATTCTGATGCTGTAATAAAATTATCCCTCTGTTATAATTGGCAGCAGCAGCAGCAGTTGCAACCGCATTTAATTCTGGACTATAATCTTTCGGGCTGAAAGAACTGGTTTGAATTTTGGCATTTATTACTGCCTCATACATTTTCTGTAAGGATTCATAGCCATGATATATCTGGTCAAGAATTTCTCCCTTTTTACCCTTGCTGTTTTTTGCAAGGGTTATATCCTGTTCATATTTTGAAGCTGCTTCTCTGTAGGAAACCGGTAGAATTCCTAAAGCAATTGCATTAGAAGGGTCTTTTTTTAAATCATTAACAGCTGCATAATAGGCTTTACTGTATTCACCTTTATCAAATAATTTCTGTGTGGATTTACAGGAAGAGAGTAATAAAAGCAACGATAAAATTTTACAGATATTTTTCATGATGCTGTTTTAGATATTTAAAGATAATCAACTTTATTGAACTCATTAAGGTAAAAACGGGCGTTTTATAACCAATTAATCTGACTGGATTTCTAAAAGTTGATCTTTACTCATAAAACTTTAGTTATTTTGCACCTTTTAGAAGCTCAGGCTTCTTCAGGTTAACAAAATATAACAGTAATCATATGAGTTTGGTAAGGGCGAAAAAACATTTAGGACAACATTTTTTGACCGATAAAAAAATAGCGGCAAAAATTGTAGACGGTCTTATCCATACCGATCAATATCGTCAGGTGCTCGAAGTAGGACCAGGGATGGGAATTCTTTCAGATATTCTGCTGGAAAGAGAAAACCTGGAAACTTTTATGATAGACATTGATGTGGAATCTTATAATTTCTTAAAGGATAAGTATCCGCAAATGGGTGAAAGGCTGATTAATGGTGATTTCCTTGCGCTTGATCTTAGAAAAGTGTTTCCTGGTAAATTTGCTGTTATTGGTAATTTCCCCTATAATATTTCTTCGCAGATTTTATTTAAGATATTGGAACACAGAGAGAATGTGGTGGAAATGGTTGGGATGTTTCAAAAAGAAGTTGCCGAGCGTTGTGCATCTAAAAGCGGAACCAAGGAGTATGGAATTCTTAGTGTACTGATCCAGGCTTATTATAATATTGATTATTTGTTTACTGTAAAACCAGGAACTTTTAATCCGCCACCTAAAGTGAATTCGGGTGTGATCCGTCTGAGCAGAAATGACAGGGGAACTTTGCCTTGTGATGAAAAGCTGTTCTGGGCTGTAGTTAAAGCAGGATTTAATCAGCGCAGAAAGACATTAAGAAATGCCCTGTCGGGTGTATTGCCTAAAGTTAAAATGGATGATAATATCTATTTTGAAAAGAGAGCGGAGCAATTGAGTGTAGAAGATTTTATTACCCTTACGCAGCTGGTAACTAAGCTGGCGTTATAATTATAAAGACAAATGAGCGGTAAAATTTTAATTGTTGATGACTTACATCCTGTATTTAAAAACAGGGCAGAACAATTAGGTTATCAGGTTGATGACCGTCCTGAAATTACCAGGGCAGAAACGCTGGCAGTTATAGCTGAATATGATGGTATTGCAGTGCGGACAAAATTTAAGATTGACAGGGAGTTGATGGAAGCCGCACCAGGACTTAAGTTTGTTGCCAGAGCAGGTGCCGGTCTGGATAATATTGATGAAGCATACGCTAAAGAACGTCATATCCGCTTGCTCAATGCTCCGGAAGGAAACAGGGATGCTGTAGGAGAACATGCTATGGGCATGCTTCTTTCACTGATTAACAACCATCGTAAGGCTGATATTGAGATCAGAAATGGTATATGGGATCGTGAGGGAAACCGTGGATGGGAGCTTAAAGGAAAAACAGTAGGAATCATTGGCTATGGTTTTATGGGCAGCAGCATGGCTAAAAAACTTTCGGGTTTTGACGTGAAGGTAATTGCCTACGATAAATATAAAACGGGTTTCTCTGATGCTTATGCGCAAGAGTGCAGCATGGAAGAGATTGTTAAACATAGTGATGTATTGAGTTTGCATATTCCGCTTACTTCAGAAACCAGACAAATGGTGGATGAAGAATATCTGTATCATTTCAAAAAGAATATTTTCTTTATCAATACGGCGCGCGGAGAAATTGTAAATACCAAAGCTATACTGGCTGCTATTAATTCAGGAAAAATACTGGGAGCAGGACTGGATGTGCTGGAGGCAGAAAAGTTCCCGAATCTGGCTGAACAATCCTGGTATCCTGAACTGAAAGAATCACCTAAAGTAATCCTGACACCGCATGTCGGAGGCTGGACTTTTGATTCGTACAGGAAAATTTCAGAAGTGCTTGCAGATAAACTGGAACAGCTTTAACTGCTAAAATAAATAACAAAAATGCCGCTCATATTTATGAGCGGCATTTTTGTTATCAGCTGTTTTGAATTACATCCAGTTAATTTGTGCTTCGAATAAGTTTTGTTTATGAGTGTACATGGAAATTAAAATTATCTTTATAGGTAAACCTATATCTAATGGAATTTCTCTACATCTTATTACTGGGTGTAATCATCATTTTGATTGCAACTGCCAAAAGCAGTATAAATGAAAGAATCGGAAGACTTGAGTACCGGATTTTTGAATTTCAGGAACTATTGAAACAAAGCAGACCTGGTTATATACCCCCTGGTACATCTGCAGATGAACAGCAAGTTCCCGGGATGCCACCAGCCTCCTGGAAAACTGAGGCTCCTCAAACACCTGCACCGGCCTTTGTTCCGCCTCCTTATAAAACCAGGGTCGATCTTAATCCGGATCCCGTACCTGATTTTATTCCCCGTCCGGTAAAAGAAGAGTCTCCTGAGACTACTGCTCCTGAAAATACTGTAAAACCTGAAACAGTTTTTCCTGTTCAGGATAAGATTTACACTGAATTGCTTGCCGAAGAAAAAGGAGCAGAGCAGGTTCAACAGGAGCCCGCAGAACCTGAGTTGTCTTTTTTTGAGAAACATCCTGACCTGGAAAAATTTATCGGTGAGAATCTGATCAATAAGATTGGTATTGCCATTTTGGTACTCGCTATTGGTTATTTTGTGAAATTTGCAATAGATAGTAACTGGATAGGCCCTGTGGGACGCGTTGGAATTGGTGTACTTTGCGGGGGTATTCTGGTAGGTATTGCCCATCGGTTGCGTAATTCATACAAAGCATTCAGTTCTGTTTTAGTAGGTGGAGGAATTGCCGTCTTATATTTCACCATTACCCTGGCATTTCATCAGTTTCACCTGTTTAATCAGACAACATCTTTTTTTATTCTTATTGGAATTACCTGTTTTGCCGTAGCACTTTCACTGCTCTATGACCGGCAGGAAGTAGCTATAATAGCTTTGGTAGGTGGTTTAACCAGTCCCTTAATGGTGAGCACCGGGCATGCCAATTATCATGGTCTGTTTACGTACCTGGTAATTTTAAATGCAGGCTTACTATTCATTGCTTATCGTAAATCATGGCGTATACTTAATATTTCAACATTTGTTTTGACCGTACTGATGTTCTCGGCAAGTTTATTTACCATGCCGGCTGCCAGTTCCGGGATCGGGTTTTTATATGCGAGTATTTTGTACCTGCTTTTCTTTGGAATCAATGTGGCTTATAATGTCAGGGAAAACAAAACATTTATCGGATCTGATTTTACCATCTTACTGGCTAATACTGCTTTGTATTTTGGTGCCGGATTATACCTGCTTACTTTATTGCATCTGGAGCAGTTCCGGGGCCTTTTTACCGTAAGTCTGGCAGTAATCAATTTATTTTTATCCTATTTGCTTTTTAGAAATAAAAAAGTCGATACCAATGTGCTTTATCTTCTGATAGGCATTACACTGACTTTTATATCAGTTGCAGGGCCTATACAATTATACGGTCATTATATTACCTTGTTCTGGGCAGCAGAAACTGTGCTGCTGTACTGGCTTTATAAAAAATCCGGTATTTACCTGATGCAGTTAGCTTCCCAGTTAGTGTGGGCGGCAATGTTACTGAGTCTTTTTATGGACTGGTCAAATATTTATGGAGACTCGGCGATAGCAGTGAATATTCTTTTAAATAAAGGATTTATTACCACCTTGTTTACTGCTGTAAGTACCTTTCTGTTATATGTTCTGTATACTAAAGAAAGAACAGATAATACGCTCAAAGGAGATATACTGAATCCGGTGTTTATTAAGTATACCGCAATAATACTGTTGTTTCTAAGCGGATTGCTGGAGATTAATCATCAGTTCTCCAATCACTTTCCACATACTTCTTTAAACAGTCTTTATGTCATACTTTATGCTGCTGTATTCATTTATCTTTTCCTTCTGTTGTCGAAAAGATTTGAGAGTATTCGCCTGGACTGGAGAGTGTCTGCTGCTCTGATTACAGCTTGTATCGCAGTTTATCTGTTCTTTATGACTGAATTTTTTGATGTTCAGGAAGCTATACTGGTGAATCATGGAGTTGCGCCCTTTCATTTTATCGCTCACTGGGTAGGAGCAGTATTTATAGCTGTTTTATTTTATGAGTTAATTCAGATAGCCAGAATATCATTACCAGAAACCCTGCGGAAAATGGCAAGCTGGGCATTGTCAGGCGCTGTTGTCTTGTTTTTAAGTCTGGAAATCAGCTTAGTCAGCAATGCCTTATTTTATTCGGCATCGAGCCCGGTAAGTTATGTCGAAACTATCTATATCAAGACAGGTCTTCCGGTTTTATGGGGATTATTATCTTTTGCAATGATGTGGTTAGGGATGCGTTATAAGTTCCTTACGCTAAGGATTATATCGCTGACACTGTTTTCTGTTACACTGTTAAAGCTGTTTATATTTGATATCCGCAATATTCCGCCTGCAGGTAAAATTGCAGCTTTCTTTTTCCTGGGTGTATTGCTGCTCATCATTTCATTTATGTATCAAAAAGTTAAAAAAATAATTGTAGCAGATGAACCTACTCAAGAAAAATAAGAAAGCCTTTTTAACTGTAATACTGGTATTAAGTCTGTCTTGTTTATTTGCACAGCAGACATTCAGATACCAGGCAGCATTGCCAAAGGTTGACGCAGATGGATTTTACCGGATTGATTTAAAACCGGAACTTATTGCAAAATCCGCAGTGAATCTGAACGATATCAGGATCTTGAATCAAAAGAAGCAGTTCTCTCCCTATATTTTTGGGAATCAACTGGTCTTTAAAGATCTGCAGAGTTTTATTGCTTTTCCGAAATTAAAAATTGATGCAGCAGAAGATACCGTGACTACTTTCATCGCAGAAAATACCGCTCGTCTGATTATTAATCAGTTAAGTCTTCAATTGCGTAATACCTCTGTTAAGCGGGTAGTAAATTTATCGGGAAGTGATGATTTAAATAAGTGGTATGCTGTTAAAGAAAATATTTTATTAGAAGCAGCAGGTTCTGGAAACACCAATAACGAAACTTATCAGCAGCAGCTGAATTTTCCTTCCAGTTCTTACCGTTATTTTAAAATAAAGATCAATAATGAAAATAAAGAACCGGTGGCTATTTTGCAGGCTGGTATTTACAAGCAGCAATTTACTCCTGCGGTTTATGTGAAACTTCAGGATGCAGTGATTAAGCAGAAAGACAGTGCGCAGGTAAGTCGTATTGTAATCCGTCTGAATGATAATTACCAGGTTAATAAGCTGCATCCGATAATAGCCGGACAGAAATTTTATAAACGAAATATAAGGGTTTATGCGATTACCTGCCAGGGAAAGACATTGATTACTGATACTGTAATCAGCTCTTCTGCAAAGCCGGAGCTATATTTTTCGTCTAAAACCCGGTATCTGGAGCTGGAAATTCTAAACGGTGATAATCCCCCTCTGGTATTTGACGGAGTAATTGCCTATCAACTAAATCAGTCCCTGATCAGCTATCTGGAAAAAGGACAGGATTATGTGCTTCTGTTTGGTGATAAGGATGCTATTACACCTGATTATGACCTTAAATTTTTTGGAGACAGCCTGCGGCGCGATTTAAAACAACTGGATCATGGAGCGATTTCCCAGAATCCGCTTTACAAACAGACAGTAACTAAAAAGAGAGTAAAAGAAGAGCTGATTCCCGGATGGCTGATATGGGTTGCTATTGCCATAGTTGCTGCCTTGTTAGGTTTTCTGACTTTCAGAATGACGCAGGAAGTAGGTAAAAGGGAAGATAAAGAAAATCCCCGCTGATTTTAAAAGCGGGGATTCTCTGTGTTTTAAACTTATTTATTCCAGTTGTTATCTACTGGTTTGGCATCCATATAGATACCACCGTCCAGTACAATAGAAGAAACAATTTTCTTGGCTGCAAATTGAATATTGATTGCTTTCTGATTGAATTTCCATATCTGAGGAGTTTCATGGATTACTTCAGTTGTGCCATCAGCATAAGTAACCCTGATATCAAAAGGAATGGCGAAACCACCGGTATTCCTGATCGAAACACTATAAGTAAGCCCTTTGATGGTTACTTTATCAATAGCCAGATCTATATAATTATTGCTGAAAAACCAGTTATTCCAGTACCAGTTCAGGTTCTGTCCGGAAACATCATTGATAGTATTAAAGAAATCCCATGGAATAGGATGTTTGCCGTTCCAGCGATCCATATAGGCGTGCAGATATTTCTTGAATAATACATCTCCGAACATATCTTTTAGCGCAAGGTAAGCCAGCGAAGGTTTAACATAAGCGTTGTTGCCATATCCCGAACCTGAAACCTGAGTAGATAAAGTAATAACAGGCTGGTCTTCTTCAGTAGAAGGATCTTTTATCCATCTCTCTACTCTGAACTTTTTATAGTTTTCATCCGCTTTGGCTTTTCCAAGCTGCTGCTGTCCAATCAGGTATTCCAGTGTAGTTGCCCATCCTTCGTCCATATGCGCATAACGGGTTTCATTTGTGCCCATATAAAAAGGGAAGTAAGTATGTGCAATTTCATGGTTCAGTACAAACTGACTGAATTCCAGGTCAGGAGTACTCGAATCATTGACCATCATTGGAAACTCCATATCAGCGAAACCCTGTACTGCGGTCATTTTAGAAAATGGATAAGGTACCCCCGGCCAGTTATTAGAAAACCAGTCTAAAGCTTGTCTGGTCCAGGTTGCCGCATGTGAGAAATCTTCGGCCTTGCTATCATAGGCAGATTGTACGCTGGTTCTTCTCTTTGTTTTGGAATCAACCACTACACTTCCCGCATCCCACAGATAATGGTTACTCATTGCAAAAGTCACGTCGGTGATATGATCAGCTTTGAATTTCCAGGTATTCCATTCATTTTGTCTGGTTACTTCGCCATTGGTCATTTCCTTTGCATTTGCAATAGAAACTACCTCATCGCTGATATAAGACTTTTTAAGCTTCTCGGCGAATTTTGGTTGTAACACTTCATCAGGGTTCAATAAATCGCCTGTAGCCCATACTACATAGTTTTTAGGCGCTTTAACTGTAAGAAGGTAATCATTGAAATCGTTATAGAATTCCACTCTGTCCATATGCGGTATTTTGTCCCATCCGTTATAGTCATCATAAACTGATACTCTTGGGAAAGCATAGGCTACGAAGAATGTTGTGCTGTCAATCTGGCCCTCTCTGCCACTTAATTTTGACAGCGGATAACTCCAGTTGATCTTAAAAGAAGCTGATTTACCAGGAGCTATCGCATTATTCAGTTTAATATCTGCTGTAGTACCCCAGTCACGGGTGTCCATATTGTAAGACTGACCATCTACAGTAAATAAATTGATGTCCAGACCGGAGGTTAAAAAGTCTTTATTTACATAACCTGCTCTTGGCGCTTCGGGTTTATGAATATTATTGACAAATCGTATGGTAACTTTATGAAGGGTGTCGGGACTATTATTGGTATAGGTTATAGTTTCTGTTCCTTTAACCAGTTTGTCATTGGGAGTGACTGTGATAGTCATGTTATATTTCCCTTTGTTCTGCCAGTATTTTTTTCCGGGTTTACCATCCATTGAGCGCGTGCCGTTATCATATGCTGTTTTGATATTTCTTGGCATATACAATTCCTGGGCCTGTGCAGTAACGGTTCCCATTAAAAATAAGGCAGCTATTTTGAAAATGTTTTTTTTCATCATCATCTATTTTTTTAGTGGCTATGGAGCTATTTTTTTTATGATGCCTGGCGTGCAGGCGTTCAAAAGTAATTGTTTTACGTCTTTAAACAAGTTATTGAATGAATTTAAAACAGGCATCAGGGTGTTTCCAAACAATTCAAATCAAAAGATTTGCTTTTGTAAGAATAGCCTGTTATCTTCGTTTTAATTGAAGCAAGACTATGTGGGCTTAAGTGCCGATATAGTCTTGTTTGTATTTTAAAGGTTTTACAAATAATAAATTAAGCTATGACAGAGGTAACATATTACACTCAGGAAGGATTAGATAAGCTAAAGGAAGAGGTACATTACTTAACTACTACAGGGAGACAATTGATCTCCAAAGCTATAGCTGAAGCAAGAGATAAAGGCGATCTGTCCGAAAATGCAGAATACGATGCTGCTAAAGAAGCACAAGGTCTGCACGAGGCAAAAATATCTAAATTAAAAAGTACACTTGCATCTGCAAGATTAATTGATGAATCGAAATTAGACCTGACCAAGGTGCTGGCACTGTCGATTGTTAAAATAAAGAATATCAAAAACGGTGCGACAATGACCTATCAGCTGGTTGCTGAAAGTGAAGCTGATCTTAAGACCGGAAAAATTTCTGTTAAATCACCGATTGCACAAGGCTTACTCGGTAAGTCAGTAGGTGACAAAACGGAAATTGAAGTTCCTGCTGGAAAAATTGAATTTGAAATATTGGAAATCACCAGATAATCATTTTATATGTCAAGTATATTTTCTAAGATCGTAGCAGGAGAAATTCCCGCACATGTAGTTGCCGAAACGACAGAGTTTCTGGCGTTTTTAGATGTTAGTCCTTTAACAATGGGTCATGTACTGGTAATCCCTAAAAAGGAAATTGATTATATATTTGATATGGACGAAGAAAGTTATTTCGGACTTACTTTATTTGCTAAGATAGTAGCAGTGGCAGTAAAGAAGGCTTTTCCATGTATCAAGGTAGGAATGGCTGTTATTGGCCTGGAAGTACCCCACGTACACATCCATCTGATTCCTATGAATGCTGTTGGAGATATGAACTTCAATAAAGCGAAGCTAAGCCCAACACAGGAAGAGCTGCAGGAAGCAGCACTCAAAATTAAAGCACAATTGTAAATATATGAGCCAGTTCAGACTGGCTCTTTTGCTATTTTAGCTTTTCATTATTTTTATGTCTGTCGGCATCTCTGATACTCTTTTTAATCAGGTTTTTCTCCATAGCTTCAGTAAGGTTGATACCAGTCTGGTTGGCCAGGCAGATTAAAACAAATAATACATCAGCCATTTCATCACCAAGATCTACAGCTTCGTCACTTTTTTTGAAAGATTGTTCTCCGTATTTGCGGGACATAATACGGGCTACCTCGCCAACTTCTTCCATTAAAATCGCCGTATTTGTTAATTCACTGAAATAACGGACTCCGGTTGTATTTATCCATTGGTCAACCGTGTCCTGTGCTTCCTGTATAGTCATTTATTCTTTATTTTTAGTATCTATTAATATCGTAACCGGTCCGTCGTTAATTAAACTGATCTTCATGTCAGCTCCAAAAATCCCTGTTTGTACAGGTTTATTCAGCAACATAGTCAATTGTTTAATCATATCCTGGTATAGTGGAATTGCTTTATCTGGTCTTGCCGCCCTGGTAAAGCCAGGTCTGTTTCCTTTTTTTGTTGCAGCAAACAGCGTAAACTGGCTGATCAGTAAAATATTGCCGCCAATATCCGCAAGAGATTTATTCATTAAGCCATTTTCATCACTGAAAATTCTGATGTTGAATATTTTGGCAGCCAGCCATTCAACATCTTCCTGTTCATCAGCATCTTCAATACCCAGTAAAACCAGTAATCCATTTTCAATAGCACCAGTTATGTTGTTATCGACCTGGCAGCTGGCCGATGTTACTCTTTGTATAACTGCTCTCATAAATCTTTAAGCTCTAGTTTCATTGCCGTGATATATACTCAGATAACTTTCGTAACGGCTGCTTTCTATTTCTCCTGTTTTAACAGCTTCGAGAACTGCACAGCTAGGCTCATTAATATGACGGCAGTTATGAAATTTGCAGCTATGCATCAGGTCACGTATTTCTCTGAAATAGTGTCCCAGCTCTTCCGGTTTGATATCATAAATGCCCAATTCTCTGATTCCCGGACTATCTATCAGGTAGCCCCCAAAAGGTAGTGTATGCATTTCAGCAAATGTGGTGGTATGCTGGCCTTTATCACTGGCTTCAGATATTTCTCCGGTTTTAATACTCCGGCCTGGTAAAAGCACGTTGATCAGGCTGGATTTTCCTACCCCCGAATGACCTGAAAATAGTGTTGTTTTATCTTTTAACAGGTTTTCAATCATCGGCATGTTGGTCCCTTCAATCGCGGAAACTTCATAACATGGATAGCCCAGACGTTCATAAATGTTTTTATACTCTGCCAGTACTTCAAGTCCGTCTTCATTGTATAAGTCCAGTTTATTGAATATCAGTACCGCTGGGATACTATAAGCTTCTGCAGTCACTAAAAAACGGTCTATAAAACCTAATGAAGTACGTGGCGAAGCGAGTGTTACTACCAGAAAAGCTTCATCAATATTGGCTGCGATGATCTGCGCCTGTTTTGATAAGTTGATTGATTTTCTGATAATATAATTCTTCCTTGGATGAAGATTATAAATAACTCCATTCTCAGAATTAGGCTCCATTTCGAAGTCTACCTGATCTCCAACTGCAATAGGATTGGTGGTTTGAATTCCTTTGATCCGGAATTTCCCTTTAATCCTGCATTGATAATCATGGCCATCTTCTCCATGAACCAAATACCAGCTACCTGTTGATTTTATTACTAGTCCCTGCATAATTTACGCAGTAAAGATAGATAAAAAACAGGAGGGTGCTTAAAATTGTGGCAGACTCCTGAATCTTATCTTCCTGGTATTTATACTTATTTCTTAATTGTTTGTCTGATATCTTTTATTTCTTCTTTTAGAATTATGTTCTCTTTTTTCATCTCAATCATATAAAGTGTGAGTTCTTCAATTTTTTGCAGTAACCTGGCGTTCATCTCACCTAAAGGAATACCGTTTTCCTTAACTTCTTTTTCTGATGGAATATCGGGTAGATGTTTGTTTTTTTTTATATAAAGCTCAACGTCCGAAAGAGTTCTGAGCGGATAGGTGTCGTTAAATACAAAATCAGACCATTCTGTATCTACCCTGATCTCTTTAGCCCGTATTTTTCCGTTAACAGCCAGTCTGTAATCGCCGGGCTCTTCTGTGCCGATACCAACGTTTCCATCATTTTTAATTAACATGGCTAGTTTACCTGTGAAATTCGCATCTGCCACTGCTATTGCGGGCCGGTTGGTGTAAAATAAAATTCCTCCCTGATTTGCCCTGGAATTGCCAGGGATCAATATAGAGGCTCCTGCCATTGAAGGATGTGATTTTGCAATTAAAAAGGTATCATCTCCTTTAAAATATAAATTAGATGAGATCAAAACAGATCCGTGGTTGTTGGAGCTGAAATTGACAAAGTTTTTACTGCTGGTATTATAATCATTCTGACCAAACCCTACATAATAACTGTTGATATCACCAGTAACATCCAGTTTGGCCTGAGGATTCTCATTACCAATTCCAATGTTGCCATTTGGGAGTATTCTTAAAGCCGAAAGTCCACCACCGCGCCAGCTAAATACTATAGGTAGTTTTAACCCGCTGGGCGCCTGTGGAGCTTCAAAAAACAGCCCGTTCGTAGCATCAGAAAATATGCCCGTTTTTTGAAAATCAGATCCATCGAGTCCCGGGCCCCATATGAATATAGGATTTTGCGCATAAACGGTAGAATAACCACATAGTAGTAAAACTGTAAGATATAGTAATTTTTTTCTCATGTTGATTCGGGATTTAATTGTAAGATTAAATAAATGCAAGTATAGGTAATACTGGCATCTTATCTGCGAATCAAATATAGATCAGGGTATTTAGTATCGCTGTCTCCTATCTGGCCATTCTTAGAGCCTGCTCCAGAATTTCATCTTTTCCCATACCGATACCATTACATGTAGGGTTAACGATAACATCAGGAATAATACCAGCCAGATGGTGTTTACTCCCGTCATTATTTTTTGTTAGCAGTCCCGTATAACCTATCTGATAGCGCCCCGGCAGATAAATCATATTGATATTTCCATTTGTTCCGGAAGTTGGTTGTCCGATAATGGTTGCGAGTTTGAAATCTTTTATCGAACTGAGCAGTGTTTCTGATGCACTTTGTGCACTGGCATCGGTGAGGAAGTAGATCTTTGCATTTAAATGTGGTAAGAGAGGATTTATTTGTTCAGCGTTTGATTGATAAGTGATCTTCTCAAAATCGGGATAGATAATTTCCGGAGTAAAGAAAGTATTTGTTTTCACTGATTTCTTCAGTAAATGAGAGATCACATTAAAAGCATTATCATTCAAAGGATAGCCCCTCAGATCAAATATAATAGCCCTGGCACTGGTCAGTGCAACTTTATATTGAATATCACTGATAGAATCCTCTGATAAATTGATGTAATATATATGCGGTTCTATCCAGCCCGCAGGTACCGGTTTGGTTTTAAATGAGCCGTTTCTATATCCGGTTCCTTTAATACTTCTGGAGATGTTCAAGGATTTTCTGCCTCTTTTGCTACTAAGTACTAAATTGATAGTTGTCTGTCCGGGCCCATTCAATAAAGTAGTTAATCCTTTATATTCTTTCCATTGTGCAGATCCTGATAAAAGTCCTTCCCTGGATAGTAGTGCGTTGTGGGATGACTGGTAATCTATGGAATCTATAATATCACCTTTTGATATCTCTTTGACCAGATTGGTATCCAGGACTTCTTTTACAACAATTTTGCCTTCAGCTTTAGTAAGAATCAACGGAGCAGAAGCATCATTTGTATGATCACTTCCATCAGATAGTTCAATAAATAGATGACCATCATTTAAAGGGGCGCACATTAACTTCAGTGTATTTAAAAAATCGCCGGTAGTTTGATCTGTAAAAGCACGCTGAATAGCATCTGTTAAAATATCCCCTGCAGGTTTTGAAGCATCTTCCCAGTAGGGAAAAGAATGTTTTAAGATATTCCAGGCAATGGTAATATCCGCCAGTCTGACGACCAGGCTGTCCCCGCTTATTTTTAGATTCCCGCTTAAATCTTTGGGTAAACCATTATTTATAGCTGCGGTTAGCCGTTTGGTTGATACCGTGTCCGCTTTAGGGTAAGTACCTTCTCTGGTTGTGTATAAAGCATAAGGTACAATACAGGAAATTCCGGAAGTAATTTGTTTTTGGAGAAACTCGCCAACTACAGCCTGTTTTTTGAATATATCATCACCCGGATGGACTTTTTTTTCTGAACTTCTGTTTGTACGGACGCTTTTATAGATGTTATTATACATTGGCAGTCCGAATCCAAGATGCTGCCAGGTTATGGTTTGATAGTATTCCGGATTTCCCGGGGTAAGTTCCCGGAGCGAAAAATATTCCGGTTCGCTGTTAAAGAATACTTTAACAGCAGGTGCAATAGGGTGAAATATATTTTTTAATTCACTTAGTAATTCATCATCATCTTTTATAGTCAGCATTTTCCTGTGACCATAAATTGCAACCAGTGCCCAGTCCTGTGGTGCTTCATCACTGGGATGAAAATACTGTACATATCCATATAACCTTGTAAAAGCTTCAATGTTTCTTACCTGACGACTGGTTGGCCGGGCAAATAGATTTGCTGTAGTGGTTATGCTGATCAGCACTAACAGCCCAGTTTGATGGAAAAAGCTGGTGTTTCTTTTCATCGGATGTTAAATTGGTAATACAAGGTATATTGTTTAATAATTAATTTAAATAAAGGACATGTTATTTAACTATTTTTAACAAGGATTAACATTTGTTAACACTGTTTAACGGTGGTTAACAATTGCCGGCTTGATGTCGTTCTTTTTTTATGATAATGATGTTGGTTAAAAGAGCTTTAAAAGCCGTTCAGATATTTTTTTTTCTCATTCACTTGCTTATTAGGAAAATATAACTTTACTTTATGGCATAGCGATAAAGAAGCAATATTGCTATGGACATATGATAAATAATTCAACCCTTACATCCATTATTATTACCACCACCGGGAAAGCCGGAGGCAGGTGTATATTGGTATATTAAGAAAAATAAGAAACCATAAAAAAGCGCCTTCCTCTAAACCGGAAGGCGCTTTTTTTTTGCCTAAACCTGTATGTGTCTGGTAAAACTGAAATTTTCAGAGGCTCATACGAAAACTATATGACTAAGAAACGTTAGACCAATAATTGAAAACTATGAACATTCTAAAATTCGGCGGTACTTCAGTAGGTTCAGCATCAGGTATCCGAACCCTGATCAGTATTCTCAGAGAAAGGGAACAGGGTGAATACCCGGTAGTTGTACTTTCAGCAATGAGCGGAGTAACCAATCTGCTTCAGACCATGGCAGAAAAAGCAAAGGTAGCAGAAGAATATGCTGCAGAGCTAAAGGAAATTGAAGAAAAGCACTTCGGGGTTATTAAAGCCCTGCTTCCTGCTTCTGCCCAAAATCCTGTATTTACCAGGTTGAAAATATACTTCAATGAACTGGAGGATATCCTGCAATCTGTCTATCATCTAAAAGAATTAAGTCCTCAGACCAGAGATTTAATCCTGAGTTTTGGAGAACGCTGTTCTGCTTTTATGATTAGTCATATTGCCAGACAGGATTTTCCAGATGCATTGTGTGTAGATGGAGCTGAACTGATTAAGACTGACAGTAATTTTGGACAGGCAAAAGTAAATACACCATTGACAGAAAGCCTTATTCAGGATTTCTATGAAGATAATAGAGATAAACTATTATTTGTTACCGGATTTATAGCCAGCAATGCCGAAGGTAGAACCACAACTTTGGGACGCGGTGGCAGCGATTTTACAGCTGCAATCTGGGGTTCTGCATTGAATGTAAATGAGATTGAAATATGGACTGATGTAGACGGAATGTTAACTGCCGATCCCAGGATGGTAGAAAAAGCATTTTCGTTACCTGAGCTGAGTTATACTGAAGCAATGGAGCTGTCTTACTTTGGGGCAAAAGTTATCTATCCCCCAACCATGACTCCGGCATTTCTAAAGAAGATTCCTATTGTGATTAAGAATACCTTCAATAAAGATTTTAAAGGGACTTATATCCGTCATGGGGTAGATACTTCAGCATTACCTATTAAAGGGATTTCATCTATTGATGAAATCAGTATTCTGAATCTGTCCGGAAGCGGGATGGTTGGAAAAGCTGGTTTTAGCGGCAGGTTATTTTCTCTTTTGTCAAGAGAACAGATTAATGTAGTATTGATTACCCAGTCATCTTCAGAACACAGTATCACGTTCGCTGTAAAACCTGCAGATGCTTTAAGCGCACTGGCGATTATCAGTAAAGAATTTGAGCTGGAATTACAGGCTAAAAAGCTGGAGTATCCACAAGTGGAGAATGGATTGGCCGTACTGGCCATTGTAGGCGAAAATATGAAACATACCCCAGGCATGTCCGGTAAATTATTTCATGCCCTGGGTAGAAACGGAGTTAATGTGCGGGCAATTGCACAAGGATCTTCAGAATATAATATATCAGTTATTTTATCAAAAACTGATCTTTCAAAAGCAGTAAATGCCGTACATGATGCTTTCTTTGAGGATCTGAAAAAAACACTCCATGTGTTTTGTCTGGGTACAGGGAATATTGGTAAAACATTGTTCCGTCAGTTACTGGTTCAAAGTCCGCTTCTGGCTAAAAATAATGATCTCGAAGTTAAAGTGATGGGAATCAGTAATTCACGTCAGATGTATGTGAGTAAGACAGCAATGAATCTTGCTGACTGGGAAAATGAATTAAATACCAATGCCGAAAAAGCAGATCTGGCCTTATTTGTAAAGCAGATGAAAGCAATGAACCTGCCTAACTGTGTATTTGTAGATAATACTGCAAGTGCCAGCCCGGTAGACTTTTATCAGGAGATCCTGGAGTCCAGTATTTCGCTGGTTACCTGTAATAAAATCGGGAATTCTGCAGAATATGCGCAGTATGATGCTTTTAAAACAGCAGCTCGTAAATATGGAGTAGATTTTCATTATGAGACAAATGTAGGAGCAGGGCTTCCGATTATCCGTACACTTAAAGATTTGATGCTGAGTGGTGATAATATCTTTAGTATCGAAGCTATTCTGTCAGGCACGATCTCTTTTATCTTTAATAATTTTAAAGACGATGTCCTTTTTCATGAGATTGTAAAAGAAGCTCAGGATAAAGGTTATACAGAGCCGGACCCCCGTGATGATCTGAATGGAAAAGATTTTATGCGTAAAATGCTGATTCTTGCCAGAGATGCTGGTTATCCACTGGAAGAAGCAGATGTAGCTCTGGAAAGTATGCTGCCGCCAGCTTGTATGGCCGCTGACAGTGTAGCCGATTTCTATCAGGAGCTTAAAAATAATGCAGCTTATTTTGAGGACTTAAAAACCCGGGCAGCTGCTGAGCATAAGGTATTGAGATATATCGGGAAACTGGAAAATGGAAAAGTAACTATCAATCTGCAAATGGTAGATGATACACATCCTTTTTATATGCTTTCGGGCAGCGACAATATTATTTCCTTTACTACAGACAGGTATAAAGCGCGTCCTCTGGTAGTTAAAGGGCCTGGCGCGGGTGCCGAAGTAACCGCTGCGGGCGTATTTGCAGATATTATAAACGTGGGTAAAAAATGAAGAATACAGTAAAGGTTTTTGCTCCGGCAACAGTAGCAAATGTAGTTTGCGGATTTGATGTTTTAGGTTTTGCTGTAAATGCACCCGGTGATGAAGTGATCATGCGGGTTACAGATAAACCAGGGGTGATCATTTCAAAAATCACGGGTGATGATGGCAGACTGCCTCTTAACCCGGCTAAAAATACAGTAAGTGCCAGCGTGCAGGATTACCTGAAACATATTGGCCGTACCGATATTGGAATTGATATTGAATTGCATAAAAAGATGCCTATCGGGAGTGGTTTAGGTTCAAGTTCGGCAAGTACAGTGGCAGGTTTGTTCGCTATAAATACATTGTTTGATAATCAGCTGACTAATCAGGAACTCGTTCCTTTCGCAATGAAAGGCGAGGAGCTGGCATGTGGTTACGGCCATGCAGATAATGTTGCACCTGCTTTAATGGGCGGTTTTGTACTGGTAAGAAGTTATGAACCTCTTGATGTAATCAGTCTGCCTTTTCCGCAGGACATGTGTGCAGCCATTGTTTATCCGGAAGTTGATGTACCGACCAAAGACGCAAGACAGATGATCCGTTCTAAAGTTTTACTGAAGGATGCGGTAAAGCAATGGGGAAATGTTGCAGGCCTGGTGACAGGTCTGTTTACCAGTGATTACGATTTGATTGGCCGCAGTATGGTAGATGTACTGGTTGAGCCGACCAGGTCAATCCTGATTCCTGATTTTTATAAAATGAGGAGTATTGCAATGGAAATGGGCGCAGTAAGTTTCGGGATTTCCGGTTCAGGACCTTCAGTTTTTGCCCTGACCAAAGATCAGGATACGGCACATTTAATTACCCGTGCACTGCAAAAACAATTGGAATCTATTCAGATTAACAGTCTTTCATTTGTATCACCGGTCAATAAAAAAGGCCCGGTTGTACTGGATTAAAAAACGCAAACATGAAATTATACAGTACTAATAACCACGACCTGCGCATAGATTTTCAAACAGCTGTTTTCAATAGTATGCCACAGGATAAAGGCTTATATATGCCAGTTGAAATTCCTGTGCTTGATCAGGAATTTCTTCAGCATCTGGATCAGTATACACTGCCGGAAATTGCTTATAAAGTAGCTTCTGCATTACTGCATGATGATATTCCTGAAAATGATTTAAAAGCAATTATTGAAGATGCTATAAATTTCGAAGCACCTCTGCATCAGTTAAACGAACAGACTTATGTCCTTGAGTTATTTCATGGACCTTCATTAGCTTTTAAAGATTTCGGCGCAAGATTTATGAGCCGGATTATGGCTTACTTCCTGAAAGACGGCGAAGCTTTGCTGGATGTACTGGTGGCAACTTCCGGGGATACGGGAGGTGCGGTAGCCCTTGGTTTTCTTGGCGTACCTAATACCAGGGTGACCATCTTATATCCAAAAGGAAAGGTTAGTGAAATTCAGGAGTTACAGTTGTGCAGTAACGGTCACAATATCCGTGCAATTGAAATTGACGGTACTTTTGATGATTGCCAGCATCTGGTTAAACAGGCATTTGCCGATGATGAACTCAATGCACAGATGAGGTTGACTTCGGCCAATTCAATTAATATTGCAAGGCTGATTCCGCAAACTTTCTATTATTTTAATACACTGGCCCAGTTATTCAGGGTGGGAAAAAGAGAAGTGGTTTTTTCTGTACCCAGTGGTAATTTTGGAAATATTGCTGCAGGTTTATTAGCTTATAAAATGGGCTTGCCGGTAAAGCAGTTTATAGCTTCCACCAATGTGAATGATACTGTTCCCCGTTTTTTGGAAACCGGTATCTATGAAACAAGACCTTCAGTCCAAACCTATGCCAATGCAATGGATGTAGGTGCACCGAGCAACTGGGTAAGAATTATGGCATTATTCAATGAGCAGCGGGAAAATGTGCAGAAAATGGTGAAGAGCTACCGTTATTCAGATGAACAGACCGTTGAGGCAATAGCAGCTATTGATCAGCAATACGGTTATGTGGCTTGCCCGCATACGGCTATCGCCTGGCTGGGCATTCAGGAATATCAGCAAAACAATCCATCTGCTGGAGACACCTTTGTTTTCTTATCTACAGCGCATCCCTGTAAGTTCCCTGATATATTTGATGCAGAACTTGCAGCAAAGATCAGCATTCCTGAACAGGTCAGTGAATTGAAAAAGAAAGAGAAAATTGCTACGGCAATGCAAGCTGATTTCAATGCTTTCAAGACATTTTTACTGAAAACAAACCAGGATTAATGAATATTTACTGAATAAGCCTGTTTAAAATTCAGCAGGCTTATTTAATTTTTTTGAATCGCATAATGGCAATATCGCCCATCATAAAATTCAAAATGGTATCTCCCTTAATCGTGTATTTATTCACTTTTTTCAGTGTTTCAAAAAAAACGGCTTCTCCTTCACCAGGACAGGCCATTTTTGTAACTGCCATAGGCTGATTAAAGTTAATAGACGTATCGTCAGCATTTAGTTTTCCGGAAAAAGAATTACAACTGCTATTGCCATTTACTTTTTTATCTGTAAGATCAAAAACCATTGTAGGTTTCCTGCCTGGATACAAACCATTAAAAGCGATTCTCGGTCCTGAGATATAACTCAGTTCCCAGGTTCCTCCAAGTTTAGATAAGTCTGAACTTGCTTCTACTGTATTCTTTAAGGCATTACAGGACGTTAAAGTGCCCATAACCGTAAGTACCATCAATATCGTCCTTCTCATATCGTTCTTTGTAGAGAACGAAATATACAAAGAATCTGCCAAAGATTTTCCCCGGGCAGAATCTGACAGGTAAATTAGAAAACTGCGCGGGCAATTCTTTTGGTAGGTTCCGGATTACTCATCGTGTAAAAATGAAGTACCGGAGCTCCGAATTTTATTAACTCTTTGCACTGCTGTATCATCCATTCTATTCCAACCTCTTTTACATCCTTTTCATTTTTACATTCCTGTACTGCTTCTGTCAGATCTTCGGGTAAATCAATGTGAAATATTTTTGGCAAACTGATTAATTGTTTTGAAGAAGTGATCGGTTTGAGTCCGGGAATTATGGGGACATTTATCCCATTTGCTCTGCATTGGGCAACAAAATCACAGTATTTGGCATTGTCGAAGAACATCTGAGTCACGATAAATTCTGCACCCATATCTACTTTTTGCTTTAAGTATTTAAAGTCGGTTTTAAGATTCGGCGCTTCAAAATGTTTCTCCGGATAACCCGCAACACCAATACAGAAGTCTGTCTGGAAGGCCGAGTGATCTTCAAATAAATACTTCCCGTTATTCATGTCATTGACCTGGCCTAACAGATCGGTTGCATAAGCATGTCCGCCGGGAGTAGGAATAAAGGTTGAATCAGCATGTCTTGCATCTCCCCGTAAAACAAGCACATTGTCGATACCTAAAAACTGAAGATCTATCAGTGCATTTTCGGTCTCCTCTTTGGTAAAACCTCCGCAAATCAAATGAGGAACAGCATCTACTTTATATTTGTTCATGATAGCAGCACAGATCGCTACAGTTCCCGGGCGTTTACGATAAGAGACTTTTTCCAGCAGACCATTGTCATGCTGTTTATAGATATAGTCTTCTCTATGGTAAGTCACATCAATAAAAGGAGGATTAAACTCCATTAAGGGATCTATTGCGTCATAAATATCAGTAATGCTTTTTCCTTTAACCGGTGGCAGAAGTTCAAAAGAGAACAGGGTTTTACCTCTGGCGTTGTCTATGTGGTTGGTGATCTTCATTTATGTTTTGTTGTGAGGTTAATAAGCTAAATTCGGGCTAAGCCATCTTTCTGTATCTTCAAGAGACATGTTTTTTCTGACTGCATATTCTTCCACCTGATCTTTGGTTATTTTTCCCAGGCCGAAATATCTTGATTGAGGATGTGAGAAATAAAAACCGCTTACTGCTGCGGTAGGGTACATCGCAAAACTTTCTGTCAGTCTGAGCCCGATTTTTTGTTCTGCTCCCAGTAAATCAAAAAGGGTTTCTTTTTCCGTATGATCCGGACAGGCTGGATAACCTGGTGCCGGACGGATTCCTGCATATTCTTCTTTGATCAGGTCCTCGTTGGTCAGCTGTTCATCCTGAGCATAACCCCAGTAATCCTTACGAACCAGTTCATGCAGATGTTCAGCAAATGCTTCGGCAAGTCTGTCTGCCAGTGCTTTGGCCATAATACTGTTGTAATCATCGTAGTTGGCTTCAAACTCAGCTACCATTTCATCGCAGCCTATACCTGTTGTGACAGCGAAACCACCAAAATAGTCCTGAACACTATCTTCTTTTGACGCTACAAAGTCAGACAGAGCATAATAAGGTTCTCCGGCAACTTTCTCTGCCTGCTGACGCAGCGTGTGAATAGTTACAGGTTTACCATCTACATCTAAAATGATATCGTCTCCCTGAGCATGTGCCGGCCAGAAACCAATGACAGCTTTAGCTTTAAGTAATTTTTCATCAACAATTTTCTGCAGTAAAACCAGGGCGTCATCGTATAATTTTTTTGCCTCATCACCAACTGATTTGTCACTGAATATCTTAGGGTAACTGCCTCTCAATTCCCAGGTATGGAAAAAAGGAGTCCAGTCAATATAGGGGACAAGAGTTTCCAGCGGAAAATCTTCAAACGTTTTTGTTCCTGTAAATTTAGGTGCCGGAGCAACCAGGGCAGGATCAATAGTGAATTTATCTGTTCTTGCTTCCGCTATTGATTTAAATCGTTTGTCATTACGCTTATTTAAATGCGCTTCACGCGCTTTATCATATTCCTGTCGGATGGTATCAATATACGCATCCCGGGTATCTTCATTCATCAGCGTACTGCATACAGTCACACTTCTGGATGCATCCAGTACATGGATTGCCGGGCCGGAATAATTAGGCGCTATTTTTACAGCGGCGTGAATTCTTGAAGTCGTTGCTCCTCCGATTAGCAGCGGTACATTGAATCCTTCACGTTCCATTTCTTTGGCAAAGTGAACCATTTCATCCAGCGAAGGAGTGATTAATCCGCTCAGACCAATAATGTCTGCTTTGATTTCCTTTGCTTTTTTAATGATTTCCTGAGCAGGAACCATCACCCCAAGATCAACGATTTCAAAGTTATTACAGGCTAGAACCACCCCTACAATATTTTTACCAATATCATGAACATCACCTTTTACGGTGGCCAGTAATATCCTTCCGGCCGAGGAACTCTGGTTACCATCAGGATTATCCAGTTTCTCCTGTTCGATAAAGGGAAGCAGGTAGGCTACAGCTTTTTTCATTACCCTGGCTGATTTTACTACCTGTGGAAGGAACATCTTTCCTGCTCCGAATAAATCCCCTACGATATTCATTCCGTCCATCAGCGGACCTTCAATTACCTGAATGGGTCTGTCGTATTTTTGTCTGGCTTCCTCTACATCGGCATCAAGATATTCTATGATTCCTTTGACCAGAGAGTGGGAGAGGCGGGATTCTACAGATTCTTTTCTCCACTCCTCATCCTTAACCAGTTCTTTCCCTTTGGTTTTTACAGTTTCAGCAAAATCTACCAGGCGTTCCGTTGCGTCTTCCCGGCGGTTTAGCAGTACGTCTTCCACCCGTTCCAGTAAATCGGCAGGAATAGCCTCATAAACTTCCAGCATACCTGCATTCACAATACCCATATCCAGACCAGCTTTAATGGCATGGAAAAGAAAGGCAGAGTGCATTGCTTCACGTACTGTATTATTCCCTCTGAAAGAGAAAGATATATTGGATACCCCGCCACTTACTTTCGCGTATGGAAGATTTTCTTTGATCCAGCGTGCTGCATTGATAAAGTCAACCGCATAATTATTATGTTCTTCCAGTCCGGTCGCTACTGTTAAGATGTTTGGATCAAAGATGATGTCTTCGGCCGGGAAGCCAATTTCGTCAACTAATATATCATAAGAACGTTTACAGATTTCTTTTCTGCGTTCAAAATTATCAGCCTGTCCATTTTCGTCAAAAGCCATCACCACTACAGCTGCACCGTAATTCATAATCTTACGTGCACTTTCACGGAATTTATCTTCTCCTTCTTTCAGCGAGATGGAGTTCACAATACCTTTACCCTGCAGACATTTGAGACCATTTTCAATGACACTCCATTTAGAAGAATCGACCATGATTGGCAGTTTGGAAATATCCGGTTCTGAAGCAATCAGATTAAGGAATTTAGTCATTGCTGCTTCAGAGTCAAGCATCCCCTCGTCCATGTTCACGTCAATAACCTGGGCACCACCCTCTACCTGTTGTCTGGCAACGGTCAGTGCGGCTTCATAATCACCACTTAAAATTAATTTGGAGAATTTCGGGGAGCCCGTGATATTGGTTCTTTCACCAATGTTGACAAACATGCTGTCGGGTGTGATGGTTACGGGTTCTAATCCGCTCAGGCGCAGATAACGTGGTATTTCTGGGATTGCTCTGGGAGTAACGTTTTTAGCTTTTGCAGCAATAGCTGCGATATGCTCTGGCGTAGTGCCACAACAACCACCCACAATATTGACAAAACCATGCTGAATAAAATCTCCAACCATTGAAGCTGTTTCATTTGGCATTTCATCATAGGCTCCAAATTCGTTTGGTAATCCTGCATTTGGATAAGCAGATACATAACAGGGTGCCTTGGAAGACAGTTCCTCAATGTGAGGTCTCATGTCTTTTGCACCAAGGGCACAGTTGAAGCCAATACTTAGCGGGTTGGCATGAATGATAGAATTCAGGAATGCCTCTACCGTTTGTCCGGATAAAGTTCTGCCCGAAGCATCGGTAATCGTTCCGGAAATCATGATTTCAATTTTCCGGTCAATGACTTCCTCATATCTTTTGATAGCAAAAATGGCTGCTTTAGCATTCAGCGTATCAAAAATAGTCTCAATTAACAGTAAGTCAGAACCTCCGTCCACCAGACCTCTGACCTGTTCATAATAGGCGTCAACGAGTTCGTCAAAAGTTAAAGCCCTGAATCCCGGGTCATTTACATCAGGTGAAATGGATAAAGTACGGTTGGTAGGTCCCACGGCTCCTGCTACAAAACAGCTGCGGTCAGGATTGGCTGCCATGAACTCATTTACTGCTTCTTTGGCAATTTTAGCCCCTTCAAAGCTCATCTCATAATCCAGCTCTTCCATCTTGTAATCCGCAAGGGAGATCCGCTGCGTACTAAAAGTGTTGGTCTCAATAATGTCTGTACCTGCTTTGAGGTATTCTGTGTGTATAGCCTTGATAATATCCGGACGTGTAATATTCAGCAGGTCGTTATTACCTTTCACATCACATGGATGATCCTTAAAACGCTCTCCTCTGAAATCCTCTTCCGTCAGGACATAGCGCTGGATCATGGTGCCCATAGCACCATCAATGATTAGTATTCGTTTTCCAAGCTCTTCTCTTATGCTCATTCTCTGTGTTGATGGGTAGCCATTTGTCCGTATAAAGCTCTTTAATAGTTTAATACGGGAAATTTTATATAATATGGCCTAATCAGAAATCCGGTATCGGATCGAATTAACTTATCTTTCAGGAACGGCCGAAACTGTTCGAGTAGAATGTAGCACCTTGTAAGCACAGGTTGCTAAGACTTCGTCGGGTCTAATCCCTCCATCTTTCTTTATAAGCGGATACAAAAATGCAACAAAGAAAAATGATTTCCAAGAAAATAGAGTTTAAAGCATATAAAATTGCAAAAGTCAAGCAAATATATCAGCTGCCCGGAACAATGTTCTGTGGGGCTGTCGTATAAGCAGGGAGTAGGAATTTGAAGAATGAGATTGCTGAAAAGAAAAATAAGCTCAAAAAAAAGGCTGACAGTTATGATTCTGTCAGCCTTTCTGAATAAAATATGCTGTTTATTTTCTTCCGCCGAATATTCTCAGCAGGAAGATAAAGATATTCAGGAAGTCAAGGTATAGGGATAAAGCACCCATGATTGCTAATTTCTTAGTATCATCAACAGCCATAGTACCACCGTTTTCTTCTATACCGGCACCGATACGTTTTAATTTCTGAACATCATAAGCAGTTAATGCAGTAAAGATTGCCACACCAAAGAAGCTCATGATATAGTCAAAGCCTGAACTTTTCAGGAACATATTCACTACGCTGGCAATAACCAGACCGATTACACCAACCATCAGGATGGACCCGAATTTACTTAAATCAGTGTTGGTTGTATAACCCAATATAGCCATCAGACCAAATATTCCTGCTGCAGCTGCAAAACAAGCTACTACCGAAGTCGTCGTGTAAGCCAGTAAAATGAAACTTAAACTAACACCAGTAAGCAGGGAATAAAGAATAAATACCCCAACCAGTGCTCCAAATGATAATCTGCTTAATCCAGCACTCATTAAAAGTACCAGCCCAAGCGGTGCAAACATTACAGCATAACCTATAATAGACATTTTGCCAGTTTCCTGGTTAATCAGGTAGCTGAACATTTCAGGTGTGTTAGCCATGTAAACTGCGGCAAATGTAGAGATACCCAGTGCTACGAACATCCATAAAAACACGTTGGCAAAGAATTTCTTTGCAACAGTTCCAGATTGGTTTTCCACAAAAACTGACTGTTGTGACCAATTATTATTATTGTTATCCATGTTATTTTAAAATTTAATTAAATATACGAATCTATTTGTATCAGCAAAAGCTATGCCCCTAGTCTTTTTGTCAGAATTTCTTCAACTTTATGGAAAATCTGAAGCGGTTTGATTGTTCTCCATGCCAAATCGTCAAGTTCCCCGCCGAAATTGATGTAATAATCAATGTTGCTGCTTCTGAATTCTTCTATCACATGAGGATTAAAATTCAGACCTGTGATCCATCCATCTTCCACATCCTGAAACCATTCTTCGTAATAACTGTCTTCTGAAGCATGGAAATTGAGGATGTTTTCTCCGATCAGTATAAATTTATTAATGCCCTCATCTATCATCAGTTCCAGTATCTCCCGTTTTAACAGCATAATATCGTTTCCTATAGCATCATTCCACTCCCCGATAAACTCAATAATAGCATAGTGATGATCATAATCGACGAACAGGACTTTAATATAAAGTGTATTCGAGCCAAAATCATCCCATTGCGGGTGAATAAGAAAGTTATATAACTGTTTGTCGAAATAAAACTCTGAATATTCTGTATTGTAAAAGGGTGATTTGGGATCCTCGGCAGCAATATAATCATCGCGCCAGCGGTAAAAAGGTTCTATTTCGTGCATAATATTTTTATTTAGTAGCGGCTTCAACAGCCTTTCTTACACTTCCGTAACGAATAAGCAGCTCTTCTGCTTTTTTATAATCGATATGAAGTTCGTTCATAACCATCTGTGTTCCCCGGTCAACCAGTTTATGGTTAGTTAACTGCATATCTACCATTCTATTACCTTTGACTTTACCCAGTCTGATCATCACTGTCGTACTCAGCATATTGAGAACCAGTTTTTGGGCTGTTCCTGATTTCATCCGGGTAGATCCGGTTAAAAACTCTGGTCCGACAACAACTTCAACCGGAAAATCACTGGCCTCTGCTACCGGACCACCTTCATTACAGATGATACAGCCTGTAAGTACCCCGTTTTCCTTTGCTTTTTTTAATCCGCCAACTACATAAGGGGTGGTGCCGGATGCTGCCAGACCAACCAGGCTGTCTTTATCATTTATATGGTATTCCTGTAAATCTATCCAGGCCTGAACGTCGTCATCTTCTGCATTTTCCACCGCCCTTCTGATGGCTTTATCTCCACCGGCAATGATCCCTACAACTTCATCAAAAGATACGCCGAATGTAGGCGGACATTCCGAAGCATCAACCACACCTAATCTGCCGCTTGTACCTGCACCGATATAAAATAATCTGCCGCCGTTTTTCATGCGTTCAGCAACGGCCGTTGCCAGTTTTTCAATCTGAGGGATGGATTTTTCAACTGCAAGCGGAACCGTTTTATCTTCGTTGTTTATACTTCTCAGAATATCAAGCACTTCCATCTGGTCAATATGATTGTACTTTGATTCTTGTTCAGTGATGCGTATCATATCATTTTGTTTTTTGATAAAAATCGTCAATTTCTTTTTAACGGGGAAATATGAATACAATTAGGTGCATTTCAGACGGGAAAATTTATGAACAAATGAGGATTAAAATTAAATATGAAACAATTGCAATTCTAATGAGGTTAATTACTTAATTGACAAGGTAATTTCATAACTTTGTACAACTGCTTTTTCATGAAACCAACTACCCGTAAAAACCTGCTTATAGCGATCACTTATTCTGTAACATTAATAGGTGGTATGTTTCTGGGCTACAAGTTTTTAAAGGACCAGGGTTTCACCTTTCAGCGAAATGTTCAGTTTGCTGATAAAAATTCAAATAAGGTTGATGAAATTATCAATCTGATCAATAGAAATTATGTGGATGAAATCAATGCAGATACTTTAAGTCATCTGGAAATTGACAGCTTATTACATCAGCTTGATCCGCATAGTGTTTATTTGCCTCCTGTTAAAGCCACTGCCCAGAACGATATGCTGGAAGGCAATTTTGAAGGTATCGGAATCGAATATTATATTCTGAATGATACACTCCTGGTGACTAATGTGATCAAAGATGGCCCGGCTGCACAGGCCGGACTGAAGCTGGGTGACAAAATTTTAAAGATTGACAGTCTGTTTGTGAGTGGTAAACATCTCCCGAAAGATAAAATGATTGGTAAAATTAAAGGGAAAAGGGGTACGCCGGTACAACTGGTCGTTTTACATTCAGGTACAGGGCATCCTGTTTCACTGACAATTAAGCGGGGCCGTGTGAGCGTAAGCAGTATCGATGCTGCCTACATGATCAATGCTGATGCAGGATATATCCGGATCAGTGAATTCGGGGCAAATACAGATAAAGATTTTATAGAATCAGTAAAAAACCTGAAAGCTGCAGGGATGAAAAAACTTGTGCTTGACCTGCGGGACAATGGGGGAGGGTACCTGACTGCGGCTACAGGTCTTGCTAATCAGATTCTTCCTGAAAATAAACTGATTGTATATACCGAGGGTAAACATGAACCACGAACTGACTATATCGCTACCGGAGGCGGAGAGTTTGAAAATGGTAAACTGGCTGTGCTCATTAATGAGAATACAGCTTCTGCAAGTGAAATACTGGCAGGTGCGGTTCAGGATCTGGACAGGGGAGTTATTATCGGACGCCGTTCTTTTGGAAAAGGGCTGGTACAGGAACAATTTCCTTTCGGGGATGGTTCAGCGCTGAATCTTACTATTGCAAGATATTATACTCCATTGGG
The DNA here is from genome assembly GCF_040026395.1 of Pedobacter lusitanus. Taxonomy (NCBI): domain Bacteria; kingdom Pseudomonadati; phylum Bacteroidota; class Sphingobacteriia; order Sphingobacteriales; family Sphingobacteriaceae; genus Pedobacter; species Pedobacter lusitanus. The sequence continues at coordinate 4,106,374 of NZ_CP157278.1, forward strand.
ACGCAGTATCCAGAAATCCTATAAAAAAGGATATATCGCTTATCAGAATGAAATAGATGATCGTTTTAACGATGGTGAGCTTACAGATAAACCAGTTGCCTCAAAAGATAGCTTAAGAAGAAATGTTGCGTTTACAACCGGTTCAGGTAAGAAAGTTTTTGCAGGAGGTGGTATAGAACCGGATATCTATGTAAAAATGGATACCACAGGGATGAATAAATTTTATAGCCTGCTCTTAACCAAAAAAGTAATGTTTGATTACGTATTTGATGTTTTGGCTAACCGCTATAATGCAGCTTATCTGGAGCAGAACCTGGCCGCTTTCAGTATAAGTGATACAGATTATAAAGATTTTGTCCGTTATATACAGACCAAAAATATTGTGATAGATCCTAAACAGCTTGCTGCTGCAAAACCAATTATATATGGCGATTTAAAGGCTTTACTTTGTAAGTACCATTTAGGTGAGGCTGGTTATTATAAGGCTTTAAACTTAAATGACAGTATGGTTAAGCAGGCACTTTCCAGCATGCAATAAATAAATTACAGACATAAAAAAAGCGGTATTTCTAATACCGCTTTTTTTATGTCTTCAGAACTATTTCTGTCTGAAATAAATCTGGATTGGTACTCCGCTAAAGTCGAAGTTTTCACGTAATTTATTCTCAATGAAACGTTTATACGGTTCTTTGATGTACTGTGGAAGATTACAGAAGAAAGCAAACATTGGTGAAGTTGCATTGATCTGCGTCACATATTTTACTTTAATGTACTTTCCTTTTAATGCCGGCGGCGGATATTTTTCGATGATTGGCAGCATGACGTCATTCAGTTTAGAAGTAGGAATTTTCTTTCCTCTGTTCTGGAATGTTTCCAGAGCAACTTCGATTGCTTTGAAAATACGTTGTTTGCTCAATACCGAAGTAAATACAATTGGTACATCTGTGAATGGTTGTAATTTTGTACGGATCTGCTCTTCGAAAGCTTTCATGGTTTTATGATCTTTCTCTACCAGATCCCATTTGTTAACCAGGATCACGATACCTTTTTTGTTTTTCTCCGCTAAGTGGAAAATATTCACGTCCTGAGACTCTAAACCATCAACAGCATCTATCATTAACAATACTACGTCAGCCTCTTCAAGGGCTTTAATAGTACGCATAACTGAATAAAACTCGATGTTCTCTTTTACTTTTGTTTTTTTACGAAGCCCTGCGGTGTCGATGAACATAAATTCATGTCCGAACTGATTGTAGTGAATATGGATGGAGTCACGTGTTGTACCTGCAATTGGGGTAACAATATTTCTATCCTGGCCCATTAAGGCATTGATCAGGGAAGATTTACCCACATTTGGTCTGCCGACTATAGTCAGTTTTGGTAAAGCATTTTCTTCTACTACGTCATCTTCAAAATGTGAGATCACGTCATCCAGTAAATCACCTGTACCTGAACCCGTCATAGAAGAAATTGAATAAATATCTCCCAGGCCGAATCCGTAGAATACAGCTGCATCATTTTCTAATGAAGTATTGTCTACTTTATTTACGACAATGAAAACCGGTTTTTTACTGCGGCGTAATAGCTGTGCTATTTCATCATCTAAATCTGTAATTCCAGTGATTACGTCAACCATAAACAGGATAACGGAAGCTTCTTCGATTGCGATAACTACCTGTTCGCGGATTGCCGCTTCAAATAGATCTTCAGAATTTGCTACATAACCTCCTGTGTCAATTACAGTAAATTGTTTGTGTGTCCATTCAGCAACGCCATAATGACGATCGCGTGTTACACCACTGAAATCATCAACAATTGCTTTACGACTTTCAGTTAAGCGATTAAAAAGGGTAGATTTGCCTACGTTTGGTCTTCCGACGATTGCGATAATGTTACTCATGTGTTTTGTGAATTGTATTAATTATTAAGGGGTTGCAAAGGTAGGTTTAATTTTCGTACCCGAAACTTTTTAAATAGTTCTTTTTACTACGCCAGTCTGGAAGTACCTTTACGAAGGTTTCAAGGAAGACTTTCTGATCTAAAAACTTCTCAATATCCTTACGTGCTTCAGTACCAACCTTTTTCAGCATAGATCCGCCTTTACCAATCAGGATGTTTTTCTGAGAATCACGTTCAACAATAATCTCAGCACTGATCCTGGTAATTTTTTCTTCTTCTTTAAAAGAGGTAATCACGACTTCTGTACTGTAAGGGATTTCTTTCTGATAATTGGTGAAGATTTTTTCTCTGATAATTTCAGAGACAAAGAAACGCTGTGTTTTATCTGTAAGATCTTCTTTATCATAATAGGGTGGATGCTCCGGAAGATATTCCAGTACTCTTTCCATGATCCCTTCCAAATTGTACTTATGCAGTGCAGAGATTGCGTAAATATATTTAGGTTTTAACAGTTCCTGCCAGTAGGCTTGTTTCTCATCTACCTGTTCCTGTGTTGCCCCGTCAATTTTGTTAATCAGTACAATCATGGGAATAGTAGTATTGATTATTTTCTCCAGAACATCGTTTTCATCATGCTCTTCATTGATGTCTGTAACGAATAAAATTAAATCTGCATCACTTAATGCACCTTTGACAAAATTCATCATTGAATCCTGCAGTCCGTAGCGTGGTTTTATGATCCCCGGTGTGTCCGAAAAAACGATTTGTGAATTTTCTTCATTGACAATTCCCAGAATACGGTGACGGGTAGTTTGAGCCTTCGGCGTGATGATCGATAGCTTCTCCCCCACCAGGGCATTCATTAACGTGGATTTACCAACATTTGGCTTTCCTATTATGCTTACAAAACCTGCTTTATGCGACATTGAATTTTTTTTAAAATAAATTTGCATTGCAAAGAAACGAAATATATCTTTGCAGACCAATTTAAAACAAAGGAAGATTAAATCTTTTAGCGTTTTAACTTGATAAATAGTGCGGGGTGGAGCAGTTGGTAGCTCGTCGGGCTCATAACCCGAAGGTCATCAGTTCGAGTCTGGTCCCCGCTACCCAGGAGAAACATAACCTGCAAAGGTGAGTCGTTTCAAATGGCCCGTTCGTCTACCGGTTAGGACGCCAGATTTTCATTCTGGAAATAGGGGTTCGATTCCCCTACGGGCTACAAAAAAAACGCTAGTTGCACGCTAGCGTTTTTAATTAAAACATAGTGCGGGGTGGAGCAGTTGGTAGCTCGTCGGGCTCATAACCCGAAGGTCATCAGTTCGAGTCTGGTCCCCGCTACCCAGGAGAAGCAAACCTGTAAAGGTGGTCGCTTCAAATGGCCCGTTCGTCTACCGGTTAGGACGCCAGATTTTCATTCTGGAAATAGGGGTTCGATTCCCCTACGGGCTACTAAAACGCTAGTTTTATACTAGCGTTTTTAATTAAAACATAGTGCGGGGTGGAGCAGTTGGTAGCTCGTCGGGCTCATAACCCGAAGGTCATCAGTTCGAGTCTGGTCCCCGCTACCCAGGAGAAGCAAACCTGTAAAGGTGGTCGCTTCAAATGGCCCGTTCGTCTAGGGGTGAGGACGCCAGATTTTCATTCTGGAAACAGGGGTTCGATTCCCCTACGGGCTACTGGAAAAATAACTTGCTGATAATCAGCAAGTTATTTTTGTTTTAAGGGAATTCGAACCTGTTTTTAAAGGCCTAAAATGTACTTTTAAACCGCATTTTAATACTAAAATCGCTACATTTCTGCTATAGCTTAATTAAATCTTTCAAAAACACCCAAAATTTACTAGCGTCTTTTTAAGCGTTTTTTCTTTCAAAAAAAGACGCTACATCTAACCAGACTTTCTCTTCCTATTTTCCAGCATTGTTTAACTAAACCCACAAACCATGTTGGAAAAAACCTTCGGATTGTTCTATTTTTTAAAACAATCCAAAACAAAGAAAAACGACTACAGGTATGTCTATCTAAGAATTACTGTAAATGGTGAAGCCAGAGAACTATCGATCAAAAGACGCTGGCCCATGGACCGGTGGGATCAATCTCAGGGAAAGGCCATAGGCACGAAAGAAGATGCTAAAAATCTGAACGCATACATCGAGACACTTTCTGCCAAAATCTACCAGGCAAAATTAAACCTGCTTGAAACAGAAAGAAAGATAACAGCCCAATCCTTAAAAAACTATATCATTGGCAACAGTGAGAACAGGATGCTGGTCCAATTGATCATTTCACATCAAAAAAGGATACACGCTCTTATTGGGAAAGGATATAGCCTGGCCACACGGAAGCGTTACAAAACGATCCGCAACCATGCAAAAGATTTTATCAAATGGAAATATAACTTTCCAGACATCAATATCCACGAGATGGACTATGAATTCATATCAGATTTTGCTTTCTGGCTGAGGTCTTTCAGGCACTGCGGCAACAACTCGGTCGCCAAATATGTAGGTAACTTGAGAGGTATCATAGCGGAGGTGGTAAGAAAGGGATGGCTGAAAAACAACCCATTCGCTGAATTTAAAACGACAAAAGACGATGTGATAAGAACCGCATTAACAAAGGAAGAGCTGCAAGCGATTATATCGAAAGAGTTTACGATAGAGCGGTTAAATATCGTAAAAGACATCTTTGTATTCTGCTGCTACACCGGTCTGGCCTATGTTGACGTAAACAATCTAAAGCAGGAGCATATCATCAATGGCATAGATGGAATTCCGTGGATCATGATACGAAGACAAAAGACCGGAACTTTATCCAGGTTGCCTTTATTACCAATCCCCCTAGCGATCATGGAAAAGTATAAGGGTCACGCCAGATGCATTTCGGGAGACAATTTTCTACCTGTTTTGACCAATCAAAATGTAACCCTCTCTTTTTTCGAACCGGCTTAGGAGGCGAGAATTCAAATTTATATATTATTTTTCATCCCTCAGCATGGAGTCAGCTCCGCAGGGGCTGACTCCATGCTGAGGCTCCATTGTGCTCTATATTCTAACGGCGTTTTACCATCTAATGCTTCATGTGGTCTCTTAGAATTGTAATCCTTTACCCATTCTTCAGCTAATATTTGTACTTGCATTATATCTTCAAATAAATATGCATTAAGAAAGCTTTCCCTGAAGCTTCTGTTAAAACGTTCTATATATCCATTCTGCATCGGCCTACCAGGCTGAGTATATTGGATTTTAATATTATTCCCTTTGCACCAGGTATTAAATTCCTTGCTTATAAATTCCGGACCATTGTCAGTCCTGATGCTTTTTGGCTTTCCTTGCTCTTGAATTATTCGTTCTAATAGTTCTGTTACCCGCATGGCAGGCATCGAATGGGCAACTTCAATGGCAATAGCCTCCCGGTTATAATCATCTATTACATTTAGCGTTCTGAATTTCCGCCCATTGGTAAGCACGTCACTCATAAAGTCGATAGACCACATCTCCAGCGGGGCTAACGGACGCGCCAGCGGATTTTTCACACGCTTCGGTAAACGTTTGCGCGCTTTTCTTCTCTGATTTAGCCCCAGAAGTAGATACACCCGTCTCACACGCTTATAATTCCATTTATATCCCTCCGTTCTAATTCGCCCATAATATAAATCTTGACCTTCGGTTGGATAAGATCCAGCCAATTCCTGAAGCTTTGTAATCGTTTCTGAGTCATCCTTTCTAGATTTATAGTAATACATGGATTTTGGTAGAGAAGCTACACGACAAGCCCTGCTGATGCTAATCTGATGGTATTCCACCACATAGGCAACCATGTTTTTACGCTGGCAGGGCTTTAAAACTTTTTTGAAAGAACGTCTTTCAGAATCTTATTATCCAAGGCCAATTCAGCATACATATGCTTAAGTCTGCGGTTTTCTTCCTCTAATTCCTTCAAACGGCGTAGCTCCTGATTATACATTCCAGAATACTTTTTCTTCCAGTTATAAAATGTGGCTTGGTGTATCCCCAAATCACGGCAGATATCTGCCACCTTTTTACCCGACTCTTGTTCCTTGATTGCTGCCACGATCTGGCTTTCACTAATTACTGACTTTTTCATCTTCCTGTTTTTAAAGTTACGAATTTTCGCCTTTTATACAGTCCGATTTTTAGGAGGGGTTACAAAAAGACGAATGCCTATCTGAAGGAGATAGCCGATATCTGTGGGATTGCAAAGAACCTAACTTTCCATTTGGCCCGACATACCTTTGCCACCACGATAACCTTAAACAACGGAGTGCCGATTGAAACTGTGTCAGAAATGCTTGGGCATAAATCTTTGCAGCAAACCCAGCATTACGCGAAGATACTGGATGGAAAAATTAGTAATGATATGCAGCTACTGAGAACCAAGATTGGTTAACCTCACAACGGTTCTTAAATAAATAAGATATTTGCTAGATTGAAGAATCAATAGATTGCGTAATTTTATGCAATCTATTGATGTTAACTGCTTTTTGATATTAATCGTCAATTTATAACTCTCGAAAACAAGATTTGATAGAACTATAGATACAATCACTTGAAATATTCCTGCTGAGCTAACAGGGATATTAAATTTGCTGAACTATTCGTCGGAGCCATTGGCAGATGTGCTGAGGAAATATTTTGCTAAGATTGTAACGTTGGCTGCTCAAAACTGCGCGTTCGACATAGGATAACTAGCTCTAGTAATTCCAATCTGCATGACTAACAGGTAGTTTATTCAATGCCGCTTTTAATTGTCTCCAAGTTGGTAAATATGCATCCATGTAGTAAAAAAATCTTTCATTATGATGCCTTTCTAAAAGATGGACCATTTCGTGAACAATGATGTATTCCAAACAATGTTCAGGTTTCTTTGCCAATTCAAGGTTTACCCAAATTTTCTTTTTCTCGATGTTGCATGAACCCCATTTAGTTTTCATCTGTTTTACTTGCCAATCTGATACTTTGACCTTTAAAATATCCTCCCACTTTTCTATGATTACAGGGATTTCTTTTTTCAATTGAACCCGATACCATTCGGTCATTATTTCATGCCTTTTCTCAACTGACGTTTCTGGTCTTACGAACAGTTCGATATATTTTTTACTTTTTAAAATAACCTTTGGCACTCCTTCAGTTTCTGTGATGTTTAATAAATATCGTCTTCCCTGAAAATAATGGCTTTCTCTCTGTTTGTATTCTCGCTGTGAAATTCTTTGCTGACCTTCAAACTTTCTTTGATTTCTTTTTATCCAACTTAATTTTGCAACTGCAAATAATCTAATTGCATCTTCATTTACTTTTAATGGTGCAGCAATACGAACCCTACCTGTTGGTGGATAAACGGCAAGATGTATGTTCTTTATGTCTTTACGAACTACATCAATTTTAATATTGCTGATTGTAATATGCTCCATTAATATTCTCGTTGGTTTTTTACAAGGTCAAAAATTCTGTGTATTTCGTTGTCGTCTGTTATTGAATAAGATTTCAGAACCTCTGTAATGGCATTTCTAACTGCCTTTGATTTCTGAATATTATCTCTCCATCCGTCTTTTTTTGTTGTCAATATTTTGTTATCCAATTTTACTGCCATTGCTTCATTTCGCCCCAGGTTATCAAACAAAGCCCTTTTTGCATTTGTGTTTATTGATGTAGGGTAATCCGATGTTGTATTTGGCTTTTTAACTTTGCCAGAAAGGGCAATAATCTCATTCAAGTATTTTTCATATTCTAATGTGGCTTCTTTACGCAACTTTATCAGTTCATCCAATAAAACACTCATTTTCTCATAATACATTGGGTTAGCCGGACTTTCTTCAATGATTACCTTACGCAAATTGTTTTCAATAGCTTCTGCCATTGCATCAGGATTATCTCTTATGCTTTTTGGTAAATCTTTAAGTGCTTCTTGCCCTTTTTCAACCAATAATTCTACCAAACTCATGTCGTCAAAATTGGCAAGCATCCTACTTTCATCTGCTCCTATGTAGCTGTCAATTAAATGCCTCATAGCTGGCTCGTATTGCTTCAAATCAATATAGTCGCCACTGGCTAACTGAATTTCCTTACGCACATTTTCAAAATGTTTGATGTCGGCTTTTATTTGTTCTATTTCTTTTTCGGTGTAACCTGCTTCTTTCATTTCATCGGCTATATTGGCATAAGCCCTAATGAGTGCAATGGTCAATTTGTATAAGGCTACCCGTCTTGGTTCAGTATCTTTAAGTTCATCGGGGTTTTCGGTATTTTTACCACAGAAATAGCGAATATGGGTTAATGTGTCTTTTGGTGGTTCTACAGCTTCACACAACGCTTTAATTGTTTCTAAGGCTTCATCTAAACGTTCTTTGCCTTTTTGCAATCGATCCTTTAATAAGCCTTCAATATCATCTTTCTCATAGCCGCTAAATGCCTCTTTTGTATAGTCATTAAATGCCTGTTCTAAACTCTTGAACAAGTCCATGTAATCAATGATGTAACCATAATCTTTATCATCACCATCTAAACGGTTAACCCTACATACTGCCTGAAATAAATTATGGTCTCTTAGTTTTTTGTCAATGTATAAATAAGTTGCACTTGGTGCATCAAAACCTGTAAGCAATTTGTTTACAACAATCAGCAATTTCATTTGTGCCGGTTCTTCTACAAACTTTTTCTTTACTTCTGTTTCAAACTGCTCAACCTTATTTATTGCTGTGTCTGGATCTTCATTGAAATAACTTGCTAGCATCTTTCTGTAAATATCAAACCGCTGTAATTTTTCTGTGTAGTTATCTCCTTCGCCTTTTATATCAGCAGAATTGGGAACAAATGATGTTACAATGGCTGCATTTTTCAAACCTGCATTTTGAAACAATTCAAAATATCTACAAGCATTGTAAATGCTGTCTGAGACTAACATTGCATTGCCTCTCCCGTTTTGCAACCTTTCTTTCTTCTCCATATCCATCACTATGTCCAACACAATTTTTTCTAACCGTGATTTGGAACTGAACACTTTTTTAAGTGTTCCCCAGCGTTGCTTTAATTCTGCTTTTGCAAAGTCTGTTAGCCCTCTCGTTTTTAATTCAAACCATTCGTCTATTTTATCAGGTGATGAAATGTTTTGTTCTATATCTCGTGCTTCGTAACGTAAATCCAATACCACTTTATCATAAACAGCTTCATTGAATTTGTATGTATGAATGTATCTGCCAAATATTTCCTGACTGGTTGTTTTGTCGCTTTTTAATAAAGGTGTTCCTGTAAAACCTATGAATAAGGCATTGGGGATAAATTGCTTCATTGCGTTATGCAGTTTGCCCGATTGTGTTCTGTGGCACTCATCCACAAACACATAAATATCGCCTTTGGCTTTGTAGTCAGTCGGAATACTATTTTTTAAGTCTTGTAAAAACTTTTCGATGTCTTGTTCATCTGCATTTTCTTTCCCTCCGAACTTATGGATGAGTGAACAAATCAACCAGGGTGAAGTATCATTCAGTTTGCTTAATAAATCCTTACCACTTGTGGTTCTGTAAATATCTTCCTGAACACCTTTATAAACCTTTTCTATTTGTTCGTCTAATTCCTCACGGTCGGTAATGATTAGCACCCTTGCGTTATCGTTAAACTCTCTAATCCATTTGGTGAGCCACACCATTGTTAAACTCTTACCGCTGCCTTGTGTATGCCAAATAATGCCACCTTCTTTTCTTTTTACAAAATCCTGTGCTGCCTTTATTCCAAAGTACTGATTGGGTCGGGTATGTTTTTTTATACCTCTGTCAAATACAATAAAATCATGTAACAACTCAATGAAACGTTCTTTGTGCAATAACTCCACTACGTTTTTATCCAATGGATAATTGTACTTAGCTGCTCTGCTACGAATAGGCTTTGTAAGCTCTAACAAATAAGGATGGTCTTTATTGCTGTCCTCGCTAACTTCTTTCCATTTCAAAAAGTATTTCTCTTTGGTTTCAATTGCACCATAGGCAAGTCCTTCTATATCGTTCCCAGCCATCACATACTGTACTGTGCTAAAAAATTGCTTAATGAAAATGTGCTTTTGATTGTCTAAATTTTGCCTGATGCCCTCTGCAATGGAAACTGTACTTCGCTTTAATTCTAATATGCCTAATGCAATGCCATTTACATACAATACAATATCTGGTCGTTTTTTATGAATGCCTTTTATGGTTACTTCTTCAGCTATAGCAAAATCATTTTCCAAAGGGTTTTCCCAATCAATCAACCAAATTGTTTGTTTGTTCTGTCCTATTTCGGGCTGCACAGTTACACCATAGCGAAGCATACTATACACTTCTTTGTTTACATCATACAATGATTTGCTTTGGTCGTTAGTAACTTTTGTAAATTCAAAAATGGCTTTGGTAACAAGGTTCTGATTGTATTGCTTTTTGTTGAGTAACCAAGTTGATAAAATTTCTTCTTCTACATTGCTATTGTTATCTCGTTCTTCCCAATTTCCAAGATAGCGGTAGTTCAACTCTTTTTGCATAAGGTTTATAACACGGTTTTGTGTTTCCCTTTCCAGCTTTCCCACATTTGATTTAGAAGAGCCATTCATCATTCTGTTTATTATTTCTTTTTTCAGTGAAGCTGCTAACTCATTTTCTACACCAATCAACATCAAGCCATCGGCAGGTAATAAATCTTCACTGTATTGTCCTTGATAAAGTGTTGCGTAAAATTCATTCTTCTTATATTTCCCTGTATATAAATTGGTATCCCTGTTTTCGTAAATGGGTTTCAAGTCCATTTTCCCTTCCAAAAAAAGACATACGTCCTCAACGTTTACTTTTTTGCCAATGTATTCGTAGGTTTCGTCATTCATCAAAATGAATATGAAATTATTTTGTCTATCGTCCTGACAGAATATAACTGTAGGCACTTCGTAGTAATACAAAATTTTAATGTAAGCTAATTTCATAATTCAATTTCTTTAATGGCTACCGTGGCAATATCAAATGCCTGTGAACGCCACCATGAATGATGACTTTTCCTAAATGTTTGTTTCAACATTCCATCATTTGATTTCAGTTGTAAGATCCCAATATGTTTTTTCTTCCCTCTGTTATGTGGCAGTTTGAAAAAGCCATTTATCATTCCTTCCAAACTATCGTAAATAGAAACTGATTTACCAATGCAATCATCAAATTCATCGGGCAATGGCTTATCTGTTTTTATTGCTGTTGGCAAAAAACATTCAGAATTAATCACACTAGATTTAAGCACTCGAAAATACGTTTTTGAACCATCAGGCACAAAAGCATCTTCATGCGGACAAGTGATGCCGGTGGCTGCTAAGTTTTCAAAATATGTGGTGTCAATACTTGCCATTTATGCTGTAATTTCGTTGGAATAAATTTTTGTAATTATTCTAAAAAGTAATTCCTGTCTTTCACTTATTGCATCCCTAATCAAAAGTCCTTCTTCGTCTGGTTCATATACTTTGAAATATTGCTTTATTTCATCGGTGCAATTATTTAAGGAAGCTGGATTAATTGAATTTGTCAAAATTCTATTCCAGATAAAACCGCTGTTTTGATAGGACTTTAATTTTTTCTTATATACCCAATTGCTTGTTCTTATGTTTTCGTTACCCTTCATCAATATAACTGCACCTAATCTATTTCTTTCATCAATAAATAATTTCTCGTCAAACTCTCCACCGGCATCCGTAAACTGTTCCATTATTTTCTCATTGTTAGAAAACATGTGTTCAATATGAAAACCATGAGTTGGTCTGTTGCCACTATGAGTAATAAAATGCAAACTTTCTTGTTTTGAAAATGACTGTTCGTTTAGTAAATCGGCTAAATATCTGTCAACCCTTGATAAAACGTATTTTGAAAAACGACCTTCAATTTTTGCTTTCTCAAAGTATTTGTACTGGAAAATGTCATTAAACACTACTATAGGAAAACCATGTTCATTAAAATATGGAATAGTGATATTATCAAAAGCATCATTAATCTCTGCAAGGCGTTTATTGCGAATAGACTTGTTTAACTCGTAAAATAATTTCTGCCTGTCGTTGTTATCACCTGCACCAATTAAACTTGAAATGGTAAATAGCTGGTCAAACTTTTGTGCTACTAAATTTATTTTAGCATTATGTTCCGTGTCTTTTAAAGTTAACGCTGATAATATTAAAAGAAATTGTTGCCCCTGTTCGTTGGCATAGTTTGATGAAATATAAATGTTAGTACCTTCTTTGGCATGTGCCGATACTTCTAAATACAGCTTATAGAAATAAACAAAATCGTTTTTAATAAACTTCTCAATTTTAGCAGGATTGCTTCGGTCTAAATCCTTTATGATTTTATCATTACTCAAAAGGTTGCGGTGGTATTTGTTTGCGAATTGTTGATATTGAAAAGCCGTATCGGCATACTTAGCCCTAAAGTATGTTCTGAAAAAATCATCTACATTTTTATAGTTTTCATCAATACTGAAAAAGGTTTTTAAACCTTCGTTCCAAATGGTATTGCATTCCTCCTTTACACTGGTATCTAAAACGCCTAACAACATACCTTTCAATACTTCGTGTGGCTCTAATTCTTTACCTCGGTCGTTGGCTGTTTCAAAGATCATTGCCACATCTTCCTTATGCTTAATTACCTGCTCAATAATCAGCACTTTTTGAAGCAAATTGTAAACGTAGTAGTTGTATTTATCGGCATTAAAAACATTGTTCTTATCAAAAAAGTAGCTATCAAAGTATTTGGAAATGATGGTGTAGTTATCTCTTAGGTTGAGCTGTGTTATGTTAGTAATGTCGGTATCGTTGATTGTCTCTAATTCAAATATTTTGCGGATGATAGTGTTTCTATCTGGGTTTGATATTTTGAAGTGCTTTACACTTGCCATATCTTCCTCGTATATTTTTTCGCCAATAAATTTCTTTACGTTTAATACTGCTGCTCCTTTATCAATGCCCAGGTGATAAAGTTTAATAAGTAGCAATAAAATAGTGGTTAAACGCTGTTGGCCATCTACAATATAAATGTTACCACTTTGCTCATTGAGCATAATGGTATTGAGGAAATAGGGTTTGAAGTTTTCCTCAACATCTTTTAGAATATTTGGAAGCTCTGCCGACTGGTTGCGTTTATTGAATTTGATATTATTCTCAAACCTTAGTTCAATATCAATCAATAGCTGGGTTACAATTTTGTATTCCTTTTCATCACTCCAGCGGTAGTCTCTTTGGTACACATCTAAGCTATATGGCTTTGGTTTGCCAAAAATATAATTGATGTCTCTTTCTTCTACTTCTATTAGTCTTGCCATTTGTATGGTTTATTATTTTATTTTTTTAAGCGAATTTTTCCAGTTAACAAACTTTGCATTATGCCCAGTTTCATCCTTTTATATTTCGTCAATTGCACATCTAACTCTTCAATTTCATTATCCATATCAGAAAGAATTTTAGCAATGTGGTTTTGCTCGTCAATCGTTTTTGGTATAAAATATTTGAATGTTACAAAGTCTTTCTGATACAAGTGATTAATAGTTGAACCTGCACTTAATTGTGAAAGGAATATTGAAAAGATTTCCGATAACAATAGATAGTAGAAAAACTCTGGATGAAATGAATTAGCAATTGGTCTGATAACAAACACACCACTATTCAATGTTGCTGGCTTTGGGACCGACTTAATTAAAGCAATCTTTCCTATTGTTCCGTCTTTTGTAACTAAAACGTCATGCACTTTAACCTGAATATTTTTATCCTGCTTGTATCTTTCTTGATCAACATAAAAACAACTGCCCCAATCAATAAATCCATTTTTGAATTCTGTTCCAGTAATTAGAAAATATTTACCTTGTTTTCTGTATTCAGCAGTAGTTAAACCTTGCCAACCAATTCTTGCTTTCAGCGTTGCAGTTTCTCCCAAAGTATTTTCTTTCCAATCTGGTTGCGGTTTTAGCAACTCCTGCATTGCACCTGTTTTGATATTTCGCTTTTTTGTAAGCAGTCTCTCTAATTGGTTAATGAGTTTGTCCACATCTTTAATGGCTGTTGCTATTGCTGTTTGCTCGACTTTAGTTGGAGGTAATGCAACAGGACAAGCTAATATTTCACTCTTCTTTAAATTGGTTTGCCCCGAACCGCTATCAAACGCTAAAAAGTATTTGTCTCTATTCAGCTTGTAAAACAAATAGTCGTTATCAATTTGTTCAAATGGTTTTATGCAACCTATACGCTGATTTAATGTGTAGCGATTTTCTTTATCTACTGAAAAACATTTTGCTAATGCTTTACCATTAGGAATGTCACTCATTACAATAGCTATATCACCTTTTGCCAAGGGGCTTAGATTTGCTTTGGAATATTTTGCCACTCTTCCATCTTGAGAAATAAACTTTGAATTGACTACAATGAAATCGCCTTTATCATCAATAAACTGTTCATGGGCTTTGCCATTCTCAAAATCTGATATTTCTGAAAGTACGGGTGAATTCCAATCAATCGGAATAATTCCAGCATCTGTATTTTTATATCCTTCTACCATTTGTAATTCATTTGTTTTAAATGATTATCTACTTTGGTCGAGAGGGCTGCAACATCTTTGTTTAATTGTGGCATTGGTGTTTCGTAACGGTCTGCCAATTCCATAATGCGTTGGGTTAATCTGTGGCTGATGTTGTCCATTTCATTATTTATTTTTTGCTCCATGTCAAACATCCATTTCTTTTCAATCAACACTTTTTTTATTTCATCAATACTCAATTTTGGATATTGGGCAATTACTAATTTTTCCAATGCAGCTTTAGCGGTTTTAATTTTTGTTTGCAATGCAGCTTCATCGTCCATTAGTTTTTTATAGGCAGCCAGCATATCAAATTCCTCTGCATTATCATCATTGCGTTTGCCTACATCCTTTATGGCTTTGGCTAAATTTGTTTTACTTATCTTTCCTTTATCGTCCATTGCATTAGTAAGCAAGCCATCTTCACCACCTTGTTCGTCTCTTAATTCTTCCATCTTAGCCAATAGGGTTTCAGCTTGTGTTCCCAAATCATCAATGACTTTTTGTTCTTTGGCAAAATATTCCTGTATCATCAATGTTGGTGGTATCAATCTGCCTTCCAAGCCTTCAATACCTGCCACTTGTTTTACTATTTCTTTATCGCCTTTTTTGATTTTCTTTTCTATTCGTTTTACTTCATTACCTGCTTTCCATCCATCGGCTGCAAGTTCGTACAAATCATCTTGCATGGTTGCAGCCCAATAGTCCATTATGTGTTGATACATGGCGTATTTATCGGTCAGTTGTTTGTTGTTGTAATGCTTCAACAAATTCTCTGAAATTTTGTGTATTTCCTGCTTAGGCCGCAAACCCTTATCTAATGCTTTGCAGTAGGTGATGGTTTCGTTTTCCCAATTGGTAAATACCTCATTCATCTGCTTGCCAAATACAGTAAATTCAGGGTGGTTGAAAATGGTGCTCTTAATTTCTTCGTTGGCAATATTGAGTTGGTAAAAGTTTGGTCGCTTATCAATGGCTTTGTATAAATGGCTTTTCATTTTAGGATATACTTTCCAGTAGTTATCCAATGCCTCAATATCTCTTTTTGGGATACCGCCTAATAAATGTGCTTCAATATCCTGTATGTCTTCTGCTTCCTGGCTATCAATGTATCGTGGAATATTTAAGTTGTAATCGTTTTTAGGGTCGGCAATTTCAGAAATAGGAATAATCCTTGAATATTTCGGTGTTTCAATGCCATTGATGAAAGTGTCCACAATTTTATGAATGTCTTGCTCACGAAGTCGATTTTTGTTGCCGTCTTTCATAAAGCCTTTACTGGCATCTATTATAAAAATGCTTTCTCTCTTATCAGCATCTTCTTTGTCAATCATTATTAAACTGGCGGCAATGCCGGTTCCATAAAACAAGTTGGGTGGCAAGCCAATTATACTTTTGATGTAGCCTTTTTGAACTATTTTTTTGCGAATGTCTGCCTCTGCATTGCCACGAAACAAAATACCTAAAGGCAAAACAATACATGCCTTTCCTTTTGATTTAAGCGATTTAATCAGGTGCAGTAAAAAAGCAAAATCACCATTCTTTTTTGGTGGTATGGCATCGTAGCCCTCAAAGCGTTTGTAAATGTCATTCTTCGGGTCTAAGCCATTCATCCATTTTTTATAACTGAATGGTGGATTTGCGACTGCATAATCAAATTGTTTTAACTCTCCAGTACTGTCATTCGTAAATTGCTGTTTGGCTTCTGATGACATTGTATTTGCCTGAATGATTTCAGCATCTGCAAAATTATGTAGCCACATATTCATTACTGCCAATGCCCTTGTAGCATTGTCAAACTCTTGGCCGTAAATAGTAATGCCATGAGGTGCTTCGTCCGCTGCTTTAAGCAACAAAGAACCTGACCCACTTGTAGGGTCGTATAAAGATTGTGATTGGCTGGTAGATTTGCTAATGCCTATCACCTTTGCCATAATTCTTGAAACTTCGGAAGGTGTGTAAAATTGCCCTTTGCTTTTTCCGCTTTCGGTTGCAAAGTGCCGCATTAAATATTCGTAAGCATCACCCAATAAATCGTCACCTTCTGCTCTGTTCTTGCTAAAGTCAAGTTCTGGCTTATTGAAAATATTTAAGAGATTAGTTAGTAAATCAATCTTGTCTTTGCCGCTTCCCAGTTTTGCGTCATCATTAAAATCTGCTTCTGTAATAATACCAGTCAACCCATTATTTTTTGCAAACTCACCAATTACAATATTGATTTTATTTCCTATATCGTCTTTGCCACGATATTTAAGCATATCGTAGAAAGTTGTTCCTTCTTTCAATTCAACCAGGGGGTCTTTCTTGTCAGAAACATATTTCATAAACAACAATACCAATACATAATCTTTGTATTGGCTTGCATCCATGCTTCCTCTAAGTTCATCACAACTTGCCCAAAGGGAACTGTATAATTCAGATTTTTTGATTGCCATTTATAATTTATTTTATATCTACTAATAGATATATAAGTGAGATTGATCTTGTTTTTTTAGCTTACACTGCTTTATATTTTTTCCAGCAACTTTATTTTTACATCTTCATAAGCCTCAGTAATCTTATAAGATAAACCAGGTCTTAATAGACCAACCATATCTCCTAAGAAATCCTGATCTAATATTTTCTTTTCCATGTTTTCCAGAAATTCTTTCTGTGTTACACTATTGTCTTCTTCCTTCATGTAAAAGTTCCATGCTTCAATAATTGCATTTGGATCAACATTGCCTTGTTTCAGAGCAAACCACATATCAAATAAGTCTCTTCCTTTTCTTCTCTGGTAGAGGGCACGCATCTTGGTGCCTAATAACTCTGCCAACTGATAAGATGGTATTAAAACCTCTCCAGTGTACTATTCGGATTCCATGGCGTACTTTACGTCCTGGATACCGTAAATGGTATGATGTTCCCGACAATTCACTTCGACTTTCAATCTTAGTGGTATCCCCCCTTCAGAGTCAAAGCGATATACCATTGTGTTATTATGTTGTTTCTGTTTTCGTATTGGTTTATCACCCAAAAAAGATAATACCTCACGAAGCTTATCCATAATTGGTCCGAATGGTTCTGCTGTAATTTGTACTAAATCTATATCTTCAGAATACCTTGCAGCTGGTGACAGATACAATTTGTGTAAAGCGGTCCCTCCCCGAAAAGCCAATCTTTCTTTTAAATACTGATCACTGTAGATTGCCATTAATGCCCGCTCAATTACCAGGTCTTGTTCTACCTGAAAATCTTCCTGCCAGGGAGCTTTTTTACGCCATGCAGTTATATATGCTTGAGGAATCATAAATCAGTTTCTATTTCTATATTTTGCACAACTTTCCAATCATTACCAGTTATCATCTCAGGCTTTTCCTTTTGTGGTCTTAATAAAACCGGGAAATAATTCACAGTTTTTAAGTAGTCTTTTATGGGGTCACTTAAGTCTCGCCTATTCAAAATATCCTCAAGTAAAAAACCTAAACGCTGAACTGCAGTTATAGGAGAATATCGTTTTGCTAAATCAAGCATTTTATTAGCATCTATGCTCTCACAGAGTTCTTCTAACACTGTTGCTACTCTATTAAGGCCACCTGCCTGATCAAAATAATTTACCAAGTCCAATGCGGTCAATTCTGGTGATGATACGTTTATATACCCTGTATCAACTTTCTTTTGGACTACATCCATTTTCTCCCATTCCTTTTTTATATAGAAGTTTATTTTTAAGGTATCGCTATTAACATTCCTTAAACTCGGCTTCATTGTGATTACAGAAAAAGATTGTGGTTGCTGATGTGCGGCACCATAATAGGTAGCTGCATTTAACAGACCTACATAATAATCTCTCTCTAAAAATTTCATCAATTCTGAAATAAATAAGGAGGGAGGAAGTATTCCTTTACTCCTGTACTCCGGTGTAATTATTACATAGAATTCATTTCTAACTAAGGCAATTTCCTTCTTCTTTTTAAGACGTTGTAGCGCTTTCTTGATCGCTTCATCAGATTGTTCAAATCGACTTCGTACTTCTGGCAATGAAAAGGCGTA
Source organism: Pedobacter lusitanus (assembly GCF_040026395.1). Taxonomy (NCBI): domain Bacteria; kingdom Pseudomonadati; phylum Bacteroidota; class Sphingobacteriia; order Sphingobacteriales; family Sphingobacteriaceae; genus Pedobacter; species Pedobacter lusitanus. The sequence continues at coordinate 4,124,870 of NZ_CP157278.1, forward strand.
CCTTCCATTAGAACGTAGTTCGTTTATAAAATCCTCTAGATAACCGTATTGGCCTATCATTTAAGTTTTTGTTTGATTAAAGGGATGCTGTATATCCCTTTTTGCAGATGTAAACTTAAAAATTATTCAGGTAATTACTAATTATTTATTCAATTTCTTATCTTTGTGTTGACATGGAAATGCAAAAGTTCTTAAACAAGATGTGAAGATTTTGAGCAGGCAATAGCTTAGATAATGCAAAAAGGTTCTTATTAGCAGCTAAATTGGCATTTGCGTCATTCGTGGCGCAGGGTTTAATTTAGAAATAAAGTGGTTGGTAGACAGTGGGTTACGGGCAATGTTCGATTCCCCTACGGGCTACTGAAGGAAACAACATATACAGGTTGTTTCCTTTTTTTATGCCAATAAGAATCTATGGCCCAAACTGTTACAACTAAGTCAAATCGTGTTCGACAATCATTAAAAAAGGGTCTGTGCCAACTATTGTGGAGTGCAAAGAATTTTTTCGTTGTTAAGCATGTAATTGATTTAACCTCTCAGATGTTCAAAAGATAGCTAGTGCTGCGTCCTCCGCCTTTTTCTTTCAGCATTACACCCCGTTCAACTAGGTTCTGTATGTCACGGGTAGCCGTGTCCTGTGAGCATTTGGCAATCTTCGCCCATTTGGAGGAGGTCAGTTTGCCTTCAAATCCTTCAAGTAATTTATTCAGCATGAGGCGTTGCCGCTCATTGATGGATAGCAGTTGGGGGCTTTCCCAAAACTTTGCCTTACGCAGTACTTTTCCTGTCGTCTCGTCTGTGTTTGAGAAGGCACGTTCATAGCAGTTAAGGAACCAGCTCAGTCATTCGGTGATATCCAACGTCCCTTTCTGAGTCTGCTCCAAAACATCATAGTACCTCTTGCGCTCCAGGCGTATTTGAGCGGACATGCTGTAAAACCGTTGAGCTGTATGGTCAGCTAAGGTTAATTGCATATCTGCAATTGCACGGGCAATAAGACCGTTACCATCATCGAATGGGTGAAGAGTCACAAACCATAAATGTGCGATTCCGGCTTTTAATACAGGGTCAATATTATTGCTTGAATTAAACCATTCAATAAAGCCTGCCATCTCTTGCGCTATTATTTCAGAATCCGGTGCTTGAAAATGGACGATTTTCCGTCCCATTGCCCCAGAGACAACCTGCATAGGGTCAGCCTTACTATTGTTGCGCCAATTACCGACAACAATTTTATGCATACCACTTCGTCCTGTCGGGAAAAGAGAACTGTGCCACTCAAATAAGCGATCATCGCTTAACAGCGCATTACATCGTTGGGTAGTATCAAGCATCATTTCGACAACACCATCCACATGCCTATCCGAGGCAATCAGTCCCGCAATCTCCATACCCAATCTATGTGCGATGGAAGACCGTACCTGGTCTACATCAAGTACCTCTACTTCGATCTCGCTTGTTTTGACTACATCCTGAGTCAGTGTTTGCAGACTCGCTTCTTCACGAAGGCCAAAACCAAGAGCTTCCATCTTGCTAAGCATACGCCCCTGATTATGGCGTGCATTGGTCAATAATGGTGTTATTTTACTGTCATCCCATGTGAACTGAGGCCAGCCCAGTCTTTGATAGATATACATATTTTATATTCTCCGCATTTTCAAAGTTATTATCCGCAAAACATGCGGATATAAAGACTGCTTTTCTCCGCATTGCCGTATTTAATTTCTATTGTTTCTTCTTCCTATACTGTCAATCAGCTTTACTATTTATCGTCTTTTCAAAATTGGCCATAGCATTCGCAATGCTCATAAAAGTTCGACATATTGCAGCTCGACCTACATAAGGAAATGATCGTTAAAGGTCATTTCCTTTTTTTATGCCATATGATTTGCTTAAAAGCCTCTGACCGGACCAGTCCAACAGTATGACCATACGGGGAATTCTTTATTATAAAAGCTTTTATTAGCTTTGCAACAGATTATCGAAACAGTATATCCTTTGAGCCATGTAATCCCATAATACATATTAATGCCAAATGGTCTTCCCTTTTCAGGGGAGAATAATACTCTATTTCTTTTAATTTAATTATAATAATATGTCTATTTCTCAAAAATATGGGCGTACATATCATTATCCGTTTTCTCCTGGAACAACCAGTGATGACAGGATAATGCAGACTATTGGGAACAACTTCAAAAAATACCCAAACTTATACATACGGAAAAGCTCGACGGTGAAAATAACTGCTTATCAAAATACGGTGTATTTGCCAGGTCTCATGCGGCGCCTGCAGTATCTCCATGGACTGCAAGTCTGAGACAATTCTGGCAACTGGTCAAAAAAGATCTTGGATCACTGGAAATTTTTCTGGAAAATCTTTACGCTATTCATTCTATAGCCTATAAAAATCTGGAGAGCCATTTTTACGTGTTTGGAATCCGTCAGGATAACCGTTGGCTAAGCTGGGAAGAAACTAAATTCTATGCAGCGATACTGGATTTACCAGTGGTGCCGGAAATTGCTGTTTTTCAAACACCTGAAAAACAAGACTTATTTGAAAAGGAAGTTTTATCTATTGTATCCGGACCGGGGACTCTGGCTCCCTATGATGCCCTGACGGATTTACCGGTAACCATGGAAGGTATTGTAACCCGGAATGCAGATGGATATGACTGCACTGATTTCAGTAATAATGTATTTAAATATGTAAGAAAAGGACACGTTAAAACAGATCAGCACTGGACCCGCAACTGGAAACGTGCCCGTTTAAATGAAGGAGGCAGTTATGTGGACTATTAGTCAAAATAAAGAATGGGCTAAGCTGGAGAGTAAATTTGATTGGGTAGCGAGAATGAAAGAAGTACCTCAGGATGCTTTTTATCATGCAGAAGGAGATGTTGCCGTACATACGCAGATGGTATTGAATGCTTTAATTCAGGAAGACGCTTTTAAAAAGCTGAATGTTCAGGAACAGGAGATCTTATGGGCTGCGGCATTGCTGCACGATGTAGAAAAATACAGTACTACAAACATTGAAGAGGATGGGCGTATAGCTTCTCCCGGACATGCCCGTAAAGGAGCGATGACTGCAAGACAGATATTATATCAGCACGAATCTGCCCCCTCCCTGGAAATCAGGGAACAGATTGCGGGACTTGTACGGTATCATGGACTGCCATTATGGATATTTGAAAAACCAGATCCGCTTAAGTCTCTGATCAAAGTGAGTATGGAGGTTAATCTGCAATGGCTGGTACTGCTGGCCAGGGCTGATATGCTTGGCCGGCTTTGCAATGATCAGGAGGAAATGTTATATCGTATTGACTGTTTCGAAGCCTATTGCAGGGAATATGATTGCTGGGATTCTCCCCGTAATTTCGTTAATTCTGAAGCGAAAATGTATTATTTATCTCATGAGTCGTCCTATCTTGATTATGTTCCATTTGAATTACCTTCATTTCAGGTTATTTTAATGAGTGGCTTACCGGGGGCGGGGAAAGATACTTTTATAAAAAAGTACTATAGCGATATGCCGGTAATCTCTTTAGATCATATCAGAAATGAAAAAGGTATCAGACCTACTGATAAAAGCGGTAATGGACAGGTTATTCAGGAGGCAAAGGAGCAGGCAAGAATATTTTTGCGTAAAAAACAAGGATTTGTATGGAATGCTACCAATGTTACCCGGCAGATGAGAGGACAGCTGATTGATCTTTTTGTCAGCTATAAGGCGACTGTAAATATCGTTTATCTTGAAGTGCCCTTTCAGCAGTTATATGTTCAGAACAGAAACAGAGATGCACGAGTCCCTGATGCAGTTTTAGATAGATTAATTCATAAACTGGAAGTTCCGGCCTTATGGGAGGCACATCATGTATTTTATAGCTGATATACCAATAATAACTAACCCAGCTATTCAGGTAGGTTAGTTATTATTTACATTAATTTCCATTTCGTTACCTGCTCTCTGATTTTGGGTTTTCATATCCTTTTATTTTGACGCATTAATTCACACTTATGTGAATTAATGGTATATTTGCCCTTTAACTAATTAAATATTAATATAATGAAAGGAAAATTATTTTTATTATTTATCAGTATTTGCTTCTTAGGGTGTGCAAAGTCAGATAATCTTGACCCAAAGACTGATAAAAATTTGTTAACTAATACCAATAAAGTTAACCCCGCCGCTGTAAAAGCAATTGATCCGGTATTTTGTTTTTATAGTTCATTGATAGATAGGCATTATTTCTCCACAAAAGAAAATCTTCCAAATCAACCGTATTTTCAGTCTTTTACCAGGCAAAATATTGTAGGTTACACCGGAGGGAGTGGGCCAAAGCTTACGATGTGGCGTAATAAGGCTACAGGAATCTACGTTCTCTCTACGCTTGAAAATGCAGTGGATATCAATGCAAACGAAAAAATAGAAGAGATGGGGCCAACTGCCAGTCCGACTGATAATGGAAGTTTTCCTGTCTATGAATATTATAGACAAAAGACCAATTCAAACTCTTTTTATTATACCAGAAATAAAGATGAATTGGGGGATGGGAAATATGGTTTTGTTTATAAGAGAATTGCTTTTTACCTCATTGACAGAATAAAACCGGATCCCAATCCTAATCAATGGCCACAACCATTAAAGGAGGCATTTAATGGTCAGTTTATACATATGCTAGATTCCAAAAAAGTGTTTTTTATGCTTGAAGGCGAAGCAAGATATATTCAGAGCCAAGATACTTATAATGGAATATTTAATCAAAATGGTCTTATTTCACGTATTTATTTGCCCGATGAAAGTTATTTACAGGTAAAAAGAGGCAAGGATCTGACTCCGGATTGTGACTTCAGGCGTGATATTACTACAAATAGGCTTTACTTACGAGAAGGCAATGTATTAATGCATATTAATGGATCCACTGTTATGAAAGTCTATAATTTTAATAAAAATGCGGTGCAGCATCAAATAAATGGAACAGCTGGTTATGTATTAGGACTGGAAATTAACAATTTTGGTAATCCATACTCACCAAACTAACCTCCTTAAGGTTTTGGAGTTAAGATTTTTCAAAATATAAGCTGAACAATATAAATAACAACTAACCCACCTGAATAGGTGGGTTAGTTGTTATTTATATTAACTAGCGCAGTTCTCCACAAACTCCCATGGGCCCCATTGGTTGGCTTCAGGTAATTCGTTTGGATTCACATACCACTTATTCTTGTATATTTTCTTATTGTAAAAAACTTTTGTACCAGTTGTCGGATAAGGTATCGCTGCATTATAAGCAGCTATTCCACAACCTCCGGTACCTGGATTGGTCGGGTTAGTCGGATTGGTTGGATCGGTAGGAATAACCGGTATCTCGTTTTTGTAATCAAAAGCGTTTGCCAAAGCTGCAGTCGTAGTTTGTCCGTTTAATACTTTTTTAGCTACATTCAGATAAGTTACACCAGTATAATTGGTTCCTTTAGCAGATAACAGATTCAGGTTCCAGATCATAATACCATCATTCTTACCAGCTCTGCTTTGTGTACCCCCATCATGAATATATTTTGCCAAATCAGCTTCGAACTGAGGAGTATGCTCAAAATATGGTCCCCATGGTTCGTTTGGTACATGCGTACCATGTGCCAGCTGGAAGCCATAAATGTTAGCATAATAAGCATAAGAATCGTACATGAGTTTACGGTTAGGCGCTGCACCTATATTATAAGCCTGATAAGCAATAATATCCAGCTTATCCCCGGCAGCTTTGATTACCGGTATCATAGCACCAGTTGAACTGAAGCCAAATAAGCTAATGCTTTTTGTGCCATCGGTAGCGCTGTACAGGTAACTGTCTGATTCTCCGGTTACTGTGTTGCGTTTGCTGTAGGCAAATGGAGAGGCAGCGTCATCATTGTTTAATCCACCCATTGCTCCTGATCCTACCGGGGCTGTCGCGATAATGTATCCTGCAGATTTTGGCATTAGTTTTCTGGATTCGGTAATGAATCTGGTCAGATAGGCTACATTGGCTGCATTTCCTGATTCGCTGAAGCTGCCGTTGGGCTCAAAGTCCCAGTCAATACCTCCAAAGCCAATATCATCTACCAGATCTTTGATCTGCTGGTAGTTAATATCGTTGAAGTTTTCCTGGGCCCTCCAGTAGGTTTCGCCGCCTAAAGATAAAATCACTGTAATACCACGTTGTTTCAGGATTCCAACTGCACGTTTTAACATCAGCCCTCCTTGCGTTGCCTGATAACATTCTAACCCGGTATTAGCTGTAGAGATGTCATAAGAGCCTTTTATGTATTTCAGGTTAGGTTTCGCAAAAGCAAAAAATACGTGAGTTACCGCAGTTGGTAATGTTGTAAAAGCACTTTTGCCATCCTCATTCAGCCATCCTTCAGTCCAGCTGGGATAGTAGCCAATGGTAATTGGTTTACTCAGGCTCGGGTTGGCATTACGTTCCAGGTTAACCTGAGTAATTTTCGAATTACTTAATGACTGATTACCGGATTGCGGAATTTCATTCTCTGATTTCTTACAGGAAGAAAAAGCGGTTAATAGAAATAAACCGGCAGCAGTGCTCTTTTTGAAGAAATTGTACAATTTCTTTCCAGATGACAAATTTTTGTCATCTGTTGATAAATGTTGTTTCATAGGGTTAGGTTTTTAAGTTAATATCAAAAATAACATTGCAAATAATAATCGCAAGTTTAATTGTAACAATTTCGAGATAAATTTGATTTTGTTATTTATTTGGAATCTATTTTTCTTTATGAGATAATATAAATGCCTTATTGTGCCAGATACACTTAATAATTTAATTGTTTAACATGTCTTATTATCAGTTATTTATGCTGGTGTTTGTTGTTTTGTTGCTTTATAAATAAAAGGAATGTTCTCTTGTGATTGTTAAAGGTCTTTCTATTGGAAATATTATTGCTTTTTCGCCACGATGAGTTTCCTGACATCAGTAAACTGTATTTTTCGATCTTCCGGGAGATCATAAAAGATCTTTTTGAAGATCATGATCAGCTCTTTTCCTGCAATTTAAAATGTCGCTTTGTTTTAAGAAATTTTTAAGGCATCTTTCTACCACGTATAACACACAAAATCAGACCAATGAAACCATCATGTGCAGCGGTGTATAAACCGGAATGAACAGAAACCAGGTAGTACATGATAGCTTCATCTCCATTAAAAAACAATTATATACCTATGAAAAAAATAGTATTGATCATTCTTGCCAGTATTTTATCGGGCACGTTATCTGCACAGGAACAGGCCCTGATGCCAGTTGCATCTTTAAAACCTGGTAAATATCAGCTGGAACAGATAAAACGCAAATACGGCATGTTCATACACTTCAGCATTAATACATTTAACGATGTAGAATGGTCTGATGGCAGTTTACCGGCATCTTCCTATCAACCGACAGCTATTGATGCAGAACAATGGGTTAAAACAGCGAAAGATGCAGGGATGAAGTATGTGATACTGGTCACCAAGCATCACGATGGCTTTTGTTTATGGGATAGCAAATATACGGAGTATGATGTGGCTAACTCCGGAAACAAGACCAATGTTATAGAAGCCGTTGCAAAAGCATGTAACAAGTATAATATTGGTTTGGGGATCTACTATTCATTATGGGACAGACATCAGAATCCGGACACTAAAAATGCAGCTTCAGACCAGGCTTATAATAAATTTATGCTGGGACAGCTTAATGAGCTGATTGATATTGCTCAGCAGAATAAGACCAGAATAGTTGAGTTCTGGTTTGACGGCGGATGGGAAAAGCAGAATTCCAGATGGCCGGTTCAGGATATTTATCAGGCAATTAAGGTTAGAGAACCGCAGTGTCAGATCGGTATTAACTGGTCAATTGGTGCTCCGGGAAATTCTGATCAGCATCTGGTTTTACCAGAGCAGCAGAAAGAAGGTTATCCGATACGTTATTTCCCGGGTGATTTCAGACTCGGAGACCCTTATTTGCCGGCCAGTCCTGACCCTAAAATATTTACTCATGAAGGGAAACAATATTACATGCCCTGGGAGTCTACTGTATGTATCAGTGAGAAATGGTTTTATAATACAAAAGATACCGTGTTCAAATCAATTACTCAACTGGTTGCAGATTATAAAAGAGCAACCGCCCAGGATAATATCCTGATTCTGAATACTCCGCCGGGCAGAGATGGTAAGATCAGACAAAAGGATATTGAAATATTAACAGCAATAAAAAAACGATTGCAGAATGATAATCAGTAAATTTATTATTCAATAACCCGAAATCAGGATATGCTGGGAAATCATCAATCAAGGAAAGTCGCGATAGTGGGATACAATCGCATTCCATTTGCACGTCACAATACTTTTTATACTCAGGCGAGTAACAAGGATATGTTTACTGCTGCACTGAATGGTTTGATCGAAAGGTATCATTTACAGGGGCAGCTGATAGGAGAGGTCGCCGGTGGTGCCGTGATTAAACACAGTACCCAGCTGAATTTAACCAGGGAATGTGTGATGGATTCTTCGCTTGATCAGCGAACGCCGGCATGTGATCTTCAGCAGGCATGTAATACAGGTATAGAAACGGCAATTTACATTGCCAATAAAATTGCGCTGGGTCAGATTGATGCGGGTATAGCCGGCGGGGTTGATTCTGCCAGTGATGCGCCGCTGGTATTAGGAGAAAAACTGCGTAAAATACTGCTGGCAGCGCGCCGGGCAAAAACATTCGGACAAAGATTAACCGAGTTTTCTAAAATCAGATTTAAGGATTTTACTCCGGTTGCGCCAATGAATATGGAACCCGGTACAGGCTTATCTATGGGGGAACATACGGAACTGACTGCTAAATACTATCATATTTCAAGAGAAGAGCAGGATCTGTTTGCTTTAAAAAGCCATCAAAAACTAGCTCTGGCCTACGACCGTGGCTTTTTTGATGATATGCTAAGTCCTTATCTGGGTTTAGCCCTGGATAACAATATGCGCAGAGATACCAGCCTGGAAAAACTGGCAAAATTAAAACCTGCCTTTGATAAACAGGATGGATCGCTTACCGCAGGTAATTCCTCTCCCCTTACTGATGGGGCATCCTGTCTTTTGCTGGCCAGCGAAGAATGGGCTGCCGAGCGTGGATTGCCGGTTCTGGCTTATATCACTTTTGCAGAAGTTACTGGTATTGAATATCTGAAGCAAAAGCAAAACCTGTTGTTAGCGCCGGTTTACGCAGCGGCTGATATGCTGAAAAAAGCAGAGCTGACTTTACAGGATTTTGATTTTTATGAAATCCATGAAGCTTTTGCTGCACAGGTACTGGCTATTCTTAAAATATGGGAAAGTCCTGAATTAATCCGAGAATTCGGATTCAGTGAAGCTTTCGGCAAAATTGATGCAAATAAATTAAATGTAAACGGAAGCAGCATCGCCACCGGGCACCCATTTGCTGCTACCGGCGGACGTGTCCTGGCCACACTGGCTAAATTATTAGCCGAAAAAGGTAGTGGCAGAGGTTTTCTTTCTGTATGTGCAGCGGGCGGTATGGGTGCTACAGTAATTTTAGAAAGATAAACGTCAGTTATTCGATAACCAGCCAGGTATAACTGTTGGCCGGTATGGTTACTTCATAAATGACATTATGGTTGTTGTCCAGTTTATATGACTTGCTTTTTCCTTCTTTTTCTCTTATATCAGCCTGAACAGTAAGACCTGTATAATAAAGAGGCAGGGTAATTTTTTGTGTCACGGCCTCAGCTGAAGGATTGAACAACATGGCGAGGCCTTTTTCTTTATTATCCGGATTAACATGCAGAATGCCATCCCAATCCCTGCCGTCAGGTCTGCGCAGATGTATGATGTCTGAGTTCAGAATAGTTCGATACTTTTTATACCAGTTGACTACCCGGATCACCAGTGCTTTTGTTTCTTCTGTATCATATAGTCTGGGGCCACGGTAACAGGCCTGTATACCAGCACCGTAATATTGCATCATGAGTTGTTCATAGGAATCTCTGTGATCTGTCAGCGGTTCTAAAGTGGCTGCTGCTCCTCCTCCATGATATTGGGTTAAAGGAACAAAACCCCAGCTCATGGAAGGTGTTTTTTCCCAGGTGCCGTCATAAATATTCTGGCGGTTTAAGATAACCTGTTGTTCTCTTGGCAGACTAAAGTTCACTTCTCTGTATCCCAGAGCTATTTTATTAGTTCCATCCAGAAAATACCAGTCTGGCGCATTGACATAAACGCCGTTCTCATTACACCAGCGATATAATCCTTTCTGCAGCTCCATTTGTGCCCATTGAGAATCATCTAAACCCTGATGACCGGGATGTTTGGTTGAAGCGCAGAGATCACCCGGATAAGGGCCGTCATTCTCAAATATATCCATCCCGGTTTTTTTGATAAATTGTTTGATTTTACCCAGATAAGCCAGACCCCAGTTTGAGCCCAGGCAGGGTGCAGAAGAAAATTGTGCATGTACATCTGCTTTTCCGGTTTTAGGATCAATGACATCTTCATCATCATTGATGCGTCTGCTGGAAAATAACGAATATCCACCCATCAGAATACCTTTACTGTGGGCATAGTCAACCAGTTTTTTAATCCCGGCTATATTTTCAGCAGACAGATCTTCCATATCCAGGCCACTTCCAAAACTCAGGATAATAGCCTCATATCCGGTCTCTGCACACTGATCAATAGCTTTTTTAACCACTTCAGATTTAACAGAGACCAGATGCATAAAGATTGGGTTTTCTGTTGACCATGGCGCAATCTTACGGTACATCATGCGCTGTGCCAGACCATTTCTGTCTCTGTCATAACTATCAAGCAGCAGTTCATTTGTCCTGATAGACTTAAATTCAGCTCCCGGTTTCAGTTCAATACCCGGACCAATCGGAGGGTAAACTTCCAGCAGACAGGGCGTTTTATAACCGTAATTAACCTGTGAGGTATATGTTGAATCTGTATTCCAGTGTGTGGTTTGATCCGACAAACGGGCATTCATAGAGTTATTGAAGGCATAATTACTCTCTATATAAATTCCGTGAGGTCTTTTCATCTCAAGTGGATTTCCGTCTACTGTGGACTCTTCTTCATGTGCTGCTATAACCTCATTGATAACTTTGTTTAGTTTAATGGTTCCCCTGCTTTTATTTTCGACGCTCAGCCATTTACACATCAGCGGAATGCCATCATATAATTCATAATTTATATTCACCCTGATACCTTTCAGTGCCGGCAAAGCCGATTCAAAAGAGAAGGTGAGCATTTTCCCCGCAGGTTGTTTTTTATTGGAAGCCCATTCGTTTACAGCGGGCTTCCAGTTAACATGAGGCTCAACAGGACTGATCTTCCAGGATTTATACCGGAAGTCAGTATTGCCGGCAGTTAATTCATCCAGCCAGCTGCTCAGCAGATATGCTTTTTGTTTTTGACCGCGTAATCCGCCAATAGCGTATATCTGACCATCAATGGTTAAATTGGCTTCCGGACTAACCGCTCTGATTAACTGCTGATCGTTACTTAGATTGCTGAAATCAATGCAGGCCAGATTTGGCTGCAAACGGAAAGACCTTTTTACCAGTCCGTTAGAGAAAATAATGTCTTTATTGTTTGCGCTGCGGTATAATTGTGCTTTTTTTTCGGAACTGTTGATGAGCCAGTCTTGTTTTTTAACTGGTTCTTCTGTTTTTTTCCATACTGGCAGTGTGGTTATTTTATCTTGTGCAAAAAGGTAACTGGTCTGAAATAACAATAAAATTGCTAATATTTTTCTCATGTTTAAATGTGGTTATCTGACTAATATAGAGAGATAAATTAAGAAAAAAATACGCTTTATTTTTCGGGGGAAATAAAAATGATTTAGCTATATCTATTTGATTGAATGTGTATTAAATTATTTTTTTTTCAGGTTGTGATTCATTGAATACTGCAATTCCGACTGCTAAAAATGCCAGGTCTTTTACAATGAAAAAATCTGTTACCGGAACACCATCCATCAGTTTCCATATCCCCGGGGTACTGATTAAAAAACTCAGAGTAGAAGAGAATATAATTATGGTTAGCAGGCCTGCAATTTTTCCGGCTTTTGCACTTCGGAAAGAAAAGATCAGCAATACAGCAGTGACAATTTCAAAGATGCCTATCATTATAGAAGCCGCCTGTACAGAGACAATTTTGTAAAGCCAGCTCATTAACCAGCTGTTCTCTACCAGAGGTTTAATAGCTTTTGCTTCTGATGGGGTAAATTTTAATAGGCCAATCCATATTAACACAATGATAGTTGCGATTACGCCTGTTGCGTATCCTGATTTATTTGTTTTCATACCCCTTTGTCGTGAGGTGGGCTCAAACCTTACAATGGATTTAAAAAAAATAAAGGAAATATTAATAATGATGGTCAAAGGGTCTCAGATGACCATCGCTGTTAAGAATATAAAATAGAGCAGGTATGGGAAGAGTTAAAGGAGAGGTGTTTAAGGAATGTTTGTGTTCGGAGTTGGTATAGGGTTGGTATACCCCTGGGGTATACCAACCCTATACCAACCTGCATCTCTGAGTCACCCGTTATAACCCTGAAACTGTTACCTCTCCAATAGCCAGTTAAATAGTAACTACTATTTTTCCAACAGTTCTTCCGGATTCTATGGCTGAATGTGCTTCTTTCATTCGTTCAAACGGATAGGTTTCAGATACATGTGCTTTGATAATTCCTTTTTCGAGTAAATCAGCTATTTGCTGCAGATCTGTTCCGTTAGACTCTACCATAATGAAATAACCATTGATGCCTTTTGCCGTCGCCTTGGCTGTCACTTCTTCTCTGAAACCTGAAGGAATACTAATGATTGTACCGCCCGTTTTAATGACCTCTAATGAGCGATCTATGTTGTCGCCACCAATGGCGTCCAGTACAAAGTCAATAGCGCCTGTAGCCTCGTGGAGGGGCTGGCTGGTATAATCAATGTGCTCATCTGCACCTAACTCCATTATAAAGTCTTTATTCTTTGCGGATGATGTTCCGATCACATAAGATCCGATATGTCTGGCTATCTGTACGGCAAAATGACCTACGCCACCTGCAGCAGCATGGATCAGCACTTTATCTGCAGCTTTGATTTTTGCATGGCTAACCAGTGCCTGCCATGCAGTTAATGCTGCAAGAGTGGCTGCTGCAGCTTCCTCATGAGAAATGTTTTTTGGTTTTAAAGCAAGGTGAGAAGCGGGTGCTGCCACATATTCGGCATAAGCTTTTCCATGACCCGGGAAATTGACCATTCCAAAAACTTCATCCCCGGTTTTAAACTTTGACGATTTGGATGCTGTAACTACACCCGAAACATCCCAGCCCAGGATAATTGGTGGCTGTTCTGCTAATTTAGGATATAATCCATTTCCTTTTCTGACTTTTGTGTCTACGGGATTAATACTGATAGCTTTAACTTGTATAAGTACTTCATCTTCAGTAATCTCAGGGACAGGTAGTGTGGTGTATGCCAGTTTATTTACATCGCCGGCCTCTGTTAGAATTATTGCGTTCATTTTTTTCTCTTTTTAAATTTGTAACGCAAAATTGTACTTATTTTCTGGTGATTTTACGGTATAAATTTTCCTTATTTCGGTATATTTGCCGCATGAAGAAAGAAAATCTTTATGAACCATACTCCGTTAGCTTTGAAACGCTGGAAAAGGGGGCTATCTGGCCACATACAAATAGCTTTTTTGAGTTAATTTATGTGTTGTCCGGTACGGGCGAACAGTGTATTAATCAGCATAGGTTTGACTATCATCCGGATCATATGTTTCTGATCACACCTGATGATTGCCATTCGCTGAATATGGCCACTGCTTCACAATTCTTCTTTCTGCGTTTTAATGATATTTATATCCGTTCAAAAGGGATCAGCAGTGCTGATTTGCAGCGCCTGGAATTTATTCTGCAAAATGCGAATCATCAGCCGGGCTGTATTCTGAAAAATCAGTCTGATAAAAGACTGGTACGTCCTATGGTAGAAGCGGTAATCCGTGAATATGTAAACCGGGATTTATATAATAAGGAACTGGTACAGCAACTGGTTAATACGCTGATTGTGGTGGTAGCCAGGAATATTGCCAAATATCTGCCGGAGCAGGTGAATGAATGTACAGAAGAAAAGGCACTGGGAATTCTGGAGTATATCCAGAATAATATTTACCATCCCGATAAAATAAGGACAGAAATGGTGAGTAAACATTTTGGTATTTCTGAGACGTATCTGGGACGCTATTTCAAAAAGCATATGAATGAGACCATGCAGCAGTATACGATGAATTACAGGACTAAATTTATCATGAACAGATTACAGCATAGTGATATGCGTATCAATGAGATTGCTGATGAACTGGGCTTTACTGATGAAAGCCATCTGAATAAGTTCTTCAGAAAGCAAAAGGGACTTAGCCCGGGACAATACAGGAAAACTTTTAAATGACCGTTATGCTGAAATCAGCATAACGGCGGCGTTAATTTATTTATTGGATTTTACAAAGAGCCGAAAATAATGCCTAACTGAGTTCCTATAAATGAAATCGTGTTTTTCACAAGGTTAGTAGCTATCCCTGTAAGTTCTTTAAATAAATCACCGATTACACCTCCTCCTTCAATTTTTGACATTTCTGTTGTGTTCATTTCCTGAACACCAAGATTTTTTAATTCTAGATTTTTCATCGGAATAATTGTTTTTAATTGTGACGAATCCATCATATGCTAATCATTTATTCCTTTCGGTTTGGGTTCTGAGCACATGATATTTTCTAATGGGGTTTGTTTAATTGGGTATCAGGTTGCTTTAAACAGGCAGAATTACCGTTATTCCGGGGTTACAGAATAACGGGTAATTATTTATCTTTAATACTAAAGTGAGCCCAGAATAGTGAAAAGCTGAGTAAGACCGAATTTAACAGTATTACCTACAACTGTACCTACGGTATTAACAACTCCACCTACAGTAGTAGCAACAGCGCCAATTACGCCAAAAATGTTACCAATTAAACCACCGCCTTCGATTGTTGACATTTCATTTGCGTTCAACTCTTGAACACCAAGGTTTTTTAATTCTAAATTTTTCATAATGGGGGATTATTATAAAATAAATTCCTTACTCGTTAAAGGCTTTTCAGGAAACGCCTAGGTTGGCCAAACACTATAACGAAAGTAACGATATTTAGATAAAGCGATGAAACGCAAAAAGTGACGGTTTAGTGTGTTTTTGTTTCGTAGTGGTCTGAATACTTGGTTTTTATATAGAAAAACGGGCTTTTTGGGTGATGTGACTGTCATTAGTCAGGGGTTATTCAATTCGTTCATTTAATGCAGTGCCCGAATGAACAGGTGAACAGTTAATTCAACGGATGAATATTTACATATTCTGAAAGGAATGTGCTGATTTACTGATTCGTACAGGGATTGTTTTTCTCTGAAGCAGGGATATTTTATCCCTGTCAGGAGAAGAGAGAAGCTGAGTGGAAAATCATATTACATCTGCGGTAACTGAAGTTTCCATAAATTGGCATAAGTGGAGTCAGGACTGTATATCAGTTCATGATGGGTACCCTGTTCAACAACGACTCCTTTGTCCAGCACAATAATTTTGTCAGCGTTATTTAAAGTACTTAACCGGTGCGCAATAACGATTACCGTTTTTTGATTTGCTTTTAAAAGATCGATCATTTTCTGAACATATTGTTCTGAAGCTGAATCGAGTGAAGAGGTGGCTTCATCCAGAATAAGAATTTCCGGGTCACGGTACAGGGCTCTTGCAATAGCAATACGCTGTCTTTGTCCGCCTGAAAGGGTAGTGCCGTTTTCACCCAGATAAGTTTGAAACCCTCTTGGCAGGGTTTCTATGAAATCAATGATCCCGAGCTGTGTGGAGATCTCAATGATTTTCTGCATATCCGGTTCGTAATCGCCTACGGCAATATTTTCTATAACGTTACCGGCAAATAAGTCGATTTTCTGAGGCACAACCGCTACTGCCTGCCGGAGCGAAGCATTCCGGATATATTTTAAGTCATAACTGCCAATACGCACATTGCCCTCCTGAATAGGATAGATGTTCTGCAGAATGGACATTAAGGTCGATTTGCCTGAACCGCTTTCGCCAACAATAGCGGTAAATTTTCCTTTGGGAATGGTCAGGTTTAAGTCTTCAAAAACGTTAATCCTGGTTCCATAACGGAAAGAAACGTTTTCAAAATGTATATCTCCTATTTTATCTGGCGTAAGATCAATCTGATTCTCATCATTTTCACGTTCCAGATCCATAATTTCAAATAACCTGTCTGCTGCAATAACCGCATCCTGTACGGTTTTATTCATTCCGATCAGAGAAGTCACGGGACCGGTGAAATAACCAATCAGCGTATAGAATGAAAGCAGTTCACCAGGGGTGATATTACCGTCCAGCACATATCCTGCACCTACCCAAAGCAGTACAATTGTTAGTAATCTGGATATTAGTTCTGATGATGTACCAGAGAAAACAGAGTTTATATTAGATTTATAGCCAGTCTGTAAAAGATTGATAAAACGGACTTCTGTTTTTTCATTGGCGTGGGATTCCAGCCCAAAACGTTTGATCGTACCTACCGAATTCAGACTTTCTACCAGCTGGGATTCCAGTTCTGCAGAATCTTCCATCAGCTTTCTCTGAGCTTTTTTATTCAGCTTATTGGTGATAAAATAGATGAGTGAATATAACGGAATCACTGTGAGCATGATTAATGCAAGTTTCCAGTAATAGGTAAACATCATGATAAAGGAGAAAAATACGATGAAGATATTAACCAGAAAGTTAATACTGACGTCGTTTAGAAAGGCCCTGATCTTTACAGCATCATTGATTCTTGATATAATTTCACCCACACGCATGGTATCAAAAAACTGCTGTGGTAATTTTAACAGGTGTTTGTAATAGCCTAAAATTAACTGGCTATCTATCATTTGCCCGGTTTTCAGTGTAAATATAGTTTTCGCAGTTCCTATGAATAACTGAACAGCCAGAATTATAATCATAGCTGTACTCATTAAATTAAGCAGATTCCGGTTACCGTCAACCAGTACAAAATCTATCAGTTTCTGTACAAAAACGGAAGTGGAAAGTCCTAATACTGTATAGACTATAGCGCCTAGTAATGCCTGAACAAGAATACCTTTGTGTGGTCTGATCAAACTCCAGAAACGGGTTTGTACGGATATTTTTTCGTTACCTGTCTGAAACTCGTCGGCAGGAAGCAGCAAGACCAGTGCACCTGTCCATTCCTTTTTAAATTCATCATGAGTTTTTTTGTGCATATGCCCGTCTGCGGGGTCCATCACTTCAATGAATTTGCTGGTTACCTTATAAATAACCACATAATGCTGCAAAATATTATCAATAATCAGGTGGGCTACAGCAGGTTTTGGGATTTTAAATAAGCTGTCAAATGTGCCTTTTACACCCGCGGCTTCAAATCCCAGTTTTCTGCCGGCTTCAACCATCCCTAAAACGGTTGTACCTTTTTTATCTGTACCGGCAAGCTGCCTGATACGGGCAACGGAAAGATCCAGTTTATAATGAGAAGCAATGGACGCTAAACAAGCTGCACCACAATCCGTAATATCTCTTTGTTTTACTTTGGTGCTCATACTTTATCGCTTACATTAGGATTTACCCAGTCATCCACTTTATCATACAGCAACTGATACAGACTACGTTCAGTTACGGTAAAACGTGCAGTGAAATTCATACCTTTTTTTAAATACCCTTTATAGCCATTTTTCAGTACCAGGTAATTTTGAGTCAGGTTACATCTGACCTTAAATACCGGCTGATTATTGTTTATAATGATAATATCATCTGATATATCGAGTACTTTACCTGTAGCTAATCCCCACTGGTTATAATTAAAGGCGTCTACCTGGAAGCGAACTTCCTGGCCTTTTCTGATCAGTCCTATGTCTGCTGGTTTGATATAGCAAAATGCTGTAATATTTGTATCTGGAGATATTTCTCCGATTTTCTGATTAGCAAATACATAAGCTCCTTTCTGGATACCGGCGAGATTCTGTATTGATCCGCTGATGGGAGCTCTTAAGGTATATTGTTTTTTCTGTTCATTTAAATCTACCTGCTGGCTGGAAAGCTGACGCAGTTCATTCCGGAACTGGTTGGCTTCTGTCTGCCACCTGGTTTTATACTTGGTGCTCACCATCATGTAGGCTGATGCTGCCTGTTCTTTCTCAAATTTATACTTCTCGTATTCAGATTCAGTAACCACTTTACTCTGGTACAGCTTACTGTATCTGTTAAAAGTAGCTTCTGTCTGTTCTTTTGCAATTCTTGCTCCTTCTGATTCCTGTGCAAATTCCTGCCACGCGGCCGTATACTGACCGGTTTTAGGATGAGGATAGTTATAGCCGTTCCATTGAATATATACCAGTAATTTGTTAAGATCCTGCAAAAATTCGCTGATCTGACCTTGCCGGGTTTGTACCAGAGCATCTTGTTTTTTTGGCGCAGAAGCGTCAATAACCAATAGAATATCTCCCTGTTTCAGTTTTTTATTGTCTTTCAGGTCAAGCTGAATAATCCGTCCGTTAACCGGAATTGTTAATTCAGTTTTCTCCATGGAAGACTGTAAGAGTCCTGAGCTTTTTACACTGATCGGGGTTTTGATAAAAGGTAACGCTGCGAATGTTACCAGGATTGCCAATACGGTAATGATATATATAAGCTGACTCTGCTTACCGATTTTTGATCGGTAAACTATGGAATTACTTGATATTGTTTCACTTGAGTAAGTAGATAGAGACATGTTGGCAGGATATAAAATAACCGTTATGCTAAATTCTGGCATAACGGTTATTCATAAGAATGTTAAATTCTAATTTTTTAAAGAGGACCTATGCCTATGTTAATCAGTGGTGATAATACCTTATTCAGTGTGTTAACAACATTGGTTAATAAGGTGTTTATCCCTCCAAATAATCCATTAAGAAAATCTACTAAACCGCCAACTAAACTGCCGCCCTCTGTGTTTAGCATTTCTGTTGTGTTCATTTCCTGAACACCCAGGTCTTTTAACTCTAATTTTTTCATCGTTATAGATAGTTACAAATAGGTCCCTACTCATTGAAGGCTTTTCGGGATACGCCTCTTTGGTCAAACGCTGAACCGAAAATAAATAATAAGAAGTTAAAAACATTGCGGGGATAAATAATGAAAAGTGGGCTGAACTTAATTCTTATGAACCAGAGTGGGTTTTTGGACTAATAAATGGCCTTTTTGGAATTGAAAGGGGCTATGAATGAACTGTTGTTCAATTCATTCATTATTCTGAGATGATGACTTCGTTGTGCTTTATTTCATAACGGATAATATTTAGCAGGAAATGGCCCAGCAGTAAGTCCACAGGATAAAGAAAATCTGCAAAGGAACTCTGAACCAGAGATACTTCAGACCACTTCCATTTGCAGTACCTTTCTGATAGTTTATCTGTTTCCGGGCGGCATTGATATTGGCTGGTAAAAGCAAGACGAAAAACAGAATCAGTAACCAGGCTGTCAGGATACTTAGAGAGGGAATCAGCAGACCTGCTGCGGCAAGGATTTCAATTATACCGGTCAGATAAACAAGTTCTTTTTTGCGGGGAATAAAATCCGGAACCATCATGGTCATGCCGTCTGTAAAGAAAAAGTGAGCTGAACCGGTAAAAATAAGCATGACGGAGAGTGCAATTTTTCCGGACAGGGCGGGGTCATTATAACCAGTTAGCAGCCGGATAATCAATAATGCAGCAGCAAATGTGAGAAGTAAAACTAGGAGTGGTTTCATGGTGTTGATTTTCTTAGATTATTGTCTGCTTAATTTATAGCCTATTCCTCATAAATCATGTTCATGCCAATAAATAATATTAATTTTTCCTGCTGACATAAGGCTGTCAGCCGCCATGAGTTCCTTTGTGCTGTAATCATTAAAAAAAACAGAAATGGAAAAGATTGTAATGCTACAGGACACCAACGTGATCACCAACGGAATTATCACTCAGGATGCTTTACTTAATCACTGGCAGGGCCACCGCCGGGTAACCAGAAGACTCATTGAAGCATTTCCGGAAGATCAGTTGTTTAATTATTCTATTGGCGGAATGCGCCCTTTTGCTGATATGGTAAAAGAAATACTGGGACTTTCGGGCATAGGTATCCGCGGTATAGTGACCGGAAACTGGACACCGACTGCCGAACTGGATTACCGGGCAGGAAATTCGGCAGCAAAAACCAAAGCAGAATTACTGCTTTTATGGGATCAGGTCACAGCAGAACTCAATGCACTCTGGCTGCAGATTCCTCATGAACGTTTTCATGAAGTCGTCAAAGCATTTGGTGAGTATGAAGGATACAGTACCGATATTATTCTTTACTGGATCGATAATGAAATCCATCACCGGGCGCAGGGTTATGTTTATTTGCGTGCTCTGGGGATTGAACCACCTGCATTCTGGAACAGAGACTAGATTTTATTCTTGTTTTTTCTTCTTTTTACTGGATTTGGCTTCTTTGTTATATTGCAGGGAAAGCCCAATCCAGTATTCAAGTGCTTTTGGTGTATTTACTTTTTCTTCTTCGATATAGACAAAATCCTTCATCACCCTGCCATGATTAATCATTTGCCGGCAGTTATCTTTCTCGAGTTCCAGTTCGGCCTGCTGTGCTCCGATACGGCATAAAAGATCTTGTTTGCCTATGCAAATGCACATTTTTTCATCGACCATAAAACATACTCCCTGAAACATTTTTTTCTCCTCGACGCCGGGCAGATCAGCTAAATATTCCCGGACACGGTTAACCAATAATTCATTATAAGCCATAGCATTTAATTGAAATTATGATATAAATATAATCAAACTAACGATGCAGATGTCAGGAATTCACTAACTTGTCAGCATTTTACAGGCTGTTTTTTATGAAGAAATATATTTTTTTTACACTATTGATTTTTTGGTTTGCTGGTGTAAAAAGTACCGTTTCCGGGCAAACTAAGATTGATTGTAATCAGGTGCTTGATCAGGAGCCTTATTTTGCAAAACATCAGGCTGTACAAACTGATTCCTTATTTTTGAGAGATGTGGAGATCTTAAAACATTGCGGCGGATATGGAACCATAGATACGATTATGCTGAAGCGATCTGTACTCTGGACAATTCTGCATACGGCAATGGAAGATGGAAAACCGGCAACTTACCGCACGATGATTAATTTCATGCAGGAATTTAAATCTACACCGCATTACCGCTTATTTCTGGCATCTCTGCACTTATATAAAAATCTGGGGAATACCCGGGTGAATCCGGCAGAATTTGACTTGGCTAAACCCTTTTTTGTGCAAATAGGATTTACACAAAATGATATTGATGATTTTAAACAGTTTATTTCAGATCCTGTTCATCATGATCTGACCTATATTGCTGCTTATGAACTTTATATGAAAGAATTTGAAGAGCTTACCGGTGGTAGTAAGTAATTTTAAAACTGAGCAAGTTTCGGGTAGGTAAAGTTTCTGGTCGTCTCTATTTTTGTGTAGTCAAATAAATTATTGGAGTGATGAAAGCACAGGAAGAAACTAATTTTAGCCGCATTGCAGAAGCAATCGGTTATATCAACGGCAATTTCAAAACACAGCCAGGGCTGGAAGAAATAGCTGAAAAAATAAATCTGAGTCCTTTTCATTTTCAGCGGTTATTCACTGAATGGGCGGGAGTAAGTCCTAAAAAATTTCTGCAGTATCTGACTGTTGAGCATGCTAAAAAAATGCTGAAAGAAAATCAGGCGACACTTTTTGAAACAGCTTTTGAAACGGGGCTTTCCGGAACAGGCAGATTACATGATTTGTTTGTTAATATAGAAGGAATGACGCCGGGCGAATACAAAAACGGGGGAGAGAACCTGGTCATTAATTACAGCTTCGCCGAGACTCCTTTCGGCAATATCCTTGTTGCCTCAACAACCAAAGGAATTTGTCATATCGCTTTTGCTGACCAGGCAGCTGTAGAACTGGAGCTATTGAAAGCTAAATTTCCCAATGCAGCTTATCAGCAGATCGCCGATGTGACCCAGCAACGTGCACTTTATATTTTTACGCATGACTGGGATAAGATCGGTGAGATTAAACTGCATTTAAAGGGAACTGATTTTCAGCTGAAAGTATGGGAGACTTTATTGAAAATTCCGGCGGGCCAACTGACCACTTATGGTACTATTGCCAAAAGCATAGGCAGGCCAGCTGCTTCAAGAGCTGTAGGGACTGCAATAGGTGCAAATCCGGTTGCCTTTTTAATCCCCTGTCACCGTATTATTCAGTCAACTGGACTATTGGGTGGTTACCACTGGGGAACTACCCGTAAAACGGCTATAATTGGGTGGGAAGCGGCAATGACAGATAACGAGGCATAGGATATGAATACAATAGAAGAAAAAATCAGTTCTGCCGACTGGCAAAGGGTAACAGAGGATATGCACGAGCGGGGTTACGCAATTATTGAAAATATGCTGACTGAAAAGGACTGTGCAGAACTGATCAGTGGTTATCAGCATCCGGATAGTTATCGTAAAACAGTGGTTATGGAGAGATACCGTTTTGGTATCGGAGAGTATAAATATTTCAATTATCCGCTGCCAGCATTGATTCAGACTATCAGAACAGCAGTATACAGCCATCTTGCACCTATAGCCAATACCTGGATGAGAGTGCTGCAGATCGGAAAACAATATCCTCTGGTGCATGAAGAATTTTTATCGCTTTGTGCTGAACAGCAGCAAACAAAAGCTACGGTTCTTATTTTGAAATATGGTCAGGGCGGATTTAACACCTTGCATCAGGATCTTTATGGAGATCTTTACTTTCCTATTCAGCTGGTGTTGTTTTTAAATGAACCTGGCAGGGATTATGAGGGGGGTGAATTTGTATTGACCCAGCAAAATCCCCGGGCACAGTCAAAGGCTATTGTGCTAAAACCGCGTAAAGGTTCTATGTTGCTGTTTACTACGAACTTCAGACCGTCAAAAGGGAGTAAAGGATACTACCAGATGAAAATGAAACATGGAGTCAGTGAGGTACATCAGGGAGAGCGTTATGCGGTAGGTGTTATATTTCATGATGCATTAACTTAATTGCGATGATTAAACATGCAGCAATCAGCGATGAGCAGGTGAGAGCGCTGATTAAAAAGGGTATGATCACGCTGGGCGGGAATAAAAAACTGAAAATCTATGGACGGCTTAATTGCAAAAGCGGAAAAAGGATGAACAGAGTAAACAGAGTCTTTTTTGCTGATGAAAAAGAAGCGCTGGAAAATGGCTTCCGCCCTTGTGCAAATTGTCAGAGAAATTTATATAAAGAATGGATTTATTCAGTAGAGGAGAACCGTTGAATTTATTACCCTATGATGGAGAGGTTCTCTATTACGGGAAGATCATTGCTGCTGACAGGCTCAACTATTACCTGCAGCGTTTAAGTGAAGATATTAGCTGGAAGAATGATGAGGCTGTTATCTTTGGCAAACATATCATTACCAAGAGGAAAGTTGCCTGGTATGGGGATGCTGAATATGCCTATACTTATTCCAATGTAACCAAACAGGCACTTTTATGGACAGCGGATCTGCTTGTACTCAAACAACTGGTAGAAGAGCTCAGCGGAACCAGGTTTAATTCCTGTCTGCTTAATTTGTACCATGACGGGGATGAAGGTATGGCCTGGCACAGTGATGATGAAAAATCGCTCGGCAAAAATACTACGATTGCTTCTCTGAGTTTTGGTGCTGAACGCAAATTTGCTTTTAAACATAAGACTGCTAAACAGTCCTTATCATTAGTGCTTGAAAATGGCAGCCTGCTGGTTATGAAAGGGGCTACGCAAACCCATTGGTTACATCGTTTGCCAAAGACTGCCAAAGTCACCAGACCGAGAATAAACCTGACTTTCAGAACGATCGTATAACAAATTCTTTTGATCATTGTTATCTTTGCAGGATATTATTAAAACCAGCGAATGACAGATGTTTCCAGGAAAAGTTTTTTGAGTGATGCGAAAGGCAAAATTATAACGGGTTTCGTACTTGCCTTTTTTGCGCTTTTTTTAGCCTGGGGAGTAAGTAAAATTGCATTTGATGAAATGCTGGATACGGTAGACACCATTTCAACCCCCAATGCCAAACTGCGTCTGGTGAATATGGTTTCCAGAAAGGTTGCCAGCCTGGATCAGCAGCAAAGGAATCTGGCGCTGAATTCACCTGGTAATTACAGCAATTTCTTTAAGCAATCCGGACAACTCAGGCTAATGCTTGATTCTCTGGGGGATATGTATGCTTCGGATTCTGTTCAGCTGAGCAGAATAAAGTCAATAGAAAAGCTGCTGGTACAAAGAGACAAACAGTTTGTCAATTATCTTAAAGTCAGGGAGGGACTGGTTAATAATAAGTCATTTACCCAGGAAGTTCAGAAACTGAATGAAATGGTTAATAAAGGGCCTCAGCAACAGGATAGTACGATCGTTACCACAGAGAAGAAAACTTCTACGGTAACCATATTTCCTGTAGATGAGTCCAAACAGCGGAAAGGATTTTTCAGTCGCTTATTCAGTAAAAAAAAGGAAGAAGAGGACAAGTCTTATCAGGTTACCAATGAAGAAAAGGTAAAAAGGGACACCATTGCGCTGGCAGGGGAGACCATTATTGCCAAAGGACTGGAAAAATCATTGCGGACTATTGCAAAGGAACAGCAACTCAAAAGTGCGCGTTTTCTAAACAGGGAAGCTACGCTGGCTAATGCCAATGAAGTGCTTATCCGCCAGATGCTTGATATTCTGAGAAAAGTGGAAAGTGAAGTGGTGACACAGATTGAGCAGAATGGGGTTGAAGCAAAAGCAGTGGTTAATACCGGAATAACAAGAATAAGCTTTATTATGATTGGCTTTTTCCTGTTAACTGTGGTGCTGCTGTATCTGATTCTGACAGATATTACCAAAAGTAATCTTTACAGAAAGGAACTGGAAGAGGCAAGAGATGAGGCTGAATATCATGGGATGGCCAAACAGCGATTTCTGTCCAATATGAGCCATGAGATCAGAACACCTTTGCAATCTATCATCGGCTATGCTGAGATTATCAGGGATCAGGAACATCCTAAACCCAAAGATATTGATGCGATTTATCATTCTTCTGAACATTTACTCCAGATTGTAAATGAGATTCTGGATTATAACCGGATTATATCCGGAAAATTTACTTTTCAGCAAAAGCCATTTAATACACGGGAGCTTTTAGAAGAGGTAATTACGATCATGAAACCTCAGGCAGAGCAGAAAAATCTTAAAATGCTTACGGATATTGAGCTGCATGGGGTTGATTTTGTAGAAGGGGATGCTTTCCGCCTGAAACAGATTCTATATAATCTGCTGAGTAATGCGGTTAAATTTACACAGAGTGGTGAAGTGCTGTTAAGGGTTTTTTATAAGCGGCAATCAGATAATCTGCATTTTACTTTCATGGTAAAAGACACGGGGATTGGTTTGACAGAAGAAGAAAGCAACAGGATTTTTAATGAATTTGAACAGATTGACTCACCGGATAAGGAAGTTATTAATAAGGCAGGTGCAGGATTGGGGCTGACTATTATCAAATCGCTGGTTGAGAATCAGGACGGACGTATTTATGTGAAAAGTAAACCTGCTGAAGGCAGTATTTTTACGGTATACCTGACCTTTAAAATTGCTGCTGAGGCAGCGGAAGAAAGTTATGTTCCCCAACTTAAGCAACAAAAATATGTTAAGGATAAGGTATGGGTAGTTGATGATGATCAGCTGATACTTGATTTATGCCAGATTATCTTCACTAAAAAGCAGATTAATCATTTATGTTTTAATTCGCCTGCGGATTTGCTGGCTGCAGACTGGGACCCCGAAGTGAAATACATCCTGATGGATATGCGGATGCCGGAAATCTCGGGGGCAGAGCTTTGCAGACTGATGAAGGCCAAAATTCCTGCTGATGTTAAAATATATGCCATGACTGCGCAGGTTCTTCCTGAAGAGCTGGAATCAGTGCTTCAGCAGGGCTTTGACGGGTTGATTATGAAACCTTTCAGAGAAAGTGATTTACTGGCTGTTTTCAGCACAGATCAGTCTGGTGATGAACAGGAAGATCATGAGGCGGAAGATTTTTCGGGTGTCGGACTGGATACCACAGTAGTAGAAAAGATGACCTTTGGCGATCAGGAGTTATTATTGAAAATTCTGAACAGATTTAAAGATGACTGTGAGTCTGATATGGCCGAACTGCAAAATAGTATAATTGCAAAGGATCAGCCTCTGGCCAGATTAATTGTTCACCGGATAGCTGGCAGAACTGCACAGATGGGTTCAGGACAACTGGCAGCTGAATTCAGAACAATGGAAATCGATCTCTCCGAAACACAGGAGATCGATAAAGATCAGCAGAAAGAACTGGGTGTTTTAATCAAAAAACTGGGTTTACTGATGCAGCTTGTAGATCAGAAGATAGCCTGATCTATTCAATCTCATAACGCTCCATTTTACTGTAAAGCGTTTTTCTGTCAATATTGAGGAGTTTTGCTGCTTTTGATTTATTGTATTTTACCTTAATCAGCGTTTCCAGAATAAGGCTTTTTTCATTACTCTCATTAATGGCTTTAAGATCTGATCCTCCAGGTTTAGGTGTTTGCTTAATGGCCAGTATCATTTCATCAGGTAAGGATTCTATTCCTGCTGTATCGGTAGGGGTAAGCAGGACCATTCTTTTAATCACA
Organism: Pedobacter lusitanus; assembly: GCF_040026395.1. NCBI lineage: Bacteria > Pseudomonadati > Bacteroidota > Sphingobacteriia > Sphingobacteriales > Sphingobacteriaceae > Pedobacter > Pedobacter lusitanus. The sequence continues at coordinate 4,151,725 of NZ_CP157278.1, forward strand.
TTTTTTAATTCTCTTAAATTACCCGGCCAGTCATATTGCAAAAGTAACTCCCTGACAGGAGCTGAAAGTTTTTGTACGTTTCTGTCAAGTTCAGCATTGGAAAGTTTAATGAAATGATCAATAAACAGTTCAAGATCTTTACCGCGTTCTCTTAAAGCGGGTAAAAGTATTTTAAACTCATTTAAACGGTGATAGAGATCTTCGCGGAATTCGCCATTCTGAATGCTGGTCAGCAAATCGTCATTGGTAGCTGTGATAATACGCACATTGACAGGAATCTTTTTCGTACTGCCCAAAGGCTGAATAATTCTTTCCTGTAATGCTCTTAAGAGTTTTACCTGTACTTCGTAACTCAGGTTTCCTACTTCATCGAGAAATAATGTCCCGCCTTCAGCTGCTTCAAACTGTCCTTTTTTGTCATTGACAGCGCCAGTAAAGGCTCCTTTAGCATGACCAAACAATTCGCTGGCCGCCAGGTCCTTGGAAAGAGCCCCGCAGTCAATGGCAACAAAAGGTTTGGTATTTCGCTTACTCTGGGTATGCAGGGTCCGGGCAGCATATTCTTTACCGGTTCCGCTTTCTCCCTGTATAATTACTGACATATCTGTTGGGGCAACCAGATCTATATGGGCATATAATTTGTCTGCAGTAGTGCTTTTTCCTTTGATGAAATCCTGGTGTTCAACTGAGTCAGTTTGATTATGTTCTTCTTTTTTTTCCAGGGAACCTCTGATAATCATCAGCAGTTCATCCGGGTTAACGGGTTTGGTTATATAATCTATTGCGCCAAGCTGAATGGATTTTACTGCTGTACGTACATCATTAAAACTGGTCATGATGACTACTGGATAGTTTAATCCCTGCTCACGCAGATGGGCAAGAACATCCAGGCCAGTACCGTCAGGAAGACGGTAATCAATTAAAAATAGTTCGAAATTATGTTGTGCAATGATTTTGAAAGTACTCTTGACATCATGAACTATATAAGGTTCGTGACCGTGCTTTTTAAGAAAGCCTTCTAACAACTGTGAGAAAGTTAGATCATCTTCAATAATAAGTATTTTCGCCATAGGTATCCGCTTCGCTTTGATATATAAGCAAAAATACAAAAGCCGGAGAACTTCCGGCTTTTATATTATTATATTTTATTGTGTGTATTGATTATTGTTGTACAACACCATCAGCACCAACTTTTAAGAAGGCTACTTTGTCGTCTTTTTTAACGTCAACCTGATAGTAAGTTGATTTATCTGCATTGGTAATTAAAAAGGCTGCAGTTGCTGTCCATTCTTTATAAGCATCTGCTTTTAAAGTTGCTTTTACTGGCTCTGGTAATTCTTCCAGTTTCACCGGCACTTTTCCTTCGTCTTGTTTTTTTACATTAGCAGCACTATCTTGTTTTAAAGTGTTAGTGTTACTATCTAATGCAACAGTGTAAGCTGCACTATCCTGTTTAACTGTATTTACTGCACTGTCTAAGGCTACTGTATATGCTGCACTGTCCTGTTGAATTGCAATTGGGCTTTTAATTTCATTTGCTTTAACTGTTGATACTCCTGCGATTGCTAATACTGCTGCTGATAAAATGAAATTTCTCATAATTGTTTATTTAAATTTTAAGATTCTAATTAACTAATTCTGTTTAGCTATGTTTCAAAATGGTGCCAGCGTGCCAGAAAATAGCTAATTCTCTTGTTAATAGTTGTTTATGGTTTTTAAGTAAAAAAATCGGTGATGACTTTCTCCACAGTCTGCCCCTATAACACAGCAATTTTATCAGAACAATTCTCTCTGGCAAACGTTATCTGCTGTGAAAATCAAACAATAGAGCTATGACTTATAAAGAAATGCTGAATACGCTGGCAAATAAGACTGCCGAAACCTATAATCTTTATTTACAGGCTAAGATTTCATCATCAGTTGATGACGATGACTTCTCTGCCGACAAAGCTGAACAGCACCGGGCTGAATATGAACGGCTGGAAAAGAAACTGGTAGCACTGCTGGCAACTATTAAAAATGATGGTTCTATCCTTGAACAGGCACCAGATAACTTCTTTGAAGACTTTATTAAATAAAGACTATTAAATTAGTAGTCTTTATTTAAAATAGGTATTTTTGAAAGATTAATTCAAAAATGTCTGATATGAAGTTACCCATAAACTACCTTGCTTTCATTATACCTGTATTCTTTATCTTTTTGCTTTTAGAATATAAACTGGCTAAAAGGAAAAAGAAAGAAGATTATTTTAAGCATGAAAGCTCGGTAGCTAATGTCAGTATAGGAATAGCAGAGCGATTAATTAACTTATTTGTTACTACAGCTTTTTATCAGGTTTTTGACTGGATATACACCAATTATGCACTCCTGCGTATTCCAAATACCTGGTGGATCTGGATTATTCTGATGCTGGCGACAGACCTGTTATGGTACTGGTATCACCGTTTAGGTCATGAGATCAATTTTTTATGGGCAGCACATATTGTCCATCATCAGAGCGAGGAGTTTAATCTCACTGTATCGGCCAGAATTACCACACTCCAGGCTATAATACGTAATGTTTTTTATGCTGTACTGCCGTTAATTGGCTTTCATCCGGTTATGGTATTTACCATATTACTGGTTCATGGTGCTTATTCGTTTTTTACGCATACGCAGCTGGTTGGGAAACTGGGCTGGCTGGAGCATATTCTGATTACACCATCCTTACATGGTATCCATCATGCCAGTGATGAAAAGTATCTGGATAAGAATTATGGTGATGTATTTACTTTCTGGGATAAACTTTTTGGTACTTTTCAGGTGGAAGAAGAGAAACCCAACTATGGATTGACTCATCCTTTAAAGAGTTATAGTTTTTTATGGCAGCATTTTCATTATTATCTGGAATTAGCTGAAGCCTGCCGCCGGGTAAAAGGGATTAAACAGAAATGCCGTATTATTTTTGGAAGTCCGGCTTTACTGGATCAGGATATCCGCCCTGCACTGGAAAAGAAGTTCCTGATGCCAGCGAGGAAGGATAATCACCAGTTTAAGTTCAGAAATTACCTGAATGGACAGGTGATTTTCTCTATTTTAATGCTGACCGGATTTACCGCCTGGTTCCCCGTTCTAGGAATTGCTGATAAATTGTTTATGACTGTGATTATACTTTTAACACTGATTAACTGCGGTGCATTGATAGAGCAACGCCGGTATATTTATGAACTGGAGTGTATCAGATTGGTTATCCTGTTAAGTTATATTTTCTGGAAAGCAGCTATTTTTGAATGGATTGTTTTGCCTGCAGTGGCTATGATCATGATGGAGCGCTTTTTTCAGATCAGCAAGTTATATTATCGTTATGTGCTGCGGGACGAAACTTTATATTAAATCTGTCACATTTATCAATACCTAAATCTTTTCTTAGCTTTGTATTTAATATGTTGTCTAAGAAAACAAAATATGCCATTAAAGCACTGGTGGCTTTAGGCAAGAACGTTGAGAATCCTCCAATGCAGATCGTAAGATTGGCAGAACAGGAGATGATACCCAGGAAATTTCTGGAACAGATCTTATTAGATTTGCGTAATGCAGGTTATCTGTACAGTAAAAAAGGGGCAGGTGGTGGCTATAGTCTGAACAAGAATGCTGCGGATATTTATCTCGTGGATATTCTGAGGATAACAGACGGGCCTATTGCTATGGTTCCTTGTGCAAGTCTGAAGTTCTACCGTAAATGTGATGAGTGTCATGATGAGAAAACCTGCGGGATCAGAAAAACATTTATTGACGTCAGGGATGCGACTTTAGAAGTGCTTTCCAAGACTTCTGTTGCTGATGTGATTGCCCGTGAAAACAGTGGTGAATTACTTTTTTAAAATTATTATAAAATAAAGACGACTATTTGAATAGACTTTATTATATTTGTTCATCAGCAGATATATAAACCTTTAAAATAGCCGGTTATGATTTTAAATAAAATAAAAAACAATATTCAGGAACCTCGTATTACATTAGTTGGAGCCGGCCCCGGAGATCCTGATTTAATAAGTTTAAAAGGTGTTAAGGCACTCAATACTGCTGATGTCGTTTTATATGACGCTTTAGTCAATGGTGCATTGCTTAATCACGCCCCTGAACACGCCATAAAGATTTTTGTGGGAGGTCAGTTTGACGGAGAATCGTTTTCGCAGGATGCGGTCAATAAATTAATGATTGATTATGCACTGAATTACGGTCATGTAGTCAGACTTAAAAGCGGTGATCCTTTTGTATTTGCCAAAGGCTTTGAAGAAGTCAATTTTGCCGAATCATATAGTATAAAGACTGAAATTGTACCTGGTATTTCAAGTGCGACCGGTGTTCCCGGCCTGCAGAAAATCCCTATGATTTACGGGAATATGAGTGAAAGTTTCTGGGTTCTTTCCGGAGTAAACTCTAAAGGAGAAATTTCTTCAGATTTACAGGGAGCAGCCAGATCGAAAGCTACCGTTGTTGTGTTAATGGGAATAGAGCGGATCAGAGAGATCGCTGCTATCTTTATCGCCGAGGGTAAAGAAAGATTACCGGTTGCGGTAATTGAAAATGGATCTGCTCCTGATGAGAAAACTATAGTAGGAGTGGTAGAGACAATCGCCGAACTGGTTGAAGACAATAAAGTATCTTCACCGGCACTGCTGGTTTTTGGAGATGTCGTTTCCTTACATCCTGCATTTGCCCGTATCCGGGATTTCTATCATATTTTGTCGGAAGAGTATTAATAGTATAATTTAAATCATATTAGTTTATAATAAAAAGCCAGGAGAAATACCTGGCTTTTTCATTTGTAATCATAGGTAAACTATTACCTTTGAATTCAGAGGCAGTTTAAAATCTATACTAAACCGGGTTTCCGGATAACTATTTATCATTATTAACGTTAAGAGTTTAATTTAATCAACACATATGAATACATTGAAAAATAAAGTTGTATTGCGGGGAATATTCAGTGCCGTGTTTATAACGGGTTTGGGTTTCAGCTCATTTGCGCAAACTCAGAAAGATAACTGGCACAATCTGGATTTTAAAACGGACTCTGTCTTTGGAGTTAGTACAGAGAAAGCATATACTGAGTTACTGAAAGGTAAAAAGTCTACTCCTGTTATTGTTGGTGTACTGGATGGTGGAGTTGATGTCAAACACGAGGATCTTTTAAGAGTTATCTGGGTAAACAAAAAAGAAGTAGCAGGGAATGGAAAAGATGATGATAAAAATGGATACATCGATGATGTAAACGGATGGAATTTCATCGGTTCGGCAAAAGGATCGGTAAGCCATGAAGCATTGGAACTTACCCGTGTATTACGCAGAGATAAAGCGAGATTTACAGGCGTAACTGCCGAAACAGTTAAACCTGCTGATTTACCTGCTTTTGAAGAATATCAGAAAGAACAGGCAGATTTTGATAAACAAACCAATGAAGCAAAAAATGCCGTTGCCAACATTAGCGGATTAAAAGAAGTATTGGATGCGCTGGTAAAAAAAATGGGTAAGGAAAACCCAACCTTAGCGGATTTTCAAAACTATACTCCTGCGTCGGATATGGAAGGCCGTTTGAAAAACATTATGGTTTCTCAATTACAGAATTCAACATTTGATGCTTTTTATAAAGCGCAGATCGTTAAAGGTCTGGAACATTATCAGGATCAGCTGGCTTATAATCTAAATCTGGATTTCGACCCCAGAGCTGAGTTTGTAGGAGATAATTATGCAGACAGCAAACAAAGAAATTATGGAAATAATGATGTAACAGGTCCTGATGCAAGTCATGGAACACACGTATCTGGAATTATTGCTGCTGACCGTACCAATACTATTGGTATTAAAGGTGTAGCTGATAATGTTCAGATTATGGGTGTTAGAAGTGTGCCTGATGGTGATGAGCGTGATAAGGATGTTGCCAATGCTATTCGTTATGCTGTGGCCAATGGTGCAAAGGTATTGAATATGAGTTTTGGTAAAGCTTATTCATGGGATAAAAAGGCCGTTGATGAAGCCGTTAAATATGCGATTTCAAAAGATGTCCTTTTAATTCAGGCAGCTGGAAATGATAATAAGAATCTGGATGTGGAGAAGAGCTTTCCAAACCGCAGATATGAAGATGGCGGAGAAGCCAGCTCTTATATTGTAGTAGGTGCTTCGGGATCAGTGAACGATAAAACTTTGAAAGCAGATTTTTCTAACTATGGTAAAACAACAGTGGATGTGTTTGCGCCAGGTGTTAAAATCTATTCTACAGTACCGGGATCTAAATATGAAGCTTATAACGGAACAAGTATGGCCGCTCCGGTAGTTGCTGGTGTTGCTGCACTGATCAGAGAATATTATCCGAAATTAACTGCTGTGCAGGTTAAAGATATCATTCTGAAATCAGTTGTAAAAGTTGATCACAATGTTGATGTGGAAGCAGGAGATGGTGAAGCACCGAAATCTGTACCTTTCGCAGATCTTTGTGTTACCGGCGGAATTGTTAATGCTTATAATGCATTAAAACTAGCTGCTGATTATAAATAAGAAACTTATCAGATCTGAATAAAAAACGGGGCTGTCTCTATCTGAGGCCGCCCCGTTTTTTGTTTATTTAAAAAAGCTGTCTTGAAACCTGGTGTTCATCCAGTAAACAGAGTTTTTCATATTTATATTCATTGACCAGATCATATTCTTTCAGATCTGTATAAATGTTGATGAGCAGGTTGAACATAAACATGGCATTAAGCAACACATTATTTCTTCTGAATAATAACAGGCACTCTTTGGTATGATGTATTGCAATCTCATATTCTTTTCTGTTGTAATATTGCTGCGCCTGGAACATCAGAAGAATAACCTCCTGATACTTGGCGAAGTTTGTACAGTTTCTGTTTGACAGATAAACTATAATACTTTCTATCTGATCTGTCTTTTTTCCTGGAATACTTCTGGAACTGTACATCCCATATACGGCAAGAATATAAATAGTGAAGGTCGTTCTCTTTGCAAATTCTCTTGGGTGAAGTTTAACGATATTGGAAATTACTTCATGCCCCGAAGCAGCATCACCAGTAAATATATTGACGTACAGAATCAGGAGGTAGGAAATGCCTTGCCTGGGATCCATATGATGCTCGGGTTTAATTCCAAATGGATTACCCCCATTTTTCAGACTTTCAATATTGCCCAGCAGGTTCTTTTCCGCAGGCTGTTCTGCATTGATCCTGGCATAAATTATCTCCAGTGCTTCAACCGGATTAACCATCCATTCTGTGGCATTCAGCGTGCTTATATTTTTTATTCTGGCCTTGATAGCTGCCTTATCCAGTTTGATAACCTCAAGGACGCCTAATATCGAATTATAGACGAGTAAATGATCATCGTTATTCGCGATATCAATCAGGGCAGCAACAGCCTCTTTATAACAGGAATCTATAAAGTCGAAATTGATCAGTTTTGAAATAATAATCTCATGAAACTGGTTCTCATCCAGTACCCTGATGATGTCAGGATTGAATTTCGATCTGTATTTAATCTCTTCTGCCATAAACAGAATCAGATAATTGGTTTCAAAACTATTGAGATTAAGTTTGAAAACTGATTTCAGTTCATGGAAGTTCCCGGTTTTGATCAGGAATCGGGTAGTCCACTGGAGTAATTGAAAACGTACCTGATTGGACTCGTATTCAGTATTGATATAAGTGAAGAAATCCATATTCACCTGAAGATGGAATTTCTCCAGTATTTCAACGAATAGAAAATACTCAAACATATGCGGATGTAAGAAACGCACATATTCTTTTGGATGCGCATTCTCTGTACGTTTCTCTTCCATTAAAATACCATCTGCCAGCAGTTCCATATACGCATTTCTAAAAGCGGAAAGTTCTGAAAGAAGGCTGTCTTTTTCTACTGCATTGTTCTGTTTTCCATACTCCGTAAGCTGAATTATCTTTTTCAGAAAGAGTATTTTTTCGGTATAATAATTTGAGCGGTAAATTTTTTCCTGGATGAAACGGGAAACAAGCTCATAAAAAGTAATATTCGTATAATAGTTAAAATCAGGATCCTCTTCTTTTAACTGATAATATAGCTGTATGTGAAGTGGGAATTTTAGCTGAGCCTTTAGTCTCGGATTAATTTCTTTGTTATCCAGATAATTGATTTTGGAAATGATAACATCCACTTCTTTCTCAGTAAGCGGAGGCACATTAGATAACTCATGAAGATTAAAATAATTCCCCGGGAACCATTTTGATTTTAAAAAAGAAGAGTGACGGATGCGTTCATAAAATCTCATCCACGCGGTTGAACGCAGACTCATGATCAGCTTGATGTTCTTGAAATCCTCCAATGAACAAATCAGGTTGATGATATTATCAAACAGCCGGTTCTTATCTTCTTTTTTCAGGATGAGTTCTGCAAATCCATCCAGCATAATGATGAATTTACCACCATGTGCTGCCTGTATATTATTAATGTATTCAAGCGTATTCTCCTGGGGGTCTATCTGCAATTGAAGTTTTAGCTGGTCTTCCATGTTAAGATCAGCATGCTCCTTATTGAAGAAGTTATAAGCCTGAACAAACAAGATAGTAGAGTCTTTATAAGCGGCATCCTGCTTATAAAACAAATCCTCAGCCAGATGACTGAGCAGAATTGTTTTTCCATAACCGGGTTGTGAGATTATACTGGTGAAAATATAATCTCCAGCATAGAATTCATCAAAATCATACTCTGCAAATTTTCTGCTGATAGTAATATCATAAGGAATGCCGGATCTGTTCCTTATCGTTTTTAATGTGAACTGAGTTATCTTATCAGCTTTATCCTTAAGAAGCTTCCATTCATCTGTATGACCAATTGGTTGTGGTAAATCATTTACATCAATCGTTGCAATGTCAACATATTCAGCAAGAGTAGTAAGGGTAAACGTAGAAAATTTATGTTTAACAACAGCGAAACCAAATAATCTTTTAATAGTTGTTTCACTAACGTTCTTGTTAAGATGCTTACTAATCTCAATTGATATTCTCTTACAATCAGCAGGTGTAATGAATCGAATACCACATTTTAAGAGAATCAAGCTTTTAAGTTCGTTCAGCCGGTGACTGTATTCCATAGATCCGTTTTTTTCTATTGTATTATTCGATTTTAGGTAAAAAAGCTAGCTAGACACCAATAGTAACCGAATATACACATATACGTGATAAATGAACAGAAAGGTTTTAAATAAAAAAAGCCAGAAATTCTGCTGAAAACGGATAAATGCTTTTAGAGTGCGTTTAAAAGCGCATGGCAAAAAAAAACTGATTTAGAAAATAAAAATTGAACAAAATGAACGGAATGGCTCATTCATTTACTGTGACTTAAATGAATGATTTGAACGCAAGTTTAGAAGCTCCCTTTACTTAAAATTGTCGTAAGTATTAAAGTTAACCTCTAAAACTGCCGGTATGAAATGTACGTCTACTCCCCGAATGTTAAAAAAATTTCTCTGTCTTCTCGTTAGTATTCTAGCTATAACGCTATTTAATACACGATCGTATGCGCAAACAAAAAATTACGCACTGGTAACTCCTTCAACGGGTATTGCCAGCTATAATATTGGATCGGATGTCCCGAATGCCAATCCTGGTAATGCAGCATCGATTGATAATCCTAATAATGCAATTTTAAATCCGCCAGGAGCTCCGGCAACGCTGAATGCCAACAATGTCAGTGTGCTCGGATTACTTGGCTATGAGGGAGAAGCGTATATACAGCTTAAGTATGGTGCGCCTCTTGTTGCAGGAAAGACAACATATATTCGTTTTGATCAACCGACCAGCGGAGGGGTAAATCTTGATCTTGTTGGCCTTTTGGGCGACCTGACCGGATTATTCTCTAAAAGAATAGTACAGATTGACGCTTATACCGGCGCAACTGCTTCGAATGATGGTACTTTAATACCTACAGCAAATGTTTCTGCTACTGTTGTGACTGATGCAGCAGGGAAAACTTATTTTGCAATTACTCCGTCAGTTACCTATAATTCATTAAGGGTACGATTAAGAGTTAGAAATAATGCACTTTCAATCAGCCTCGGTGGTTCGATGAATATGAATATTTATCCGGCATTTAATTATAGTGCTGATAATTGTGGATCAGCAATATTTACGAGTGTTGCTGCAACAGGTCTGAACGTTTCGCTGACCAGTTTAGTTACAAATCCACAGAATGCAATTGATGGTAACTTAACTACATTTTCACAGTTACAGGCAGGACTGGTAACTTTAGGCTCATCTGTTTCGCAGACTATTTATCTTAACGGATTGTCTTCATCTACTGATGTCGCTAAAGTTGTTTTATCACAAGGAGGTTCTTTACTAAGTGTGAATGTTTTGAAAACAATTACCGTACAGGCATTCAACGGAAGTACTGCAATCGGAACTCCTTTATCACTAAGTAATCTGATTAATCTTGATCTGCTTGGTTTATTTTCCAATAACAGACCTTTTCCTGTATTTTTTACTCCTGGTGCACCATTTGACCGGATCAAAGTTTCACTGGATAATGGTCTGGCCATCGGAGGAAATATTCTTGCCGGAGGTCTTAATATTAACGAGGGACAGCGAACTGTGCCTAAACCATTATTTACCGGTGTGACTGGTAATGCGCAGATTTTATGCGGCGGCAGTACATTGACTTTAACTCCACAAAATCCTAATGCAACCTATACTTATAATTTTTATAAAAAGATAGGGGCTAATGGTACTAAGACAGCTGTAACCGGTGTGACCAATAATACGCTTTCTGAAGCCGGACTGACTGCTGGTGTTTATACATATTATGTAGCTGCCCAGCAAACAGGTTGTATTGCAGAATCTGATATGGATAGTGTGGTGGTTACAGTTAAACCAACCTTACTGTTTACTGCTACACCATTGAGCAATGGCTCTGTGGGTAAAGTATACAGTAAACAACTGAATGCAGCGACTAGCGGAACACCGCCCTATACTTATGCATTAGCTGCAGGAAGTACTTTGCCGGCTGGTTTAACGCTGAGCTCTGCCGGTCTGATCAGTGGTACACCTACAGCGACTTCTGCTGCAGGAACATTTAGCGTGGTCGCTACAGATGCTTCGGGTTGTACAACCACTGCGGTTCATACTTTAACTATCACAGCAACCTTAACTCTGCCAACTGCAACTTTGCCAAATGGTACAGTTAATAAGGTTTATCCTTCTACGCAACTGCCGGCACCTACTGGTGGCAGTACGCCATATACTTATTCAGCAACCAATCTGCCTCCCGGGGTCACGCTCAATCCGACAACCGGATTGCTGACGGGGACGCCTACTACGGCCGGAACTTATACTTTCCCGGTAACCATTACTGATGCAGATGGAAACACAGTAACGACCAACTTCACTATTATTGTCAGAAGTCCACTGGTATTAACTGCTTCTGCTTTATCAGATGGTACTACAGGAGTTCCATATCCAACACAGATTATTCCAGCGGCAACAGGAGGAAGCGGGGTTAATACTTATTCTGCAACCAACCTGCCTCCGGGATTAAGTTTTGATCCTGTTACCAGGGCAATCACAGGTACACCAACACAAACAGGAACATTTACTTTCCCTGTTACGGTAAGTGATAATGAAGGAAATACTACTTCATTAAACTATACCATTGTGGTTAAGGATGCTTTGGCCATGGGTAATGTTACCCTGCCTGACGGAGCTGTGAATGTAGTTTATCCAACTCAAACACTTCCGGCAGCAACTGGTGGTACAGGCCCTTATACTTATGTTGCAAGTAATCTGCCTCCGGGACTGACATTTGATCCTATAGCCAGAACGATTTCAGGAACACCTACACAATCCGGTACGTTCACACTTTCAGTGAAAGTAACTGACAGTGGAAATGGAACCATCACTGTACCTTATACTATTAAGGTAGCAGGTGCGCTTACTTTACCGGCAGCCACTCTGGCTAATGGAAAAGTAGGGACATCATATACTTCACCAGCTTTACCTGCAGTAACCGGTGGTACTGCTCCATATACTTATACAGCTACTGGTCTGCCAGCGGGATTAAGCTTTAATCCTGCAACCAGAGTAATTTCAGGGACTCCGACATCCGGTGGTAATTATACAGTGACTATGAAAGTTACTGATAACGCAGGTAACAGTACAAGTACGGATTACGCCCTTAACATTACTGTTGATGCTCCTTCAGTTGCGGGAGTTACAATTTGTAGCGGTAATACAGCAACACTGACAGTTGATAACAGTCAGGCTAATGTGACTTATAATTTTTATACTTCTACAGGAAATACACTTCTGGGATCCGGTACAACTTTTACAACACCGGCCTTAACCGTAAACACTACTTATTATGTAGAAGCGGTTTCGGGAACAGCAGTCAGTGCACGTATTCCAGTAACAGTTACTGTGAATGCTACACCAGATCTGCCGACAGTAGTGATTAATAATGTAACCATCAGTGCAGGACAAACTGCAACGCTTCAGGCTACTGCGGCTTCTGGTTCAACAATCAAATGGTATGCAGCAGCAGCTGGTGGAATAGAATTAGCATCAGGCGGAAGCTTTACTACACCAGTACTGAATGCCAATGCAACTTATTATGCCGGAACAACTAATAGTTCGGGCTGTTCAAGCCCAACCAGAGTTCCGGTTGTGGTTACTGTAATTAACGGGGCAGTTAATCCTAACTGTTATGCAGCAACAAAACAGGAAAGCGGTATTACCGGCGGACTGTTATGTGTAGCCTGTCAAATTATTAACCCGGGTAATTCTACAGATGCCGATCTGACTAACTTTACACGTATTTCTCTGCCAGTAGGTATTGGAACTACCGGGTATCAGCGTTTAATCTTCCAAAATTCCGGAGTGGCAACTGATAGTATCAGTGTTGATCTGGAAACACCTAATGGTTTACTGGATTTAACTGCTCTTGGTGGTATAACAGTGAGTGTGATGAATGGCACTACAGTAGTTAGCAGCTATCCGTTAAGCGGATCACTGATTAATCTGAGGTTATTAGGAGGAAACAGGTTTACTGCCACTGTTGCAGCAGGTGGTGTATATGATAGAGTAGAAGTTAAAGTGAATGCTTTACTTACTGCCTTAACCAATGTTAATATCTATGGTGCAAATGTTGTCGCCCCGAATCCTGTTTTTGATGCAGGAAATCAGACTATCTGTTCCGGATCAACTGCTACATTAAAAGTAACACCGGTTGCCGGGACTACAATTGCGTGGTATAGCGCTGCAACAGGCGGAACTATTTTATCTACCAATAATACTTTTACTACTCCGGCACTTACAGCCACTACAATTTATTACCTGCAGGTAAGTAAAAATGGTTGTGCGAACCCAACACGTGTTCCTGTTACTGTAACAGTGACAACGGCACTGGCTACACCAGCACTGGCAACAGTAGCTCCAGTTTGTTCAGGTTCACCTGCGACATTATCTGTTGATAGTCCGATAGCAGGAATTACCTACAACTGGTATACTGCAGCTACCGGTGGTACTCCAGTATTTACCGGTACAGTTTTTACTACCCCAGCAATTACTGTTAACACAACTTATTATTTAGAAGCATCAAACGGCAGCTGTGTGTCAGCTACCCGTACGGCAGCAAACATAGTTGTTAATGCACGTCCGGTTACACCACAAATCACAGCTTCTGCTACAACAGTTAACCAGGGACAGAGTGTTACCCTTACAGGTACATCAACTGAAACCAATGTTACTTTTAACTGGTATACTTCACAAAATGCAGTTACACCTGTATTTACCGGAGCTAATTATGTAACGCCACCACTTACTGCCACTACAACTTATTATCTTGATGCAGTTTCTACAGTTACAGGTTGTGCTTCATCTGTGAGAGTTTCACAAACGATTACTGTTAATCCTGCAGGAACACCAATACCGGTGGGTTGCGAAGGACCAGTCAGTGAAACACATGGTGTAGGCGGATTGATTTCTATATTAGCCAGAGTGGATAATCCGGCACTGGCTATCGATGGAGATCAGCTGACAGCATCGACATTGTCTATACCAGTAGGAGTAGGTTCAAATGTATTTCAGCAAGCTAATTTTGCTGGTTTATCAAATGTAGGTGACACCGTTCGTGTCCTGTTAACTTCACCAGGTCAGCTGTTATCACTTTCGCTTTTACCAAGTGTAACTGTCACTACCTATAAAGGTACAGTGAGCAATAATGACGGCATCGCTGTTAACAATCCACTGATTGATCTTAAACTATTAGGTGGCGGTTCTCAGGCTCTGCTTACTTTTATTCCGGCAGCTCAGTTTGATGGAGTAGAAGTTAAATTGAACTCAGGTCTTTTGGGCGCATTAACTGCCATAAACTTCAACTATGCAAAAAGGACTGCTACAGCTCCTGTAGTTGCTTCTGCTAATGTAACAGCATGTTTGAATGCTACTGCATCTTTATCTGTACCTGCTCCATTGCCAGGTATAATTTATAAATGGTACGACGCTAACGGAGTTTACTTAGGTAATGACGGACCTGCCTTTACCACACCAGCAATTACTGCTGATACTAAATTCTTTGTGGAAGCTTCAAGAGGAGGATGCGGAAGTTCAAGAACACAGATCAACGTTACTGTGACACCAGCTCCTTTAGTACCACAGTTACTTTCTCCAACAGAGAATACCTGTGTTGGTTCTGCTGTTGCCTTAAAAGTACAAAGCCCTCAGGCTGGAGTAACTTACAAATGGTACAAAGCAGGCGTACTGGTTCCTGGTCAGACAGGGCCGACATTAAACGATGTTGTTACTGCTAATGTAACTTATGCAGTTGAAGCAGTAAATGCATGTGGGGTTGTTTCTGCACAGGCAACAGTTGCGATTGTTGTTGGTTCACTTACTCCACCAGTGCTTACTCCACCAGCTGTAACAGTTAACAAAGGTGAAAAAGCATCTCTTGTTGCCAACTCATCAACTACAGGTTTAACCTATCACTGGTATGGTGCCGATCCGGCTACCGTTCCGGGTACACCTGAACTATCTACTCTAACTAACGGTGCAAACGGAACATTCCTTACCAGTCCGTTAAATGCAACGACTACTTTCTATGTAACTGCAGAAGGTGCATTGGGAACCTGTGTTTCGGGTACCGCATCAGTAGTTGTAACTGTAAATAACTTCCCTTCAAATCCAGGATCTGTTCCTTGCGAAGGCGCAGTTACAGAAACACATACAGCTGGAGGCATAGGTATATTACCAAGTGTAGCTAACCCTGGTTTTGCAATTGATGATGATATCAGCACAAGCTCTTCACTATTTATTCCGATTGGATTACTGAATGCAAATGTTAGTCAGACTGTAGGATTCACAGGAGTTTCAGTACTCGGAGATCAGGTTAAACTAAGTCTGACTCAAACTGGTGCATTACTTACACTTGGTGTTGCAAACAATATCAGTGTGACTACTTATAATAATGGTGTAAGCAACGGAGATACCAAATTGCTGACAGATCCGGCTATTAACTTAAATCTGTTAACCGGTAATAAGGATGCAATGGTTCAGTTTACACCGACCAAGACGTTTGATGCCGTAGAACTAAAACTTTCTACAGGCCTGTTAAGTCTGCTTAATTCTATCAACCTGAATTACGCTCAGCGTATCATAGCTTCTCCAGCAGTAGCCTCTGCAAATGTTTCAGCATGTGAAGGAACTTCAGCTACGCTTGCTGTCAGCAATCCGGCTGCCGGACTTACTTATAACTGGTATAATGCGGCAGATCCAAATACGATCATAGCTACCAACACACCTACATTCTCAACTCCTGCTAATTTAGTAGCCGGAACTTATACTTATCTGGTAACAGCAAACCGTAATGGTTGTGCCAGCCCGGTTAAAACACAGGTTGTTGTAACAGTTAATGGCTCTGCTCCGGCTGCGGTACCAGCTACTGGAAATCCGGCAAGCACCTGTCTGAATACTCCGGTTACGTTAAGCGTGAATCCGGTTGCAGGTGTCAGCTATAACTGGTACGATGCACTTACCGGCGGTAACCTGCTGGCCTCAAATACAAATAGCCTTACCACTCCGGCTAATTTAGCTGTAGGCACTACAGACTATTATGTGGAGGCTGTAAATGGTAACTCTTGTGTAAGTACACAGGCAAGAACTAAAATATCAATTACAATTAATCCTCCTGCAACTGCAGGTGATATTACAGTTTCTGGTGCAGGAAATCCTTTCTGCGCAGGAACAAGTGCAGTATTAACTGCAAACAGCACGCTGACTAACCCGGTGTTTACCTGGTATACTGATGCAGCGCTGACCAATGCAGTGTTTACCGGCCCAACTTTTAATATAGCCTCAGTGACTGCTACTACCAGTTATTATGTAACGGTAAAAGCAGATAACAGATGTCAGAATACAGCTGGAACAGCTAAAGTGGTTACTTTAACTGTAAATCCGCCTGCATCATCAGCTGATATTACAGTGAGTGGTATCCCGGCAAGTCTTTGTGGCGGAACACCGGTTACTTTGACAGCCAGTACAACTACAGTAAGCAACCCGGTATTTACCTGGTACAAGGATGCAGCATTAACACTTGTTGTCAATAACGGTCCTGTATTTACTACTCCTGGGTCAACAGTTACTACACTTTACTACGTGACAGTTCAGGGAAGTGACAAATGTCCTAATCCGGCAGCTGATGCGAAGGTTGTTACACTGACTATTAATCCACCGGCAGATGCTTCAGATATTAGTATAAATGGTATACCAGTAGTTGTTTGTGCCGGATCAGGTACAAGTCTGACTGCAAGTAGTCTGACTGTGATCAATCCGGTATTTACCTGGTATACAGATGCCGCGTTAACCAATGCTGTGTTCACAGGTGATAAATTTAATACACCAGTATTAACAGCAACAACTACTTACTATGTAACTGTAAGCGGCCTTAATAAATGTCCTAATGTAAAAGGTACTGCAAGCGTGGTTGTCCTGACTGTAAATCCTCAATTGAATTTTACAGGAACTGCATTAAGTGCAGGATCAACTATTAATCCATATAGCGTGCAGATTAACCCTGCTACTGGTGGAACTGCACCTTACACTTATACAGTGGCTCTGGGTAGTACTCTGCCTGCAGGCTTATCATTATCTTCTGCAGGTCTGATTAGCGGAACGCCAACAGCAGCAGGAAATTATACCTTCTCAATTAATGCTACAGACAGTAAAGGATGTACTGCAATAGGAATGTTCACCTTAAATATTGGTACTACCTCAGTATTATCATTGCCAGCAGCGACGCTGCCGGATGGGCAGGTAGGTACAATGTACCCGGTACAAACGCTGCCGGCTGCGATTGGCGGAACTGCACCTTATACTTATGCAGCAACAGGTTTACCAGCAGGTCTGACTTTTGATCCTGCAACAAGGAACATTTCCGGAACACCGACAATAGGTGGTACCTTTACAGTTGCCATGACAGTAACTGATGCAAATAATAATACTGCATCAGCTAACTATCAGCTTAAAGTGATTGTGCCGGCACCTGTTGTCGCAGATGGCTCAAACTGCGGTGGAACCAGTGCTACACTAACAGTGTCTAATCCGGTAACAGGAGTAACCTATAACTGGTATACTGCAGCATCCGGAGGAACACCAGTGTTTACCGGAACAGTATTCCAGACACCGGCAATAACAGCAAATACAGTTTATTATGTGGAAGGACTTGCAGGAACGACAAGTACCAGAGTTGCTGTAAATGTCAGCTTAAAATCTCCGGCTTCTGCTGCAGATGTAAGTGTAACAGGTATACCAGCTGTAGTATGCGGAGGATCAACAGCTACGCTTACTGCAAACAGTACAACAATAACTAACCCTACATTTAACTGGTACACAGATGCTGCTTTAACAAACCGCGTTTATACAGGTGCAGTCTTTACCACACCAGTACTTACAGCAAATATTACTTATTACGTAACCGTACAAGGACCAGGTACCTGCGAAAGTTCTTCTGCTACAGCAAAAGTGGTTGCACTGAACGTAAACCCTCAGGTGAATTTTGCAGGAGGAGCGTTAACTAACGGGTCTACAATCAGCCCTTACAGTGTACAGCTTAATTCAGCTACAGGCGGAACAGCTCCTTATACTTATACACTGGCTGCAGGAAGCACTCTGCCAGCAGGATTATCACTATCAGCTTCAGGGCTGATTAGCGGAACGCCAACAGCAGCAGGTAACTATACTTTCTCAGTAACCGCTGCAGATAGTAAAGGTTGCAGCGCTACAGCCCAGTTTACTTTAAATATTGGTACATCAGCAGTGATGTCACTGCCACCAGCTACTTTACCTGACGGACAGGTAGGTACTACCTATCCGGTACAAACTTTACCAGCAGTAGTTGGCGGAACAGCACCTTATACCTATACCGCGGCGGGTGTGCCTCCGGGACTGACCTTTAATCCTGCAACCAGGGAAATTTCAGGAGTGCCAACTCAGGGCGGAACCTTTACCGTCGTAGTTACCGTAACCGATGCAAATGGTACAACCGCTACAGGTAACTATCCGATTACGGTTACCGTACCAGCTCCGGTAGTTGCTGACGGATCAAGCTGTGGTGGATCACGTGTGACCTTAACAGTTTCAAATCCAATAACAGGAGTTACCTATAACTGGTATGCAAATGCCACAGGCGGAGCACCAATCTTTACAGGAACCAGCTTCCAGACCCCTGCGATTACTGCAGGCACAACCTATTATGTTGAAGGATTTGCAGGAACAACCAGCAGCAGAGTAGCAGTTCGTGTCAATATTGGAACACCAGCTACTTCTGCAGATGTAAGCGTTTCCGGTATACCTTCGGTAGTGTGCGGAGGATCATCTGCTACCTTAACAGCCAACAGTGCTACAGTAGTAAGTCCTGTATTCAAATGGTATACTGATGCAGCACTTACAAGCCTGGCATTTACCGGCGCAGTATTTAATACTCCGGTACTTACAGCAAATACTACTTATTATGTAACTGTACAGGGACCTAATACCTGTGAAAGTTCATCAGCTACTGCTAAAGTTGTTGCCCTGACCGTAAATCCGGCTCTGGTCTTCAACGGAGCTACATTAGCGGGTGCTTCTACCACGACTACGTATTCTGCACAGATTGGTTCTGCAACAGGCGGAACACCTGGATATACTTACAGTGTGGCCTCAGGAAGTACAATCCCAGCAGGTTTAACCTTATCTCCGGCAGGACAGCTTACAGGAACACCGGCAGCAGTTGGAAACTATACCTTCTCTGTGATTGCCACTGACAGCAAAGGCTGTAATGCAACAGCGACCTTTACACTTGCAGTAGGCAGTGGTAGTCAAATGACATTGCCAGCTGCGACTTTACCAAACGGACAGGTAGGTACCGTATACGTACCTCAGACATTGCCGGCAGTAATTGGAGGAACAGCGCCATTTACCTATGTAGCTACAAACCTGCCTCCGGGATTAACTTTTGATCCGGCAACCAGAACAATCTCAGGAACGCCGACATTGGGAGGAACCTTCACAGTGACAGTTACTGTAACTGATGGCAACGGACTAACAGCTACCAATACTTACACCATTGTAGTTACCGTACCGGCATCAGCTGTAGGAGATGCATTGAGCTGCGGAGGCAGTCCGGTTACCTTAACTGTAACCAATGTACTTGCAGGAGTTACTTATAACTGGTACGGTACGGCGACAGGCGGAGCGATTCTGTTCACAGGTCCGGCCTTCCAGACTCCAACCTTAACCGCGACAACGATCTTCTATGTAGAAGCCATTTCCGGAACAGCTACAAGTGGTAGAATTCCGGTAAATGTAACTGTAGCAGCTTCACTTGCCACACCAGTAGTCACTGTGAAATCAAGCACGCTGAGCAGTATTACATTCGGCTGGAATGATGTTACAGGAGCAACAGCTTATGAAATATCAACAGATGGCGGAACGACATGGGGTAACCCAAGTTCAGGAGCTGCAGGTACTACGCACCTGATCTCAGGTCTGCAGGCAAATACAACAGTTAAGCTGATGGTTAGAGCTAAAGGAAGCTCAACCTGTCAGACCAGTGCTGCAGGTAGTGTTACGGGTACAGCAACAGACGGACTAATCCCTAATGATGTCTTTATCCCGAATACGTTTACGCCAAATGGAGATGGTAAAAATGACGTCTTCTATGTATTTGGAAGTGGAATTGCAAAAGTGAAAATGCAGATCTATAACCAGTGGGGACAATTCATCTTCGAATCTCTGCAGCAGCAGGTAGGATGGGATGGCTCATACAGAGGACAGATACAGCCAAATGGTGTTTATGTCTACTACGTGGAACTGGTAATGACAGACGGCTCTACAGTTAAGAGAAAAGGAACAATTAGCATATTAAGATAAGAGACACATTAACCTGAAATATAAATAACATGAAGAAACTATCAAAAATCATCGTCTTGGGCTTGTTGTGCATTACGGGAGCTTCGAGGGTTAGTGCGCAAATCGATCCTCATTTTTCACAATACTATGCCAATCCACTGTGGCTTAACCCTGGTTTAACGGGTGTAATCGATGGAGATTACAGAGTATCAGTAAATGCCAAACAACAATGGGGATCAGTCTCCCACTCATATCTTACAGCAGGCGCCTCATTTGATATGGCGCCTACTAAAAACCTTGCTTTTGGAGGGATGATCCTGAACCAGAATGCCGGTGATATCAGTTATAATTATCTGAATGCACTTGCATCGGCAGCGTACAGGATTCGTTTCGGCAGAGCAGGGTTGAATATGATCAACTTTGGTTTGCAGGCAGGTATACTGAACAAAAGTTTTGATCCTTCTAAAGTAACACTGGGTAACCAGTTTAACCCCGGAAGCGGATACGATCCGAATCTGCCTTTCAATGAGAATTTTACTTCCAGCAATACACTTGTTCCGGATGTAAACGCAGGGGTTATGTATTTCGATGGAAGCGGAGATAAACGTGTTAACGTATTTGGTGGGGTGGCTGCAAATCACCTGACAAGACCGATTGATCGTTTTCTGGGGAATGATGTCAGAATACCAATCCGCTTTACTGCACATGGTGGTGCCCGTGTTAAAGTAAACGAGGTTCTGGACATTACGCCCAACGGACTTTATATGAAACAGGGAAATGCACACGAAACGTCAATAGGAGCTTATGGACAGTTTTATGTCAATCCTGAAGCAGATCTGATGTTTGGTTCAAATTATCGTTTTGACGATGCTGCAATAGCCTTCTTTGGACTGCATTTGAAGAATATGACCTTCGGGGTAAGTTATGACTTTAATACTTCCGGACTTAACCGCGCAACGGGCAGTAAGGGTGGACTTGAATTGTCCATATCCTTCACCAGCCGCAAGGGCATTTCAGGTCCTAACTTCTTTTGTCCACGATTATAACTATAATTTATGAAACCTCTCAGACTATTGCTTTTGATCTGTTTACTGAGTACAGGAGCACAGGCGCAGTACATAACAAATAATAAAAGAGTTGCTGATGTATATTTCCAGAACAAGGACTATTATGCAGCTGCTGAATACTATAAAAAAGCATTGAATATATCAACTGATACTACCGGATTTGTCGTGCCCTATGCCTTTGAAGTTAAAATGAAAAAGGAAAGTCCTAAACGTGCAGAATACGAATACTGTGTTTATCAGCTCGCTAATTCACTTCGTTTGTATAAGGACTACAGAGGTGCAGAAGCCTGGTATGCTGTTTCCAGAAATTTCACTGATCCCAAATACGCATTAAGCCTATTCTATTACGGAGAAAGTCAGCGTTCAAATCAGAAATTTAATGATGCAATTATCTCTTTTAAAGAATTCATTTCGAAGTATAAAACCACTGATGAATATACAGAGAAAGCAAAATTAGAAATTGCCTCCTGTAATTTTGCCTTGTATGAAATGCGTTATCCGCGTTTATACAAATTTAGCAAACTACTTAATCAGATTAATGACCAGGGTTCTAACTATGCACCACTATTATTGAATAATAACTTTTACTTTACTTCTTCAAGACCAGTTGTTGTAGGCAATAAAACGCAAACTGTGCGGGACAGTAAAATGAAGACCAAGGTGGTTAAGTCAGAAAACCCTTTTGTGAACGCAATTTATTCAGCTTCTGGAAATCCGCAGAGAACATCTACAACAGTTAAAAAAGTAGGTACACCAGAAAAAGGTAAAGAATTTGCCGCACCGGCATTTAGCCCGAACGGCAGAGTCATGTATATGACCATATGGAATGGTTCGGGGAATAAAAAGATATACCAGGTCAATGTTTCCAGAGGGAACGGAGATGTCTGGTCTGCACCAAAACTGCTGGGTACTGAAGTCAATATTGAAGGCTTCAATTCTATGCAGCCATTTGTAACCAAAGACGGTAAATATCTGATTTTCTCTTCAGACAGACCAGGAGGATTGGGGAAACTGGATCTCTGGTACTGTAAACTTCGGAGTGACGGAACTTTAAGTGAAGCCTCAAACATGGGCAATGTGATCAATTCCAAAGAAAATGATGAAGCTCCGTATTATAATGATCAGACTAAAAAACTACTCTTCAGCAGTGATGGCAGAGTAGGTATGGGCGGACTGGATTTTTATGAAAGTACAGGTGATTTTGGTACCTGGACCGAACCCAGAAATGTTGGATACCCATTCAACTCTTCTAAAGATGATGTTTATTTTACCCCATCCGATAGTGAAGACAGCGAAGGTTATATCAGTTCTGACAGAGAGTCTGTATGTTGTCTGGAGATCTTCCATGTTAAAAAAGATTTCATGAGCATTGAAGGAACATTACTGGACTGTAAAACTAATCTGCCATTGGAAGGAGCTTTAATTGTACTGAGTGATTCCACACAGGAAATGAAGGTGACAACAGGTGAAGATGGAAAGTACAGATTCAGAATCAACTCTAATCGTCAGCTCAGATTAAGTGCTGAGAAAGAGAATTATTTCAAAAAGGTGCTGACTTATAACTACGATGAACTGGCTAAACTGGATACACTCCTGAATCCAAAATTATGTCTTGAACCGTTTATCATTAACAAGCCTATTGTACTGGAAAATATTCTGTATGACTTTAACAGTTATCAGCTTAATCCGGTATCAGAAGTTATTCTGGACAAACTGTATAAAATTCTGGTTGATAATGAGACGATGGAAATTGAGCTTAGTGCCCATACCGATAATATAGGTACAGCCCCATATAACTACAAATTATCAGACAGAAGAGCAAAATCATGTGTTGACTATCTGGTTGGCAAAGGAATCTCTGCAAGCAGAATGACCAGTAAAGGCTATGGATTCAGTAAACCTATAGCACCAAATCAGCTCCCTAACGGAAAAGATAACCCGCAGGGTCGTCAGCTGAACAGAAGAACAGAATTTAAAGTCACCAAAAAATAAATATAAAGCCTGCTTAAGCGCTCAGCTTAAGCAGGCTTTAATAATAACATCTCCAGTTGCTTTAGCATAGCCGTCATCTCAAATGGCTTTTCCAGGTAAGCATCAGCAGCTAAATTCTCTCTCCGCATATAGTCTTCAGAAAAGCCACCCGAAGTGAGGATAACCGGTAAATGTGCAGTATCCGGTCTTGTGCGGATCTCTTTGAAAATTGCTCTGCCATCCATACCATCGAGTTTTACATCCAGCAGTATAAGATCAGGATTAAACTCATCTATGATCTTAAATATGGGTCTCCCTGTCATTAGCGGGAAAACCTTATAATTATTTTCTTCCAGAATTGTCTGAACGATTTCCAGTAAATCGGGATCATCTTCAACAACAAGTATTCTATTCATAGTATTTAAAAAAAACATGCTGAACAAACAGGGTGCCATGATTGGCAGAAAGAATTGATACTTTTGTTTTGTTACTAATCAGAGACACATGCAACCGAAAGAACAAATTGAAGCAATCGCTAATACCTTACTTCCCAGTTTTATACCAAAAAATGGTCAGGAGACAACATTGTCCTTTCATTTTACCTTACCTCCAAATAACAATTATAAAGTCTTTTTTGAAAAAGATGCTAAGGCAAAATGGCAGTTTATACGCTTTGAAGAGGTAGAACGTTAAAATAAGCATATGTTGAATTTTGAATTTAAGAACCCGGTAAAAATAATTTTCGGGAAAGGTCAGATAGCGAAAATCGCACAGGAAATCCCTGCAGATGCCAGAGTTTTATTACTTTATGGTGGCGGGAGTATAAAGTCGAATGGCATTTATGATCAGGTGATGTCTGCCCTTACGGGATTTGATGTGACAGTATTTGGCGGTATTCCTGCCAATCCGGAATATGAAGTATTATTACGGGCACTGAATGTTATAAAATCCAATCATATAACTTACCTGCTCGCAGTTGGCGGCGGATCAGTTATAGATGGTACCAAATTTCTTTCAGCGGCTGCACTATATCAGGGCGAAGAACCATGGGATATATTGAAAAATAAGATCAGAACTGATAAAGGGATGCCTTTTGGAACTGTATTAACTTTACCTGCTACTGGTTCGGAAATGAACTCCGGTGCAGTGATTACACGTGCAGCAACCCAGGAAAAACTGGGTATGGGCGGGCCCGGGTTATTTCCTGAATTTTCAATACTTGATCCGCTTGTCGTGAAATCCGTACCACAGCGTCAGCTCGCTAATGGGATTACTGATGCATTTACACATGTGCTGGAGCAATATATGACTTATCCTGCACAGGCATTTTTACAAGATAGATTTGCGGAAAGTATTATGCAGACACTGGTCGAAATTGCGCCCCGGATACAGAAAGATCCTGCAGATTATGAAGCCGCCGCAAACTTTATGTGGTGCTGCACCATGGCCTTAAACGGGCTTATTCAGAAAGGAGTACCTACTGACTGGTCTGTTCACGCAATTGGTCATGAACTGACAGCAAATTTTGGTATTGATCATGCCCGTACACTGGCTATTATAGTACCAGTGCATTACCGGTATAACTTTGAAACCAAAAAGGAAAAGCTTGCCCAATATGCGGAACGTATCTGGGGAATTAAGGAAGGAACACCTGAACAAAAAGCAGAACAGGCTATTATCCGCACTGAATCTTTCTTCCATTCTTTAGGAATTGATACAAAGCTTTCTAAGTATACTGATGATTATCAGGGTACTGCAGAACAAATTGAAGCACGGTTTATAGAAAGAGGATGGTTAGGTTTAGGTGAACATAAAACAATTAAGCCCGATGACGTGAGAAAAATTGTTCAGTTAAGCTATTAATCTGAAGCGGTCCAACACCAAACAGGAATACAATTCACTCCTGTTTGGTGTTGGATTTTTTTGAGTAAAAATTTTAAAAGGGTATGGTAATTGTATAGGTTAGCGGGTACAAATAATAAATAACAAATTGGAGAATACTTTTGGAAGGAATATAATTCCGCAGAATGAAGAGGAGCGTCTAGAGAACTTAAAAAAGTATAAAATTCTATATACCAAATCAGAGCCTATTTTTGATCAGCTGGCCGCTGTTGCAGCGACTATGTTAAAGGTTCCTCTTGCCATGATCAATTTTGTAGATAAGGATCACGTCTGGACTAAAGCAGACCAGCAGGGAGATTGGGGAACTGAAGTAGAGAGAGGGACAAGTTTGTGCTCACTGGCTATTCTGAAAGGTGAAGTAACCGTGTTTGAGGATGCCCTTGCAGAACCATGTCTGATGTCAAATCCATTAGTTGTAGGCGAATTCGGACTTCGGTTTTATGCAGCCGTACCCATCACTACCGCCGAAGGTTTTAATATCGGGGCAGTCTGTATAGTCGATAAAAAAATCAGAACTTTTACTCCGCAGGACAGGAAAAAGCTCGAGTGGATTGCCCAGCTCATTCAGATTGAGATAGAGAAAAGAGCTTAAACCATAATCCTGTTATTTTGTACATACGAACTTTTTCGTGTAGGAATTCTGTCCTATTTTGACCACCATAAAATATAAACCACTGGCATAACGGGATAAATCTATCTGCGTATAATACACACCAGTGAAATCATTCTTACGCTCTGTATAAAGTTTCTGCCCGGATATATTAATGACGTCGATGCTGACATTGTTCTTTTCATTAACGTTAAAATTAATATTGATCTCATTTCTTGCCGGAACAGGATACACCACCATATTCAAATTACCTTCATTAACTTTATTGGACTCGAAATTTGCATCTCCGTCTATTCCGGTCAGGAGAATGGAGTAGGCCTGTGCGCCCCGTTTAAGTGTCCCTTTATGAGATATATTGAATCTGTACACTTTTCCTGCCACAGGATCATCAATTCTGGCCTGCTCAACATTATCCCTGGTATTGTCTCCTTTGAGCGCAGGAGCTGAGGGATTGGCCGGATTAAGGACCCATGGGAAAAACGTTGTTGATTCCTGTACAGCTCTTAAATCAAGGTCATTCATTAACCTCGGAGTCGTATTATTTAATGCATCCAGCGTGCTGATTGCAGTTGCTTCGGGATCAGTCCAGCAAATAGTACCGGTCAGGGGTACCCCGCCTTTGGCTTTCACCTCTATATATTGCTGTTCTCCCTGGGTGAGTATATTTTCTGTGATTTTGCTTTTCAGGTGATTATCAAGTATGGCCTGCGCAGCAGCTTCCGTATTTAATACTCCCCATCCATAAGTATAATCGGGCCCCGGCGCAGATCCTGCCTCGGCTGCGGTACCAATCGCCAGGGCTTTTAAAGTTGCAGAGCGCATATAATTAGCATTATTCTGGCGGCTGTAAAGCTCCTGCAGCAGGATTAAAGATCCGCTGACATTAGGGGTGGCCATGGAGGTTCCTGAAAGTGTTGCATACCGGTCATCACCGGCATTACTGGTAGAAGTTACTCTTACGCCATCTGCTACTAAATCGGGTTTAATCCTGCCATCGTCGGTTGGTCCCCAGCTACTGAATGTAGCGATCTGAATACGATCCGGTGTGTAGGGGCCGTCTCCCAGTGGGTTTATAGCGCCCACTGTCAGAATATTTTTGGCAGTTCCGTAAGTCGCAATATTATCATACTGATCGTTATTGCTCAGACCTGCCGGACGTTTACCGGCATCAGCCATTACTTTATCTGCATTAAATCTATAATAAGCTCCGCCAACAGGAGGCCCGTTGGAAGATCTGTTATTCCCGGCTGATTTTACCGGAAGATAGTAAGGTGCATTGTAACAGATTTTGTCCCAATCGGCAGACTGCGAATCGTAATAGCCAAATTTATAATCTTCTGTTGCCCCCGGAGAAGCATAGAATTCCCAGCGCTGAGGATTGACATCCGTATTGAGTGACCATCCGGCTACCACCCCATAAGAGTGATTGGAAATTAATAATCCCGCTGCATTTTCAGACATTTCGGGCGTATCATTATCGAAATCAAAAGAATAAAGTTTTGGCAGGGCAAAAGCCATCCCTCTGGCCACAGGATTTACACCAGCAGCAATCATTGTTCCTGCTACGTGAGTGGAATGTTCTGATGTGGTAATAGTCTGATCTTTGATTTCAACCCTTCCTCCGGCAAATTCTGTATGCGTGGTTAAAACCCCGTCTCCATCCCATATGGCTATTTTTCCAGCCGGAATGGTACTGCCACTGAGTGATAAACCCAGACCGCCGCCATTATATAATTTATTGGTTCTTGTCGTGGCTGCTGCAATAATATTGTTGGTCGTTGCATAGTATACCGGCAAGCCTGAATCATCGAGTCTCTGCAGTCTCATAACTGTTCCCGACCGGTCTTTTCTGGAAATAACCCAGCCTTTTCTCGCTGCCATTGAAAAAGCACTGACTCTTTGTCTTTGAGCACTGTTAGCAAGAGCTATACTATTACTTTTTAAGAAGGTTGCATTGGTCGTATTTTGCCTGATAGTTTCCTGTGCATACACAGAAGAAAATGCTATACTTGTGCAGAAGAGTATGGATAATAGGCCACACTTTCGTAAATTGAGAGAATTAATCATAATGCACAAAGAATTGCATGAATTGCCTTTTGGAGTAACCAAATTTAACTTTAATACTTATACAGATGAAATTTTATTTAGCTATTTTTTGTTCAGTAGTCACTTTATTTGCTTTTTCGTGTGCTTCCAGAACTCCGGGACAGCCTAAGCCTATCTCTGAGGGGATCAAAGGAAAGGTAACAGTACAGGAAGGGAATTTTATGCCGGGGCCTGATCAAAAGCCGGATAGCCGTAAAGGTAAAGATGGCAGGCGGACGGTTTATATCTATGCAGTCACTACAGCTGCACAGGCAGAAGGAGATGGACCATTGTATAAAGCCATTCATCAGCCATTGGTGGCCAAGGTTAAAACCGATGCCAGAGGTTTCTTTCAATGTAAACTATCTCCGGGAAAATACTCGGTATTTACCCTTGAAGAAGATGGTCAGTTTTTCGCCAGCTTATCTAATGGGAAAGGAGAGTTAAATCCTGTAGAGGTTTTTCCTGGTAAAGTAACGGTATCTGATATTGTTGTTAATCATAAAGCCGCTTTCTAATCCGGTTTTATGGTTACGATCAGAGAAATCAATGCTTCGCAGACCTGGGATTTGCGGCACCATGTGATGTGGCCTGACCAGACTATTGACTATGTGAAATTAGCAGAGGATGAAGACGGAACACATTTTGGTCTTTTCGAAGATGATCAGCTGATGTCGGTAGTCTCCCTTTTTATTAACGGTCAGCAGGCCCAGTTCAGAAAGTTCGCAACAGCTAATGCTGCGCAGGGAAGAGGTTATGGAACCAAACTGCTGAACCATCTGATGGCTGCAGCCCTGCGTTATAACGTTACCACGATCTGGTGTAATGCCCGCTCAGATAAGGCTGCATTTTATAAAAGATTTGGAATGATTGAAACAGACCGGAAATTCATTAAAGAAGGCCTCGGTTATATCACAATGCAAAAAACAATAATCCCTTAGAGAATCCCTTCTTTTTTCAGAATATAATTATAGATCCCCTCAATTGGTTTCTGCATAATTCTTCCCAGTTTCAGTCCGTTCAATTCGCAGACCTGTTTCAGTATATCCTGATAATAATAGGCAACTGACCCTACAAAATGGCAATCCAGCACTTTGTAATCCTTGAAGCTTTTAATATTCACGTCAATGAACTCCTGGAAACCATCAATCAGTAACTGGTTGATAAAAGGATGTTCCCTGTTCGGATACATAAACTTGCTGAAACCAGCCAGGTAAGTATTAGGAAATGGTTTTTGATAAACATTGGTAATGATAGTTTCCCTGTCGGTATTAAACTCCCGGGCAAAAAGCAGACGTAAATCTTCAGGCATCTGTTTATACAGATAAGAAGTGACAATCTTTTTTCCAAAAGTAGTACCCGAACCTTCGTCTCCCAGGATATAGCCTAAACCATAATTGCTGTCATAAGTAGAAACGCCGTCAAAATAAGAAACATTAGAGCCTGTACCAAGAATGCAGATCAAACCTTTCTGATCACCGCAGGTAGCATATGCACAACCGATTAAGTCATTCTCCACACTGATAAAAGCTTTGGTGAAATACAGGGATAAGCCATTGGAAATTACCTCATGTTTATCAGGAGTAGAACAACCTGATCCATAAAAATAAATTTCCCTGACATCCGCGGCAAACTCTTCAGTCATTTTCATTTTGGAGAATATTTTGAATATATCCTGCGCATTTAAAAAATAAGGGTTGATGCCCTGCGTGCTAAAACTGATTGTTTTACCATCTTTATATCCAAGCCAGTCTGTCTTTGAAGACCCGCTATCTGCTACTAATATCATAAACGAAAGTAATCATCTTATTGAACATTTAAAGTACCACTAATCTCTTTTAAATTAATTTCTGTTAGTTTAGCCTGAAATTGTGCATCCAGGAAGCGAATAATGGCATTTATAGAATTTCTTTGTGCCTCGCGCAATTCCAGCGGACTGATACTGCCAAGACGGTATTTTTCAAAAGTAATATCAAGATTCTGTTTAGCCAGGTCCACATTACCCGTTTCAACTCTTAACAGATCCAGATTGGTCAGATAATTCTGGTAAGTGGTATTCAGCAATGCACTGACATCTTGTTTGGTCTTGTCCAGATTGAGCTCCGAAGAGTTGAGCTGTACTTTTGCATTGCGCTCATTTTGTCTTTGTAAAAAGCCATTGAAAATATTCAGACTTGCCGTAAGTCCGTAAGTGAGCCCGTTGGCTCTGAATTTCTGGTTGAAACCCGTAGGACTTGTACTCCTTGAAAATTCATAACCACTATTTACGGCTACCGTAGGATAACGTTGTCCTTTAATCTGTTTCAGGTTTAATGCAGCAATCTTTTTATTGATGAAAGCATTTTGCAGCGAAGGATTCAGGCGTTCAGTTGACAGTTCCAGATCGGCCAGTTTCAGGTTATTTTCAATATTCAGTTTTTCATTGACGGCGAATACCCTGTTCAGGTCTCCTGCCATTAACTGGTTCAGTGTAATCCGGGACGTGTTTAATATGTTTTTCTGCTGCAAAAATAAAGTCGTGTCCGTGTTGTAATCTACCTTTGCAGTCAGTACATCCAGTTTGGAACCACGTCCTATTTTTAATTTGTTGTCAGCAATAGTCACCCTTAATCTGGAAATTTTCAGCGCACTGTCTGTGGCCAGCACCAGTTGCTGTTGTCTGACTATTGCATAGTAAGCAGAGACGACATCAGAGATGGTATTCAGAATAGTTAGTTTAGCATTTACCTCACCTTGTTTTTGTAATTCCTTTAGTTTGTCATAATTGGCGAACATCTGGAATCCGTCAAAAATAGTCCAGTCCAGAGCCACTCCGTAATTCAGATTGGTACTGCGTACACCCGATGCTTTTTTCTCCGGTCCGGTTGCCGGGCTCTGTACCGTATTTTGTCTGCTGCCTCCATTGCTGAATGTACCTGCAAGGCCTGGCAGCATACCTGCATTTCCTGCATTGAGGTTATTTTTAGCAATCTGCACTTCATTATTGACCAATCTGATATCATAATTGTTCTTTAATGCCGTACTTATCGCTTCCTCCAGGCTAAGGGTGTCCTGTGCGATGACACTTTGTGTGCAGCAGCTGATCAGGAAGGCCAGGAAATAAAAGAGAAACTTATTCATTTGTATATAATATTTTAAGCCGAAGGATTTTTTTCTTCAGCCAGTGCTGCTTTTAATGACTCTTGTAAATCTGTATTTGTTTTGTGCTCTTTAGACCAGTAAGAATAGATTGATGGAATAACAAACAGGGTAAGCACCAGTGAAAATGTAGTTCCACCCACAATGACAACCCCCATACCCATACGGCTTTTTGCCGCTGCACCCAATGCCATGGCAATAGGTAAGGCCCCGATTGCAATAGCCAGACTGGTCATTAAAATCGGTCTTAAACGGGAAACTGAAGCCTCTCTGATTGCATCGTGTACACTTTTACCGCTTTCTTTAAGCTGATTGGCAAATTCCACAATCAGAATACCATTTTTTGTAACCAGTCCGATCAGCATAATTGTACCGATCTGGCTGAATATATTCCAGCTCTGTCCAAACAACCATAAAGAAAGAAAGGCTCCCGCTACCGCCATAGGTACAGTCATGATAATGATAACCGGATCTTTGAAACTTTCAAACTGCGCTGACAGAATCAGGTATACCAGCAATAAGGCCAGTCCGAAAGCAAACATCGTATTGGAAGAACTTTCCTGGAAATCACGTGATTCACCACTAAGGTCAGTGGAAAAGGTTTCATCTAAAACTTTATCCCTGATTTTATCCATGGCTGCAATTCCATCCCCTATACTTTTCCCCGGAGCCAGACCTGCAGAAACCGTGGCTGCCGTAAAACGATTATTTCTGTACAGCTGCGGAGGGCTGCTTTCTTCTTTTGCAGTTACCAGATTGTCAATCTGGATAAGCTCACCCTTATCATTACGTACATATACAGAACTCAGATCCAAAGGATCTTTTCGGTTTCCGCGGTCAAACTGACCAATTACCTGGTACTGTTTTCCATTCATAAAGAAATAAGAAAAACGCTGCCCACTGAGCCCAAGCTGTAAAGTCTGGGCAATGGCCGAAACTGATACACCCAGGTTCCTGGCTTTATCCCTGTCTATCGTCAGGTTGATTTCCGGCTTGTTGAATTTCAGGTTGACATCAGAAACGGTGAATGTCGGGTCTTTACTTACTTCATCCATAAACTGAGGAACCTTTTCTCTCAGTTTATCAAAATTCTGCGCCTGGATGATATAGCTGATTGGCAAACCTCCACGACGACCTACCGAGATTGTCGGTTGCTGGGTTACCAGTACTTTTCCCTCAGTATATTTTCGGGTAATCCGGGTCAGCTGGTTAGCGATTTCTTCCTGAGAACGACCGCGCAGTCCGGGATCTGTAAGTCCCATTCTGACAAAACCACTGTTTACAGCACCACTTCCACCGAAACTCGGAGAGGTAATAGTAATATTTACGTTCTTTTCCGGAATAGAGTCTTCAACCATTTTGGCGATCTTCATAATGAACTTATCCGTATAATCGTAAGATGAGCCCTCGGGAGTAGTGATACTCATATTGATCGCACTTCTGTCATCATAAGGAGCAGTTTCTTTAGGCAGAATTTTCCAGAACAACATGATCAGGCCGATACAGGCGATTATAATTGGAACTGCAAGCCATCTTTTGTTCAGAAATTTATTCAGGTTTTCGGCATAATTATCATTCAATTTAACAAAGTAGGGCTCAGACCATTCATAAAACCTTGACTTTTTATGGCCTGTCTTTTTCATCAGATAGGCATTTAACATCGGTGTCAGTGTCAGGGATACAAAAGCCGATATCAGCACGGCTGCACCAATTACAATCCCGAATTCCCGGAATAGTCTGCCCACAAATCCCTGGAGAAATACAACCGGAAGAAACACAGCAGCAAGCGTAACTGAAATGGAAATAACGGCAAAGAAGATCTCGTTGGAACCTTTAATCGCAGCCTCGAAAGGAGAATATCCTTCCTCTACTTTTTTGAAAATATTTTCGGTCACGACAATCCCGTCATCTACAACAAGTCCTGTAGCCAGTACAATAGCCAGTAAACTCAATACATTGATCGAGAAGCCAAAAATGTACATGATAAAGAAAGTGAAAACCAGCGATACCGGTATATCAATTAATGGTCTGATGGCAATTGCCCAATCCCTGAAAAACAGGTAAATGATCAGGATAACCAGTACCAGGGAAAGAATAATGGTTTCCGCAACCTCTGTGACTGAATTCTTGATAAACCTGGTATTATCCAGGGAAACATTCAGCTTGATATCTTTGGGAATATCATTCTTCAGTCTGGCAAATCTCTTCTCAAATTCTGTTGAAATGTCCAGGTAATTTGCTCCTGGCTGCGGAATCAGAGCTACAGCAACCATGGGTTTGCCGGACTCCCTTAAAATAGTTTCTTCATTTTCAGGGCCAAGTTCTGCATAACCTACATCCTTCAGCTGAATAACATTGTTGCCGTCATTTTTAATGATCAGATCATTGAACTGTTTTTCATTGGTTAATTTACCCAGCGTTTTGACAGTCAGTTCAGTACTGGCACCAGTGATTTTACCGGAAGGCAGTTCTACATTCTCATTGTCAAGCGCAGTGACAATATCCTGCGAAGTCAGCCCTAAAGCAGCCAGTTTATTCGGATCAATCCGAAGCCTCATGGCATATTTTTTCTGTCCCTGAATCTGCACACTGCTGACGCCCGGTATGGTTTGTATACGTTCGGCAATTACATTTTCTGCATAGTCACTCAATTCCAGCTGATTTCTCTGATCACTCTGGATCGTCATGGTGATGATCGCATCCGAATTGGCATCTGCCTTGCTCACTACAGGATTTCCGTCAATATCTTTAGGTAAGTTACGGGCCGCCTGTGATACTTTATCCCGAACATCATTGGCAGCTTCCTCAATATTTTTACCCAGGTTGAATTCTATGGTAATCGTACTGCTTCCCTGGTTACTGGAAGAAGACATGTTTCTGATACCGTCTATCCCGTTGATGGATTTTTCCAGTGGTTCGGTAATCTGGGATTCAATAATATCTGAGTTTGCACCAGGATAGGAGGTACGCACTGAAACTACCGTTGGGTCAATATTGGGAAACTCCCTTACACCCAGAAAATTGTACCCGATAACACCGAAAAGCAGGATCATCAGGTTCATTACAATTGCCAGAACGGGTCTTTTTATACTCGTGGTGGATATACTCATTTCGGTAGGATTTTTATTTGACTACTGTTACTTTGACGGGGGCATCATCTTTTAAGGAAAGGGCTCCTGTTGTTAAAACAGTATCACCGATTTTTAGTCCGGAGGTGATCAGTATATTCTCATCAGTACGCGTGCCGGATTGTACATCTACCTGTTTTGCTTTACCATTCTGGCTGATAAATACTGTTTTACCTCTTAATACCGGGATAATAGCCTGGTTGGGGATAAGTATAGCATTATCAATCTTATCCAGGGTAAGCGAAACTTTAGCAAAAGAGCCGGGACGTAATTCATTGTTTTTATTTGGTGCCAGTGCTTTTACCTGCAGGGTTCTGGTCTGCGAGTTGATGCCGGGTTCCAGGGCAAAAACCTTTCCTGTATAAATTTGTGCCGAACCATCGGTGCGAAAGGTGATAGTCGAATTCACTTTAATCTGGGACATGTATTTTTCAGGTACCGAGAAACTTACTTTTACCGGATCAGTACTGAGCAGGTTGGCTATGATTTTTGTAGGCGTAATATATTCACCCGCAGAAATTGAACGCAGACCTATTTTTCCACTGAAGGGTGCAATAATGGAAGTTTTAGCCAGTTGTGCCCTGATTAATTGTGCCTGTGCTTTCAGGGACTTTAAGTCGGCCAGTGCAGTATCATATTCTTCCTGACTGATGGCGCCTTTTTGCAGCAGCTGTTTTGCCCGGTTTTCATTCGTTGCGGACAGGTTTTGTTTAGTCAGTGCTTCCTGTAGTTGTGCCTGAATGTCACGATCGTTAATTTTGACCAGCAGACTTCCCTTAGTTACATTACTTCCTTCTTTAAAGTAGATTCCGGTAATTAAGCCCGAAACCTCACTTTGCAGCGCAACTGATTCATTGGCTTCTATAGTTCCGGTAATATCCAGTTTATTGGCGAAAGAAGTTGCCTGTATCACTACACCGTTGACCAGCATATTTTGTGATTTGCCACCTTTGGCAGATCCGGAACCTTTTGCACCTGGGCCCATTCCGGAGTTCTCCAGTTTTTTGTTGACGGATATCCTGTGATAAATGAGGTAAACTATCCCAGCAAAAATAAGGGAGTAAATAACGTATTTGAGTTTCATAATGGGGTTTTGGAGCGACTGATTATACAAAAATATTTAAATATGTGCGCTGGCCATACTTGTATTAAGTATGTTACAGCTAATTTCTTATTTAAACCCATAACAAAGGCTATATATTTTAAATTTGCGTCAAAAGAATCAGATATGGCGATGAAACCTGCATAAGTTTTCTGCAGGTTTCATCGCCAATAAAAAACTATATGAAACTAACAAAACAAATTGGATTAGGGTTATTGATTTTTCTGGCACCCGCCCTGGCCGCTCAAGCACAGACCGCAGTTAATTACGAGGTCAGTTTTAAAGAACCACAAGCGCACTATGCTGATGTTAAAATGCATGTCGACGGACTGAAAAAAGAATATATTGATGTTAAAATGCCTGTATGGGCACCAGGATCTTATCTGATCAGGGAGTTTTCCAGAAATGTAGAAGGTTTTACGGCAACATCCGGCAAAAAAACACTTAAAACAGAAAAATTAAAGAAAAATACCTGGAGAGTTTATACCGGTAGTTCAAATTCCGTTGATATCAATTACAGTGTATATGCCTTTGAAGTATCGGTACGTACTTCTTTTATAGATGCCAGTCATGCGTTTTTATCTCCAACCGGGATTTTTATGTATCCTGACAATCAGCTTGCTTTGCCAAGTACAGTTAAGGTGATCCCTTTTGAAGGCTGGTATAAAGTGTCTACCGGACTGGAGCCTGTGGCTGGCCGTCAATTTACCTATACAGCAAAAAATTATGATATTTTGTTTGATAGCCCGATAGAGGTAGGTAATCAGGATGTATTTGAATTCACTGCTGCGGGTGTTAAACATGAAGTAGCCATGTATGGTGGCGGAAACTATAATGCAGAGCGTCTGAAAACAGATATGGCTAAGGTTATAGAACAGGCGACAGCGATTTATGGAGAGAACCCGAACAAACACTATACTTTTATTGTCCATAATTTTCAAAGAGGTGGCGGTGGACTGGAGCATCTGAACTCTACCGTACTGGGTGCCTCAAGAGATGCCTATGCGACAGAAAAAGGATATAAAGGATTTTTGGGTCTGGTAGCACATGAATATCATCATTTATGGAATGTAAAAAGATTGCGCCCGGTAGCTTTAGGTCCGTTTGATTATGAAAACGAGAACTATACCACTGATTTATGGATTGCTGAAGGATTTACAGCATACTATGAGAATAAATTAATGCTGCGCGCCGGGCTGATCAGTAAAGAAGAGTTTATAGAAACCTTAACCAAATCAATGTCTGATGTGATAAACACCAGAGGTGGTTATGTGCAGTCGGCTGCGATGTCAAGCTTTGATGCCTGGATCAAATATTACCGTCCTGATGAAAACTCCAAAAACAGCAGTATTTCTTATTACAGTAAAGGAGAAATTGTAGGCATGCTGATGGATCTTGAAATTGCCCATGCAACTCAGGGTAAATCAAGTCTTGATCAGGTAATGAAGGCAATGTATGAGCAGTGCAAGATTAAAGGCCGGGGCTATACTGATGCTGAATTCAAGACTATGGTAGAGAAAATCAGCGGGATCAGTTTTACTGGTTTCTGGGCGAAATATGTGAATGGTACTGAGCCGGTAGAATATGAAAAGT
The DNA here is from genome assembly GCF_040026395.1 of Pedobacter lusitanus. Classification (NCBI taxonomy): domain Bacteria; kingdom Pseudomonadati; phylum Bacteroidota; class Sphingobacteriia; order Sphingobacteriales; family Sphingobacteriaceae; genus Pedobacter; species Pedobacter lusitanus. The sequence continues at coordinate 4,188,718 of NZ_CP157278.1, forward strand.
ATTTAGGCTATGCCGGAATAAAGGTTAAAGACGAGGGACAGAAAGAAGCTTACCTGGGGATTGCGACAAAAGTAACTGAAGGTCATTTACTGATCTCTGCAGTTTCCCGTAATTCGGCTGCCTGGGTTGACGGACTAAACGTTGACGATGAACTGATAGGTGTGGAAGGTGCTTATGCGCAGCCTGCTGTAGAGAAAATGCCTGTAATGCAGCAAAAGAAAATTGGTGATGCAGTTCGTTTTCAAATCAGAAGAGATGGTCTGGATAAAGAGATCAGCGTTAAGCTGAAGGCCAGCCCGAATGTTGAACTTGTTTCCTCCGTAGATCCGGCAGGAACAGCAGTAGAGAAGGCTGTGCTTAAAGCATGGACAGGAATATAAAATTATAAGTACAAGCATCAAAAAAGGCCCTGAAGATTAATCTTCAGGGCCTTTTTTGATTTCAGTCCGGAATCCGGTTTCTAGAAAGTGAAACGCAGAGACAAGCCTACACCTGAAGCATCAAAATCAGTATCAGGAGCTAACTGTATAGCTGGTTTCCAGTCAAGGGAAAGGTTGATAGGTGCATCAGCAAATTTATAGTCCAGACCTAGAACACCATCCAGAGAAAGATAAAGATCGCTTGAGTTGTATGGTTTGTATTTTACAGTACCAATACTACCACCACCACCATAATACCAGTTCAGTCCGCGTGCACCACTGATAGGTTTATAAACTTCATATAAGGCAGTTACACGGAAATAGTTGTAATTATTGTTAGACCTGAAGTTGGCAATAAGGTCAAGCATTTTGTTTTCACCCAGAGATGTTTTAAAAGTTACTCCGTTTGCAGCACCAAAACGACCACCAATGGCATTTTTGTAGCTCTGAGCTTTTGAAGAAGATTGGATCGCAAATGTTGCGATTACAGTAAGGCAAAGTATTGTAAATACTTTTTTCATATGATTTGTATAAAGTTTAAATGTGAAAATGACCTGAGCAATTATTATGCCGCTGTGTCATCTGAATGAAATTTAATGCTAAAAAGATAGGGCAGACAATGGTATGAGTCCACCATGAGTCCACAGTGAGTCCACGTTGAGTCCACCTTTTTGTGGAAATACGTGGACTCGCTGTGGACCTGCGGCAGAGGTGAGCTGGATAGATACAGAGGTCTGACGTAGTCCTCATTATTCAATGTTATTCGGGATAAAATGAAAAAGTAGATGATGGATTTCCGCGTTTCCGTTAACTGTGTGAATAAAACAGACCAAAATTAAAATTGGTTTTATTACAATAATTAATTTGTTAGATTTGGGAATAACAAAGTAATCCGGAACTAATTTCGTTCTTTGAACCTGACCAGGTTCATCTGTACAAAACATTTAAAAGACAAAATCAAGATTATGCCTGTAACTGTAACAAGAGTATTTGATTTACTGAAATACAATTTAGAGAAATTTCCAAAAGACGAATTTATTAGTGGAAAGGTTAATGGAGTATGGAAAAAATATAGCACCCGGCAATTTTCTGATACTGCTGACAACCTGAGCAAAGGACTGCTTCAGCTGGGTTTGGTAAAGGGCGACAGGATAGCCGTCATGTCTCATAACAGACCCGAATGGAATATCGCGGACTTTGCCGTAAACCAGTTTGGTGGTTATCACGTGCCTTTGTATCCTACGCTGGCTGAACATGATATTAAGTTTATTTTAGAAAATGCCGGAGTAAGTGTGTTTTTTGTTGAAGATGAGACTTTGTTTCAGAAGGTAAAACCGATTTGTGCAGAAGTTAATCCGGAACTGAAAATTTACACTTTTAATGAAGTTGCCGGGGCAGATAACTGGACAAAGCTGGTTGAATCAGGAGAGAAAAGTGAAGGTATAGATCTGGAGACTTATCGTGCAGCAGTAACTGCGGATGATGTACTGACCCTGATTTATACTTCTGGTACCACCGGAACTCCGAAAGGCGTAATGCTTAAACACAGTAATCTTGTCCAGAACTTTATCAACTCTGCGGTAGTTGTGCCACCGGGGCTGGAAAAGGGACTCAGCTTTTTGCCTTTATCTCATATTTTTGAGCGAATGATTGTGTACTTGTATCTGTATATGGGAGTTTCTGTATACTATGCGGAAAGTATGGACACCATTGTTGCCGATATTCAGTCTGTCAAACCTAATGCTTTTTCTACAGTGCCGAGACTGCTGGAAAAAGTGTATGATAAGATTATGGAAAAAGGGAAAGCGCTTACCGGAATTAAAAGAGGTATTTTCTTCTGGTCTGTGGCCCTTGCCGAACAATTCGATATGAACAGTGGCTGGTTTTATAAACTGAAACTGGGTATTGCAAGAAAACTGGTCTTTAAGAAATGGCAGGAAGCACTGGGTGGAAATATCGTAGTTATTGTTTCCGGAGGTGCTGCACTGAATCCACGTCTGGCACGTATTTTCTGGGCTGCCGGAATGCCTGTTTTTGAAGGATACGGGTTAACAGAGACTTCGCCGGTAATTACTGTTAATCATTTTGAAAATGCAATGTTCGGTACTGTCGGACCTGTTATAGATGGAGTAGAGGTTAAGATTGCGGAAGATGGAGAAGTACTTACCAGGGGTCATAATGTAATGAAAGGCTATTATAAGAGAGAAGACCTGACTGCTGAGGCTATCGATAAGGACGGCTGGTTTCATACAGAGGACATTGGTGAACTGGTGAACGGAAGGTTCCTGAAGATTACCGATCGTAAAAAAGAAATTTTCAAAACTGCAGGCGGTAAATATGTTGCACCGCAGATGCTGGAAAATAAATATAAAGAATCTGTACTGATTGATCATATTATGGTACTTGGCGAAAATCGCAAATTTCCATCAGCACTGATCGTTCCGAATTTTGAAGCATTGAAATCCTGGTGTGCTAAAAAAGGGATTAATTATACGACCAATGAAGAAATGGTTCAGCATCCTCAGGTGCTTGAAAAATATAATCAGGAGATTGCAAACGGTTCTAAGGAGTTTGGAAAGTGGGAGCAGGTTAAACGGTTTGTGTTATTAACTAAAACATGGAGTATAGAAGGAGGTGAATTCACTCCTAAGTTAAGTTTAAAAAGAAAAATTATTCTGGAGAAAAATAAAGATCTGATAGAGAAAATGTATAAAGATGCAGAAGACTATAAACCAGAAAAAAATTAAATAATTGTAGATAAATAGTAATATATGATCTTTAAGGTTGAAAATTATTTGTCTGGTTTCTTTATAATCCATACCTTGGCGCCATTATTGGGCTTTCTGTTCACTTAAAACGGCAGATTTTGCTTCATTAAACATACAGTTTATGAAGAAAAACCTGTCTCTAAAGTGCTCAGGGCCTTGTAAACTAATTTGGTATAGATATTGCTTAAGTATCAAAAAAAAATACCAGAACTATTTTTTTTTATTAAACTCATATTATGAAACAAAAATTATTTAAAAGTCTGCCGGTAGCTTTAGCTGCCCTTTTCATTGGTGGTGCTGCACAGGCGCAGGAGCAACCAGCAACTAATGCTGCACAACAGTTCAGTACTTGGTCTATCGGTGTTAACGCTGGTGTTTTAACTCCAACTTCTCCGCTAGGTGGAAAAAACGATTTCTCTAAGAACAGTTCTAGTTTAGGATATGGTCTTTACATCAAAAAACAATTCACTCCATATTTCTCTTTGAAATTAGACGGAATCAGAGGTAAACTGAAAGGTGATAACTCTAAATCATTCAATGATGGTAAAGGTCCTGCTATTGTAGGCGGAACTACTGCTTTTGAAACAGAATTGAACTATGCAGCTACTTTAAGTGCTGAAGTAAACATGTTCAACATTGATATGTTCAGAAAACAAGATGCATTACAGTTATTTGTAACAGGTGGTGCTGGTTTAGCTGGTTACAAACCAAAAGTTACTGTTGGTGGTGTAACTTCTGAATATCCAAAAAATGTTAAAGAATTAGTTATCCCTGTAGGATTAGGTGCTAGATTTAAAGTTTCTGAAAAAGTTAACTTTAACTTAGGATGGTCTATCTACTTTGTTGATGGTGATAACGTTGATGGTACTTACCGTCAGAACAACAATGACAAATTCTCTTACGCTCACGCTGGTTTAGAGTTTGCATTAGGAAAAGGAAAACAATTAGCTTTCCACAATCCGGTTGCTGCTACTTATGACGAAGCTGTTCAGGCTAAAAACATTGCTAACTCTTTAAGAAGCGATTTAGATGCTCAAAAATCTGAAAACGCTAAATTAAGAACTGAAATGAGCGATCTTTTAAAAGATACTGACGGTGACGGTGTTGCTGATAAATTGGATAAATGTCCTAACACTCCATCAGGAACTGTTGTTGATGGTGCTGGATGTCCATTAGTTGCTCCAACTCCTGTTGTAACTGAAAAAGTAATTATCACTGATGCTGATCGTAAAGTTGTTAAACAAGCGATTAAAGATCTTGAATTTGATTTAGGTAAATCTACTATCAGAGCTAAATCTTATACTTCATTGAACCGTGTTGCTAACTTATTAGTAACTAAAAACTTTAGCCTTAAATTAGCTGGTCACACAGATAATACTGGTAGAGCTGCTTCTAACATGAAATTATCTAAAGACAGAGCTGAATCAGTTAAAGCTTATTTAGTTTCTCAAGGTGCTAATGCATCTCGTATCGAAGCTACTGGTTACGGTCAAAACCAACCAATTGCATCTAACAAAAATGCAGCTGGTCGTCAGAAAAACAGAAGAGTAGAATTTACTTTATACTAGTCTGAAACCAATATTTCGGAAGCCGCCAGGGTCAAACCTGGCGGCTTTTTTTGTGCTCTTTTTTTTATCAGTATGTAATTGTTTTTTAGCGGATATGAGGCTATCATGGTTTTGATATTCATTTCTTTAGGGGATCTGAAAAATCATAATGGTTTCTTGGATACTTGATTTTTATTCTTTAGCTTTGTTATGCAAGCATAGTAATTAATGAAACAACAGGAAACAATAGATTATTTATTGAAAGTGGTTTGGCAGAACATGTCCAACACCTATAATCAGATCGCATCAGGCTTTGGAATCACACAAGCTATTGGTTATGTGCTGATTAATATTGATAAAGATGGTACAGCAGTCTCACAGCTTGCGGGATTGCTCGGGGTTAAGGCCACCAGTTTGTCGAGAATGCTAAACAATATGGAAGAATCAGGGTTAATATACAGGGAGGCTTCTTCCGGCGATAAAAGATCCGTAAAAGTCTTTCTGACTGACTTCGGCAGAGAGAAGCGGCAGGTGGCAAAAAGTGTTGTCCGTTCTTTCAATGAATACCTGAATGATCATTTGGCTGTCTCAGAAAAAGCCAGCCTGGTACAAAGCTTACAGAAATTAAATAAACTCACTTTAGCATATACAGTAACTACAGGAAATGATGAACAAAAAGATAAATAAAGTAGCGGTATTAGGCTCCGGTATCATGGGCTCACGCATTGCTTGTCACTTTGCGAATATTGGTGTAGAAGTATTGTTGTTAGACATCGCACCGAAAGAACTCAGCCCTGAGGAAACAGCAAAAGGGTTGACGCTGGATAATCCGGCGGTTCAGAACCGTATTGTCAATGCAGCTTTGCAGAATGCCATTAAGACTAATCCTTCTCCGGTTTATACCAAAAAAGTAGTCAACAAAATTACAACAGGTAATTTTGATGCCGACATGGCAAAAATTGCCGGTGTAGACTGGATTATTGAGGTTGTAGTTGAAAATCTTGATATTAAGAAAAAGGTATTTGAGCAGGTGGAGCAATTCCGCAAGGCAGGTACTTTGGTTACTTCAAATACTTCAGGTATTCCTATTCACCTGATGACTGAAGGCAGAAGTGAGGATTTCAAAGCAAATTTCTGCGGAACGCACTTTTTTAATCCGCCGCGTTATCTGCGTTTACTGGAAATCATTCCAACTCCTGATACCAAACCTGAACTGGTAGATTTCTTAATGCATTACGGAGATAAGTTTCTGGGTAAAACAACGGTTTTATGTAAGGATACTCCGGCGTTCATCGCTAACAGGGTAGGTGTATATTCTATGATGGCTTTACTGCATCTGGTAGACAAATTGGATCTGACAGTTGAAGAGGTAGATAAATTTACCGGTCCTGCTTTAGGCAGACCAAAATCTGCTACTTTCCGTACTTCTGATGTGGTAGGTTTAGATACGATGATCAAAGTATCAAAAGGATTGTATGATAACTGTCCTGATGATAAAGCACACGAGCTGTTTAAGCTTCCTGACTATGTAGTCAAAATGGAAGAGAATAAATGGCTGGGCGATAAAACGAAACAGGGTTTTTATAAAAAGACAAAAACTGCTGACGGTAAAACAGAAATTTTAGCGCTTGATCTGAAAACAATGGAGTATCGCACGCAGCAAAAAGTTAAATCTGCAACACTGGACCTGACAAAACCTATTGAAAATGTCAGAGACAGAATGAAAGTTTTTGCTGCCGGTAAAGATAAGGCTGGAGAAGTATTCAGACATTCTTTCTTTGGTCTGTTTGAATATGTATCTGACAGAATTCCGGAAATTGCAGACGAGTTGTACAGAATAGATGACGCTTTACGTGCCGGATTTGGATGGGACTTAGGTCCGTTTGAAGTCTGGGATGCTGTAGGTGTTACTGAGTCGCTTGAAGGCATGAAAAAATATGGACATGAGGCTGCTGCCTGGGTTCATGAAATGCTGGCTGCTGGTCATACTTCTTTTTACAAAGTAGAAGACGGTGTTAAAAAATATTACGATATCCCTTCTAAAAGTTATAAAGCATTACCTGGGGCTGATTCGTTCATTGTCCTGGATAATATACGGACGACTAAAACGATATGGAAAAACTCCGGTGCTTCCATTCTGGATTTAGGTGACGGAATTCTGAATGTAGAGTTCCATTCAAAAATGAATACGATAGGGGGCGATACCCTTCAGGCTATCAATAAAGCAATAGACCTGGCAGAAAAAGATTACAGAGGGGTAGTTATCGGTAATGACGGGGCTAACTTCTCGGCAGGTGCCAATGTAGGTATGATTTTCATGATGGCTGTAGAGCAGGAGTGGGATGAATTGAATATGGCTATCAGAGCTTTCCAGAATACGTCTATGCGAATCAGATACTCTTCTATTCCGGTTGTTGTGGCTCCTCATAACCTGACACTGGGTGGTGGCTGTGAATTCAGTTTACATGCAGATCATGTACAGCTGAATGCAGAGACCTATATGGGGCTGGTAGAATTTGGTGTCGGTGTGATTCCTGGTGGTGGCGGAACAAAAGAATTTGCTTTGCGTGCTTCTGATGAATACAAAGATGATCAGATTGTTCAGAATGTATTAAAGGATCGTTTCCTGACTATAGGAATGGCAAAGGTTTCAACTTCTGCACTGGAAGCATTTGAATTAGGTTATTTACAAAAAGATAAATTCTCGGTTTCAATGAACAGAAGCAGGCTGATTGCTGATGCAAAAGCTAAAGCAATTGAGCTGGCAGATGCTGGTTATACACAACCTGTCAGAAGAACTGATATCCGGGTATTGGGTAAACAGGGACTGGGAATTGTTTATGCAGGAGCAAATACAATGTATTCCGGTCATTATATTTCTGAACATGATAAAAAAATCTCAGAAAAATTGGGTTATGTGATGTGTGGCGGAGATTTATCTTCTCCTACAGAGGTAACTGAACAATATCTGCTGGATTTAGAGAGAGAAGCTTTCTTATCGCTTTGCGGTGAACGAAAAACATTGGAGAGGATTCAGAGTATTGTCACTAAGGGTAAACCACTTCGTAACTAACCAGAGGATTTAAAAATATAATGTTTAACAGGAAAGAACCAAAGAATTTTTTCGGCAGGACTTTTCTTAACTAGATTAAAAAATGCAAGAAGCATATATCATAGCAGGTTTACGTACAGCAGTGGGCAAAGCACCACGTGGCGTATTTCGTTTTACCAGGGCCGATGATCTGGCTGCTGAAGTAATCAAACAGTTGGTGGCCTCGGTACCTAATCTGGATAAAGAACAAATAGATGATGTGATTGTTGGGAATGCAACACCAGAGGCAGAGCAGGGATTAAATATAGGCCGTATGATCTCCCTGATGGGCTTGGATACGGTGAAAGTTCCAGGTGTTACTGTAAACAGGTATTGCGCATCCGGGCTGGATACTATTGCTACTGCGGTAGCAAAAATTAAAAGCGGAATGGCAGACTGTATTATCGCCGGTGGGGTAGAGGTGATGTCAGGAATGCCTTTTGGCGGATGGAAAGTAGTACCTAATTTTGAAGTAGCTAAAAAGAACCCGGACTGGTACTGGGGGATGGGGCTTACTGCCGAAGCGGTAGCCAGTGAATATAAGGTGAGCAGGGAAGATCAGGATGAGTTTGCTTTCAGATCTAATATGAAAGCAGTGGAAGCGATTAAAAATGGTCATTTAAAAGCAGGAGTAGCACCGATCACGGTTACTGAAAATTATCTGGATGGTCAGATGAAAAAGAAGACCAGAAGTTATGTGGTGGATACTGATGAAGGTCCGCGTGCAGATACTACGCTGGATAAACTAGCTAAACTTAAACCCGTTTTTGCAGCTGACGGAAGTGTTACTGCAGGAAACTCTTCTCAGACGTCTGATGGTGCTGCCTTTGTTCTGGTGGTATCTGAAAGTAAACTGAAAGAATTAGGGGTAGAGCCGATTGCCCGCCTGGTAAGTTATGGTGTGGTAGGTGTACCGCCAAGAATTATGGGTGTCGGCCCGATTGAGGCAATTCCACTGGCATTAAAGAAAGCTGGTCTGACACTGGAACAAATGGATCTGATTGAACTGAATGAAGCTTTTGCTTCTCAGTCTCTGGCAGTGGTAAGAGCTCTGGGAATTAATCAGGATATCGTGAATGTTAACGGTGGCGCTATTGCTTTAGGTCATCCGCTGGGATGTACCGGGGCAAAACTCTCTGTACAATTGTTCAATGAGCTGAAACGCAGAAACGGTAAATACGGAATGGTAACGATGTGTGTGGGTAGCGGACAAGGGGCTGCCGGTGTTTTTGAACTTCTTTAGTGCTGAGTTAACAGCACTTGATTATAAAATTTAAAAATGAAATCTCCGGGAATTCCCGGTAGGGATCAGCTACAAAAAATATGGAAACTACAGACAAAACAAAAGTAAAAGGTGGCGAGTTTTTGATAAAGGAAACCACATACCAGGATGTATTTATTCCTGAAGAATTTGATGAAGAACAGCAAATGATAGCACAAACCTGCAGAGACTTTTTAACTGCAGAAGTGTATCCTAACCTGGACCGTATTGATAAACTGGAAGAAGGTTTGATGCCTTCGCTGGTTACCAAAGCAGGTGAACTGGGACTTCTTGGAGTTTCCATCCCTGAAGAGTATGGTGGTTTTGGTAAGAACTTTAATACTTCTATGCTCGTTGCTGATGTAATTGGCGCAGGACATTCATTTGCAGTAGCTATTTCTGCACATACAGGTATCGGTACTTTACCTATCCTGTATTATGGAAATGAAGAGCAGAAAGCTAAATATATACCTAAACTGGGATCAGGTGAATGGAAAGCAGCTTATTGCTTAACAGAGCCTAACTCAGGATCTGATGCTAATTCGGGAAAAACCAAAGCAAAGTTATCTGCAGACGGTAAACATTATGTGATTAACGGGCAGAAAATGTGGATCACCAATGGTGGTTTCGCAGATATCTTCATCGTATTTGCAAAGATCGATGATGATAAAAATCTGACTGCATTTATTGTGGAGCGTGCATTTGGTGGTGTTACCATGAACCCTGAAGAACATAAAATGGGAATCAAAGGTTCTTCGACCCGTCAGGTGTTTTTCAACGATTGTGAAGTTCCTGTGGAAAACATGCTTTCTGAGCGTGAAAACGGATTTAAGATTGCTGTAAATATCTTAAACATCGGCAGGATTAAACTGGCAGCTGCGGCAGTTGGTGCTTCAAAAGCTGTGATCAATACTGCGGTTAACTATTCTAATGAGCGTATTCAGTTTGAACGTCCGATATCAAAATATGGTGCTATCCGCTATAAACTGGCCGAAATGGCAACAAAAGTTTATGCGGTAGAATCTGCTAACTATCGTGCGGGTCAGAATATTGATGATGCATACGATGCTCTGGTAGCAGGTGGCATGGATAAAAGTAAGGCGAAATTAAAATCTACAGAGCAGTTTGCTGTGGAATGCGCGATACTGAAAGTATGGGGTTCTGAAGCATTGGATTATGTGGTGGACGAAGGTGTTCAGATCTATGGTGGAATGGGCTTCTCGGCTGATGCACCAATGGACAGAGCTTACCGTGATGCAAGGATCAACAGGATTTTTGAAGGTACAAACGAAATCAACAGGTTATTAACTGTTGATATGATGTTGAAAAGAGCTATGAAAGGTGAATTGGATCTGATGACTCCGGCTACAGCTGTAGCTGCCGAGCTGATGTCTATTCCTGATTTTGGTGAAGAAGATGATACACTTTTCGCAGCAGAGAAGAAAATCATTAAGAACCTGAAAAAAGCAACTTTAATGGTGGCTGGTGCAGCGGTTCAGAAATTAATGTTAAGTCTTTCTAAAGAACAGGAAATTCTGATGAATATCGCTGATATGGCCAGTTACGTTTATGTAGCTGAATCGGTGATGCTGAGAACTGAAAAACTGGTTAGTTTAAGAGGCGCTGAAGCTTGTGAAGGACAGTTAAATATGATGCGTATTTATTTTGTAGAGGCTGTTGATGCTTTACAGAAAGCTGGAAAAGAAGCTTTATGGGCTTTTGCAGAAGGTGATGAGCAGCGTATGATGCTGGTAGGACTGAAAAGATTTACTAAAATGGAAGCATTTAATGTGAAGGATGTTCGTCAGAAAGTTGCTCAGCAGCTGATTGCTGAAAATAAATATTGTTTTTAAAAGATATAGTTATCAGATAAAAGGCCGGGTCGTGTATGATGATCCGGCCTTTTTTTGTGGTATTTGTTAAAATTGGTTAAATATTGTTCCATCCCTAATAAAAGACTATTTTTGTGCAATATGTTAAAAAGCAAAGTTATATTATTGTTTATTGCAGGGGCTTGCTCTCTGGCAGCCTGTAAAACAGACCCTGCGTATGACAGAGCTACCCAGGCAGCAATAGATGATAATTTGATTAAAGGCTTTATAGCGAAAAATAATATTCCGGCAAAAAACACGAAGGATGGATTATATTACCAGATTATCAAGGGGCAGGATGGTACCCTGAAAATTGATTCTCTGGATACTGTAGTGATTCATTATGTTGGCCGGTTATTGCTGGATAATACTGTACTATATGATTCCACACAGAACCTGATAGATACCATAGCATCCAAAATTATTTTTGGTACTACGATTGAAGGCTGGAGAAAGGGAATTCCTTTGGTTAATCCCGGAGGAAAGATCAGATTGATTGTCCCTTCAACAATGGCTTATCAGAACAGAGTAGTCAGTGCAATGCCAGGAAATAATAATATGCCTGTTTTTCTACCGGCAAATTCAATATTGGATTTCAATATTCAATTTTTCAGAGTAGGAAAATTTAAAATAAAAACCCCACAAACTCAAAATTAGTAATGCTTAAAAAGTTTTCACAATTTACTTTTGCCTTGATCGGCCTAACTGTTCTTTTTAGTTCATGTAAAAAGGATTACGAATCTATACAGGTTGTAGACGGTAAAAAAATACAGGATTATATAACAGCAAATAAACTGACTGTTACTGAAGATCCGTTAAAGTCGGGTTATTTTTATCAGATTCTGACCCAGGGAACTGGTACTGCAAATTATGTAACAAGTGATACGGTTTTATATAACGTTTCTGTGAAAGGGCTGGAAAATGGTACACTTTACTGGGCATCGCCATTGCAGGCAAACCGTGCTACACTTGGTGGTTATATGAACGGTCTGGTTGCCAGTAACACTGTTTATGGAGCAATATCAGTTCCGGCAATACGTGATGTTGTATTACAGCTTAAGCCAGGAGGTTCTGCGAGAATTTTGCTTCCTTCTTATCTGGCTTATGGTAAAAATGGAATTGCCAACATCGCTTCAAATGAAAACATTGATCTGAATATTACTACTTTTCCGGAAAAATCACAAGCTGTGCTTGATGACCGTTTGATCAATGAATTTATTAAAAAGAATAGCTTGACGATGACTAAGGATCGTACCAGGACTTATTTTAGTATCTCAGCTCCGGGAACTGGTACGGATGCAATTACTTTGAATTCTACCCTGACTATCAACTATACCGGCAGATATCTGGATGGGACTGTGTTTGACTCCAATGTTGCGGGTACATATGTAACCACATTAAGCACACTGATTCAGGGCTGGAAAAATGTAATTCCTGGTAAATTAACCAAAGGTGGCAAAATACGTTTGCTTATCCCTTCAGATCAGGCCTATGGTTTGGCTGGATTTGGTTCAGTTCCTGCGAATGCTACACTTGATTTTGACATTGAGATTGTTAATGTAGTTAACAATTAAGAATCATAGTATTCAGACAAAAAAGGGGTCTTCTAAATTCATTTAGAAGACCCCTTTTTTATTCCCGCAATGCCTCTTTAAACACTTTCAGAATTCTTTCTCTGGCAAAAGCATGTTCAACAATAGGCTGAACAGGTTTTCCTTCTTTATACTCAGGTGCCCATTGATAGATATACTTATTTTCCGGATCAAATTTCCTGGCCTGCAGTTCGGGGTTAAATACCCTGAAATAGGGAGCTGCATCATTTCCACAGCCGCATGCCCATTGCCAGCCGCCTACATTGCTTGCCAGTTCATAATCAAGCAGTTTTTCTGCAAAATAAGCTTCACCCCAGCGCCAGTCAATTAACAGATGTTTGGTTAGAAAACTCCCGGCAATCATCCTGACCCTGTTATGCATATATCCTGTTTGATTCAGCTGGTTCATTCCCGCATCAACAATAGGATAACCGGTTTTACCATTCTTCCAGGCTTCAAAGTCATCCTCTTTATTTAACCAGCGGATGTTATCGTATGCGGGTTTAAATGATTTTGTTGTGATGTGCGGAAAATGAAACAGGATCATCATATAGAAATCTCTCCAGGCCAGTTCTGATAACCATTTTTCTGCGCCATGCTCCAGTGCTTTTGCAGCAGCAGCTCTGATACTGACAGTTCCAAATCTTAAATGAATGCCCAGATGGGTGGTGGCATCATCTGCCGGAAAATCCCTTCGCTCTTCATAAGCAGCTAGTTTATCTTCAAAATCGGCGGCCGGAAAATGTAGTGCGGATGCTTTAAAACCCAGTTCTGCCAAATCAGGAAAAGTAAATGGACTGGTCTGATAAAAATTTCCATAATATTTCTCTACCGGATAAGATTTAAGATAAAAGTCATTCAGCTTCATTCTCCATTGACGGAAATATGGGGTGAAAACTGTATATGGTTTTCCATCGGTTTTAACGATCTCGTTTTTCTCAAAGATCACCTGATCTTTATAGGTTAGCAGCGAGACAGACTCCGAACCAAGATATTCGGCCAATGCCTGATCACGTTCAATCCCATATGGTTCATAATCATGGTTGGTATAAACGGATTTTATCTGATAGGCTTTAAGAAGCTCAGGCCAGACCTGTTCAGGAGTGCCATACCGGATAAGAATTGAAGATCCTTTTTGCTGTAGTTCCTTTTCAAGGGCTTTTAAGCTGTTAAAGATAAAACTCACCCTGGCATCGCTGGAATCATTTAAATCATCCAGGATGTTACGGTCAAATATGAACAACAGTAAAACTGGTTTTCCAGTCTTTAATGCATGGTACAATGCGGCATGATCCTGTAACCTTAAATCTCTTCTTAACCAGCAAATGTTTATTTCTGTCCTCATGCGCTGTAAATATCGGCTAAAGCTTCTTCGAGATGCGTGTATCTGAACAGAAAACCACTGGATAATATTTTTTGGGCGGTGGTGTGTGTGCTGTTCATTACCAGTGAACTCATTTCTCCCAAAATCAGCTGCAGTACTTTTTCGGGGACACTAAATGGCCATACCGGGCGATGTAACTGTTTTGCAATAGCTTTGGTCATCTCTTTATTGGTGACCGGAAATGGTGCACTGGCATTATAGGCGCCAGTTAATGCTTCATTGTCAAGGGTATGAATATAGATTCGGGTCATATCCTGATAATGGATCCAGGGTATCCATTGTTTGCCTTTACCTAAAGGAGCACCGGCAAAGAAACGGATTGGTTTGGCCATAGCTTCAAGCGCTCCTTCATCTTTTGCAAGTACCACCCCGGTTCTGATTTTTACTATCCTTAAGCCCAGTTCCCGGCCCTGATCTATGGCGTTTTCCCATTTTACACAGCAATCTGCAAGGAAATTATTACCCGGGTTACTTTCTTCGGTCAGTATTTCATCGCCACGGCTACCATAATAACCTACGGCAGCAGCTGAAATAAAATGTTTAACCTGATTGCTGTTTTCGGTTATGGTTTTGTACAAAAGCTGTGTGGATAAAACCCTGCTGTCAATAATCTCCTTTTTACGCTGGTCAGACCATTTTTCTTTAGCTATATTTTCTCCGGCAAGATGGATAATACTATCTACTCCTTCAAGACAATCAGGATCAATTTCCTGCTTATAAACATCCCATAAAAAGACTTTAACCTGGTCAATCTGCTGCGGCCTTCTGGATAATACGGAGATTTTATCACCTCTTTTTAAAAGCGTTTTGATTAAATCCCTGCCGAGCATGCCGGTTGCGCCTGTGAGTAAAATATGCTGATTCATTTAGGGTTAACTGTAGAGAATGGTTTTTGTTTTTAAATATGACTTTAAATGCGATTTTAAGCTAAACTTTTGTTGCGCTTATGTAAATATTACCTTGTGTATTAGATGTTAGGATAAAAATGGTATATTTTTGGAGATTACAACAAAACTTTAGTCTAAATAAATGGAATCTCGGAAAATACTCGTCTGGTTTAGAAATGATTTGCGCTTACATGACAACGAAATGTTAGTAGAAGCAATCAGTAAGTCCGATAGTATCCTGCCCGTTTACTTTTTTGATCCGCGTCACTTTGAATATGAAGCTGATGAAGATACTAAAGAAAGACATAACAGATTTCAGTTTTTAGCAGAAAGTGTAATCGCCCTGCGCGAATCACTGAAAAAACTGGGCGGTAATCTTTTAATTATCTCCGGAACACCCGAGGATCATATTCCTGCACTGGCAGAACAATATGAGATTGCAGAAGTTTACCATCACAGAGAAGTAGCAACTGAGGAAACCACTGTTTCTTCTAATGTAGAAGACCTGTTATGGAAACTGAGAATCAATCTGAAACATTTTATTGGGCACACGCTTTATAATAAAGAAGACTTACCATTTCCAATCAAGGATATTCCTGATGTTTTTTCTCAGTTTAAGAAAAAGACAGAAAGAGATGCAATAGTGAAAGATTGTTTTCCTGCTCCTGAACAGATTAATTTCGTGGAGGCAGAGCAGTGGGGCGAATTACCGGTGTGTTCAGGTGCTTTTTCATCTGTCCCGATGGGCGGAGAAGAAGAGGGCATAAAACATTTGCAGGAATTATTTGCTGCCGGATCTGAGATTTATAATCGCAGCAGTAAAGCACACGCTGCTCAGCATAGCTTTTCTTCCAAACTTTCTCCATGGCTGGCTGTAGGCTCTTTGTCTCCAAGAAAAGTATACTGGGCGGTAAAAGAAGCAGAACAGAAATTCGGATCAAACAGTCATTTTACGCAGCTGATATTAGGTTTGCTGTGGAGAGATTTCTTCCGGTTCATGTTTAAAAAACATAGCGTTAATTACTTCAGGGATATCGTAGAGTTTACAGAAGTTCCTAAAACGGAAGAATACCTGCTGGATTTACAACACTGGAAAGATGGGAAAACA
Source organism: Pedobacter lusitanus (assembly GCF_040026395.1). NCBI lineage: Bacteria > Pseudomonadati > Bacteroidota > Sphingobacteriia > Sphingobacteriales > Sphingobacteriaceae > Pedobacter > Pedobacter lusitanus. Next base: position 4,204,646 of record NZ_CP157278.1, read on the forward strand.
GGAAATCCGATTGTGGATCAGCATATGACCGAACTTAATAATACGGGTTTTGTTACCCATGCGGGACGTCTGCTGGTGGCTACTTATCTGATCTATATTTTAAAATTAAACTGGGTAGACGGCGCGGAATATTTTGAACAGAAGCTGATTGATTATTCACCTGCAAGTAACTGGGGAAACTGGGCCTATGTGGCCGGAGGCGGAAAAGATCCACGCTCGAAAAATGCATTTGATCTGGATAAACAGATCAAAATACTGGATATTGAAGTGCAGAATCTCTGATCAGAAGGAGGAATACCTGAACAAAAAAAATATTTAAAACTTTTTTTGTTTAACAATTGTTCTCACTTTACGTGAAAAGATTCTCCATCAGTGACATAGAAGGCCTAATAGGTATTAAAGCACATACGATCAGGGCATGGGAGGCCAGATATAACCTGGTTCCTCCAAAAAGAACTCCTACCAACATCAGGTATTATGAGGAGGAGGATTTAAAGCATCTGCTGAATATTGTTACCCTTAATGAAAAAGGATATAAAATAAGCCGGATTGCCAGGATGAGCAAAACACAGATTAATGATCTGGTGATACAGTTGCAATCTGATTTCAAAAATGATACTGTACAGGTACTTCGCCTTTCTGATGCAACGTTGAAATACGATGAAATCGCATTTGCAGAGATTTTGTCGGGCTGTATCGAAGAAATGGGGCTGATCAAGACAATGGATCTGGTCCTTTTTCCGTTTATGAAGAAAGTCGGGATGTTATGGCAGACAGGGGCGATTGATCCTTCGCAGGAACATTTTGCTTCAAATCTGATCAGAGACAGAATGATTGTGGAGATTGACCGGGTACCCAAACCCGACAGAAAAGATCCGAAAAGGTTTCTGCTTTTCCTCCCGGAAGCCGAGATGCATGAGACTGGTCTGCTTTTTGCACGTTATCTGCTAAAACGATGCGGCATGGATACGTTGTATCTTGGACAGGAAATTCCATATAGCGATCTTAAAAAAGTGATTTTACATTATCAGCCTGATTATGCTTTTATTGTATTGACTTCCCTGAATCTGGGAAAAGATATCAATAAAATATTAACTAAAGTACTGGACCATATGGATGTGCCTTTGCTGGTTGCGGGTAGTTTAATCTCTGAATTTGACATACTTCTTGACGATCGGCTGACACCATTGAAAAAGGTTTGTGAAATCGTAGAATTTCTTGATGATTTATAGCTGTTTTTAAAGGTAAAATCCTAATTTTGCCATACTTATACCAATTCTTAGACAATGGATAATTTATCTTATCTCAACGGCGCAAACGCCGAATACATCGATTCTATTTATCAAGCTTATAAAGAAGATCCTAATGCGGTTGAATTCGGCTGGCAGAAGTTTTTTGAAGGGTTTGATTTTGGAAGAGGAGCAGATGCCGGCACAGCCAGTGAAGCAACTCCCGAACATTTTTTAAAAGAAGTGAATGTCTTAAATCTGATCAATGGCTATCGCCAGAGGGGTCACTTGTTTACACAAACAAACCCGGTTAGAGAAAGACGTCACCATTTACCAACGCTGGATATCGAAAACTTCGGTTTAAATCAGACCGATCTGGACACTGTTTTTAATTCAGGTGTAGAACTTGGGATCGGTGCGGCAAAACTTAGTGATATTGTAAACTTCCTGAAAAAGACCTACTGCAGGTCTATTGGTGCCGAATATAAATTCGTGCGCACACCTGAGGTTTTAAGCTGGATTGAGAATAAAATGGAAAGTGTGCAGAACACGCCTAATTTTTCAATTGAGGAGAAAAGAAGAATTCTTAAAAAATTAAACGAAGCTGTAAGCTTTGAGAACTTTTTGGGAACTAAATTTCTGGGTCAGAAGAGATTTTCATTAGAAGGAGCAGAGGCGCTGATTCCGGCACTGGATTCAGTGATCGAAAAAGGTTCAGCTATGGGTATCGAAGAATTTGTAATTGGTATGGCACACAGAGGGCGTTTAAATGTTCTTGCCAATATCATGCAAAAAACCTACAAAGATATTTTTGCCGAATTTGAAGGTAAAGGTTATAGTGCTGACTCTCCATTTGGAGGTGATGTAAAATACCACCTTGGTTATTCTACTGATGTGACTACAAATGATGGTAAAAATGTTCACCTGAGTTTATGTCCTAACCCATCTCACCTGGAGACAGTTAATGGTGTGGTTGAAGGAATGACCCGTTCTAAGATTGATTTTAAATACGATGGTGATAATTCGCGTATTGCACCAATCCTGATCCACGGTGATGCTTCTGTTGCCGGACAGGGAATCGTTTATGAGGTTATTCAGATGGCTGGTCTGGATGGATATAAAACAGGTGGTACTATTCACCTGGTGATTAATAACCAGATTGGTTTTACTACAAACTATAAAGACGGACGTACAAGTACTTACTGTACTGATATCGCTAAAGTTACGCTTTCACCTGTTTTCCATGTAAATGGAGATGATGCAGAGGCGCTGGTTTATGCTATAAACCTGGCCATGGAATACCGTCAGAGATATAAAAATGATGTGTTCATCGATATTCTGTGTTACCGCAGATTTGGACATAACGAGTCGGATGAACCTAAATTTACGCAGCCTTTATTATACAAAAGTATCGAGCAGCATGCTAATCCAAGAGATATCTATATCAAACAACTGATTGGTGAAGGTAAAATGGAAGCAAGCCTGGCAAAAGAACTGGAAGTTGAATTCCGTGGTATCTTACAGGAGAGATTAAATGAAGCTAAAGAAGTAACTTCTACTTATCAGGGAGTGAAATTTGCAGGTGCATGGTCAGACATGAGAATTGCAAGTGCTGAAGATTTTGTTACTTCTCCGGATACTTCTGTTAAAAAGACTACTTTATTAGAAATTGCAAAAAGAATAAGCACTTTACCAAAAGACAAAAAGTTCTTCAAAAAAATTGAAAAACTTTTTGCTGAACGTAATAAAATGGCAACCTCTACTCATATTTTTGACTGGGCAATGGGTGAGCAGTTAGCTTATGCTACTTTACTTACAGAAGGTAAAAGAGTCCGTTTAAGCGGACAGGATGTTGAACGTGGTACGTTCTCACACCGTCATGCTGTTTTAACTTTAGAAGATTCTGAAGAAGAATATATCCCGCTAAGTAACCTTTCTGATCAGCAGGCTCCATTTGATATCTACAATTCGCATTTATCTGAATATGGGGTGCTGGGTTTTGAGTATGGTTATGCTATGGCAAATCCTAATGCACTGACTATCTGGGAAGCACAATTTGGTGATTTCTTTAATGGTGCGCAGATTGTTGTGGATCAGTATATCGCAAGTGCGGAAACCAAATGGCAGCGTGAAAACGGACTGGTGATGTTATTACCTCATGGTTATGAAGGACAGGGCCCGGAGCACTCTTCTGCAAGAATTGAGCGTTTTATGGAGTTATGTGCTGATTATAACATGCAGGTAACCAACTGTACTACACCAGCTAACTTCTTCCATGCAATTCGCCGTCAGTTTAAACGCGATTTCAGAAAGCCGCTGATTGTTTTTACACCTAAAAGCTTATTGCGTCATCCTTCATGTGTATCTAAACTGGAAGAGTTTACTGAAGGTAAATTCCAGGAAGTAATCAATGATGCAAATGTTAAACCTAATGAAGTAGACAGAGTATTGTTCTGCAGTGGTAAAATTTACTACGAATTATTAGAGAAACAACAGAAAGATCAGGTTAAAAATGTGGCAATTGTTCGTGTTGAGCAGTTATACCCTACACCATTACAACAAATGGAAACGGTTTATAAAGGCTATAAAAATGCGAAAGAAGCTATCTGGGTTCAGGAAGAACCAGAGAACATGGGAGCATGGCCTTATTTATTACGCAAAACAAGAAAAACAATATTCAGTGATATTGAGTTAATCTCAAGAAAAGAGAGCAGCAGTACTGCGACCGGTTATGCAAAACAGCATGCAGATGAACAGGCGAATATCCTGGCCAGATCTTTTGCAGCTCCTGTAACTGAGGTTGACCAGAAAATTGCTAAGAAATCAGTGAGTAAAGCATATAACGTAGATTAGAAAAATATAATACATCAATTATGAGTCTAGAAATAAAAGTTCCGCCAGTAGGCGAATCAATTACCGAAGTTGTTTTATCCCGTTGGGTGAAGAATGATGGTGATGCCGTAGAAATGGATGAAGTAATCGCCGAATTAGAGTCTGATAAGGCAACTTTTGAATTAACTGCTGAGCAAGCCGGAACTTTGAAAACAGTGGCGGCTGAAGGCGATACTCTGGCTATTGGTGCTGTAGTATGTACGATCGAAACCAGTGGAGCTGCTCCTGCGAAAGCAGCAGCACCAGCTGCAGAAGAAAAAGCGGTTGTTAATAACGCTCAGTCAGCTGCTCCGGTAGCAGAAAGAAATGGCGAGAGTTATGCAACGGGCACTCCTTCGCCGGCAGCAGGTAAAATTCTTGCAGAAAAAGGTGTTGATGCCAGTGCTGTTAAAGGCTCGGGTGTTGATGGCAGAATCACTAAAGAAGATGCTATTAAAGCAGAAAAAGCAGCAGCACCAGCGGCTAAAGCTCCTGAAAAAGCTGCAGCTGTAGCTGCACCGGTTGCGGGATCAAGAAATGAGCGCAAAGAGAAAATGTCTCCATTGCGTAAAACTGTAGCTAAACGTTTGGTTGCAGTGAAAAATGAAACGGCCATGTTAACTACTTTTAATGAAGTGAACATGAAACCGATCATGGATTTACGTGGAAAATACAAAGACCAGTTTAAAGAAAAATATGGTGTTGGATTAGGTTTCATGAGCTTCTTTTCAAAAGCTGTTTGTGAGGCAATGAAAGATTTCCCTGCTGTAAATGCACGTATTGATGGTGAATCAGTTGTTTATAATGATTTTGTAGATATTTCTATCGCAGTTTCTGCTCCTAAAGGACTGGTAGTTCCGATTATCAGAAATGCAGAAAGTATGTCACTGGCACAGATTGAAAAATCTGTAATTGAGCTGGCTACCAAAGCACGTGACAGCAAATTGACTATCGAAGAAATGACTGGTGGAACATTTACAATCACTAATGGTGGTGTATTTGGTTCAATGATGTCTACTCCGATTATCAATGCACCTCAGTCTGCTATTCTTGGAATGCACAACATCATTGAGCGTCCGATTGCAGAAAAGGGTGAAGTTGTTGTTCGTCCGATGATGTATCTTGCTTTATCTTATGATCACAGAATCATTGATGGAAGAGAGTCAGTTGGCTTCCTGGTAAGAGTAAAACAATTGCTGGAAGATCCTGCACGTTTGTTATTAGGCGTATAGACTGATCGTTTAAATATTAAAAACCTGCTATTTCATTATAGCAGGTTTTTTTTGTTTTGTTCATGTCATATATTTCACCTGAATTTATTTTTGACAGGATTTAAGTATTTTTACATTGTGAAAAAAAGCTACTTATTATTACTGTTCCTCGTTTTTGGAAAGAAAACCAGAGCACAGGAAAACACAAATACAACTGATAATCCGGTTAAGATTGGAAAGAGTATATTCTCTAATGAAACCAAAAGGAATTTCTCGAGAAAGGGTGAGATTTTTGTGCATTGGGGCTATAATCACTCATGGTATGGGAAGAGTGATATTAATTTTAAAGGGCCTAACTATGACTTTACGCTAAAGGATGTAGTTGCGCACGATCGTCAGTCTCCGTTAAAATGGAACTATCTGAATCCGGCAAAAATTTCTGAACCACAGTATAATCTTCGTGTGGGATATTTTATTAAAGATAATTACAGCATCTCGATAGGGTGGGATCATATGAAATATGTGATGGATATACCTCAGAAGGTAGCAATTACCGGTCATATTGGTGAAACCATTTCTGATCCGGGTGTACCAACAGGAGCTCTCGCAGGGACATATAATGGCGAAATGATTAATGTCACGCCACAGATGCTTACTTATGAGCATACTGACGGATTTAATTATGCAAATATTGAGATTGAGCGTTATGATGATATCTGGGTAGCACCTTCAAAACAGACTTCTTTAACTCTTGAAACAGGTATCGGTGGTGGTATGCTGGTACCAAGATCTGATGTTCGTTTATTTGAACAGGGCAGAAATAATCACTGGAATGTATCTGGTTACGGTTTCTCGGCAAAAATTGGTTTGAAATTTTATGTAACCAGGGGACTGTATTTCCAGAATACAACGAAGGTTGGAGCTACCAATCTGAAAAATGTACATACTACAGGAAGGGATGATCTGGATAAGGCAAGTCAGAAGATTAATTATGTGCAGAATTTCTTCGCTGTAGGCTATCAGTTCTAAGACTATATTTAGATGCTTTTAAAAAGAGTATGATTTTTATCATGCTCTTTTTTTGTTTGATATCAGCACTGGTAATGCCTAAAGAGCTTTATTTTGTTTTTTAACGAAAATGTAACACAATCAGGGTGTTATTATGATAGTTATAGTGGATATTGCAGAAAATCATATACCTATGAAAAACATTAAACTATCTATGTGCGCTGCTTTAATGGCAGTATCTTTTTTTGCCTGCAAGAAGGCAAATGACAGTCTGGTACCTGAAAATTCTTCTGGTCAGCTCAATTCTTCTTCTTCTGCTGCTGTAAATGCTGCAGGGGTTACCGTATTAGGTGCCCCGGTAGCTGAAGCAAAGATCTATAAGCTTCTTAAAGGCTATGACAAGAGCGATAAATTTGAGGCGAGCGGTGTCTATTATCAGAATGGTTATTTTTATGTGGTTTCTGATAATCTCTATGAAATAGCGAAGCTTAAGAAAAGCCTTCCTGAGAATAGTAGTGAAAACAGTCTGCTGGGCTCAGGTTCGGGTGACTCACAGTTTGAAGGAATCACTTATGCACCGAAGAGTACATCTGCTTTTTTTGTTGTTCAGGAAACTGTTAAAAATGGTAGCCAGTATCAGCCACGTATTCGTGAATATAACTCTTCAATGGAATACCAGAGCAGCCTTTGGGCAGATTATTATTTTTCGGAAGCGAATAGTAACAAAGGATTTGAAGGTATTGCCTGGATATCCCGGGATGGGGTAGAGTATATGCTGGGACTGATAGAAGCGCCAGGAAAGATTGTAGTACTGAAAAAGACAAGCAGTCAATGGCAGAAGGTTACTGAGATTGCAATTCCTTCGTCAGCTGCTTTCGGCGATTATTCTGATCTGACTGTCTATGGGAACAAAATAGCCATTACATCGCAGGAAGACTCTAAACTGTGGATAGGTACGTTAAGTAATACAGACTGGACTATTTCAGGAGGTAAAACCTATGAATTCCCGAGAGGTAACAGCAGTGGTGTGGTTGGTGCTGGAAATAATGTATTATACGGTAATATTGAAGGGGTTTCCTTTATCAGTGATACTCAGGTAGTCGTGGTTTCTGATAAAGCAAAATCAGATCAGCCTTCTTATCAGAAGTTTAAAGATCAGTCAATTCATATTTTTAATCTGCCTTTATAGAACGCAGTACTGAAACGGAATAAAAATGATATTCCTGAAATAGCATGGCCGGTATTTGAATAAAATACCGGCCATGTTTATGATTGAAAAATTGAAGTGTTTTGGTTAGTCTTTTCTAATACTGCCTGATCCGATTACTGTCTTTTTAACGGTTGCATTACCTGCATATCTGATATTGCCCGAACCACTGATTACTGCTTCAATGGTTTTGTTTGCTGTAATATAAATACCAGCTGAACCACTGATTTGTGCAGATAGGTCATTAACAGCAAATTCCTTTCCTTTAAAGCCTCCTGAGCCACTTAAGGTGAGATTTGAGTCATCGGCTTTGCCACTTAATTTCATGGAACCTGAGCCGCTGATTGTGCCTGTAAATGATTTGACATTTATATTGGCAGTAATCCCTCCTGAGCCGCTCAGGGTAGCCACGAGTTCTGGTGAATTAATGGTGTTTTCAACATCCATATTACCTGATCCGCTCATGGTTAAAGAGGTGATCTTTTTAGCTGTAATATATACTGTTACCTGTGAACGGTTGTATCTCCTTGACCACTCACTCCATTTGGTTTTTGGTTTAATGGTCAAAATTCCGCCACTGACTTCTGTAACCAGATTGGCAATAGCTTCCTGATCGCCTTCAAGACGAAGGGATTCTTTATTACCCATGGTAATTTTCACAGCCAGAGCACCGCCTGTGGCCACACCTTTAAAGGTTCCGATCGGTCTTTCTTCTTCGTTGAATGATCTGGTGATCTTAATCGGACCGCTGGCTTTAGCGTTATAACCAAACACTATAAGAGCCAGTAAGAGTAAACTATTTAATTTCTTCATTTCATTTAGGTTTTTTACAGGACACTAATAAAATTAATTAGTTGCATAAAAATCGGAATATTATTTACTCTTTTTTACTAAAATGTAGAAATTCGGGTCTGCTATAAAATTACCTTCAGTAATATCTTTTACGTTCACTGTTTTCCATTGTTCAGCTGGATAAATAAAACTGAAATTACCGGGAGTCAATGATACTTTAACAGGCATACTGAATCCATTAACAACATTTGTCCAGCGGTAATTCAACTGATCATTTTTGATATAATAATCCAGTACCGGAACTTTTGTTGTCCTCAGGTACTGATCAAATATCTTTGACAGCTTTAAGCCACTCTCTTTAATCATGTAATTTTCAATTTGTGCAGTGGTTACCGTCTGGTGATAGAAAGTTTTATTCAGGCCTCTTAATAGCTGGCGGAATTTTTCATCGTTCTGCATCAGCTGACGGATGGTATGCAGCATATTTGCTCCTTTATAATACATGTCCCCTGAACCTTCACTGTTTACATTGTAATTGCCTATTATAGGTACATCATTCTGAATTTTGGCTCTGATACCAACCACATACTCGGTTGAAGCTTTTTTTCCGTACAAGTACTCGGTCATCAATGCCTCTGAGTAATTGGTGAAACTCTCATGAATCCACATATCGGCAATGTCTTTTGAGGTGATATTATTACCAAACCATTCATGCCCGCTTTCATGGACAGTAATGAAGTCGAATTTTAATCCCCAACCCGAACCTGAAAGATCGTTGCCCCGGTATCCCATTTTAAATTCGTTCCCATAGGCTACAGCACTTTGGTGCTCCATTCCTAAATGCGGGGACTGAACAAGTTTATAACCGTCTTTATAGAAGGGATAGGGGCCAAACCAATGTTCAAATGCTTTGAGCATCGGCTTTACATCGGCATCCCAGTGTGGTCTTGCTACTGCACTATCTGCCTTTAATGCCCAGTAATCTAAAGTAAGATCTCCGTTTTCTCCCTTATAGAGGTCCGTCCAGTGTGCGTATTTTCCAATATAAAAGGTAATGTTATAATTGTTGATCGGATTACTTACAAACCAGTTGTACTTTTTGTAATTATCTGGCAGGTCAGTTACACTGCGTAGGCGCCCATTGGATACTTCCTGCAAATCTTTTGGAACACTGATACTGATCAGGACACTATCTACTTCATCACTCTGATGGTCTTTGGTTGGCCACCATGAGCTTGCACCAAAACCCTGACAGGCTACGGAAACCCAGGGGGCACCAGATTTGTCTTTACTGAAAATAAAACCGCCATCCCATGGTGGATTTCTTGCTATAACCGGACTACCCGAATAAAAGACTTCGAATTTATCTTTTACGCCCTTTTTAATAGTGGAAGGAAAAGTGATGAAAACAGCATTGAACTCTCTTTTGAATGGCAGTTCTTCATTTTTGTAAACTACTTTCTCAATTTTAAGATTACTGAACAGGTCAAATTGCAGTTGTTTGAAATCTGTAGTCGCAGTAAAATTGAATTCATTACTTCCGGTTACTGACTTATGGTCAATATCTACTTTTACATCAAGGTGGTAGTAATTGATGTCATAGCAGGTACGCAGCGGAGTCAGCATTCCTCTCAATGTGTCAGCACGGGAAAAATTATGTTTCCCTTTTAAAAGCTGTGCATCCGCATGCAGGAATGCTGAGAGCACAATAATTGTACTTAGAAATAATCTTTTCATCTATTATAATATTGTTTTTTTGTCCCATCAGCCCGATAATTATTTTAAGCATTGGACTGATGGAATAATTATGGTTTTAATACGGTCACTGTTAAAGATGAAACGTTGGCTTTGTCATGGTAAATACGGTGTGTAGCTTTCTGGAAATCAGAATCTTCTGCATGATAAATATCAAGAAATTTCTGAGGATTTCTATCCACCAGCGGGAACCATGAATTTTGTACCTGAATCATTATCCTGTGACCTTTTTTGAAAGTATGTCCAACATCAGGAAGACTGTAGTTTACTTTGGTTACCTGACCGGGAACAAAAGCTTCCGGTTTTTCAAAGCTGTTACGGAACTTACCACGCATTACCTCACCGCGGACAAGCATCTGGTAACCGCCCATGATAATACCTTTTGGATTGTCGGCAGGTGCTGCTTCATCTTCAGGATAAGCATCAATTAATTTAACAATATAATCTGCATCAGTGCCGGTAGTAGATACTGATAGTTTTGCAAATAACGGACCGGTCAGCGTAATATCTTCAGTCAGAATATCTGTCTGGAAAACTTTAACATCTGGTCTGCGGGCAGCAAAACGCTGATCGTCGATCATATATTCTCTTGTTCTTCTTTCCTGGATACCCTGCTGATAAGGAACCGGATTATTCGGATCACTCACATATTCATCAAAGCTGGTGTCGGTTTCAGGAGCTTTAAAACTTAGTTTGCCATCTGCCTGGAAATACAGGGTTTGTTCTTCTGTATTCTGCGGCGGCCAGCTGCTGAATTTTTTCCACTGATTACTACCGGTAAGGAAAATAGTAGCTTCTGCTAAATCTGCATCTTTTTTACCCTTCAGATATTGCATAAAGAAAGGGAATTCTAAATTTTGCTGAAACCAGGTACTGGTTGACTGACCAAATTGGATATCACCAAAACTACTCCCTGTTCCGCGTACCCATCCTCCATGAAACCATGGACCCATCACTAAGTTGTTTTTAGTTTTAGGATTTTGTTTTTCGATTGCTTTATAAGTGTGCAGGGCGCCATAAGCATCTTCTGCATCAAAGAAACCACCTACAACCATAACTGCAGGTTTAACGTCTGTAAGGTGCTGACGGATATCCATTGCTTTCCAGAAAGCATCATAGGTGCCATGAGTCATCATGTCATTCCAGAATTTAATTGTATCACCGAAATATTTAAGTTTAACATTCTTAAGTGCACCAACACTTAAGAAAAAACGATAATTATCTTTTATAGGAAATTGAAAGCTTTTAGGGCCTTTATCCGGAGTAATAGGATGTGGTCTTGGAACACCAAATACCGAATAAAAGTTAAAAGCATCAGCCAGCATAAAAGCTCCGTTATGGTGAAAGTCATCTCCATGAAACCAGTCTGTTACAGGTGCCTGTGGAGATACGGCTTTCAGACCTGGATGTGCGCCGGGTAAAGATGCAGTTGAGTAAAATCCTGGATAAGAGATTCCGTATATACCGGCTTTACCATTGTTGTTCGGGATATTTTTAATTAACCAGTCAATGGTATCATAAGTGTCAGAACTTTCGTCAATATCTTTTTTAGTCTTTTTATTGGCAATCTGAGGACGAACGTCTACAAATTCACCTTCACTCATCCATCTGCCACGAACATCCTGATAGACAAAAATAAACCCTTCTCTGAGGAACAGCGGATCGGGTCCTAAACTGGTTTTGAATTTGTTTTCGCCATAAGGGGAAATGGTATAGGGCGTCCGGTTAATCAGAAACGGATATTGCTGGTTCTTGTTTTTCGGGATGTAAATAGCTGTGAAAAGTTTGACCCCATCCCGCATAGGTATTTGTCTTTCAATTTTAGTGTAGTTTTCACGGATATAGGCCGAATCCGTAACCTGAGCATTTGAAGAATAGCTGGTTAACAGGCAGCAGAAGGCTACCCAGAACATTTTGTATAAAGGCTTCATAAGAAAAGTTTAGATGGCCTAAATTTAATCTTTTCTGAAAGATATGAGTCCTTTTTTATGGCGCAGCAGGCTTTATAATCTAAAATGTTACTCATTTTGACCCTCAATTATAAAATGATTGTACCTTTGGTTCACCGAATGATCAATCATGCCGCAAAACAAATTCAGTATATCTTCTCTTTCTTCTTTATTAACGCCAAAATTTCTGGCGTTTATTAAATTTGGAATCACAGGAGTATCCGGACTGATCATAGATTTTTCATTGACCTGGTTTTTTAAGGATGAAATGAATTTTAATAAATTCGTTGCTAACGGGATAGGGTTTACTGCGGCTGTTGTCAGTAATTATATTATTCACCGTAACTGGACATTTAAGGATAATAAATCAAAAACAGGAATGCAGTTTACTGCCTTTTTTACGGTTTCATTAATTGGCCTGTTTTTAAATTCGGCTATCATATTTCTATTAAATAATATGCTGTTTGTGAACTTTTATATCAGTAAAGCAGCAGCGATATTCATTGTTTTTTTCTGGAATTTCAGTGCCAACTATTTCTTTGTTTTTAAATCTCCTGACAAAGAAAAATCAATCTAAAAATTAATATGCAGAAAATACTTGCAGATCAGACTACAAAATGGCTTTATCTTTTTATAGGTTTTGCTGTATTGCTAAATTTTACGGGGTTATTTGTGACAGTGATCGGACCTGATGGAGCGTTATATGCAACCATAGCTAAGGGTATGGCACAGCATAATAATTTCAATGACCTGCTGGTAGAAGGAAAAGACTGGCTGGACAAACCGCATTTTCCATTTTGGATAACGGCTGTTTTCTTCAAAATATTTGGGATTAATACCTGGGCTTATAAATTGCCAGGGGTATTGTTTGTCCTGATGGCTGCTGTCTATACTTATAAATTTGCCAGAGAACTCTATACTGAAAGGGTTGGCTTATGGGCTGCTTTATTACTGCTGACAGCACAGCATATACTCATTTGTACAATGGATGTGCGTGCAGAACCTTTTCTGACAGGTCTCATTATTGCCAGTGTTTATCATTTTTATAAGTCTTTGGGCAAAAAATGGTTCTGGCATCTGGTTATCGCTTCTGTATTTGCAGCCTGTGCGGTCATGACCAAAGGTATTTTTGCCTTGATTCCAATCGGTGGGGCAATTGGCGGACATCTGCTGATTAAAAAGAACTGGAAAATGGTGTTTAATTTCAGATGGCTGCTCGCGGCAGTCCTGATCTTTATCTTTATTCTTCCTGAACTTTACACTTTGTATAATCAGTTTGATCTGCATCCTGATAAGGTTATTTTTGGTCGTCAGGGTGTTTCCGGGATCCGGTTCTTTTTCTGGGACAGTCAGTTTGGAAGATTTTTTAACAATGGTCCGATTAAGAAATCAAGTGGTGACCCTACTTTCTTTTTGCACACCATTTTATGGGCATTTTTACCCTGGAGTCTGCTTTTTTACACAGCAGTATTTCAGTTTTTCCGTCAGCATTTCAGAAAGCCGGTACAGGCAGAATGGTATTGTATTTCGGGATCTTTACTAACCTTACTGATATTCTCTTTATCAAAATTCCAGCTTCCGTTTTATATCACTATTGTATTTCCGTTTTTTACGATCATTTGCGCGCAGTACCTGTGCAATCTTAAACTGGAAAGTTCTGTAATAGCAATCCGGATAATGCAGCTTATCGTAGGGGGGATCATGATGTTTCTGATTATCGCCCTGCATTATTTTTTCCAGCCGGATAATATTACTGTATTTTCTGCTTTCCTGTTGGCAGGAGCTGTCGCTTTATTTTTTGTAGTTACGTTTTATTTTGATAATGACCGTTATAAGGTTTTTTTCCAGGTTTGTACCATCGCTTTTTTTGTGAATTTGTATTTTAACCTGGCTTATTATCCGCGGTTAGTCAAATATCAGGCTGACAGTGAAGCTGCATTCTGGATTAATACGCATAATAAGCAGGATCTGCCGGTAGTACGGAGCCGTATCGGCTATGCTTTTGCCCTGGATTTTTATCTCAATGCCCCGCTTTATTTTTTAACAGACGGAGAACAGTCTTTTTTACCTCCAAAACCTTATTTACTGTATGCAGATACGGAACTTATTGATCAGTATATCAAACAGGGAGTTAAGATGAAAAGGCTGAAAACCTTTGAAAGTTACCGGATTACGAAGGTAAACGGCAAGTTTTTGAATCACACTGCACGTCAGGGCGTATTGTCTGCTACTGAAGTAGTGTTGATTAATTGAAAGATTAACAAGAAACCCCCTTTCTGATGCTTTATTTCTATTGGGGATTATTAACTTTGTACAACAAAATTTTATCATTATGCAATACGACGTCGTTATTATTGGTTCTGGTCCTGGTGGTTATGTTAGCGCAATAAGATGTGCACAATTAGGGTTGAAAACAGCAGTTATAGAAAAATATAAAACTTTTGGTGGAACTTGCTTAAATGTAGGTTGTATTCCATCTAAAGCATTGTTAGACTCTTCAGAGCATTATCATAATGCTGCTCATACCTTCACTACTCATGGTATTGACCTGAAAGATCTGAGTGTGAATATGTCACAAATGATCGCCCGTAAGGACGATGTGGTAGCGCAAAATACAGCAGGTATTACTTACCTGTTCAAAAAGAATAAAATTGACAGTTTTGAAGGATTAGGATCTTTTGTAGATAAAAACACAATTAAGATTACTAAAACTGACGGAACATCAGAAACGATCACAGCTAAAAATGTAGTGATTGCATCAGGATCTAAGCCTACTGCATTACCATTTTTACCAGTTGATAAGAAAAGAATTATTACTTCAACAGAAGCATTGAATATCAAAGAAGTTCCAAAAACGATGATCGTTATTGGTGGTGGTGTAATCGGACTGGAATTAGGTTCTGTTTACGCCCGTCTGGGAACTAAAGTTTCTGTAGTTGAATACCTGCCAACAATTATTGCTACTATGGATGGCGGTCTGGGTAAAGAATTACAACGTGTTTTAAAGAAATCACTGGGTATGGAGTTCTTTATGGGACATAAAGTAACCGGTGCAACTGCAAAGGGTAAAAAAGTAACTGTTTCTGCATTGAACGCTAAAGGCGAAGAAGTGAGTTTAGAGGCTGATTACTGTATCGTTGCTGTTGGCCGTACTGCTTATACTACAGGATTAGGTCTGGAAAACATTGGGATCAAAACTGAAGAACGTGGTAATAAGATTCCGGTTAACGCACATTTAGAGACTGCTGTACCAGGTGTATATGCTATCGGTGACGTAATTACAGGAGCAATGCTTGCGCATAAAGCGGAAGATGAAGGTGTTTTTGTAGCTGAGACTATTGCTGGTCAGAAACCACATATTAATTATAACCTGATCCCGGGAGTTGTTTATACCTGGCCTGAGGTTGCATCAGTAGGTTATACTGAAGAGCAGCTGAAAGAAAAAGGTGTAAAATATAAAGCAGGTTCTTTCCCTTTCAAAGCGAGTGGACGTGCTAAGGCAAGCATGGATACTGACGGTTTTGTAAAGGTGCTGGCAGATGAGTCTACAGATGAGATATTAGGTGTTCATATGATTGGCCCACGTGCTGCTGATATGATTGCTGAAGCTGTTGTAGCTATGGAATTCCGTGCTTCTGCAGAAGATATCGCAAGAATCTGTCATGCTCACCCAACATATACTGAAGCTATTAAAGAAGCTGCTATGGCGGCAACTGCGAACAGAGCAATTCATATGTAAGCGGAATACAAATTATTAAAAACCTGCAGTGCTTTCTGCGGGTTTTTTTATGCCTTTTTCAGGATGGGCTTCTGCCATTGCTTTTACACCCATTTGTATCAGCCTGAGGTTCTCGTCCTGATGACCATGCTGCACTTCAACATTGATATAAGGGATCTTATTCTGCATAGCATAAATGGAAAGTGACCCGTCATCTACTGCTTCCTGTGATTGTAAAACTACATTGACGTCTTCTTTTTTCAGCAGGTTAAAGAGTTTGAGTTCGGTAACGAGTATCATATCATCTTCATCCATTTCATAATTTACATGGACTGAATCGGCAGTGCTTCCGAGTTCATTTTCGGGTAAATAACTCTGGATACCAAATCCGCCGTCTGCGTTATTATGGAGTGTGAATATATAACCGGGTCTGTTCTGGTTGTAGGTTTTCATAATAATCTTGCCGGTGTTTTTAAGTTCAGCTATTACCGGTTCGCTGGATGCACCATATTTTGCCAGACCAAGCGGCAGACCTTCATCTGTATAAATGCTGTTTGGATCCGTCTGATAGGTTATTTCATCTTCTGTGAATTTGAAATTTCTGGCTCCTCCATATTGACAATCTAATATGCTTCCACCATTCATGGCGATATAATCAAAGGCGGCTTTTACACCGGTGTCTTCATTATCATGGATAGCAAGGAAATTGATACCGGGTGTCTGATAACTGTATCTGACCAGGTCAAGCTCAAGGTCTCCAAGCATAATTTTAGTACTATCGGTAGTCATTCCATCGAATACCGGAGGATGCTGTGCCTTAACCATAAATATATTGGTTATAAGCAGGATAAATATCATTGTATATTTTTTAATCGTCATATGCATTGATTTATAATTTTCTATAACGCAAAAAAGGAACCACAATGGGTTCCTTTTTTGAATTTATATCAAATTAGCTTAATGCTGATGGTCTAAATCGTATTCGTGTACTTCTTTATGATCATAAGGTTCTACCATTAATTCTTCAATAGTGACTCCTTTTTTATTAAATCCAAGACGATCAAGGATACTGTCAAAGATCTGGTACATTACTGGTACTACAATCAGCGTCAGGAATAGTGAACTTAAAAGTCCTCCGATAATTACCCAGGCCAGACCATTTTTCCATTCTGCACCGGCTCCGGCTGCGAGTGCAATAGGCATCATACCAATTACCATCGCAATAGTAGTCATCAGAATAGGGCGTAAACGAGCATGGTTGGCCAGTACCAGCGCCTCATGAGTAGTTTTACCCTCTGCTTTCATCTGATTGGTGAAATCGACCAGGATAATCGCATTCTTTGCTACCAGACCGATCAGCATGATCAGTCCTAAGATTGTGAATATATTTAATGCATTATTGGTTAATGCCAGTGCAAGCAAGGCTCCGATAACTGATAAAGGAATGGAGAACATAACTACGAAAGGATAAACAAAGCTATCGTAAAGCGCTACCATAATCAGATAAACAAGGATGATTGAGGCTAATAAGGCAATTCCTAAAGTCCCAAAACCATCTCCCTGATTTTCGGCATCACCTGCCCATACATAACTTACACCTACAGGTTTTTTTAGTTTGCCGGATTTCTCCAGTTCTTCCAGTTGTTTTCTAAACTCTTCTACGATTGTACCGGTTGGACGGCCAATAGACTGTGCTCTAACTGAAACAGAAGTACTTTTATCGCGTCTTTCTAACTGACTTGGACCAGAACCGTTGGTGATAGCTGCAAACTGTGATAATTTAATCTGTTTACCAGCAGTATTTACAAAGATCAGGTTCCTTACATCATCAATATTTTTACGGTTAAAGGTCTGATAACGGATATTAATGTCATATTCATATTCTCCTCTACGGAATTTACCATCTGTATTGCCACTGAAAGCAGTCTGCATGGTTGCACCTACGGTTTGTAAAGTAAGCCCCAGAGAAGCCATCTTATCACGGTCTACCTGTACATTAATCTCAGGACTACCATTCTCAACTGACAACTTAAGCTCTGCAGAACCTTTGATTTTAGCCAGAACAGCTTTGGCACCTTCGGCATATTTCATCGCACTGTCTAAATCAGAACCCATTACAACCAGTTCGATAGGTGCATTCTCTGCGATACCCAGGATACTGATAGGAACAGTTTTTACTTTGGCACCGACCAGTACTTTGGAAAGTTCACGACTTACTTTTGTTGCATAGATACTTGAAACGTCTTCACGTTTATCACGTTCAACCAGTTTTACGTTAATCTCAGATTTATAAGCAGTAGCCTGTGTTCCTCCAAAGTCACCGCTTGATTGTCCTACAGTAGTAATCAATTGAAGAATTTCCGGTTTTTTAACTAAAAATGCTTCTGCTTTTTGAGTTACCAGATTCGTTTGTTCTATCGAGGCATCCTTAGGAAGTTCTATCTGTACAAGGAATTCTCCTTTATCACTTTTAGGGAAAAACTCAGTTCCGATATATCCTGCAGGTATTAATCCGCATGAGCCAAAAAACATAACCAGTACAATGAGAATCGTTTTTCCTTTATTGGCCAGTGACCAGGTTAAGATACTTGTAATCCAGATAGTGAATTTACGTAACTGTCCTTCAAACCATAAAATAAAGCGTCCGAATATGTTTTTACCTTCTATTTTTTCTAATTTACCAAAACGGGATGATAAAAGAGGTACGATAGAAAAGGAAGCAAGCAGAGAGAGCATTGTAGCAATAATTACCACAACACAGAATTGGCGCAGGATATTGGATACGAGACCCGTGCTAACCGCAATCGGGAAGAATACCACAACAATTACCAATGTAATGGATACAACGGTAAAGCCAATTTCACTGGTTGCATCATAAGCAGCACGAACCTTGTTTTTGCCCATCTCCATGTGACGGTAAATATTTTCTAATACTACAATCGCATCATCAACCAGGATACCTACCACCAGGGATAATCCAAGTAGCGACATCAGGTTTAATGTATATCCCAGTACGCTTATTCCGATAAATGTTGCAATCAGTGAAGCTGGAATAGAAACCATAACAATCAATGCATTTCTGATACTGTGTAAGAAGAAAAGCATCACAAAGGCTACCAGAACAATTGCCAGTAATAAATCGTGGATAACTGCGTCTGCTGATTCCAGTGTGAAAATTGAACTATCGTTGGCAATAACTATTTTCAGTTCATTTTTTGAATAGTCTTTTTGAAGTGTTTCAATTACCTTATGAACACTTTTACTTACTTCTACAGCATTTGCATCAGATTGTTTAATGATTTGTATAGCGATAGCTCCTTTACGATCAATACGAGCTAATTTTTCTACTTCTTTTTGAGCATCTCTGACATCTGCGATATCCTGCAGGCGTATCTGAGCGCCATCCTTTCCGGTACCTACAACTAATTTACGCAGTTCATCCACGTTTTTGTATTTTCCAGATAAACGAATCAGAATGTCTTGTGCATGTGTTTTTACACTACCGGTAGGGAAGTCAAGGTTTGAAGTCAAAATAGACTGTTGTACCTGTAAAACTGATAAGCCGTAACCCTGAATTTTATCTGCATCCAGGCCTACTTCAATTTCTCTTTCCTGGCCACCTACAAGGTTAACCTGTGCAACACCATTTACCCTTGATATAATTGGGGCAATACGTTTATCAATGAGGTCATAAAACGATGCATCATCCATTTTAGCAGATGCCGACATCGTGATAACCGGTAAATCATCTAAAGAGAATTTATTTAATGAAGGTGGTTTTACATCGGTAGGTAAATCCTTAAGAATAGAGTTTACTTTACGCTGAGCCTCATTTAATGATAAATCTACATTAGCCTTGTCATTCAGGGTAATAGTTACAACGGATAAACTTTCGTAAGAAACCGCATTCAGTTTTTTAATGTTCTCCATAGAGGATACCGCATCCTCAATCTTCTTGGTGACTGTATTTTCTACCTCACTTGGTGAAGCACCAGGATATACTGTAGAGATAGAGACCACATTCTGTGAGAACTTGGGCAGCAACTCATAACTTAAAGAGAAGTAGCTCAATAAACCCAGTAATGTCAGTACGCTGAATACTACAATGACAAGCGAAGGTCTTTTTATTGATATTTCTGTTAATTTCATCTATATATAGATTATATGCTGATCTAAAATTATTTGATAATTGCCACAGGGCTGCCGTCAACCAGGTTGATCTGTCCGCTGGTGATAACTGTTTCTCCTTCTTTCAATCCTTCAAGGATTTCTACCTGATCACTGATAATTCTGCCTGCAACTACTTTGCGCAGTTTTGCTGTATTTCCTTCGCCCAGTACAAAAACTTCGTTACTGCTTACACTACCCACAAATGAACCGCGGGGAATAGTAATCGTAGCTGCCTGTGCAGGAAACTTAAAGATTGCAGTTCCGTACATACCTGCTTTGATGGTATTGGCGTGGTTATTATCTACTTCAATTTCGATTGGGAAATTTAAGGTTTCATCAGCTTTAGGGGCAATGAAAGTAATTTTACCAGAGAAATTATCGGCAGGGAAAACATTCGATTTAATCTGTACTGCTTCACCAACTTTCAGGTTGGCTACCTGACCTTCGTTTACATTAACTTTCAACTTTAATTTGGAAACATCAACCAGCTCAAACAATTGTGTACCCTGTGCTGTAACAAAAGCACCGGTTTCAATATATTTCTTGTTCACTATACCATCAATCGGAGATTTGATATTTGCATCACTAACTCTTCTGGCAGAACTCTGTAATCTTAGTTTTGCATTTCTTGTAGCCAGTTTTGCCTGGTCAAGCTGCTGTTGTGTTACACCACCTGTCTGGAAAGAACTTACATATCTGGCTTCATCTCTGATTGCATTATCCAATGCTGCCTGTGCAGTTTCTTTATCTGTATTGATGATTTCAGCGTCGATATGGGCTAGAACCTGTCCCTTATGTACGCGGTCGCCTTCTTCTACGTATATCTTTGTAATACGGCCGGCATTTTCTGATAAAAAGTTTAATTCCTTTTTAGGTATAAAATTACCATTCGCACTAAAATCCAAATCAACGGCCACTTTTTTCACGGGAGCCACGCGTACACTGATAGCACCGCTTCCCTGAGCTACCAAAGCCGTTTGCGCGTCATTTTTCTTCTTATTGTTTTTAAGCACGAAAGCGATCGCTCCGATAACAACTATAATTAGAATGACTGTTATAATTCCTCTTTTCATTTTAATAGTGATTTTATATTTCCGTTAGATTTGATTAGTTGTATTTCGGCAATTTTGTAGTTCAGTAATGCCTGAGTATAGCTGTTTTGTGCTGATGTTAATGCATTTTCAGTGTCTAAAAGGTCTGTTAATGCCGCAAGCCCATTATTGTAGTTGTTCTGTGTGCTATTATAGATTTCCTGAGCCAGTAAAACATTCTGACGTTGTGACTTGATCGTATTGATATTATTCTTCAACTGGATTTTTGCATTTTCATAAGCAAGGTTCAGTGTGTTTTTTGTTTGTCTGATATCCTCATTATTCTTTTTGATATCCACATCCGCCTGACGTATTCTGGAACGGGTCGCAAAACCATTGAATATAGGGATATTCAATGTCAATCCAATTGCAGAAGAGTTATAGTAGGTAGCCAGACCATGACGGGAAAGTAAATCGAATTTATCACTTAGTCCTGTTCTGGATATATTACCTGTTAAAGAAAGCTGAGGATAATATTCAGAAACATAGGCCTTACGTTGTAAACCAAGCAATTCATTCTGAATGTTTAATAACCTGATTTCCGTTCTTCCTTCTACATTAATACTGTCTGCCATTGCAGGTAGTGTTTCTACTTTGCTGAATTCGTCTGCTGGTAAGGTGATTGTTGTTGCAACCGGCATACCCATAGAATATTTTAACTGGTTTTCTAACTGTATAACAGCATTAATAGTCTGCTCACGCTGAGTTTCCAGGTTAGTCAGGTTTACTTTGATTCTGTCTACATCAATTTTTTTAGCCAGACCATTCTTATACTGATTGGCAAGGATCTTTTCAACGACTTTAACGTTTTTGATATTGGTGTCAATGACATTTAATTGTTGTCTGCTTACCAAAACCTGGTAGTAATTATTGGCTACCATCTCAATTACCTGTTCTTCTGTGTAATCTGAATTAAGGTTGTAATAGGCTTCGCTTTTTTTTGCTGCCTGCAGGCCTGTAAAAACCTGTTGATTAAAGAGCTGCTGACTCAATTGAACTCCACCATTCACATTCCAGCTTCTGCCCATAGGAAAAGACAGACTTCCTACTACAAGCTGACCAATAATAGGGTTGTAGGTCAGATTACCACTTCCCGTGATTTGAGGAAGAGCTCTTGCTCTTATTTCCTGTGTTTTGTATTTTCCGCCGTCTATATCCAGTTTTGCTTTACGTGCGTTAGCGTTATTTTGTATAGCAAAATGGAGTGCATCTTTTAATGTTAACTGCTCTTGTGCACTCACGAGATTTGCAAATAGCAGGCATAATATTAAGATGGGGATTGATTTTACTCTTTTAATCATGATTGTGGTTTTCTTGTAATAGGGCTGGTTTTAATTTTTTAGTCCTTTAATGAATATTTTGGAAAGACTTATTTGTTTTTCCTTCATCAGCTTCAGTTCTTTTTTGCCTGGAAAAAGTTCTTTGTTTCCATGCATGATGCATAATGAAGTTAGACCGGACTGGCATGATAAGTACAATTCAGCTAGTTTAGGAATATCCTCCTGAGGCGCAATTTCTTTGTTTGCCACAGCCATCTCGAATATCTTTTCGTGGAACTGGACATTTTTTTCAAGCATTTTTTCTAAATATGATTTTAATTCTACTGAGTTTAAAGAAGAATCCGGATTTCCGTTGGATAAATGCAGCATATAATAGCGCAGGAAAAAGCGATGTTTGATTTCGACAATATTTAACAACGTAGTCTCAATGTTGGCTTCCTGTTTTAAATCGGCATATAATACGTCGAAATAATCTTTAAAAATGCGTTCAACAACGCCAAGAATTAAACTGGTTTTGTCCGGGAAATAATAATACAATGAAGGTTTAGAGACAGATAGATCTTCTGCAATCTCATTCATTGTAGTTTTGTTGATGCCGAAATGTATAAAACGCTTTATTGCACCCTCTATAATTAGCTCCCTTTTTTTATCCGTTTCTGCCATTTTACTTTTTTACCTTCTGACTTTATTATTTGTAAAGTCAAAAGTATGGCAAGCATTTCTATTGAAGAAATTTTTCGGATAAAACAAGGTTATCTAGTGTAAAAATGACATTATTGTGACTTTTGTGTTAGATTTTATGTCACTTTAACCATCTTTTAAGGGTTTGTTAAGCGCTGTTAAGAATAAATGGTAATTCTATGACTTATTTAGATGGTTTTAATCCGGCCAGAAAGATTTCAGCGAAACGTTTTTCTTTCAGGAAGATTAATTTAAACTGTTCTTTGCCGGGGAATATATTTTTGGCCCGGTTAAGAATATTGAAATGTATTCCGGAAACAGCTTCAACGAATATTTCTGTAGTGAAGGGGATATCCTTTATTGCGAATTCTCCCGATGAGTCACCTTTAGTGAGCAGGCCGGTAATAATCTTTAATTCAAATGCTCTGGCGCGCTGAAATTTCTCGTAAAGAGCTTCAGGCAGATCAGGGCCAATCATTTGCGTATATTCAAGGAGGTTATAGTATTTCTGAGTAAAGGCTTGTCTTTTTTGAAGTAACATCAGTATTCCCTCTGTGGCAGTAGAGGTTTTTTCTACAGACTTTACCAGATCTCTGCTGATGGTGTGCATCATATTTTCAATTACACTTACATACAGACTTAGTTTGTCAGGAAAATAATAATAAAGCAGGGCTTTTGAAAAAGCAATGTCTTTTGCAATTTCAGTCATAGTTGTTTTTGCGAGTCCGTAGTGTGCGAATCTCTTTAACGCAGCATCTATAATTAAAAGTCTTTTTCTATCTTGATTTTCCATTGTGAATGAGCAATGCTTTTTTTCTATTGGGGTGTCGGCTTGAATATAGGTTAGAATCGGATGTAAATTATGCAAATTTATTAAATATTATAATTAACATGTTTATTACACGGCCTAACAATTACATTTGCGGTAAATAATTCCAATAATTCTTATGCTTGTAATACAAGAAAATATCTCCCTTAAAGCTTACAATACTTTTGGCATTGACGTCAAAGCCCGTTTTTTTATTGATATTCTTACTAAAGAAGATCTGGTTGAATTGAGAAATCATGTGGTATTCAAACAGAATAAGGTACTGGTACTTGGTGGCGGAAGTAATATGCTTTTTACGGAAGATTATGATGGTCTTGTGCTTAAGATCAGTATTCCAGGTCTAACTGCAGAAGTTGCAGATGGTCAGGTTATTGTCCGGGCAGGAGCAGGTGTAGTCTGGAATGATCTGGTTAATTATTGCGTGGAAAATGGTTACGCAGGAATGGAAAATTTAAGTCTTATTCCAGGTACTGTAGGTGCATCCCCTATACAGAATATTGGTGCCTATGGTGTTGAGTTAAAAGATGTTTTTGAGTCTTGTGATGCATTTGAGCTTGCTACAGGCGAGTTTAAACAGTTCAATCATGCAGATTGTCATTTTGCTTACAGAGACAGTATTTTTAAAAATGAATTCAAAGGGCAATATATTATTACTGGTGTTGTTTTCAAATTATTCACCCGCATAAGAATCAATTCCCAGTATGGTGCTATCCAATCCCTGCTGGCAGAAAGAAGAATAACTCATCCAACTATTACGGATATTTCAAATATTGTTTCAGAGATCAGGGTAAGTAAACTGCCTGATCCTTCAACTATCGGTAACGCCGGAAGTTTCTTTAAGAATCCAATCATCGACCGTTCCAGATTTGAGAAGTTAAAACATAATTTTCCAGAAGTGATCAGTTATCCGGCGGGAGATGATAAAGTTAAACTTGCTGCAGGATGGCTTATTGAACAATGTGGTTTTAAAGGGATAACGGAAGGGCATACCGGCACCTGGAAAAATCAAGCCCTGGTATTGGTTAACCATGGTGGAGCTACCGGTAAGGAAGTGTATAGTTTTTCAGAAAAAATTATAGACACTGTGTTCTCTAAATTTGATGTAAAGCTGGAACGCGAAGTGAATATTCTGTAACAATTGTGTGATTTTCATGGCTATAGCTTATTTTTTCATGGTTGAATAGCTAAAATAATGTGTTTAACCATGAAATAGTTTTTTGGTACATATGTTGTATAAGTGTTAATATACAAGATTAAACAAACTTGATGACGCCACTTTTAAAAGGTCTTGTTTGCTTGCTTTTTTAACCTTAAAACTTAAACACTATGACAAAAAATGAATTCAACCTTCAGCTACACAACCATTCGGTTTCCTTGCAGTCATTCGCTTTAAATTTTACTAAAGATATAGAAGATGCAAACGATCTGGTTCAGGACACGATGCTGAAAGCAGTGACCTATTATGGCAAATTTAAAGAAGGTACAAATCTGAAAGGGTGGTTGTTTACCATCATGAAAAACACCTTTATCAATAATTACAGACGTTTGGTTAAAACAAATGCTTTAATTACTAAATCTGAGGATATCTCTTCTGCCAATCTGCATTACAGCGCCACTAAAAATACAATTGACAGTAAATTTATTATTGGGGATATCAATAAGGCCCTGGCGACTCTGCAGCCAGAATATTATGTGCCCTTCATTAAATATTTTGAAGGTTATAAGTATCATGAAATTGCGGATATGCTTGATATTCCAATTGGAACAGTAAAAACCAGAATTCACGTGGCCCGTCAGATATTAAAGAAATATCTTAAAACGTATTCTAAAGAAATTTTGGGAACAGAGATCGTCTAAAAATCCTTTTCCCTTTTGAAGAAAAGCTGCTGTTTGAAAAATAGCAGCTTTTTTATTTAAATAGCTCATGGAAAAAGAAAATGGTTTAATGGGATCAAAAGTATATTTTTGACCTTCTGACTTATTCTGCTCAATGAACTATACCTACTTACTCATCAACCTGGTACTTTTATTATTGCCGGTTCTATTATTTTCTATCAGGCAGTTGAATTTTACCAATAATAGTAAATTCATTGTTCTTGCTCTTTTAATCACTGTTTTTGCCTTTTCTATTCCTACGGAGTTTTTGACGCAGTTTAAAGTGATTGTATTTAATCCGCCTTTTTTAAGCGGAATGACGTTGTGGCAACTGCCGATCGAAGAATTGCTGCTGTCCTTTATTTTGCCACTGTGCGGACTGGCGGTTTATCTTTTTCTTAATTACCGTTATCCTGATAATAATCCTGATAAATATAGTCTGGCATTTAGTAATATTATGCTGGGTATATGTATCGCTATGCTCTATTTTGGTCATAAGAAATTATATACACTGTATACGTTTTCGATATTACTGTTGTTTATCCTGTACATAGAGTATGTCAATAAGATCAGATTTATGTATCGGTTTTACAGAGCATTTCTGGTTACTTTAATTCCATTTTATGTGGTTTATGGTTTACTGACCAATCTTCCTGTGTTGCAGTATACCAGTAGTGAAACATTAAACTTTAGTCAGTTTAATATTCCTTTTGAAGCACCTTTTTATTTTATGGGAATGTTATTGCTGAGTGTTTATCTTTTTGAGTTTTTTAAATTAAGATCGCAACGCTGATGAACGAATTACCAGAATTCACCAGGCAGCAGCTGGCCTTAAGAAACGGACAGGATAAACCACAGATCTGGGTTGCTTATCTCGGATTGATTTATGATGTGGGAGAAAGCCGGTTATGGAAAAACGGAAAACATTATGAACATTGGGCAGGGCAGGATCTGACCGATGAGCTGGCAGATGCGCCACATTCTGAAACTGTATTTGAAAAATTTACTGCAATAGGCAGATTAAAAAGTTAAAAAAAAAGCATCAGCCTTAAGGCTGATGCTTTTTTGATTGATAGCAACCTGTTTGAGTAAACAACAGGTACTTATGCTTCAGTAAGTGTGAATGCACTAAGGTTTACAAACTGCTGGATACGATCGGCAACCTCTGTTTCAGTCAGATTAACAATTTTTTCTGTACCAAATTTTTCAACACAGAAAGATGCTAAAGCAGAACCATAGACAATTGCATTTTTCATATTATCAAAGTTGATTGTGCCAACTTTTGCCAGATAACCAATAAAACCACCTGCAAAAGTATCTCCCGCACCTGTAGGATCAAATACATCTGCCAATGGCAGAGCAGGAGTAGAGAATACTTTATCCTCATGGAAAAGTAATGCACCATGTTCGCCTTTTTTAATGATCAGGTATTTAGGGCCCATAGCCAATATCTTTTTAGCAGCTTTAACCAGTGAGTATTCACCAGAAAGCTGACGTGCTTCTTCATCATTGATAGTTAACACGTCTATCATTTTCAGTGTTTCCAGTAAATCATCCAGAGCGATGTCCATCCAGAAGTTCATGGTGTCCAGAACAATTAGTTTAGGCCTGTTTTTAAGACGTTTGATGACTGTTTGCTGTACCTGTGGTGAGAGATTACCTAACATCAGGTATTCGCAGTCCTGGTAGCTTTCAGGAATAATCGGATCGAAATCTCCCAGTACATTCAATTCAGTAACTAAAGTATCTCTGCTGTTCATATCATTGTGATATTTTCCAGACCAGAAGAATGACTTTTCACCTGCTTTTATCTGCAGTCCTTCAGTATCAATACCATGATTTGTAAAAGTATCAATGTCTTTTTTATGGAAGTCATCACCCACAACTCCGACTATTTTCACCTTCTTATAGAAGTAAGATGCAGCTAAACTTGCATAAGTTGCAGCTCCACCCACTATTTTATCGGTCTTTCCGAAGGGAGTTTCAATTGCATCAAATGCTACAGATCCTATGATTATCAGGCTCATATGTTTTATTTTAATTTTTTTTGAAAAATATTGTCTACAAATATTGCATAAATAATTTAAAAGCCCTAATATTGCATTCCCAAAACGAACGAAGCTTTATGTTGTTTATTAAAGCAGAAAGTCGTTTTCGGATAACCAGAGTACTCCTTCTTAGCTCAGCTGGTTAGAGCATCTGACTGTTAATCAGAGGGTCGCTGGTTCGAGCCCAGCAGAGGGAGCAGATTAAAAGTCTTTCGACATCACGTTGAAAGACTTTTTCTGTTAAAGTAGAGGGCATTGCCTTTTATTTACGCTTTACCTTTTTAAAAAGAGCGTTATTTTTTTTAAAAACCAGCACTCCTTCTTAGCTCAGCTGGTTAGAGCATCTGACTGTTAATCAGAGGGTCGCTGGTTCGAGCCCAGCAGAGGGAGCAAAGATTTTCAAGACCGAAAATCGCATAAAACCCCCATTTCTAGTGATAGAATGGGGGTTTTTCATTTCAAATCAGGATTCTCCTGACTCCTGACAATTTTTTTATCACTGGTTTCCTTTTTTTCATTATATCCTCAGGGAATTTAGCCAGTTAAGTAATAATCATAAAAATTAGCTAGATTCGCTACCTAAGATAAACGGATAAAGAAGGCATATCATAAAGCTGCGAACCGTTACCTCCAAAAAAACAAATTCCTGAAAATAAACAATGCATAGTGATTAATGGATAAGATTAATTTATTAGATACAATTGCTGTAATAACCATATTAATCTCATTATTTCTATCCTTGTTTTTGATAACAGTCAAAACAGAACATAAATTAAGTAATCATCTTTTTGTTTTTTTTATGGTGTTAACTGAATCTCTTTAGTTTGAAACAATAGAAACTATATTTATATCTTAGTCATTCTTAAACAATGCGATTTATTGACAGCATATTTGAGAAAAGCAATATCAATTATTCGTAAAATATTCATTATGAAAAGATACATCTTATTCTTTCTTTTATTTATCTCCGTTTCAGGCTATGCCCAGAATACGATTAATAACTATAAATATGTAATCGTACCGGAAAGATTCAGTTTTCTTAAAGAAGATGACCAGTACAGATTAAATACACTGGCTAAATTTCTGTTGCAGGATAAAGGTTTTACGGCCTATTTTGATAACGGGGACTTGCCTAATGAAATTGCCAACAATAAGTGCAATGCGCTTCATGTTGAAGTATTATCAAAAAACAGCATGTTTACAACTAATCTTACAATGTTATTGAAAGACTGTAAAGGTAATATCATTTTCAAAAGTAAAGAGGGGAAAAGCAGAGAAAAAGAATTCAAGACTTCTTATAACATGGCTTTGAGAGATGCATTTACTTCTTTAAATGATGTTCCATATGCTTATACAGGAACTGCGGCTGTACAGAATCAGGAAACTGCTGCGGCTGCAACTGTAGCTGCCCCTGTAAGCGCTGCCGTTATTGTACCAGCAACTGAGGTTGTTACTGCCAAAGCAGCCGTTGTTGCCCCTGTAACTGCTCCTGTGGTAAAAGTCGTAGCAGCAGAAACAAGTCAGCCAGCCGGAACATTATATGCCCAGCCAACAGCTAATGGTTATCAATTGATCGATACAACACCAAAGAAAGTATTAACCTTATCCAGGACTTCAGTTCAGGATTATTTTATAGCCGATAACGGAAACGCTAATGGAATCGTATTGAAAAAGAACGGTGAATGGTTCTTTGAATACTATAAAGACGGTAAACTTATGGGTGAAAAACTATTGATTAAATTTTAAATCTTCTATGTTAATGTACTTAAGAGTGTTTGTTTTTGCCTGGAGTTCAATAACAATCCTCTTAAGTATTTAAAAGCTTGTTTTGTGTATATATTTGTTTCCTAAATTTTACTCAAAATGATAAAAAGCTATACCCTGATAGCAACATTATTATGCGGTTATTCTTCTTATGCCCAGAATACATTCCCTCTGCAAGGTGGAAATGTTGGAATAGGAACATCAAATCCTAACTCGTCCTTGTCCATTAGAAGTGGTAATACCGGTGTCAGTATTCATCCTGGCAATAATCCTGCTTATTTCGGCACGATGGCTTTTAACAGAGAATCGGGGACGGGTGAAATTTTTGATCCTTCAGGAAATGCGTTTCAGATTAATAACGGAGGAGGGGATAAGAATTTACATTTTCAGATTTATCAGGGTTCAGGGGCTATGGTTACCAATAATGCACTGGTTATAGCAGGCGCTACAGGAAATGTTGGTATCGGGACTGATAGCCCAAATTCATTGTTAAGCATTAGGAATGCAAAAACAGGTGTAAGTATTCACCCAGGCAATGCTCCTTATTTCGGCACGCTGGCTTTTAACAGAGAATCTGCAACAGGTGAGATTTTCGATCCTGCCGGCAACGCCTTTCAGATTAATAATGGAGGCCCTGATAAAAACATGCATTTTGTAGTATTCAAT